>CAYWLO010000046.1:9085-33790 GCA_964459035.1 uncultured Polyangiaceae bacterium | reverse complement strand
TTTTGTGGGTCGTCTCGGGCTCGAACCGAGGACCAGCGGATTAAAAGTCCGATGCTCTACCAACTGAGCTAACGACCCGATAGGAACGAGCTTTTACCCGCCCGCAGCCAAGAGTGCAACAATAGTTTTGCACCTTTTTTATCATTGAAATGGGCCATTCAAATCATAGCAAAATCAACGGCATTTAGGGACGTAAATTGGTCAAGGCTTCTTGGACCTCCCGTTGAAGATCGCGCTCCTGCGCTTCGCCCAATGCAGACCCCAAACTAAAGAGACCAAAGCTTACATAATCAAAGAGCAACTTGCGCAGGGTGTCTTCAATGTTGCCGCCCTGGGAGACCAATCGAGCGTTTGCCGCGACGCGCTCAGCGTTCATACGGCCCTGTTCGTCAGGTCCTGCCCCTTGAAGCAACATATCGTAGAAGACGCCTTGACCCACAACGTAGGTATTGAGGCTCTCTCGTAGTTCTCCCGCCCTCTTCGCTTGCTCAGCACGCTTAAACGCAGAAGCTAAAACGTCGTTGGCGGCTTCTACAATGGCCACGGGGCCTCCACTCATTTGAGGGGGCCGCATCGAGACATGGTGCGACTGAATCAATGCAAAAATTTGTTTGATGGTTTCAAACTCACCCAGGCCTGTAAGTCGCCCAATTTCACGCACGCAATTGCTGCCATCTACTTGCTCTAATACGTCCGCAAACTCCTCAAGCGGTGCTTCTTGATTCGTCGCAACGACCGGAACGTGTTCCACCGTGGGTACTTTCTCGGTGAAGTAGGCCAGTTCGTCCATTCGGGTGACGCCATCCATCAAGAGAGCATTGACGCTGACCGATTGACGGGTGAAGAGGCGAGCTTCTTCTAGGCCGTCAAGAAAGAAGAAGGTTCCGTCACTTACGTGCAGCGCCCCCACCACCACCTCGGTAATTTGTTGCGCAAATGCCTTGTAAACCTGATCTTTTGTAAGAAAACCCAGCTCGACAGCCAGTTCGCCAAAGCGACGCCCTGTGGTTTGTGCCGCTTCAATTACCGCTAGATCTTCCTCACTAATGTATCCGTATCGGTACATTACCCGCCCCAGCCATTCCTCGGGGCTGGTACTTTTAACACCAAGAACCGTGCCGTGATCTAAGAATATCTCTCGGGTGACGTCGTCGTGGTGAATACTGAGAATGCCGCGCCAACCAGTTTGAGCAAGAAGGGCTAAAATGTCACAAATTGTGCCGAGGGTGGTGATCTCCCCCGCTAGTCGCACGTTGGCGCCATCACCGGCGTCCACCAAACCGTCCTCACCAGTGTAGCGCATCAGCACCACATGAGAGGGCGATGGCAGTAGTCGATAGGTGCCCTCGTGGGCGCGCATTCGCTGGCTACCCACCATGCCGATGGGGTGGGCAACTCCTTGAGAGTCGATACGGATCAGTTCGTCACGAGGGCTGCTCATCTGCTGGGTACACCCTAGCGCAACCGAGCCGATGGGTGAAATTCTAGTACAACGATAGGCTAAACCGAGTGCAAGAAGCCCCACACCCGATTAGGGCCGGCTCCGTAAAGTCTTGGAGGGAGAATATATCGCGTATTTTATGAGAGCTGAACAGCCGCGCTAGGAGAGTTCCACCACCGTATCGCCAAAAATACGCTCCAACTGACCCAATAGTTCGTCCGTCGGTTTGACTTTTTGGGGTAGAGCAAGGGTCGCTTCCTCACCTTTTTCGAGGATCAATTGCAAATCCACCGGGCAAGAACCCGAGTTTTCAACAAGTGCATCTCTAAGTGTATGAAGTTGTCGCGAACTAATCGCTTCGATTTCTAATCGTACGGTCATACGCCCCGTGGCTGAAAGCACCGCCTCGGACAGAGGCATCACCGAGTCCACCAAGACCGTTGGCTCTTTCTCTTCTACAGGCTCGTCCGTGATAGGAAAACTGATTTTTCCGCTGACCAAAACCGGCTCTCCCCCCGTGAGTAGATGAGCAAATTCATCAATTTTGTTGCCTCTCAATTTAGCTTTGACACGACCGTAAACATCCTCAATTTCAAAGAATGCGGCCTTTGCTCCGCCTTTTTTAAAGATTTTCTCTTGGTAATTTTCGATCACTCCAGCCACAGCTTGCGCTGTCCACGGCTCCACATCTTTAAGCTCAGCGGTTGGTATGACCCCAATGCGACTCACCTGCTGCCCGTAGCGAAACAAAGGATGCCCGGAGACGTAGCAGCCTAACGCTGCTTTTTCTCTCCTCAGCATCTCGAGGCGATCCCATGCCTCCGCTGGAGGAAACTCCGCGTCTCCACCACTCTCGCCGCCGCCCCCGCCTTGGGTCGGTCCCGCGTCAAAGAGCCCAAATAAAGTCGACTGACCGGACTCTCGGTCGCGGGTCGCAGACTTTGCCCTCTCCAAGGCGCGATCTACGGCTCCAAATGCCCTCGCCCGATGAATACCATTTTTCTCACAAACAGAATCAAACGCCCCACATTGCACGAGAGCTTCTAACACCCCCCGATTTAATTTGCGCCCATCTACTCGAGAAGCAAAATCGAATAGATCTTGAAAATCTCCTCCATCTCGACGCACATCAAAAACACTATCGAGAGCGGCTCCGCCTACCCCGCGCACCGCTCCCAAACCAAAACGAATACGAGACCCGTAGGGGTCGTGCACCTTACTGCGCTTTTTCTGAGGAGCGTCCCCTTGAGGATAGGCATAATCCACCGTGAAATTTGTGTCGCTCGCGTTAATATCGGGAGGCAGTACCAACGCGCCCCAAGCGCGAGCCTCTGCGATGGTACGTACAACTTTGTCAATTTTGTCTTTGTCAGTCGTCAGGGCGGCGGCAAAAAATTCGCTTGGGAAATGAGTTTTTAGATAGGCTGTTTGATAGGTAATCAAGGCGTAGGCCGCGGAGTGGCTTTTATTAAAACCGTACGAAGCAAAACCCTCTATCTCATTGAAGATACTCTCAGCCTTTTCGGCAGAAACTCCATTTTTTGCAGCACCTTCGATAAAGGTTTTCTTTTGCTTCTCCATCTCAGAAGCTTTTTTCTTGCCCATGGCGCGCCGCAGCATGTCAGCGCCCCCCAGAGAGTATCCCGAAAGTTGCTGGGCAATCTGCATCACCTGCTCCTGATAAACTGGCACGCCATAAGTTGGAGCTAATACATCGTCAATGAGCGGATCAAGCTTTCGAGTCTCCTTTCGACCGTGTTTGGTTGCAACAAAATCGTCCACCATACCCGTACCCAAAGGGCCCGGCCGGTAAAGAGCCACCACAGCAACTACATCTTCAAAGCAATCGGGTTTGAGTTGGCGAAGCAATTGCTGCATACCACTCGACTCCAGCTGAAAGACGCCGGTTGTCTCCCCACTGGAGATCAGCTGAAAAGTGGCTTTATCCGTCAGAGGCAAGTCCCCCACGACCATCGGTTTACCCTTGCGATCGGGGCGCATATTGATCAATCGCTCGGCGTTGTCGATTACGGTGAGCGTTTTGAGACCCAAAAAGTCAAACTTGACCAGCCCCGCATCTTCTACGTCGTTTTTATCGTATTGAGTGACAAGGTTTACGTCGCTCTTGAAGACCGGCACGTGATCGTGCAAGGGGCCTTCACTGATAACCACACCCGCCGCATGCATGCCCGCATGGCGCGTCAGTCCCTCAAGTCGCTTGCTTTGATTGATCAACTCCGCAATCTGCGGGTCGGTATCCACCATAGCTTTAAGCTTAGGCTCCATCTCCAAAGCCTCACTAATTGTCGCCGTAACCCCTGGCCCCAACTCGGGAACTAAAGAGGCAATACGCTGAGAGTCCGGGGCTGCAATACCCATGGCTCGGGCGACATCTTTGATGACACTTCTAGCCTTGAGATTTTGAAATGTTGCTATTTGCCCCACACTTTCGCGGCCATAGCGCTCCGATACGTAATCTATCACACGCTCGCGTTGAGACATGCAAAAGTCGATATCAAAGTCGGGCATGCTCACGCGCTCAGGGTTAAGAAAGCGCTCAAAAAGAAGATTGTAGGGGAGCGGGTCGAGATCCGTAATTCCTAAAGAATATGCGACCAATGAACCCGCGCCCGAGCCTCGCCCAGGACCTACCGGAATTTTTAAGCGCTTCGCTTCTTTAATAAAGTCCCAAACAATCAAAAAATAGCCGGGAAATCCCATATCGAGGATGGTGCCCATCTCTCGCTCAAGACGCTTATTGTAAGTATCGATATCGAATACTTTTCCGAGTCGCTGAAATTCCTTGAAACGCGCCTCCAGGCCGTCACGGCATACTTTGCGAAAATACGTTTCGGTGTCGAAGCCGTCTGGTAAGGGGAAATGAGGCAACATGGGTTGCCCCAACTTCAGCTCAACGCCACGACACATCTCGGCTACCCGAAGGGTGTTTTTTATAGCCTCGGGGTACTCCCGAAAGGTCGCTAACATCTCCTCCGGGCTCTTGAGATACATCTCGTTCGAACCGTGATGAGTAGGTTTCGCCTCCTCGTAAGTTCGACCGCGCCGAATGCATTCTAAGTAAAGTTGTGCAGCTGAATCGTCTTGATTCATGAAGTGCACATCATTGGTCGCTACCAAGGGCAGATCGAGCGATTTAGCCGCATCACTCAAGATTCCGTTAACAATTGCCTGCTCCGGAAAACCATGATTTTGTATCTCAACAAAAAGTTTTCCTGGCTCAAAGAGATCACGTAGCTCCCCTAAAACTGATTCACCAGCCTGAGGCCCTTGCTCCATAATGCTTTGGGCCGCGACGCCGCCCAAACAGCCGGAGAGGCAAATAAGCCCCTTGGCGCGCCCAGAAATTGTCTCCAGGTTAATACTAGGCCCTTGATCACTCGCCGGATCGGTGTGACCAAGAGACACCAATTTAACCAAGTTTTGATAGCCCTCCAAACTGGAAGCCAAAAGCACCAGATGGTCCAATTGCCCGGTGTCCCGAGCAACATTGAGTTCGGCTCCCAAGATGGGCAGAAGATCCAATTCGCGACACTTTTTGTAATGACGAATTGCGCCATACATATTGTGATTGTCGGTCATCGCCACCGCATTCATGCCCAGTTCACGGGTACGTTCAGCGAGAGCATTTACTTTCACTGAACTGGAGAGAAACGAGAACTGCGTGTGCACATGCAAGTGCGCGAATTCGGCTGCCACGCAACAGAACTACTCGGGGGGGAAAGCCTTTGGCAACCGAACGCCTCTAGCGGGTAAATTGCACCGAGAGGACTCGGCCCCAAAGCCTGTGCTATGGCGCGCTGGATGCCGAAGAGTCTCATTTCGTTCACTCAACTAGCCTTGAGAAGCCGTTTTACTGTCGCTACGACAGTAGTTGTTCTCCTTTTGGCAAATAGTTCCTGTAGCCGCACGAATCCAAAGGACTTACCCGAGTGGACTCCAGGCGACCATGCAAACGTGGACAAGCCCGCGCAGGGCCAGGTCGACACATCCAAAGCCCGCCCTGGTATGTCCAAGCTGGAACAACAGGGCGTCAATGACGTTATTTTAGCGACGTGGAAACAGAATTGCGTGCCCTGTCACGGAGTGATTGGGCGTGGAGACGGACCCCAGGCAAAGGTCTTTCACCCTCCTGATTTGACCAACCCTCAATGGCAAAAGAACGCCATTGACTCAGAAATTCGCTTCACTCTCAAGAAGGGCAAAGGACGCATGCCAGCTTTTGCCCACCTACCTGAGCAAACTGTCACCGGGCTGATCAAACTAGTGCGTATGTTAGGTCGCCAACAAAAGACAGTTGAACCGAAAAGCGCCGCGACTCCCGAGAACTTGCCGAGCCCAGCGCCGAAGAAACCATGAGCGACCCTGCCAAGCTGGAAAGGGCACGCACTTATAACCCACGCAGTTGGGCTTTCTGGAGAAAGCGTTTGGCTCGCGCCCTCGTACTGGGGGCTCTGGTTTTGGGCGCCACTCAGGTTCTTCCTCAACTTCCCCGCGATCAAGCCATTTTGGTCTTGGCCCCTGAGGGAGCGCGCTTCACCGAGCTCAACCTCACTTACTTTATTCCCGGCGAACCCGAGGCTCTTGGGGGCACAAGTGTCTCGTTTCCGACGAGTCTCCAACGCTTCCCTCACTCCATTCGTCTGGCAAACGGGAAGTACTCTGTGCTTGTTGAGGCGAAAGGCGTCAGCTCCACCGGGAGTCCCCTCACCTGGACGGTAAAACGTCCTTTGACCCTGCAAGGCGGGCGCACACGCCTCCAGCTTCCTCTTCCCCAGCCCCTTCGCTGATGCTACGGGCTTTTACATCATGAAATACGATGTAATTGGCCTCGGAAATGCCATTGTTGATGTCCTCTCTCTGGAGGACGACGGATTTCTGGAGCGCGAGGGTCTCGCCAAGGGCGGCATGGCTTTGATCGACGCAGATCAAGCTGCCGCTCTTTATAAAAAGATGGGACCGGGGCAAGAGGTTTCAGGAGGTTCGGTCGCGAACTCCTGCGCCGGAATTGCCTCGTTGGGCGGCCGGGTCAACTACGTCGGCCGCGTCTGCGCCGACCAGTTGGGTGAGGTTTTTGCTCACGATATTCGCTCCGCCGGGGTGGGCTTTGATTGCCTACCAAGCGCGCCATCGGGAGCACCGACCGCCCGCTGTTTAATTTTGGTTACCCCTGATGCTCAGCGCACCATGAACACTTTCTTGGGAGCCTGTGTCGATCTAGGGCCCGAAGACATCCACCCCGAAGAATTTGCCGACGCAAAAATCACCTACCTTGAAGGCTATTTGTGGGATCCACCACGAGCTAAACAAGCGATGGAAAAAGCGGCAAAGGCGGCCAAAGACGCCGGGCGTAAAGTGGCACTTTCTCTTTCAGACTCTTTCTGCGTAGGTCGTCATCGGGAGTCGTTCAACGCTTTGATAGATTCTTACGTTGACGTTCTCTTTGCCAACGAAGACGAAATCATCGCGCTCACAGAAAAGGATTCTTTTGAGGCCGCTGCTTCTGCAATCCAGGGTAAAGCCGACACCGTCGTCATCACCCGGGGCGCAAAAGGCTCGGTGGTCATCACAAGTAAGGGCCAAAGTTCTATTCCCGCGGCCCCCGTAGAAGAAGTGGTCGACACCACGGGAGCAGGTGATCTTTTTGCAGCCGGTTACCTTTACGGCTACGCCAAAGATCAAACGCCTGAAGAGTGCGCGCGCATTGGGGCATTGGCAGCTGCCGAGGTGATCTCTCACTTTGGTGCGCGACCACAGGTGAAGCTACAAAGCCTTCTATAAACTAGGGATACAAGATGAGCGATACTGAAGACCGAATTTCGTTTACTCACGGCGCAGAATTTACTGCAGCTCAACCCACAGCCGGGCTCAGCCTTGGCCCGATGGAGCTGCAGTACCAAGATCTCTTCGCCGAAGCTCTTGAAGACGGAATCATCACTGTCGAAGAGCGAGCGCGCCTGCACAAGGCCGCTAGTAATCTCGGTTTGAACACCGAACGTCTTGATCAACTCGAAGAGGCGATGACCGCTGCCTACGAGACCCATCATCGCGTCCGAGTTGTGGATCAAACATTGACCCACCATGCATCGCTCAGCCCTTTGTTGGGCGCTCCGCCTCTTTCTCGGGGCGCCTCCCCTCCAGTCGCCAGTGCTCCCCCACCTCTTTCTGCCCCCAAAACCTCAGAAGCAGAGGCGAACTCAGCAAAGTACAAAATTCTCGAACAAGAGAACTCAGCGCTCAAGGCGCGCATCAGCGATCTTGAGAGCGAGTTACTCAGGGCCCAAGCCGCCGTAAACGTCGAAGTAGACCTGAGCTCATTGGAGTTCGCTGCAGCTTCTACCGAAGATCCCGCCGAGGTATGGCGACGAGTGCGTCTAGAGCCCACCGACGTCGAAGCCCATCGTGCCCTCAAAGAAGCATACGACGCGGCAGGCAGCATTGACGGAACGTATCTCGCTTGCCAAGCCCTCGTAGCGCTCGGGGCCGCCACAACCACGGAGGCTGCCCTCGTCGAGAAACACCGCCCCACGGGGCTTATCCATCTCAAAGCATCTCTCTCGGACGAAACCTGGCGAAAATCCCTCGCCCATCTAGAAGAAGATCCCGTTGTTGGAGCCATTTTCTCGGTTGTTGCTCCGGCAATTTTAGTCGGTAAAACCACAACGATGCGCCGTGATGGCCTGCTGCATCATCCCGTTTCTGACTCCAAACAAGATCCCGCCCAAAGTACCATCATGGGAGTCCGGGCAGTGGGCTGGGCAGCCGCTCTTCTCGGTTTGCCTGTCCCGAATGTCTACGTGGAGCCCCAGGCCCCCTCCGGATATACCCACACCGTCGGCTTACCTCCCTTCTCGGTCCTAGGAAAAAATGTGCTGAGCGGCGCCAGCATTTCCGAGCTAGCGTTTGCGGTGGGTCGCCATATGTCGGGATATCGAGGCGAACACTTCGTGAGGACACTGTTTTCCGGAACTGAAGATTTGGAAGATTTGTTCTTGGCCGCACTCCTCATCGCGAATCCCAAACTACCGCTCAAGGGGGCAAAGCGGGCTCGCATTGAGCCCCTCGCCCGCGCCATTGAACCCCTACTCGAAGCTCGCACTCTCGACACCCTTCGCAGCCACTATTTGCGTTTCGCAGATGAAGGGGGTCGCACTAATTTGCAAAGGTGGAGTGCCGCTGTGGACAAAACCGCCGCACGGGCAGGCCTCACTCTTTGCCAAGATCTCCCCACCGCCCTGCAGCTTCTTTCCAAAGAAGAAGGAGGCGTTGGTACACTATCACTGGATCTTCTAAGCTATTCGACTGGGCCCCGCTTCCTTTCTCTGCGCTCAGATTTAGGTCTCAGCATCAAGACTTATTGAGTCGACCCAGCGTAAACTCTATTTCCATAAGGGTAGCGCTTCTCACTTGAGTACGCCGCGTCGGTTGGGTAACAACTTGCCCACTCGACATTGAGTGTGCGAGATTGTACTACATCAGCGCACCTCGTGCTTCGCTCGGATCGGGATTTCATCCAAAGAAATTCCTTCCGGTATGCTGGCCACCCCCCCTAAATTGTCGAAGAAATTACTCACATGAAGCTAAATCCCTGGTATTTCGTTGCTCCTGCTGCCCTCACTCTGCTCGCCGTCTCTGGTGCAATGGGCGCTCAACTCGCTGTACTTTGCGTTACCTTAGGAATTTTCTTCGGAACTCTCTCTTTGGGCCGAGTACGCCCAGGTGACGCAACTCAGACCAATCCTGGTCATTGATTCGATTTCGGTCCTTCACTCCCTTACGGAGTCGGCCGTGGTTCTGTGAGAAGTTTTGTCCAAGCGCCCTAGCCGATCCCCCTCCCAACACACCGGAGCTCCCCCCGAACGGGCCGAGCTTGATCCCGCGGTGCACCGGCGCCCCTCCAGGCCTCCTGGGCAACTGCGACCTCTAGAGGACTTTCGCCTACACGATATCGAGGCGCTCCGTCTGATTCTAAGAGGCGGTTCAGTGATTGACTGGCATCGTCTAGACTGCGCAAGTGAGCAACAGGCGCGCCAGTTGGTCGAAGACCACGGCATCAATCTCGACAATCCTGACGACATCGCCTTCACCGAAGAAATTCGCGATTCGGCTATTGGTTATCTGAGGCGCAACTTCAATTTTGCCATTCCTCGGCCGGTAGAGCAGGCCTCCATGGTCGAATTGGTGGTGATGGCCTCTGGCAAAGGACACCGGCAATTGTGCGCCTGTTCCATTCTGAAGACGGTTCATATTATCAGTCATATGACAGGAAGAGAGCTACTCTTTCGTCTGCCTGTAAGTGATAAAGATGTTTTTCATCTGGTAGAGGAGAAAATATATCGGGTCGTGGGCACCATGCTCAGTAGTGACTTTCCCATCACCGAGTTCATCGGTGGTAGAAAAAATCTCGACTCAACTTACACAAAACTTCTCTCAAAGAGCGCTTCAACCGCCTCGGCGCTTTATGATAAGTTGCGATTTCGCATCGTCTGTCGCACCAAAGAGGATATATTACCCGTCCTGCTCTACATGACGGAGCATCTATTTCCTTTCAATCACGTAGTCCCCGGAGAAAGCACCAACTCTCTCTTTCACTTCTTGGATTTTTGTCAGCAGCATCCACATCTAAAGACGATGGTCGAGAGCTTTCAAGGCTACGAAGAAGACGCTCTTCAAGCCGATGACAATAAATTCAGCGCCGAGAACTACCGTGTGATTCATTTTGTGGCAGATGTGCCCGTTAGAATTCCCGAGCATTTGATGGAGATGGCTCCCCCTGGCTCCGAGACATTAGGGCCTGTTGTCTTTGTTCTTTGCGAATTTCAGATGCTGGACGCTGAGACCGACGCCAACAACGAGGTCGGTGATGCGTCCCACGACGCGTACAAGCGACGCCAGCGAGCAGCGGTACACAATCGACTGCGTCTCAGTGGACGAAAAGATTTAGTTCCCGGAGAAGCTCAAAGCCCCGCTCCACCAAAAGTTGAGGAGTAAATACCCACAAGCGAGCTTTAAAGGCGCATCAAAGTGACCGAATGGAGGGTCCGTGCTCAATTTCCGAACAAATTGAGAGTACTGGGGGCCCTAAACGAGAGAAATCTGGTAGGCAGCCACAATGATTCTTTCACAGATCAACGTCCACGACGTCGCGCGAGAAATGCTCCAATTACTCCAGGCCGATGGGCAGATCGAATCGAGCATGCCACGTGAGGTCCAATTGGATCTCGAAGCTGTCTTGAATCAGTATATTCGCACCGAGCAAGAGCTCATGTCCCGCGCTCGACAGACCCTCGACTCTCGTGGGCTATCTAATCGCGACTTTCCTCGCGTCTTGCAGACTCTCGCTAAGCAAAAGGGTGTACAGGTTGGCGACGAGGCGATGGACTATGTTCTCGAACAGCTTCTAGAGATGCTCCTCAACTCAAGCAATGTGGACGAAATTTACGTAGAAGATCATGAGCTACGTCGCATCCTACGCATTCCCCTGCGCAAGCTGGAGGATCTCGAAGCGAAAAAAGAAGCCCAAGCGGCGCAAAAGTCCAGAAGTAAGAAAATTGGTGAGACCCCAATCGAAGAGCTCCCCGCCTGGCAGGTTGGCTACAACAAATTGATGGTCGACATCCGCCAACGCCGCGGCGAGTAATTCATGCGCAGCATGACAGGCTATGGCGCGGGCAGCGCCAAGCTCAGTGGTGGGCGCGTGACCATCGAAATTCGCGCCCTCAATCATAAACACCAAGATGTTCGCTTGCGGGTTCCCACCGAACTCGGGGAGCATAGCTCATTTCTAGAGCAGCAAGCACGAGCCACATTAGGTCGCGGTCGCTATGACATCGCCGTACGGTGCGAGGGACAAACGGGAGCGCTACCCCAAATCAATGGCACAAAATTGCGTGCGCTCTATAGCTCGTTGGCTTCAATTCGAGACGAAATCGCACCCAATACGGAGATCTCCCTCACATCGCTCATCAATCTGCCCGAGGTGATCACGAGTCAAACTCCCGATTCGGCCCTCTCGCGCACGGCTCTTCTCAACGCCTTTGAAGATGCAAAGAGCGAGGTCGAAAAGATGCGGGGTATTGAGGGCGCTAGCCTAAAAAACGAGCTTGTCGCTCGGCTCAGCCATACCCAAGAGCTACGGGCACAAATTCACGAAGCGTCTGGTGATCTTGTCGAGCATCATCGCACGCGCTTGAAAGAGCGACTCGATCAACTATTGGGTCATAGCGAAAACTCCGCCAACACAGGGGCCCAACTTTCCCCTGGCCGTCTCGAGCAAGAAATCGCATTGCTTGCCGATCGCAGCGACATCACCGAAGAATTGGTTCGATTGGACAGCCATTTCTCTCAGTTGAGAACGTTGCTTGAAGGGCAGGAGGCTGTAGGACGTAAGCTCGATTTTCTTCTTCAGGAAGTAGGGCGCGAGGTGAATACGATTGGGTCAAAGTCCCAGCATGCTCCCGTCGCCCACTTGGTCGTCGAAATGAAAAGCGAAGTTGAAAGATTGCGCGAACAAGTTCAAAATGTCGAATAAGATGCCTCCCCTGCCCTTGATCATCTCCTCGCCCTCAGGCGCAGGGAAAACCACGCTGACCGCGCGTTTGCGCAAAGCTATCCCCGATTTGCGCTTCAGTGTCTCACACACGACGCGGGCACCCCGGGGAAACGAGCAAGATGGCCGCGAGTACCACTTCACCAGTCGGGAAGAATTTGTATCCTTGGTCAAGGCGGGCGAGTTCTTAGAGTGGGCCGAAGTCCACGGCAATTTCTACGGAACGAGTCGCAGCGAAATGCATGCCGCCTCGGGACAGCGTGGCATCATTTTTGACATCGATCATCAAGGGGCACGGCAAATTCAGAGTGCTCAGCCCAACACCGTGAGTATCTTCATACTGCCTCCCAGTATGGCCGTACTTCTCAAGCGACTACGCGGAAGAGCTTCCGAAGATGAAGCAACTGTCCAAAAAAGATTCTCCGCTGCTCGAGAAGAGATCGCTCACTACGGCATGTTTGACTACGTTTTGGTCAATGACGATCTCGAAGTAGCGACCACGCAAATGATCTCCATTTTTCGAGCCGAAGAATGTCGTCGCCAACGAGCGGCTGCCCTCGCCGAAAAACTCCTCGAGTTCGATCTCGGCGAGCACTAAGTTTCTTTCGAGACGCGGGCGCTCAGAGCAAACTTACCGCAGCGCCTCAATCTCTTAGGCGAGTAGGGCTTCTTGAGACACGCTGAGAGTGCGTGTTGCCGGGCCGTCTACTCCCCGTCGTACATCAACAACGATATCGAGGAGCTCGCGCTGAGTAACGTAGCCAGCATCAGTCAGTACTTTCATATAGCCGTCTGCATAGCCTTGAGCGTGGCTTAACTTGGCGTAAGCGACCCCTTCGTTGCGTAGACGGCAGGTCTCACTCAACAACCCACGTAAAGTGCGAATCATGCGCGCCTTGTCGCCTTCACCGCGAGATTGAAGTGTCGATTGTGCGTCAGAATTGTGGACTAGTCGTACGTTCATTTTTCGGGCCCCCAGAGAGAGTGGTCTACGTAGGATTGACTTTTTGCGGTCAAAACCAGCTCTATCGCTATCCGACGCCTGGTCATTCGGCCAAGAAACTCGCAGAAGTTTTTCGGGGTAGTCCAGTCTAAATTCCTTGCCTCGTCCCACTCTGTGCGTATGTTTCCCCCATCCAAGGTCTTCCAGGGGGACCAGCAATGTTGCTGGCTGCCATGAGAAGCCGGGAAGCTACAAAATGAACCTCAGAATGTTCAAGTCGAAGATCCACCGTGCGACGGTGACTCACGCCGATCTCGATTACGAAGGCAGCGTGACAATTGACGCTAATTTGCTGGAGGCTGCCGGTATCCTCCCTCACGAAGAGATCCATATCTGGAACGTGACCAACGGCTCGCGTCTCACCACATATGCCCTGCGGGGACCCGCCGGCTCGGGCGTAATTTGCACCAACGGCGCCGCCGCCCATCTCACAAAACCAGGCGATCTCGTCATTCTCGCGACCTTTGCTGACATGAGTGCAGAGGAAGCCCGTACCCATATTCCTCGAGTTGTGCGTGTCGACGAGAAAAATCGTGTTTTGAGTGATGCTTCGCCAGAAGTACCGGGACCGGTCCTCGATTCTCTGAGTAACTAACTCAACCGAGTTTGAGTTCTTACTGTGAACGATATCGTAAAAGGAACCTCGATTACCGGGGAGCTACGGCGACTGCCCGCTCCCTTAGGCATTCGCATTTTTCAAGCTCTTTCGCTCTGGCTCTTCATCGCAGGGTTTGGTCGCCTCGTCCTTCGTTATCTGTTGGGATCCAGGTGCCGAGTTCGCATTGAGGGGCAAGGTGGTCAGCTCCGTCTCGCAATCACGCGCAGCTTCTGGGGACGCCGTTTGAGCGCCTCACAAACTTTACTTCCCCTGCGTCAACTCCAAGAAATCACCCTGGAGGAAAAGGGCGAGTCCCCCCACTTTTTTGTTGGCCTAGCAGCACTGGCCCTGGGCTCTTTCGTAGGTGCTCGTCTCATGAGTGAAGGCATCAGTGCCGCAGGAGGAGCCCCCACTCTCGTCTTGGGTGGGCTCTCCTTCTTTCTAATGGGTCTAGCTCTCGATTTTTTTATGGGCTCCGGACGCCGCCCCTCGGCCCCTACCGCATCTGCCCAACTGCTCCTTAAGGTGCAATCTCAGCGAGGCTGGGTCGTCTCTGGACTCAACTTAGCCCAAGCACAACAAGTCATCTCTCAGGTTCAACTACACCTGCAGGAGGGGATCCCCCTGAACCTCGGCCTGGAGGAATCTCAATCGGACGAGTTTTCTGGCTCTGCGCTGAATTCCCCAGGGGCCCAGCCAAAGGGTTAAGGTTCAAAGTCTTCCGATCAGTTGACCTGATAGTCTTTGCTGACTCAGCGGCTTTATCCTGCGCTTTTATCTTCCTCACGGGGGGCAAGAATGCCGAAAGAAGATCTGCTCCCAAGAGGAGCTGTTCTTTTGTTACCTCCACGGTACCGACAATCTGCTTTCCCTTGTTCTTAAACACAACAGACTTGATGTAGCTTTTCTTCGCAGTACCCATCATCAACCCCAGCATGCCCAGGTCCAATGAAGTCAGCTGCTCAATGAGAACCCCAAATACCTGCGCGTGCTTTTTGGCGCTTGCGACATTCTCATCCTGAGCAAGAACCTTGAGAATCGCCCCGCCTTCAGGGGTAGGTCTCAGATCAAATCGCGCCCATTCTATCGTCTTGGGGATATTCAACCCAATATTGCGAGTGGCGCGCCAGGGTGTCACAAAATATGCAGTGACAACGACGTCCCCGGTGCTTTCAGGAAAATGCATTGCCGAACCTAGAGCCCGCACCTGTTTTTCAAGCTGAGGGGGCGTCACGATCACAATTCTCTTGTTGGGTGCAGCAAAAATTCTCGTAGCCCTATCTGCGTCGGCCCGGGCGATTAAACCCTCTTCGTCAATCCACTCGCCTTTTCGCTCGACCAATTGGGTCAAGGCCCCCCGAATGCGAGCGCGGGACAAGTGGTGTTGCACCACAGCAACAATCTGAGAAGAGTTGCGAAATTGTGGGCCCGCAATCATCACTCTGTCGATGTCAGCAACCGGATCGATATTAGAGGGCCCGAAGAAGTCACGCCATTGAGGAGTGCGACGGAGGAGCTCCCCCACTTTTTTTCCCAGGGGATGAGAGCGAGCCACATCAGTGTAGATAAAAAGTCGTACGTTTGCGTTTGAATCTGCAATTTGTCCAGCGCTGCCAGCAAGAGCAACCGGATCGCCAAATGACTTGCTAGGAGAGACCGGCGCTTCTTTCTTTTCCTCAGGGAGAGGTGCCACTGGGGCTGCCTTTTTTTTAAGAGTCTCGGGAGGAACCAAGGGCGAGGGGTGAATCTCCTCTTTTGCTGGGGGCTCCTTGCTCTCGTCTGAGCGCGAATCGAGGTTTTCTTTTTCGACTTCTTTCCCCGGCTCATCCCCTACTGGAGCAATCGGAATCGAAATCAGCTCCACCTCGATAGTTTTAGCCTCACTAGAGAGTTCTAGTGCAGGTAACATGGCAATCAGACCCAGGAGTGCAGGCCCTGGAGTCAAAAATGTATGGGCAAGAAGAGACGCCGCCACCATTTTCCAGAGGCGCGAGGCGGATCTATCCCTTGATAGCCCCCAAAAGGACCCTGAACTATGGGTAGGGGGCTGATTGGACTGGGTACGGTGTCGGGCCGACATGATTTCCTATTGGACGCCCCTGCTGGGCCTGAAAAGCACCATGCCATGCCTCAGAGCGTGATGACAGGCCCCGCTGCGCCTGGCGAAGACTGAAAAAGCCCCCGACTGGCGAGGCGCTCAACCGCTCACCCCCACCGCTTTTTTTGCTAAGAATTCGACAAGAGGCGGAACGAATAGTAACCGAAAAAGTGTCCCCCTATGCCCTCACCTATCCAACTCTCTCGCTTTGCACTCTTCGGTCTTCTCGCTGCCAGCTGGTCAGCATGTTCAGGTAAAGAATCCCCCGACAAACAGAGCGAACCACCGACAGCCTCACCCGTGCCCCCTTCGCCCGTGACAGTGACGAAGAACGCGGACTCCTCCTCGACAGAAGACTCTCCAAAAGCGCCCCCACCTTCGGTTGATACAGCAGCCAAAGAGAATGCTAAGGAGCAAGCGACTGAAGCGGAAGCCCCCAAAACCCCGCCGCACCCCGGCCCTTGGCTTTGGGTTACCCGGTCCTCTGCTGCGATTTACACCGAGCCGAGCCCCCATCGAAAGAATAAATTGGGCTACGTAAAGCGTGGTGGTCAGGTCCCTATCTTAGAGGGCAAGGTTGACGGCAAGAAATGCTCAAAAGGTTGGTTCAAGGTAGCCTCGGGCGGCTATATTTGCAGCCACGTAGGCACGACAAACAAGAACGATAGGGGAGCCAAATTTCGCCCAAGTCAACCGGCCATCGAGGAGATTCTACCCTATAAATACGCGCGCAATGCAAAGAACGGCACTCCCGCGTATCGCTCTCTCCCCACACAAAAGCAGACCCATCGATATGAACCCTATCTCCCTGCTGCAAAAAAAGAGCGAGACGCTCTAGCAAAAGAGCGCGAGGAGGATCGCCGACAGATGGAAGAGGCTGGGCTCGCAATGGGCGGCGCAAAGGGTTCCGACAATGAAAATGAGATCCCTCTCTGGGAACGAGAAGAAAAACTAAACGAAGTCACCCTAGAAGACTTGCGCAAGGACAGAGACGAGGTTCTCGCCTCGCGTATGATGAAAGGTTTCTATATTGCTATCGACAAAACCTTCAAGTGGGACAAACGAACTTGGTACAAAACTACCAAAGGATTGATCACACCAGCCGATAGATTCTATCAAACAGCAGGCTCTGACTTTCATGGAGTGGAGATTGACGGCGAAGACGTAACTTTGCCGATTGGTTGGGTATTTGGAGGAAGAAAGTCGGCTCCCACTTACGAGATCGACACGGAAACGAACAAGCGCAAAGCCAAGGGATCTATCAAGAAGTTTAGCGCCGTACCTCTACAATATATCTACCATCGCATCGGAAAGATCGATTACTTTCAGATGAAAGATGGCGACTGGATCCGTGATCGGCACATTCGTATGACGACCCCTGGAAAGCGCCCCGAAGAAGTTGGGCCCCATGAGCGATGGATCGATGTCGACATTAGCGAACAGACGCTGGTCGTTTTTGAGGGAGATCGCCCCGTTTACGCCACTTTGATCTCAAGCGGTAAACACTCGCGCAACAAAGAAAAAGACCACAGCACGCCACGAGGCATGTGGCGCATTCGCGAAAAACATATCGCATCTACGATGGACGGCGACGGCAGCGCGGCGGGTGATCTTCCCTACAGTATCGAAGATGTCCCGTACATTATGTATTTTCACAAATCATACGCGACACACGGGGCCTTTTGGCATCGTAATTATGGAGTGCAGATGAGTCATGGCTGCGTCAACATGGCTCCTCTCGACGCAAAATGGGTATTTTTCTACGCCGACCCACAATTGCCTGCCGGTTTTCACGGAAATTGGTCCAGCAAAGAAAATCAGGGTTCAATGGTCGTCGTACATGACTAATAATTTCTGATTAGTCTCCAAGAGCTAATAAGGGGGTCGATATCGAAAATCGATTTTTTCCCTCTTCTTTTGCTCGATACATCGCGCGATCTGCGGCTGCAAGGAGGGCGTCCGCCTCATCGGCAGTCTCCGGATACGAAGCGACCCCCATACTTGCTGTGACAAGCACACTCTGTCCAAACACCTCCAGAGGCGAGCCTATACGGCCGATCAAGCGGGTCATGAATGATTCTAGATCCGATCCTGGCGTAGTGTCTTCCAAAAGAAGAACAAATTCGTCGCCTCCCAGGCGCGCCACGGTGTCTTCTTGGCGGGTTTCTTCTTCTAAAATCCTTGCGACCATGCAAAGCACAGTATCGCCCGCTTCGTGACCAAAGCGATCATTGACTGGTTTGAAGCCATCGAGATCAAGAAGCGCTACCGTAAAGATTTTTCCAGAGCGACGTCCGCGCGCCAACGCACTGGCCAAGCGTTCGTGAAGAAGAGTGCGGTTGGCCAAGCCCGTCAATTCATCGTGACGCACTTGGGTCTGCAAGAGCTCTTCTTGGTGCTTTCGTGTAATGGCGTAGCGAATAGCGCGTCGAAGGCTGTCTTGTGATGTTGCGGACTTAAGGAGGAAGTCTTGCGCCCCCGCTTCGAGGGAGTCCGTACCAATTGACTCATGAGTATTTGATGTGAGTACAATCAACGGAGTCTCCTCGTCCACCGATCTCACGCCCACGACTACATCCACCCCACGCGCGTCCGGTAGCTTAAGTTCCGCGATGATCACATCAAAGTCACGCTCTCGAAGTAAGTGCAATGCCTCCGTTAGACGCGAAACACAGGAGAAGTCATGCACTAAATCAACTTCATCACCCAAATAAGCTTGGGCCACGGCAATCGAATCGGCGTCGTATTCAATCAACAGAACACGATAATTTCCCCCTTCAACCTGAGAAGATGGCGGTCTTTCGTAAACTCTAAAGGCCCGTGAGACCGCTCTCGTCAGTCCAATTCGGTCGCCCTTGTGAATGATAGACACAATTTCATCGTCGTATTCGTCCCCCACGTCTAAGTTTGGAGTCTCGTCGGCTGTTAGAATAACATAGGAAGCCTGCGGCAATATGCGAGATACGCCCCGTACCACCGCTTCACCGCCACCATGGGGCATGTGCAAGTCGGTTACCACCACCGCAAAAGAAAGTTTTTGCGCGGCAAACACCGCTTCCTTCAAGTCACTGGCAAGGGTAACGCGATAGCCAATGGACTGTAATTCTTCGGAAACGACTGCAGATGAAATCGGATCATCGTCGACAACGAGGATCTGCTTTTCTGAAACGGAAGGAGTGACGTCCCAATCTTGAGGCTCGTGCATAGATTGACTCAACGGTGTCTACGGCCGTACCTCAAAGAGTATTTACCGCGCTCGAACCAATAATTGGGGACATTTTTCAAGGTTCCCCATGCAATTGCGACACTAGTACCAAAGGTCGGAACTTCGTGCCGGGTTTTGGTACCCATGAGACAAAAAGTAGTACCGAGGGCAAATAGGGAGGCTATTGCGGGTTTCATCAGGCCCCCACTTCAGTTGGGTCTGGTGAAACCCGGCACGGACTTCCGGCACGAGGTACTAGTATTCTGACGTACGGGCGCAGGGCATTTTGACGCCCAATAATGAATAGCTCAACTTAGCCAAAGGGGCCCCTCAGTTGAGCGTGAAGCGCTCGGCACTGGGGGGCTCCAATTCGCCAAAAGCAAAACTGGCGATTTCTTGCTCCAAGGAGATACGCAATGCTTCTTCGATACGATCACGGCAGCCCGCAATGCGCTCGATATTTCGCTGGTAGACAAATACCCGCATGGGGGTGCTTGAACCTTCAATTGCGTCAACAAGAATAGGGGCCCGGGGGTCGGCCCCATCCACCACAACCTCGACCCCTGGAACATTTGCAAGAAAGACTTGGGATGAGTCCACCAAAGACCTCAAACGGGGCGCAAGCTGCTCGACGACTTCCTCCACGACTTTGCCAAACCTTTCGTAGGACAAAGACCAAGCAGGCGATGGCAATTGAAGATCCAAGTCGCGACTTTTTAGAAAACCGCGAATGCTAGCTCCAGCATCCCCCTGCTCTTCACGAATCATCGCGAGATAATAATGAGGCTCGGGGTTCTCAACGTCCTGCTTTGCGGCAACGAGAAGTAAAGCTTCGGCCCCTGCTGAATCGCCCATCTCAAATAAGGCTCGGCCCACCAAAAAAGAGTGAATTGGATTGGCAAATGGAGGAGAGGGCAAGCGACTGCAAACCGCATGAGCGTCTTCCGCCCGCCCCAACCCCATCAAGGCATCAAATTGAAGCAGGAGTGTGTCCGTGAGCTCTTCCTCGCCATCGATGAGTTCTAGAGCGTCATTGCAAAAGGCAAGAGCGGCCTCAAGATCTCCCAAAGAAGAAAGACAAAGTTCAGCAGCATTCAAGACCGGTTCCAGAAACTTATCATCCAAAGCAATAGCTTGCAGATACAAGTCGAGAGCTTCGTCGTGCTCTCCGAGAAGAGCACGGGAAAATCCAAGTAAATTATGGGCCTCGGGGGAATCAGCCTCGACTTCCAATGCGCGGCGTGCAGAAATTTCAGCTCCGCGCCCGTCACCGCGTTGAGCTAAATCCCAGCCGCGATCTAGGTGGGCCGTCAGTTGGTCCATATTGTTGGGTTATTGGTTGCGGGATGCCCCCGCGCAAGGTGAAAATGCTCTGTAATTCGAACCCTAGATTTTCGCGTCATAGAAGCGCAGAAACAGGGTGTGGAAACATGCCTAAGTCAATTTGAGAGTCTAGCTACCCCGGGACCCCTGGCAATTCCCTGGACGAGTCATTTTCCAGGGGAAGAGCGAATAAAAACCCATCTTGTTTTAGGCTTCATCACTCACGGTAACGAGTGGGGAACTCTACCCGCCGCCTTGCGCGTCCTGGCTGAACTCAAGACAGGTCATCTAAAAAGTGCTGGTCCGATCACTTTTTTACTAGGCAACCCCCGAGCCACTCGTAAAAACGTGCGTTTTGTCGACGAAGATTTCAATCGTGTCTTTTCTTTTGAGCGCCCAGCGGACAACGGGGAGCGTCAGCGGGCAGAGGAGGTACGCCCCCTCCTGGACTCGGCCGATATTTTTCTCGATTTCCACCAAACCCAGACCCCGACGGAATCGCCTTTTTGGACTTTTCCTTGGGATGAGGCCCACGCTCATTGGGCGCAGATCATTGCAGCTGCGCCCTTGGGGCTCACCCGCCCCCCCGGTGGAGTTTTCTCCAAGGGTAAGTGCTGCCTGGACGAGTACGTACGCAATCGGGGCAAGATAGGTCTTACCGCCGAAGTGGGTACAAAGGGCGCTGACAAGGTTCAAGAAGAGCTCACCTATCAGTCAATTGTACGGCTGCTCTCGGCCTTGGAGCGCATTGAAGTAGAAAACTGCTCCCTTCAAGAGCTGGCAGAGGTGGCGCCCCCTGTACAGTGGTACCAGACGGCCGAAGTAGTTGCTGCGCGCACAAAAGACGATCGTTTACGCGATGGCCTAGGAAATTGGAGCTCTGTGGACCAAGGAGAAATCTTGAGCGCTCCAGGCGGCCCTCTCCTGAGAGCTTCTCAGTCTGGAAAGATCCTCTTTCCTAAATATCCGCAACCAGGGGAGCCTTTGGCACCCGAGCTCTTTCGCCTCGGCACGCCTCTAGAAAATCCTTCCGAATTTTTTGAAAAGTAACTTAGTCAAAAAGTTTTTGACTAAGAGACGCGGCGTGTCATTTCGCGGGCAACAACCTCAAGGAGCGCCCGGGCTGGACTGGAAGGCAATTTATTCAGAGCTGAAAGGGCGCGCTCGGTATAATCGAGGGCTCTCGCTCTCACTTCGTTACAGCTTCCGCTCTCAACTACTAGGCGACTCACCTCGGCAACCACAGAGCCATCGCCCCCATGAATCTTTGCGACCAGGTCTTCGAGAGAAGGGTTTTTCTGGATGGCAAGAACAAGTGGAAGGGTGAGCTTACCCTCGATGAGGTCGGCAAAAAGGCTCTTTCCTGTATTTTCCCCGTCGTAGTCGATAACATCGTCCACCAGTTGAAAGGCAATGCCCAATGCCTCGCCAAAATCGGCGAGGTGCTGCTGTTCGGCTTCATTTGCCCCTGCCATCTGCGCACCGGTCCGACAAGAGAACGAAAAGAGCGATGCCGTCTTGTCCCGTAAGATCTGCTCGTAGGTTTCCTCGCTCACGTCGAGCTCAGTACGGCCACGAAGTTGCACCACCTCACCGTTGACTAAGCGTCTGAGGGTGTTGATGAACGCCGGCAACATCTCGGGGGCGGAAGATTGGGTTCGAGACAGCCCATCTATTAAGAGCATATCCCCGGCGAGGACGCTGACCCCATTGCCGTGGATACAACGGGATGTGGGGGAGCCTCGACGGACCATGCCTTCGTCCACCACATCGTCATGCAAAAGAGTTGCAGAATGGGCAAGCTCAACCACAGCCGCCATCTCAAAGAAGCGCGGCTCGTCCGTCGGGCCAAAGCATTTTGCCGAGAGTAAAAGCGAAATAGGTCGAACGCGCTTGCCACCCTGAACAATTAAATGGCGTGACGCCGAAAGCGCGGGCTCGGGACTTTGGCCAAATAGGTCAGCTAGAGCCTTTTCGACCGCCAGAAGATCGTTGGCCAGAAAACTTTGTACGTTTTCTAGGCGTTTCTGTATTCGATCGCCAGAATTTCTGGCAGCTGCCCCACTTTTGAGAACAGACACGGCTGCATCGAGTTGAATCGTCATGATTCTTAAAGACTTTTTTCTTTTTCGAAGAGAGTTAGACGTTGTTTGATGCAATGAGCGAAGTGCCCGCGACGCCCGAGGGGCGTCTGGTTCGTGGAACAGTGACACTTACTGAAGAATTTAAACAGTAGTGGTTCAATATTTTAACCACACTGCTATTATCGCCTAGTCGCAACGCGCGGGTCCTAGCAGGGAAATGATGTCCGGGCGAGGAACCGTTGACGTGCACCGCCCGATCCAAGTAGACGAAAGGATATGAAGGCGACTTCCCCCTCAAAGAAAGGGCCAACCCAGCGAAGCCCAATCCGCAGAGGGGCCATTGCCTTTGTAAGTTTGGTCTCAATTTGGCTTTCTGTTGTGGTCACCCATGAGATCATCTCAACAAGATTTTTTCCGAAAGTCGGTTCGACTCAATTTACTTGTCGCTCCGGAGCCCGGGCTCTCTACGAATCCTTACAACAAGTTACCGCTCAACCTTCTACATTGCCGGTACCCGAACGCGTTGCTTTAACATCGTTCCGAAAACAACTCGACCCCGTCTGGAGTCAAGTTCGGGCAATTAAACGAGTTTGTAAAACGGACAAGGATGTAGACGGGTTGAAGGCATTGCGTACAGTCGAAGTTCTTCGATACGCAGAGGAACGAGCGATTCGTTTGACGGCAATAGATCTCACTAAGTGGCGCGCACGCGCGCCGCAACTCCTTGAGGCCCTGGGTCGAAAGAATGATGTCATTAAGAAGAATGCATCTTCACCACTCACCGACTCACCTGCACCAAGTTCACCAAAAGAAAAGAACTAATCGTGACACAGAATAGCACTCCCTCTTCAGACATTGATGAAACTGAAGAACAACCCACCTTTGATGTCATCCCCCTTTCTCCCGAGGTCCGCCGCGCGGTGGACGATCTGGGGTACACACACCCTACCCCCGTACAACGAGCGGTATTCGAGAGCGCGGCCTCTGGGCGCGACGTGGTTGTCCAGGCGCGCACAGGTACGGGCAAGACGGCCGCATTCGGTCTCCCCATAGTGGATAGGCTCGTCGATATTACCGAAAAGTCTCCGCAGGTTTTGATTCTTTCTCCAACTCGAGAATTAGCTCTACAGATCAACCGTGAGATTGAAGGGCTCTCAAAACACAAAGATCTCGGTTGCACCGCCATTTACGGGGGAACAGCCATGCAGCCGCAAATTGATGCGATTCGACGCGGCGTTCAGGTAATTGCAGGCACTCCCGGACGAGTTCTTGACCATTTGGAGCGCGGTTACCTTGACCCTCGCACCATAAGAGCATTAGTACTTGACGAGAGTGACGAAATGCTCTCGATGGGTTTTTTGCCCCAGATCACCAAGATCATGGATCAGCTCCCGGAGAAAGCGCAGAAACTACTCTTTAGCGCGACACTCCCCTCGGACGTAAGGAGAATCGCCGAAACGCGATGCAATGATCCTGAATTTATTACCCTCAGTGGCGATCATATCGGCGCGCTGTCTATCGAGCATTATGTCTACCGCAGCACGGGAAATAAGGCCGATGAACTCGTACAAATCTTGGAGATAGAGAACCCTGAGAGCGCCATCATCTTTTGCAATACTCGCGATCAAACCAAACGCCTCTCCAAGGCGTTGAATCGAATGGGCTACGCCTCCGACTGGCTCAATGCCGATCTGGCGCAGAACGATCGCGAGCGTGTCATGACGGCCACGCGCGAAGGAAAGCTTCGCTTTCTGGTTTGTACTGATGTCGCCGCCCGAGGCATCGACATCTCCCATCTTACTCACGTAATCAACGCGGACTTTCCCGACTCGACAGAGAACTATGTTCACCGCACGGGGCGTACGGGACGAGCGGGCAAAACGGGGACAGCCATCAGTCTGATTAGCCCCCAGGACGTGGGTAACCTCTATATGCTGCGCCTCACCTATAAGATTTTTCCGGTCGAACGCGACCTGCCTAATCCGGGTGAGATTCAGACGAGAAAAGAAGCGGACCTTGTAGAATTTCTTTACAAGGCGTTCTCGGCTCAATCTAAGTCAGCGGATGATCTCAGTTTAGCTCGACGCATTCTTACGTCTGATGTCGCTGAAACAATCGTCGCGGGACTACTCAAAGACCACCTTGGAGCCCATCCCGCTGACGATGATAAAGCAGCGGGGGCGCGCAGAAGTAAGGCTCCTCCCCAAGTAAGCCAAGTAAATTCTGAAGAAGCCAAGCCTGCAAGAAAGGTGATTGAAGAGAAAAAGGCAAAGAAGCCGAGAAAGAAAGCAGAAAAGGGTGCCTTCAAAAAGACTGAGAGAAGCGACACCGCTGAGAGAAGCGACACCGCTGAGAGAAGCGACACCGCTGAGAGAAGCGACACCGC
>CAYWLO010000046.1:0-8985 GCA_964459035.1 uncultured Polyangiaceae bacterium | reverse complement strand
CTGAGAGAAGCGACACCGCTGAGAGAAGCGACACCGCTGAGAGAAGCGACACCGCTGAGAAAAGCGACACCGCTGAGAAAAGCGACACCGCTGAGAAAAGCGACACCACTGAGTCCGCCCCTCGCAAGGCACGCTCCGGTCCAGCTTCCCGTCCACGGGTTGAAGCCTCTCCAGGAGAAGTCGTGCCCAAAAGCACCGCAAAAACTAGCTCCACTCAGTCGAAGGTCGTCGATTGCGACATGGAGGTCGTCTCCGCAGCAGACCTTTTGAGCGAAGATGAGCGAGCGGTTTTACGAGGCGAGGTTCCCCTGACGCCGCGAAGAGCAGCCCCCCCAGCCGAGTCGCGAAAAAAAGCTCCTCTACCTAAAAATACCGATGGAATCACGCGGGTATTCGTGGACATAGGTACCCGCGACCGAGTCGAAAAAGACGATATATTTGATACCCTCGAAAATCACGATTTTCCTTCCGAGGACGTTGAATTCATCGCCTTACGCGAGACCCACTCTTTCGTCGGAGTTCCAGACGATCTTTTGGAAGACCTTCTTTATGCCCTCGATGGCCGCGAAATTGCCGGACAAAAGGTCAAAGCAGAAAAGGCTCGTCCCCGCCGCAATTGATTCTTTCTTTTGTCCTTGATTGCTCAGGCCTCTTCAATCTTAGCGGTACGCACCCCCGCTAAGGTTGGCTCTGCCCGGCATTTCAGGCTAAAATTGGGCTAGTGAACGAACCAGCGCGCCCCATCGACCGCATGTACACGGATATTGAGTGGGCCCTTTCTCAAGGGCTCACCGCGGTTGATTTGGTTCCCATGCTGGAACGTTTACTCCAAGAAGCCACAGCGGAGGCTGGGCGCATCAATACCACGCTTCACCTCACCTACGCGAAACGCCAATTGGCTGAGTTCCTGGTACACTCACAACCATTTCGAGCCGCCCGCCTTGCCCAAGAACTGGTCCAGGAGAATGCCGACGACGATCGCGCCCACGCTGCATTGGGTTTGGCCTGTCTTTTGATGGGCCACTTCAATATGGCGGAGCGGGCCTATCGCCATGCCCTCGCTCTCACGCCTCATTGCCCATGGTATGCCCATAATTTGGGACACCTTTTGGACGTAATCATGTCGCGTCCCCACGAAGCCTTACCTCTCTTGCGGTTGAGTCGCACTGCTCTTCCAGAAGACCGCGAAATAGCGATCTCCTACGCTCATGCTCTCTTTGCCACCCACGACAGAGAAGAAGCTTGGCGGCAGCTCCTAGAGGCCACCAAGGGCAACCACGCCGAAGCACGAACTAAAATGCAGCGATGGACTCAAAAGTCGTAGCACCTGACCCATATTCCCATTTTTATCTATCGAGTATTTGCACTAGCTCTGGGCACGGCTAACTAGGACGTGCATGAGAATCACGCGATGGACGCTTTCGGTCTTGTTTTTCCTCTCGCCTCACCTCGCTATTGCGCAGAATCAACCAAGTGGCGACGCCCCGCAGGGGCTTGATAAGCAGGCTGCGCCCAGCCCAGCGATAGCTTCGCGTGCCCATGAAGCGCGGCAGTTATCGGCCATGGTTTCGGACGATCCGATGCTGAAACCTGTCCCTCCTCCAAAAAATATTTTGAAAGACTGGCGGACGGGGCTCCAAGAAATTCGCAACCGATCACCGGACTATATTCGCGCGCAGTCTCAGGTAGAGGTAGCCAGGGGACAATCGCGAATAGCTCTCTCCAAAATGCTGCCCAAGCTCGACGCGAATGGGCGAGTAAACCATCATCTCATCACAGAAGCAGCTACAGGCGCGGGCGCGGGTATCTTTGATCGAATCCCTGATCCGCAAAGTTCGTGGTCAGCTGGTGGTACCCTGAAAGTTCCAATTCTTGCTGCCCGCAATTGGTACGATTACGCCACTTCGCGAGACGTGATTGCTCAAACGGCTCTCAGCGCGGAAAATGCCGAACGACTGATTATTGGTGGGCTGGCCGAATCGATAGTTACGGTGATCACAGCAGAGCGACTTTCCGAAGTAACGCGAGTGAACCTCCGAGCGGCACTCTCCAACCTACAACTGAACGCCCGTCGAGCTCAATTAGGATCGGGTAGTGCTGTAGGAGTACTTCGCGCACGCCAAGAGGTGGCTTCCAGCCGAGCCCAAGTCATTGAAGCCGACGAGACTTTACGCAAGTCCCGCGAGGCCCTGGGCTTAGCTCTTGGTTACTCCGAGGCATGGGGAGTCAGGCCCGACCTTAAACTAGATGAATTGCGCCAGGATGCTCGGGACACCTGCACCTTGAGCTCCGGCGTAGGGGACCGAGCAGACGTACGCGCCGCTGCCGCGGGAGCCGCCATCGCCACTCGCAACGTAAATAGTGTGATGTACGCCTACTTGCCAACCATCGAGTTCAATTCGGTCCTCAATCACAACTCGTACGAATACTTTGCCTCTCCCGCCACGACTTGGACAATTGGTGGAACCCTCACTTGGCGCCTCTATGATGGCGGTTTACGCTATGGTCAAAAGCAAACGAACGAAGCAATCTTAGACCAAAGAAATCAGGATTCGATTCAAGTAGAGCGTGAAGCGAACTTAGAAGTGACCCAGTCGCAACGTGGAGTGCTCGTTGCCCAAGCCAGTCTTTCAATAGCAAAAGAAAGCCGTGAGATTGCCAAGGACAATGCACAATTGGCCCGAGTTAAATTCCTCAATGGCACCGGAACCAGTTTTGACATGGTCGACACCCAGAGCACAGCCCGGCGTACCGATCTAGACGTAACGGTGAAGGAATTTCAGCTGCTCCGTGCTCAAATTATCTCCTTTTTGGCCCTCGCAACATGCGAGATCTAACCCAGCGTCCTGGTCTTGATCTATTGTCGCCTATAAGGTCCCCCCACTCATGAATTCCCCCGCACCCCCCTCTACATCCCCCACGCAGAGTTTAGCGAGGCCCAGTCCGATCTGGGTAGCCACCCTTGTCGCGACGGCAATCGGCTTTGCCTATCACCTTTGGTTCATCTACGCCAAAACTCCCGAAGCACAGGAAGCGGCCGGGGGGTTGGCGCAAAAGATTTTCTATTTTCACGTGCCAGCGGCGTACGCGCTCTATCTGTCCGGAACTATCTGTTTTTTGGCGAGCGCAGCCTACCTGGTTCGAGCCACCCAGGCGCGCAATGCTTGGGCACGTGCTGGGGCTGAAACCGCTGTTATTTTTGGTCTGATGGTCCTCGTGAGCGGTCCCCTCTGGGCAAAAAAAGCTTGGGGAGTTTACTGGACATGGGATCCTCGCCTCACAACCCTTCTACTCAGTGTGCTCCTCTACATTGCCATGGTCGTCTTGAGAAAGTTCACCGGAGATGGTGATGCCGAGCGACGATTTGCCGCGGCCTTTGGAGTATTGGGAACCACTCTTCTACCCATTATTCACTATTCAGTCCGTCTCTGGGGGGGGAATCATCCCACCGTTGTAGGCAAAGGAGGAGGTGGCCTGGGAAGCGCTGATATGTATCATGCTCTTTTTGTAGGCTTTGCAACCATGACCCTGCTCGCGATAGTGCTCATCATTCAGCGCGCCAAGTTGGCAATGGTGGACTCGCGACTCCGCGACGCGGAAGAACTTTCGGCCGCCCTAGGACTTACCGAAGGCGACGACGACTATCTCTACGAAGAAGATCATTCATGAACCAAAAAACTGCCGACGCAACGCAAACAACGACAGCCGATCGCTCTACCGAATTCGTCGCCGTACAAGGCGGAGAAGAGACGAGCAGTGCGGCCGGTCTTCTCACGGCCGCCTACATTATGATGTGGATGCTTGTGTTTGCCTTTGTATGGCTGACTTCTCGCAAACTCCAAGGAGTACAGAGCAGACTTTCCGAGTTAGAAAGCGCTCTCAAACGAGCCGACGACGCGAGTGCTTCCGCTGCCCAAGGATCTGGAAATGCCCCCCCGCAAGCCACCGCCACGCTGTGACGTTTGAGCACATCATCTTCATTCCTGGCGTGCTGCTTCTTGGGGTAACCTTTGGCTACATTTTAGGAGCCCGGGCGGTTCGTGCCGAACTAAAGAGGGCGCGCCGTCGAGCGCGTCGATGAGTTCCGCTAATTCGCCTTGTCCTCACGCGCAGATCGGGAGACACTGAAGAGCAGGATGCGCGGCTCAACCAAGCGCGCTAAGGAGGATCTCAATATGCTCAGTTTTCAGCCAAGTGAAGAACAAGAGGCTCTCATGGAGATGGCAGCACGCTTCACTCGCGAACGCATCATTCCCATTGCGGCCCAATGCGACCAAGAAGCTCGCTTTCCCAAAGAGGTCTTTGATGCCGCCTGGGAGCTCGGCCTAGTCAACGCCACCGTCGAGGAGAAGTACGGTGGAGCGGGTCTCGGGGAATTAAACAACGCGCTCATCGCCGAGCAACTTGCCTACGGCTGTACCGGCATTCAAACAAGTATGCTCTCCAATACCCTCGCCCTCACGCCCATTATCTTGGCTGGCAGCGAATCTCAAAAGAAAAAATATCTCGGCATGATGACCGAGGCGCCCTTGCTCGCTAGCTATTGCACGACAGAGCCCAGCGGCGGCAGCGACGTGGCGGGCCTGCAAACTCGTTTCACCAAAAAGGGCAATGACTATGTGATCAATGGTGAAAAATGCTGGATCACGAATGCCTCATTCGCGTCATTTTTTATCGTCTTTGCAACGTGCGACCCCACTCTCCGCCACAAGGGCATTGCGGCTTTCATTGTCGACGCAGATTCACCTGGAGTGAAGGTCGGAAAACACGAAGACAAGTTGGGGCAAAGAGCGAGCGATACCGCCACTGTACATTTTGACGATGTGCTTGTTCCCGGAGAAAATTTATTGGCCGGGCCGGGTGAGGGCTTCAAGTTGGCAATGGAGACTTTCAACCAAACGCGTCCCGATATCGGAGCGATGGCCACCGGTCTCATGCAAAGATGTCTCGACGAGTCCGTTGCCTACGCGAAGCAGCGTAGAAGTTTCGGACAAGCGATTATTGAGCACCAAATGGTTCAGGCCATGATCGCGGACATGGCCATTGGTTGCGAAGCGACTCGCCTCCTCTATCAAAAAGCCGCGTGGAATCTCGACAACGGCGTGCGAAGCCCCATTGTCTCAAGCTACGCCAAGGCATTTGGTGCCGATACCGCAATGCAGACCTCCATAGACGCAGTGCAGGTCTTTGGAGGAAACGGCTACGTAAAGGACTATCCCGTAGAAAAACTCATGCGAGATGCCAAAGTATTGCAGATTTACGAAGGCACAAGTCAAATTCAACGCTTGGTCATCGCCCGTACCCTCAGTCGCTAAAAGTACACACCCTTGGGGGGGACAAAGAGTGGAGTCTTGGAGCGTTCCAACGCCCCCGGTCGGGAGTTCATTCTACAACTCTGCCCCCCCAATGCTCGAAGCGGGGTCAAACGCAATTGCTAGAAGGTCTCTGAGAGAGTAGCTTCGGCCCGTGTTTGGCGTCTCATTTTTGGAGATTGCGCTTGTCGGCCTCGTAGCTCTCGTCGTGGTCGGCCCCCAGAAACTTCCTGGAATGATGCGCACCGCGGGAGAGTGGATGGGGCGTTTGCGTCGCATGACTGCAGACATGCGAGCCCAGACGGGTATCGACGATATTCTTCGAGAGGAAGGTATCGATGGGGTCCGTGAACTTCGCACTCTTCTTCGCGGTGAGCGAAATTTACATGTGCCCCAAGGGGCCCATTCGCCTTATCAGCAGTACGAGGAGGAACCCGATCTCTTCGCTGAGTTTCCCGTGGAAGGAGCTGACTCTCAGGGTGCCCTCCCGGACGATCTGGTATTGAATGATGACGACAACAATTCCTCATTCGACGATGATGAGGACGAGCCCTTCCATCACGAGGACGATGATGAGGACGAGCCCTTCCACCACGAGGATGCTCCGCCCATTAACACCTCCGATGAAAGTCAAGAGCCTTTGACAGTCTCTCCCTCTCCTTTGAGCGCTGTGAAGAAAGAAACGCCATGACCGCCTCGGAACTCCCGGCCTCCTCTGCAGCGAAGGAAGATCAGGACGAACTAACTCTAGGAAACATGAGCTTTTGGGCGCATTTGCAAGAGCTACGCCTGCGATTGATTCGCATGTCCCTCGCCTTTCTCTTAGCTGCCGGCGTGGCGTGGTGGTTCAAAGAAGTCCTCTTCGTTTTACTCACTCAGCCCTACGTTCAAGGATGGGCTGCCGATGGCACCGCACCTTCTCTGCATTTTTCCGATCCTGCCGGTCTTTTTGTCTCCTACGTGAAGATCTCGATGTTGGGTGGCTTTGTGCTCTCCCTACCTATCCAACTTTACCAAGTTTGGGCATTTATCGCCCCTGGCCTTTACGCCAAAGAGAAATGGATTGCGATACCCTTCGTTGTCCTGAGCTGTCTGCTCTTTTGCGTCGGAGCATACTTTGGATGGAGTGTGGTCTTCCCCAACGCCTTTGGCTACCTACTCAAGTACGCTGAAATTCCCCTAGACTCTACTTTGCAGGTGCAGCCAACAGTGATGATTGAGAGTTACCTCACCTTCGTCATGAGGGCGCTACTAGCCTTTGGGTTGGTTTTTGAAATCCCTGTCGTGGTGCTCTTTTTGTCTCTGGTGGGCGTGATCAATCACACGCACCTGATCAAATTCTTCCGCTATTTTATCGTGATCGCTTTCATTCTTTCGGCAGTGATCACGCCTCCCGATCCCCTCAGCCAAATCTTATTGGCCGGGCCACTCATTCTTTTGTATGGGGTAAGTATCGTCATCGCCTGGATTGTTACGCGGATTAAGCAGCGCAAAAAAGGGCCAACTTCAGAAAGTTAGCCTCGTGCAGGCAACGCCTGAAGTGAGTTCATGGCGCGCTAACCTTCGCGAGCGTAGGGCTCGTTGCGCAAGATGCTGAACCCGCGATAAATTTGCTCAAAAAGAATCACCCGCGCTAGGCGATGGGGTAAGGTCATCGTGGAGAGACTGATGTGCTCGTGAGCTCGCTCGCTGAGCTCTCGGGGAATGCCCTCAGCAGCACCAATAACAAAGGCAACATCACCCTTGCCCATTTGGCTCCATTTTTGCAGCTTTTCTGAAAATTGCTCGCTAGAGAGTTGTTTTCCCCAAACTTCAAGAGCCACAATACGTACCCCCGTCGGGAGGGCTTTCTCAAGCCCTGTCTCGTCACGAGTTTCAATTTCATCGATGCGGGTATAGTGCTTGATGCGACCCAAATAGTCATCGGCGACCGCACGCAGGGACTTTTCTTTGATTTTACCCGAGGCGACGAGAGTAATTTTCATCGACGGGCTATTTCAATTTTCTGTCTTACGAGCGGGAACGGGTACTCGACTCGCGTCCATCCAAAGACCTGAGATATCGTACATATCTCGAGCGCTCTCAGAGAAAACATGAACCACCACATCGAAAAAGTCCAAGAGAACCCAATCGTGCTTGCCCTCGGTACCTAGTGGCGGATGACCTTCTGCGGCCAAAGCTTGGTCCACTCCGTCAGCAATCGCTGCGCAATGACGGTCACTTGTACCAGTCATCACGATGAGGAAATCTGCGTAGTCGACCTTTCCTGCGACATCGATGATCTCCACAGCAACTGCTTTTTTGTCCATGCCTGCGTTCGCAGCCAATAGGGCTAATTTACGACCACGAAGAATGCGCTCTGACATCTCGTCTTCGAGGGATATGGATTTTTCGGGGTGGGCGTTGGACTCAGTCACGTTGGATTTATCTAGGAAAATGAAAAGAAAACTTCGCTCACAGAAGGAGGAAATTCAAAAGGATGGCGACCTTGCCACATAGATAGTGAAGCGTCGAGCCCTAGGCGAAACCCAAGCGAGGCCGTCCACGTGAGCGTCTATCGCGGCTCTCAGCTTGAAGAAAATATGCGGCATTTTCGCCCACCTACAGACCGTAGAGGTGGTCCCCAATGCAGCATTAGCTCCAATTGTGCCCACTTATCCGCGCTCTACATGTCCTGCGGGTCGCGACGACCGGCAAACCGCTCGACGCTCTGGTTCTTGAGATACCCGGAAGGAGAAAAGTGCAATTTTTGGCCGGTGACCCTACTGTCCGCGGATACTTGTATGGCCACTGTAACGACCCTTTCTCTGCCTAAAATGGACTGCCCCACGGAGGAGCGGCTCATTCGTATGACGTTGGAGCCCCAAGATGACGTTCAATATGTGTCCGTAGACCTCGACCGGCGGATTCTTGAAGTGACTCACTCAGCGGACCCTTCCGATATTTTAGATTATTTGCTTCCTCTGCGGTTGGGCGCAAGCCTAGTCGGCTCCAAGACGATTGATGCAAGCGAGGTCAAAGATCCCTCGACCGTCAACGAAAGTTTGGTGTTGCATCAGTTGTTGTGGATAAACTTTCTGATGTTCTTAGTGGAGCTAGTGGGCGGTGTCCTCGCCCATTCCACAGGATTGCTCGCCGATTCCCTTGATATGTTGGGTGACGCGTTTGTGTACGGCGTAGCACTCACCTCCGTCGGAAAAGGCGTAAGAAAACAAAAGAACGCGGCGCGGTATAGCGGTGTCATTCAGCTATTTTTGGCTGTGGGCGTACTTTTTGAGGTCGTTCGTCGTTTCTACTATGGAAGCGAGCCTCAGTCTGTGACCATGATATTAGTGGCTTCAATGGCGCTTTTTGCCAATCTCTTTTGTATTTGGCTATTGCGAAATCACCGAGAGGGAGGCGCCCATATGAAGGCCAGTTGGATCTTTTCGACCAATGACGCCATTGCAAACTTGGGAATGATCATAGCAGGAGTGCTCGTGCTCTTCACACAATCCTCATTGCCAGACCTAGCAATGGGGTTGGCTATCTCAGTGCTCGTTACCCTGAGCGCCTTACGTATTTTAAGGCTCGCCCGCGTCTAACTCTTGTAGAGCGCCTCTCTGTTTGAAGTAAAGACGCGGCATTTTCGCCCAACTACAGATTGTAGAGGTGGTCCAAAATGCCGCACTAG
>CAYWLO010000045.1:0-33833 GCA_964459035.1 uncultured Polyangiaceae bacterium | reverse complement strand
GGCTTGACCTTATTCGCTAAGGCAAACATTTCAGTTGAAGTCCGGAGTCCGGGTGGCTCTGCTACAGAGCGGAAACTTGTCATCGATACACTCGATGCAGGTTGCGCAAATAGCGGAGCAACTTGAGACTCTGAAGAACTCGAAAGAGTTGATCAGATGCGACCGAGAGGTTGCAATCAGCGCGCAAAACAACGTGCTAGCTCATTGGATGCCCAAATCTTTCCGGTGTCGATATCGACAAGGCCACACCCGATCCCATCCCGAACTCGGAAGTTAAGCTTGTCGGAGCCGATGGTACTGCAGGAGGAATTCTGTGGGAGAGTAGGACGTCGCCGGGTTAATTTTGATAAGCCCCTATCGCTAACGCGGTAGGGGCTTTCTTTTTTTGTGTTGAGTGCTTAGCGAAGTGCTCTTCAGGACTTGCAGAACGCTCGCTCTTGGCGTTGCAGAACGCTCGCCGTCACGCGAGCAGAGACTCACATGAAGAGTGAGGCGTAGCCCGGCTAGCCCGCCCTCGCCGTCACGCGAGCAAAGACCTTGATTCAACGGCGTACGGAGTGACGTATGAACAAGATGTCACGCGAGCAAAGACCTTGATTCAACGGCGCACGGAGTGACGTATGAGATGCCTTCTCTTGAGTCGGCTCCGTAAAAACAGAATTTCATCGATCGACGAAAGGATTCGGTGCGAAATCAGAGATCGTCGTGGAATAGTGGTTCACGGTTTCGCACATAACGCTGCACGAGTTTTCGCGCATCGTCACTGACTGACTTGAATGTGCAGCCGAAACCGGGGGGGGCGTCTCCTGCACCAGCCTCGCGCGTCCATGCGACGATTGCCAATGCCTGAAATTCGTAGCCGCCGGGCATGTGTACGGAGACCCAAATATCGGTCCCCAGATCGGGGATATCGTAGGTGGCTATGAAAAGGCCTCCGTCGTTGATGACGTCGTTGCCGCTCAAGCCCTTGTAATAGTTTGTGGCGCTGTGAGCTCCGAGATTTGCCTCGATCTGCAGCACTCCGTCTGGGAGATCTGCTGGAGGCGCAGACGCTCTTTTGGAATTTCTGTTCATGTCGGCGACATGAGCGGGGGAGGAAACTAATTTACCTGCTGGAGGAGCAACGGAGGCGGAGGCCTGAGTTGAGCCCAGAGAGCTAGTATTAGTCGGCGGTGTGATGGCAGCAGGAGTTGGAAGAGTTTGATCCAGCCCGCCCGAAGGAGCCGCTGGAGCAGGACTTCCCCCCTGGGGACTGGCGCTTGCTGTTGCGGTGGCGGTACCTGCTATTTGAGTTACCCCAAAAGCTTCCATCCTCTCTTGAGTTGTCTGGGCTCTCCCCTGTTCAACTTTTTTAGGCTGATCTTTAGAAGGCTCAGGTTTTTGAGGGGTTTGCGCTGGAGCAATCGGGGAAGCGGGGAGAGCGCTCGCTTGGGCATTTTCGGCGATACCATGTATCAAACCGAGAGAGCCGGCGATAATTGCAGTCGCCTCATCGGCGGCATCGCAGCTCTGGCTTGTTTGCAGTGCGGCGAGTGCTTCTCTCACGGCAACCAGGGCAATAGGCCCTTTTTCCGCTAATTGTTTGCCGTTCGAGCTCTCTATTTGATGCAGAGCGCCCATGGCACGAGCAACAGGACCAGCCACGGAGTCGACCAATCCGCCTGCTTCGGGGGCTTGGAGAATTGAGAGGGCCGATGCCAGCTTTTCGCGAGCTTCACGAGACTGAGCTATAATTTCATTCATCCTGTAGATCCTTAGAACCATTCACCGTGGTGAGTGTGGCATCCTATTACAGCAAAGTGAACGACAGCTGGGCAAGCTGCTTTGCTAAAAACTTGTTCCAGTTGTGCTGGGCCTGCTAGCCGTTTCAGTATGCAGCAGTTTTCTGACTCTAGTCTTGTCGGTTCTCAGGGGGACTTGGAGCAAGCTCTTGGAGCCACGGATGATCTAGGGGAGCTTCCTACCCGAGCCTTTCGCCCGGCTTTGAGAGGAGAGCAGCGCTTCGATAGAAGCGCGGCACACCGCGACATTTTGGTCTTTGAGGATGTGCACAAGGCCTATCGGGCTGACGTACCCGTGCTAAAGGGGCTCTCTTGTTCAGTGGCTCGAGGTGAGTTTCTCTTCATAACTGGACCCTCTGGCGCCGGAAAGAGCACTCTTTTGCGGATGATCTATGCTGCTGAACAAGCAGATCATGGTCGGATTTTATTTTTGGGTAGAGATGTTTGTCGCCTAGCAGAAAAGTCAGTTCCCTATTTGCGAAGGAATATTGGGGTGGTTTTTCAGGACTTTAAGCTCGTTCCCAATTGGACGGTCAGCCAGAATGTGGCTGTAGCCCTCGAAGTATTGGGTGTGCCCGACCGAATTGTTCGGCGTAGGGTGGGTGAAGCTCTCGAACGGGTGGGCTTAGGTGGGAGAGGACAAGATCTCTCTCGGCGGCTTTCAGGTGGGGAGCAACAGCGTGTGGCGATTGCCCGAGCTATTGTGGCAGAACCAGCCTTAATTTTGGCCGATGAGCCCACTGGAAACTTGGATCCGCAACTTGCCGTGGATATTCTGGGGCTCTTTGAGGATATTCATGAAACGGGGGTCACGGTATTGTTCGCGACCCATGACCGATCACTTTTAGATGTGCGACCTCGCCGCATCGTGGTCTTGGATGAGGGGCGAACGACTGATGTACGCGCGGGTCTCGGCGACGAGGCCGCTCTTGGTCAGATCCGGGAGGCCTCGTGATCCAGCGTGCACTCCGAGCAGCTCGGGCTGATATTCGCTTGCATCTTTTGAGCGTGTTCAGCGTCGCCGTCGCCTTTGTTTGCTTGTCGGCCACTCTCTTGGTTGCCGTAAATATTGACGCGCTCCGGTCGAAGTGGGCCGGGACCGGGCGTGCATCGGTTTACTTGGAGCCAGACGTCGAGCCAAAGACCATTCAGACCGTGCGCAATGCGTTGCTCGCTGCTCCAGGGGTGACCAAGGTGGAGTTTGTTTCTTCGGAGCAAGCTCGGGCGGAGGTCATGGGGAGCACTCGCGATGAGGCTCTTGCTGCAATGCCTGAGGACGCCTTTCCCGCTTCCTTGGAGGTGACACTTTTGGATGAAGCCGCTGCGGAGCGTATTGGCCACTTAGCCGGACAGCTCGAAGCGCTTCCAGCGGTGGATTCGGTGGAAACCTATAGTTCTTGGGGAGAGCGTCTCGACCGATTGCTTGCAGGGGGGGTACAAGCCGCTCTTGTCTTGTTGGCAGTTGTGTTAGCTGCGGTGATGAGTGTTGTGGGTTCTACCATGCGCATGGCGCTCACGCGTCGACGCGCCGAAGTGGAAGTGCTCAAGATGGTGGGCGCAACCGACAGCTATGTGCGGGGGCCTTTTGTTGTGGAGGGAGCAGCACAAGGCGGCATGGGTGCGTTGATAGCCATACTCTTGATGGGAACCCTTTTTCTTATTGTTCGAGAGTCTTTTGATGGCACTTTGGGGACTCTTCTTGGGGCGTCCCCTCAGTTTTTGCCATTTTCATACTCATTTGCATTGGTGTTTTTTGGGGCAGCAATTGGTGCTCTGAGTGCCTTTGCTAGCTTACGACGCCTCACTGGAAACATGATGGCATGATGAGAGGTGTTCAACACGCTTCACGGGGTCTTCTTTTGGGGGCTGCCCTGCTTTGCTTGGCAGGGGGACAGCGAGCCATTGCTGCTGACTCCATTGACTTGGACGGGTTAGAATATCGCCTGGAGCAATTGAAGAACAAGGAGCATTCGTTGAGGCGTGTCCTGGAACAAGGACAAACTGATTCGGAGCGCTTGCACCGGCGGGTCGTGGCCCGAGGGCGCGCTTACTATCGCGCTTCCCGCGGACTCCCCGGTGGGGATTTTCTGGAGTACGCGGTAAAGGTTGAACGCCTCCGCAAGGGGCTTTTGATAGATTTGGCGCGTCTGGAAGCTATCAAGATGAAACGAAAGTCCGCCGGACGTAGTTTGACCTTGTTGCGCGAGCGGCGGGCTCCGCTTGAATTGGAACGCACGGCCGCAGGTCGCGCTAGGGACGCACTGCTATCACGGGGCGAGCGTGAACGAGCCTTTCAGATGGCGTTCTCTGCCTCGGGAGCCCGTACAGATCATACGGCTGTTTATAGCTCTGGTTCTCAGGTGGCCTTTGAGGGTAGGCGCTTCGCTTCATTGAGGGGTCAGTTGCCTTTTCCTCTACCGGGAAGGGCAGAAGTGGAGATTGTCAAGATGCCCTATGCAGCCGGAGAAGGGGTAATCTTGCGTGCAGCGCTAGCAACGCCTGCCCGAGCCGTTTTTAGCGGGCGTGTCGCCTATGCGGACGAGTATTCAAAATATGGTAAGACCGTTATCGTGGATCATGGTGATGACTATTTCACCGTAACGAGCAACTTATCACGTATCGAAGTAAAGGTGGGGGACGATATTCCTCAGAGTGCACGTCTGGGTCTTGCCGGTGCAGAGGGAGGACGTTCAAAGATCTACTTTGAAATTCGTCGCAAGGACGAGACATTGTCTCCTGGGGAGTGGTTAGGTATATAACACTGGGGAAGAGTCTCTGGCTTGAATCGGCCTGAAGAAGCCGATACTCTTGAGACCGATGGCGCTCCGACATACTTACCCTCAGCGGCTATTGGTGATGGGTACGAGGTTATTGGCATTTGTATGCAGCGCTCAGTCTGCCCAGGCTCAGTCTGCCGACAGGTCAAGCGAAGCGGAAGCTGCTCCACTACGTGCCCGCTTGGTGCCACGTCCAGCGAAAGCGCAAACTGCCTCTGGGGCCCCACGTGCTCCAGCCGACTCCGAGGTCGACCGTCGTCCGACTCAGGGGCCGGTGACTTATTCAAACCCTCAAAGCGAGGGGAGGGGCGAACAAGCTGCGATCGTGCACAGAAGCGGGTTGATATCTGCCCCGCCGGTTCTACCAGCTTGGCAAAATATTGTGCCGCCGGCAGGATACGTGGAAGATAGCCGTTTGAATCGAACTTTGCTTTGGACGGGTGGGGGGCTGCTGGCTCTCGCGTATGGTGGCGGGCTGATTTATGCGTCTACCCAAAAGTTTGAAGATGGTTTGGGCGCTCTTGCTATCCCCGTGTTGGGGCCGTGGCTTGCACTAGGAAAACGTAAGTTCGATTGCGAATTTGCGGTGTCTTCCTCCGTGGGGGAAATCGAGCAATCGGCTGCTTCTGCACAGCAATGCTGGACCAATGAGGTAAAGACGTCGGCTTTTTTGACCGGACTTGGGGTAGCGCAATTAGTAGGTAGCGCGCTTCTCGTCGTTGGCATTCTTGATAAGGAGAAAGTCTGGTTGCGTTCGGACTTAGCCGATGTGCGCATTCAGTGGGATGCCCAGTGGGGGGCGGAGACCGCTGGTGTGCGTGCTTGGGGCAGTTTTTGAGGACAGAGGTGAAAAGCGACATGAACTCTTGTGGGTTTTGAGAACTATGACACCCTCTCTAGGTGACTAGGCGCAATCAAGATTCGCTACGGCGTGGGATGGCTGTTGATACATCTTCTCAACAGGACGAAATTTGCGCGGAATCAGTCGCTCCCGGCATGGATGAATCGGGCATGATTGCCTCCGGTCGCAGTGAGCATGCGCTTCTCGCGGCAGGGAAAATTTCGGTAGATGAATTCATGAACATGTCTGTCGACCGTGCGTTGGCGCAATTGCCAGTGCAGTTGCCCGGGGAGCGATTACAGATGATGCGCGAAATCATGCTCAGCGAGATGGAGGCCGATCCAAGCCTCTCAGCCTTGGTCAACCGAATTCGCCCTCCCACCGATGCGGCCTGAGCGCTTGCGAGGCCTCGTCGTGGCAGCTGGTTGCGCGACGTTTGGCGTCGTGGCTTGTTCGTCCGCACAGCCCGACTTTGGTACTTTACCCGTCGTGAAAGTGCCTTTCGGGGATCCGGGAAAGAGCTCGGAGGTACCCCCTCGAGTTGAGGCTGGCGAGGAGAAGGCATCCTCAAAGCCCTCCATTGATCTCCCCGATCCTGCTCCTTTGAGAGTCTCTTCGCAGTTCGACTTCGTCGTTTTATTCGATAAAGGTTCTGTTTCGGTGCTTTCTGCGAGTGCGGTCGAGCTAAAACTGCCGGTGCCGAGCGAGCGAAGGTTGGGGCGCTACGCCTTTGAACTTTGGCGCGGCGCTGTGTTGGTGGAGCGGGTGCGCTTTGACTTTCCTCTTCTAGGGGCGGGAGATTCTGGTGGCGAGTCTGAGTTCGAGGCCGGATTGACTACTCAGGTTCAGGTACGCGTTCCCCAATCAGATCGGGCGAGTTCGGCGCGAATTTTGGACCGTAAGACCCGCGTTGTGGTGAAGGTGGACTGGCCACCCACGACCAAAGACCTTCAGAATGCCCCGAATTTGGGCACCAAAGAGACAAAAATTATGCCGAGAGCAAGCGGAGACGAGTAAGAGGGAGGGCTGAATGCACGAGTAACTGGTGGGCCCAACATTTCTTTGCACAAGTAAGTTGGTAGCCAGAGTTTCTTGAGCTGAGCTTCTGCCATTGCATGCTGGCAGCGGAAGGGCGACACTCCCCATAGAATGAATTGTGAGAGCTGCGGCCAGGAAAATCTGGAAGGTGCCCATTTTTGTGCTGGTTGTGGGGTGCAATTGGCGTCCAAGTCGAGGGACGAAAAAGGCTGGATCGGGCGTTTGATTGGCGGACGTTTTCGAGTGAAAAGCGTTTTGGGCGAAGGGGGAATGGGTATCGTCTACGAAGGCGAGCAGCAGATGGGCTCCAAGGTGAGGCGCGTCGCCATCAAGACTCTGCATTCTCATCTTTCTAACGACGCCTCAGTGCTGGCCCGCTTTCATCGGGAGTGTGGAACTGTTTCTGCATTGGAACATCCAAACACGATCAAGTTTTATGATTTTGGTACAGAGGATGATGGAACTCTCTATATTGCGATGGAGTTCATCGATGGTATCGGCATTGACAAGGTCATTCAGAATGAGGGAACATTTTCGCCCGCACGTGTAGCGAAAATCATGGAGCAAATCTGCGGCGCCTTGGATGAAGCTCATGACCAAGGTGTGATTCATCGCGACCTCAAGCCCGAGAATATTGTTCTTACTGAGCGTTTAGGAAAAAAGGATTTCGTCAAAGTTTTAGACTTTGGCATCGCGGCCCGCACAGAGTCAGCTGACGCCCAAGCTGAAGCTAAACTGACGCAGCAAGGAATGGTCCTTGGAACACCTCCCTACATGAGCCCAGAACAATTCACTGGAGTGGAGCTCGACCGACGTAGCGACGTTTATTCGTTGGGCTGTATGGCTTACGAGATGTTGACCGCGCAGCTGCCCTTTACTGCTGACACTCCTTGGCAATGGGCGACTCAACACATGACGGCGACTCCCTTTCCTATAGATCAGGCGCCGAGCGGGGGGGCAGTACCACCGCAAATGCGCAAAGCTGTGATGCGGGCACTCGAGAAAGATCCGAATGATCGGCCCCCTACAGCCGGTGAGTTTTTGGCTGAATTAGAAACGGGGCTAGCTGGTCAGCAGGGGTTGATTGCTGCGGCTACAGAGGAGATGCAGGCCATGCCCAGCCTGGCCGATTCGCGTGGTTCTTCGGTGACCCCGAGCCCTGCTGTAGGAGTCAGTGCGGCAACTTCGACTCAATCCGAGATGTCGGCGACCCAACAATTCGTGGTCCCCACCGAGAAGAGCAAAGCCGGTCCAGTATTGCTTGGAGTGCTTGTGGTCGGTCTCTTGGCTGGTGGTGTCGCCCTATTTTCTGGCTCGCCAAATGCTGAGGTAAGCGACGCTGCGAGCGAGGAAGCCCGCGGTGGTGTGGACCAGTCTCCCTCTACTGAAAAAGCGGCGGCAGCACGGGCGGAGCCCGAGGGTAAAGTCGGGCCAGAGGCTTCCTCGCGCGCAGAGTTAGACCAAAATGTTGAGATTCCAAAGGCTAACAAAAAAGCGGGAGACAGCGGTTCTCATAAGTCTCCAGTACCGTCCACCCCAAGTACTCCAACTCGCACAGGTTCGTCGACCGCTAGTAAGGTTACAAAGCCGAAGGTTGTTCCCCCAGCAGAGCCCGCACCAGCCACTCCCAGCGCAGAATGTGGTAAATGTATTCGTTTAGTGAGCAGTGGGCGCTTGAGTGCTGCCGCAAATATGTGGGCGGCCTGTAGCGGTGATCCTACTGCCCGCTCGAAGTGTAGTTCCAAGGCGCGTAGCCTGGCTCGATCTCAAGTTGCCGCGGAGATAGCAACTGGGCGATGCGCTCAGGCGAAGAGCATTGAAGCAATAGCTGCCCGAATGAAGGCTTCATCTCAGCGATTGCGTGCGTCGGTTCGTAACTGTAAATCAAAATAATGAGTGTCCTCTGAGCGCGAGGCGGTGAAATTCTCTATTTTAATTTGGGTTTGAGGATGGCTTTTCCTCCTTTGATGCTCACGTCAAAATCTATATTTCTCCCCTTGCTCTTTTGAAGGAGTTTTTTCTCAGTATCGCGAATGCTTTTTGAGAGCTTTTCAAAGCTGATTGCGCTTGCTTGAGTTTTTTCGCGAGCAGCGCAGTAGTTCGCATGAATGGCGCGAAGTCGTGCCTCCGAGAGACCCGCGTTGGGAGGCGTTTTCTTAATCGAGGCAAGCCCTAAGGGTTTCGGACTAGTGCGTTGTGCCTCTTTGTCTTGTGGGTCTTTTGTGAGGGAGGGGAGTTTTTTAACAGGGGGAGGTCCCGCAATACCCAGGGGCTTAGGGAGGGGGGCAAGCCTTGCCACCCCCGGAGAAACCCTTTGAGGAGGGGTGGGAGAACGAGGGCTCAACGCAGCAAGAGCATCGCCCATCTCGGAATCGAGATCGCCGTTACTGTCCAACAACGCTGCTAGGTCTGCTGCGGTTTGGTCTTTTGCCGACTCGGCGGCTCCAGCTCTTTCCTGGACCTCGTCGCTAGAGGCAGCCTGTTCACCAAATCGTCTGGCTGCTTTTTGTCGGTGTTTACGGTAAGTGCCATTTTCGATATCCCGGCACGTGCGATTCCAATACTGTTGGAGGCTATTGTAGCGCTGGATAAGCGTTTGAAATTTGAAGCGTTTCGCTGTTGTGGGAAACCGTGTTTTGCGTAGCTCTTGTACTTGGCGCTCGAGCGCTTTGCGGGCGACAGCCGGCTCGATACGCTCAATTCCCATGAAATACTGTTCATAGAGTGAACGCAGGCGCTCCAGTTGGTTGCTGAGTTCTCCTAGGGAGATGTCAATTTGATCAGGGGTCAAGAGAAGCGCGCTTTGCTGGGGGCAAGTGTAGCATCGCTAGAAAGAAACACCGTCAAAAATATCCGACGCAAAGATTTATCGGGAGCTGGAGCCAAGCTTTAGATGCCCCCGATTTCTGGCGTACATCAACTGAAGACCTTCTAAGGTGAGGTCGGGGCATACTTCGTCGACCCTCTTTGTATGGTTGCAGATTTTTTCTGCCAGGCCACCTGTGGCCAAGGTACGACATTTCCCCCCCATCTCCGCGGAGATTTTTTCGAGTAAACCATCTACCAGTGAGGCGTAGCCGTAGAGCACGCCTGATTGCATGGAATGCACGGTGTTACTTCCTATCACCCGGGGAGGCTCAGAGAGATCAATACGGGATAGTTTGGCGGCGCGGCCAAGTAGCCCGTCCAGACTTACTTGCACACCGGGAACAATCACTCCCCCCACGTAGTCCCCCTCAGCAGAAACGCAGTCGAAAGTTGTTGCGGTTCCAAAGTCTACCACGATAACAGCTCTTTGAGTGCGTGCATGGGCGGCGACGGCATTCACTATTCGGTCGGCTCCTACTTCACGGGGGTTGTCGTAGCGAATACGGATACCTGTCTTGAGCCCTGGCCCCCCCACGATGAGCGGGACTTGACCGACAACTAGCTCGATTGCTTCAGCAATTACATTGGTTGCAGGGGGAACCACGCTGGCGAGAATACAAGCGTCAATCCTTTGAGGGTCAACGCCTCGCAATTGCAATATTTGCGAAAGAAGGGCCGCGTGTTCGTCGACGGTACGTGTGCGTCCCGTCGACAATCTAAAGCGTTGTTTGAGGTTTTCTCCTTCGAAGAGACCCCCGACTAGGTTGGTATTGCCAATATCAACGGCGAGCAGCATATCGACGGGACGGTAGCATGGCAGCTCTCGGCGAAGGGCTTACTTTCTCCTTACAGTATGAAAAATATCTCCAATATTGAGCAGATGCCAGGGGCCTTTGGCGCGTCCTAGGTGAATGCGTGAACCTGTGAGTTGGGGTGCGTCACTGACGAGCACAAAAATTTGCGAATTTTGCGAGCCTGGAGAGAATGCGCTCATGCCCACCGAGAGGGAGATGAATGGATCGGGGGAAATTTCGTGAGGAATCGACTCCGTGAGTGAATCCTCGTAGCCATCGCCATCTTTGTCCCCAAATTGCACAGCAAAACCTGGGCGGAGGTTGTGTACGGCAATTCCGTCGTAGAAGTGGGTCTCTACAAGGTGCAGCAAGCGCGCGGTCGAGGCGGGGGCGCCCAGATTGTTCAGTTCTATCTCGAGAGGGCCTACATCTGAGTCGATGAGTAGAGTGATGGCGGTTTCGTGAGCAAACGGTTCTGAGTGCTGAGTTGGGGCCGAGGGAACTGGATCGGGAGGGCAGTTCGACGTCTCTTTGCCCAAAAGCGAAAGGGCTCGTTTTGCCGGGCGCCAAAGGGCGGGCTCAGTTCCGCGGCAATAGTGCTCGAGGGCTGGTTTGAGACTTAAAGCTTGGAGGGCTCCCGCCGCTGAAATGATGGCTGCGCGTGTTTCTATGGGCAGTTCCGCCGCCGATTCGTCCAAGAGTTCTCCTAGGAGTTTTACTATATCTAACTCATCGGCAACTTCTCCTTCCTCGGGGGAATGCGCCTTGAGAGCTCTGTTCGGGTAGGCTGAAATAACTTGAGCCGCGGTAGCTTGAGTCCCGGGAGAGCCGGTGCGCAAGGCGTGGGCCAATAAGCCTCGTGCAGAGACAAGCTCTGGGTGCGAAGGAATAAGACGCAATGCGGCCTGAGCGATTACTGGATCCTTATTTTTGGCTAATAACGTGTAGGAGGTGAGACGTTTGGCGACCAGAGGTTGTCTTGTGAGGGACTTGAGCAGAGCGAGGGAGCCTGGCCGTCCTTGGTTTGGATCGCAGGCTAATAGGGCATTGGAGGTGTAGTCTCCTTGGGCAACTAACTGTGCGGCCTCACACCGCAGCCAGACCATGCGCCTACGCTGAGAAGACTTTTTACGCCCTTTTCCTTCGGAGAGGACGACAGAACTGAGTTGGGCTAGTTCTGTCGTTGATTTGTTAGGGGATTGGAGCGCCTGAACAATTGCCCGTAGCGGGACCCACAATGCTCGATCGAACTCTATGGGCAGTCCTCGCGCGAGAATATCGGCGAGGGTATCGTCCAATGCCTCTTGCCCCGCCTCACCTAGGTGACCGAGAGCTTGGGCGGCAGCCGCTCGTTCTTGAGGCGTGTATTTATCAGCGAGGAGAATTTGAGCTAGAGGGGAAGCCGCGCTGGGGCCGGCGTTTCCTAGTGCGAATATGGCGTGTCGCCGCCCTTCTTTTCTTTTTGAAGTCAGGAGGGGGCCGGTTACTTCGAGGAGATGAGCCCCTACGGCTCGGCTGAGGCGTCCCATTCGACCAAGGGGAAGTAGGAGTTCAGATCGACTTTCGCGCGCTGCACTATTGAGGATTGCAGTTTGTGTGCGCTCGCTCAATGTGCCCTTTCGGTCAGCAAGCGCCGCGAGCCCATAAGTTGCAACATCGATGAGTGACTCTTGCTCCGCACCTCCCGATGGGGCCAAAAAGCTGCGGAGAACTCCCTCGGCGTCCTCCGATGCGCATGCCCCGATGCTCCAACCGATTGTACGTAAGAGTGAAGGCGCAGGCGGGGGCTCGTTGCTCACCCACGATGCGAGTGCAGAGAGAAGAGAAGTGAGGACCTGAGTCTTTTTCTTTATGTTGGGAGCCTCCGCGCAATGAAGTCCGAGACCAAAGGTCGCCCACAGGCGCTCATTGTCTGAGCTAGAAAGTAGCCTTTTGAGAGTTTCTATGTCTTCAGAGCTACGCCTTCTTGCCATGACCCGCAGAAAAGGTTCTTCGAAGGACGATTGATTGGCAAGATGAGCCGGTTCTTGCACTCGTGGGGATAGGGCGACAGCGTCCACCTTTCGCTTACTTTCATTCTTTTGGGGCGCGGTGTTGCAGGCCGGAAAAAGTAGAAGGGCCGCGAGAAATAGGAGTCTCATTTAATTTTATCAGTCTTGAGTTCGAGGAGACGAGCTCCCCATTCTCGACATTGGACCTTAAACATTTTTGTCCAAGAGTAATAGGAGCGTGCCCTCACTGGGGTTACTTGAAGATCGTATTTTTCAAAGAGGCGTTGGGCGCGTGCCATGTGGAAGTCGCAGGTAATCAGGGCGATGTGAGAGTACTCCAGTTGTTTGCAGATTTCTGAAACGTAGCGCGCGTTTTGTTCGGTGGTGAGCGATTGCCTTTCTTCGATTACTGGAGAGTGTGGGGTGAGGTGTTCTGTCCACCAGCGCGCCATGCACGTGGATTCTTTGAACCCGTGCCATGATTTTCCACCGCTCATGATTACCGGGAGATGGGGAGACGCCGCATATTCTGCCCGAGCTTTTACCAGTCGACGTGCCATTGCCGGTCCTGGTTGGCCGAAATCAACTTTGCATCCCAACACGACGAGAGCTTGGGGCGCTGAAGACGCGAGTACAGTGGGGAGCGACGGGTGCACACTAGAACTAGAGCAAATGCCTTATGCTCCAAGCAAGCGCTCCCTCCTTGCTGTAAGAGATAGAATTGGCCTAGCTTCGCTAAAGATACAGCGAATTTGCTTCTCGTCATGCCAATAGAAAAAGGAAAGCCCTCGGGACCTTCACTGGGAGATCAAGATCTCCAGCAACGTCTTGCGCGCCGTCGAAAGAAACGTGAGGAGCGCTCGCGTCAGCGACGTGAAGAGGGGGAGCCCGCAAGACGTAAGGTCGCGGCCCGCTCACGTTCTCGATTTGAGGGCCGCCCTCGTCACCAAGAGCGTTGGAACGACGACGAACAATCGCTGCCCCGCGCTCCGCTACGTGAAAAGAGAATGAGTGGTCCGCAACCGGATCGCATTCAAGTACATTTTGACCCAGAAAAAATCGATGATTCTGCAGAAAAAGTGGTGCGCAGACTCACTCGCCATGGCTACGAGGCATACTTAGTAGGGGGATGTGTTCGCGACCTTTTGGTTGGTCAGCGTCCTAAAGACTTTGACGTTGCCACGAGTGCGCGTCCCGAAGAGGTGCGCGCACTTTTTAGAAATTCGCGTATTATCGGGCGGCGTTTTCGTCTGGTACATGTTCTTTTTCCAGGAGGCCACGTCATCGAGACCGCCACCTTTCGCAAGAATCCCCCTGCTTCCAATGAAGGCGGAGAGGAAGATCTCCTCATTCGCTCCGACAATGTCTTTGGCGAGGCCCACGAAGACGCCCAAAGAAGAGATTTTACAATCAACGGTCTTTTCTATGACGTAGACGAGAAGATGGTGCTCGATTGGGTTGGGGGTATGAAGCACATCGCCGAGCGGACTATCGAAACCATCGGTGATCCCGTTGTACGATTTCAGGAAGATCCTGTGCGTATGTTGCGCGCTGTAAAATTCGCAGCTCGTATAGATTTTGGAATTTCTCCCGGCGTCTATGAAGCGTTGGTGCAGTGTCGGGGGGCTCTTGCCATGGCCGCTCGCCCACGGCTTTCAGAGGAAATATTGCGATTGATGCGGGGTGGGGCAGCCCATCGCTCTATTTGGTTACTCTGGGAATTAGGAATGCTTGACCTTTTGGTTCCCGAGCTTGCCTCATACATCGCCGATTCTCCCAACGACGAAGCCGTTTGGGCGATGCTTTCGGAGGTCGACGACCAAACAAAGAAGAGAGGCGCCCCCTTGGACGATATCGTTCTATGGTGTGCACTCTTATTGGAACCCCTCAGCGAAGCATGTCATGGGGCATCCGACCGACTCAGAGCAGCTCAGGACTTTTTGGAGCCAATTGTTGAGCGTCTGAATTTACCCCGCCGGGCAAGTGATTCAGTTCGTCGCATTGTCGCGATGTTGCCGCGTTTATCTCAAGGTAAGGCGTCGCGATTTAAAAAGAGCCCCCTCTATCCAATTGCTGAAGAGGTGCATGCAATGCGCATTCGAGCCACAGGGGGACCAGATCCCCGAGGCGAAAGCCTGGGAGATGTGGATATGCAGAGCTTTTCTCGCCCAGAGAGAACGCGGCGTCCTCGAAGGCAACGCTCCGGGCGCTCTCGCTCTAAACGATGAGTTGCCTCCCGATGGGCAATTCATCGTTATGTGTCTTGCCCCAATAGGGGGGGTTAAGCGTTCAACTCAACACGGAGTAAGCGGCGCCCGACGATGAAATAATCGCTATGGGAAACGACACGCTCCCCTTTGAGACGAACAAAAGTCCCGTTTTTTGAACCGAGATCGGTCAGAGAAAATCCATCGGCATCTTGCTCTACCGCGCAATGTTCTTCTGAGAGAAAGAGATCGTCAATGACATTGATGTCGCATCCTTGACGACCAATGGTGGCGCGTGAATTTTTGGGGCAAAAAGTGAGGCCAGGAGAGTTTCCCTCAAGGATTTGCACGATGCGGTAAGGACTATTGAAGGAAGGTGAGCCGTAAAAGTAGGTTCCGGCAGAATCCGTTTCTTCGCCAACGGTGGGCATGGGTTCCACCCGAAAGAGTTGGTCTCCCACAATAAAAGTATCACCTGCCGTCAACTTCGCCTTGTCGCGAATTCGCAAATAGGTGCCATTGAGTGAGTTTTCGTCACGCAGGGTTAAATCGCTGCAGCGATAAAATAGGTTGGCATGTTGGGGAGACACAAAAGCATCATCAAGCTGAATTTGCGCGTCGCGTCCCAAGAGGTGCTCGCTTGCACGCAAATGGTAGCTGAGGCCTTCTTGACCTTCACCGCGGACAACAACCAAGCTCGCTTTGGATGGATCTTGGAGATCACCAAAAAAAGTGGTGTTCAATTTGAGGATATGGTCTGGGGTGGTTTCCCCGCAGCGGCCACAAAACTTATGTCCGGCGGGAATGGAGGATTTGCAGCCCTCGGCGGCGCAGGGATAATATTTAGCTTGTTCCATGGTGGGCCCTTCTTAGCGAATATAGTCCAGACGATTGTCAGCATCCATCCAGCCGTCCTTACTCACGAGGCGTGCAACAATGGTTTCTTTACACGAATCGATATCTACCAATCCGAAGTTTCTGGAGTCGTAAGGATAGAGCCGATTGTCACTGATGAGAAAGAGTTTTCCGTCGGTTACATCAAAACTCAGCGATTCGGGACGAATTTTATGGCCGCTCAGGGCGCCCATCATATGTAAGTGGTTAGCCGTCGCCTCCATATCGCACTTTTGTGTGACTTCTTCTGAATCGTCATTGGGGTTGGGATACTTAAATGTGGATTCTTCACAATTGCGCTCTTTGACGAAACGTCGTGAGCCGACAACGGGTATGCCATTGTCAATCTCTACCGTGTCCCCTGGTTGGCCAATGATACGGCCAATAATATAGCGGTCGGGATGCTCTGGCTCGGGGCAAACGACCAAATCGCCAAAGTGAGGAGTGGTGATTCGAGAGGCAAGCACCCAATCTCCGCCTCGAAGACTCGGTAAAACCGACGTTTCAAAGATAGGATCGTTGGTGGGCAACTGAAACCACCGAATGGCCAGTGCACGGGCGGCGCCCAAAGTAATTCCGACAAGGAGTAGGGTCCATAAAAGAAATCGAATGAGTATTCTCACGACTGGAGCATACTCATAAGGGCGGAAAGTCGCCAAACTTCAGGTAAAGAGACTCAAGCCTTTACCTAAAGGTTTCGCACCAAATCATCTCGATGAATGATGATTGTATCGGTCTCGCCGCCCATGGCGTTCAACAATTGACTGCCTTTTTTACCAGCAGCCCGGGCGGTTTCCAAGGCGCTCGTGCGAGCCAAGCCGTGCCCGAGGAGATCGCCCGAGATCGTCTCAATACGTACGGAGTCTCCTCGTCGAAATTCTCCTCGTAGCCCGACAACACCAATGGGCAATAAACTGCCATCGTGCTCTTTAAGGGCTTTTGCAGCACCGCGATCGACAATGATGGTTCCCCGTGGACGCAAGACATAGGCTATCCAGTGTTGGCGCGCGCGCAGCTCATTGGGCAAGCGAGGCAGGCAGGTTCCAATGTCCGCTCCGGACAGAGCGCGAGTCAAACATCCTTCGTCCAGGGCAGAGGCAATGACTACCGCAGCGCCAGCTCGTCGAGCTTTGTACGCAGCATCAATTTTACTGCTCATGCCCCCACTTCCCACGGAATCTTGTGAGCCTAGGTCGACGAAATCGTCGGGAGATTCGAGGAAGGAAATGCGTTCATTTTGCGGGCTGAGTACTCCGTTTACGTCAGTGAGCAAAACAAGAGCATCGGCGTCCACCAGGGGCGTAACCATGGCCGAAAGTTCGTCGTTGTCGTTGAAACTTTGGTCGTTCGTGGCAACCGTATCATTTTGATTGATGATGGGGATGGCCCCAGCGTCCAGTAGCGCCGCAAGCGCATCGCGTGTGTTGTTTACGCGTAGGCGGTTGGATAGATCGCCATGGGTGATGAGCACTTGTGCAGAGATGAGTCCTTCTGAACGAAAGGCGTTGTCATAGCGGTGCATGAGCAGTGATTGACCCGCAGAGGCGGCCGCTCGAATTTGACCAATATCCGAAGGCCGTTCGCTGTAACCTAAACGTTCAATACCCAGAGCCACGGCCCCACTTGAGATCAGAACGATGTTACGCCCTTCACTCTTGAGACTGGCAAATTGTTGAGCAAGAAGTGCGGGCAAATCGGGGCGCGCTGCGAGAGAGCGCGAACCAACTTTTACGACAATTGTGCGGGCTGACTTGAGGGCATTTCTGACCTCGGTTTCCTGAGAACCATTCACGCTCGCCTTCTAGCATGACTTGGTGGACGTGCGGCACTGATACAGGGCGAAACTTGGAGGAGAGGCAGGTCGATTTCTTCCGCGAACGCACAAATTTTCCCCTCTGAGCAATTTTCGATCAAAAGGACTGTTTTTTCGGGGCTTGGGGTGTTCGGGACGTTGTGCTTGAGCAGCAGAGCGGCTAGCGGCTCAATATTTTGTGAAGATCTTACCCAAAAAGCTCGTCCCGGAAGGTTCTGCGATGATCTGGGTTGTTGAATCGTTCCGTCGAGGTCGACAATTACCTCGACTTCTTGCTTCAACATTGCGTACGCGCTGGGGGTTCTTGGCACGAGGGCAAGAATCCACGCTTTTTGTTCTACTTCGGTGTCCCATACTTCTTGTAGGCGCGTGGCTTCCTCTGGGTTGAGGTTGTGAAAGAGATCTTCTGCGACGACTATCTGTGGATTACTGCAGAGGGCGCTCGCTAAGCCCGACAAACTCTGTTCGCCTCGGGTAAGTTGACCGAGGCGTTTTTTTTTCACTTTGAGAAGCCCAGTGCGACGCAGGGCGTCTTCAGCGTGGGGCTTTGCAAGACCAATGAGCTGTGCGCTCAAAATGAGCGCATCGATGAGACGTATTTGGGGGGGTAAAGTGAGCCGTTGAGGTGCATAGCCCGCCCGGCCTTCCATGAATGCTCTTGTTGGCAGTGCTCCTCTCAATAGAATTGAGCCCCAGCGAGAGAGCTCCTTGTTGACCAGAGCGGGTACGATTTGCCCAGCAGCCCCCAAACAGATGAGCCTATTTTGACTCGTTTCTATGCGCGGCGGAAAAACGAGGAGGCCCCCCCCTTTGAACTCGAAATTCTTGAGTTCAAGGAGGGGGGCCTCCCCTGCGCTGAGCTCCTTAGAAATTGATGTCAATGTAACCGCCGCGACGAGTTCTGATACATGGTGTGATTAGGGTAGAAGATCGGGAAGAAATTCTATCCGTGCCAGGGCCTGGCTCGACGGATAGAGCGCGTAGGGAGCAATCGCTTGAGCTACTTTCATGAACTCGGGAGGCAAGGGGGTCACCGAATTGCGCAATTCGCTTTTGATTCCCTCGACACCTATCAACTTGCCTAGGAGTGACGTCTTTTGTACAGGTAACTCGATGATCGTAGCGTCGTCCCTGAGGCGCCCCATGATGCGAGCTTTGGCGAGGGCTTGGCGAAGTCCTCCCAATTCGTCCACGAGATGGTGTTCTTTCGCTTGGCGCCCGGTCCAGACGCGCCCGCGGCCCACCGCATCGACCTGCTTTTTCGTAAGTCCACGGCCTGCCGCAACTCGAGTGAGGAAAAGCCCGTAAAACTGCTGAATTTTTTTCTTCAGCTCTTTTCTCTCATCATCGGTGAAGGGTCTAAAAGCGCTTTCCGCATCGGCGCGTGTCGAGGTTCGTAGTGTTTCCACATTTACCCCGATCTTTGAGAGCATGCCGGCGATGTCCATTTTACCGTAAAAAATACCGATGCTCCCAGTGATGGTCAATGGGTTAGCGTAAACATAGGACCCAGGTGCGGCCACATAATACCCTCCACTAGCCGCAGCGCTTCCCATGGAGACAATGACTGGTTTCTTAGTGGCTGTTAGTTGAACTTCGCGCCAAATCACATCGGCGGCCATGGCTGAACCACCCCCCGTTTCGACACGCAAAACTACAGCGCTAATACTGGGATCTTCTCGAACCTGCTTGAGAGACTCGGCTATTGTGTACGAACCGGCGGTGTGAATACCAATGAAAGGAAAGGTCTGACTCCGACCGTCGACCATATTGCCATCTACATAAACAATGGCCATGCGTTGGGCGGGCCCAAAGCGTTTTTTCTCGGTCTTGGCTCGTTCGCCCGTTTGAAATACTAGTTCGGGTCCCGCCATCTCGCGGGTTTTTTCTTCCAGCATATCGTCGAAGGCAAAACCGTCGACGAGCCCAGCTTGTTTGGCTTCAACTGCGGTAAAAGGGCCACGAGCGACAGACTTTCGTAGGTCTGCGACTTCAAGGTTTCGCCCTCGTGCAATCGATGAACTCAATTCAAGTTCGACTTGCTGGAGTAGGTCGGTGCGGTCTTTGATGGCCGTGGCTGTTCCCTTGGTACGGCTGAGGGCCTCGGGGGCACTCTTGTGTTTTCCTATGCGTACAAAGTCTGCTCGCACCCCTAATTTATCGAGGAGTCCTTTGAAGTAAAATCCACTGCTTTTGAGCCCAGAATAGTGAATATTCCCCGCTGGATTCATGAGGGTTTTGTCCGCAGCGCTGCATAGATAGAGAGCCGCGCCGCTGGCGCTTTCTAAATGGCAGAGAACCTTTTTACCGTTATTTTTTAAGTGGTAAATGGCGTCTTGTAATTCTTGGATATGAGCGAGAGAGCGTGCAGGGGTTGCTCTTATTTCCAATAGTACGGCTTTGAGATGAGGCTCTTGCTCTGCCATTCGCCAAAGTTTGCGCAGTAGAGCCACATGCCCGCGTGTGCTGGGGGTGTTCTCTATGCGAAGGCGCAAGGCGTAGGGAAGATTGTCGGCCGCAAAAGAACGACGAAATCCCTGAAACGCCACTTCGGCGTGAATATTGTCGTAAGCACGACTTTGTGCGTCTCCTAAAGCACTACCATAGCGTGTACCGATAGAGGCTTCGCCTGCGCCGTGGCGGCTATTCATATTCACTACAAGGCTTGTTGAAGCGAGCCATGAGGAGGGAAAGGCGCTTTCCGCAGGATCTATTACCGAAATATCTGTGCGCAAACGACCCAAGGTTGGGATGCCGACGTCCAACACCGCGCGAGGTACCCAATAGCCGTTTTTTTCATCAAAGAAGCTGGCTTCCAATGAAACCTCTACATCGCTTGTTCCTAGAGGACGAATAGCCGTGCCAAACTCGTAACTTCGACCCAATTGCGCGCCGCCCTTGCTGAGGGGGGCATTCATATTGTGAGCGACTGCTGCCAAACCTACAAAGTCACTGGGGCGGTAGTTGAGCCCTAGATTCCAGGAATGGAAGTTATGTGCCTCCACCGCATCGGAATAGGATTGTTGGTAAGAAAAGCCGATAGCGGCCGTGTCGGAGCCCAATGCGAGAGCCCAGGTGAGCCATTGGTAGCTCACCGCGCGATCGTAGACGTCGGACGCCGCCTTCGCCGGCGGGTCTATCATGTCGAGGCGAATGCCAGTGGAAACGGGAATGAATCCAAAGGGGAGGGCTAGACCAATAGCATTCCCTTGGGATGCGGCATCGGCATTTTCTTTTAAGAAGGCTCCAGTCCAACGAACCTCAAACCCAGGAAGATAAGCGAGGTTTGCAGGGTTTTGAATCAACGCGGTCGAATCGTTGTTGCTTACAAGCGAGCGACTGAAGGCAGGCAAGGGCTCGGCGCGTTGAACTGCACTTTGCGCGTGCGCAGTCTCCAAATTTAGACTCACACTGGTGAGTAAAACAAGAGACGCTATCGCGGTATGCTGCCAAAGTTTATTGCTAACTTTTTGGAAGATCCGGTGACATGGTGGCGACAATGGTATTTGTGTTTTCATTTTTGCTCAGAGCATGCCGCGGGCATTGGCGAGGAGGTGTAATTCTGATTGTCTACGAGCGAGTTCGTCGTGATCTTTGATGGGGCAGAAGCGTGTTTCAGCTCCTTGTCGAGGGACACGGATAAATTGAGTGTCGAGGGCAAAGGTCACTTCGTTGATCAATCGTTCATATTGAGTCGCGGGGCGTCCTTCGACTTGTTTTTTTACTTCGAAGTAAGTCCAGTTCATCGTTAATTGCAGTAAGGAGCTAGCGTCAAAGGCAAAGGTATTTACATTGAATACCGAAACCGAAGCAGGATCAAAGTGCTCCGAGAGACGAAACTCTTCTAAAATGACAGGGCGCTGATTCAAGCGTGCTGGGATCCCCCCGCGATCGCCCGCCCACTTGTCCACGACCTCACAGGAGACGGCCTGGGGGTTCGATAGGTGCATACCGATAAGCACGGGATCGAGCCCACCGCCCAAATTGTCGAGATTGGTCGCCAGTACGTATTGACCTCCCTCCTCAACAAAGGAGGCTAATAATCCACTGCGCTGCAAGCAGGGGGCAAAATCTCCGTGCCCTGGTGCGTAGAGACTGGCTTCACCCGAATCGGTTCTAAAAACCTTTCCTTCCTCGTCTAATCTTACAGAGAGGCCCTGCTTGAAAAGGGCCAGGTGGGGGCTCTTGAGGCGCTTACCAAGTTCGTTCTCGATGCCAGCGTGTGTAGCATGACTGGTCATCAGCCAGAGGGGGGGGACTTTGCCGTAGCGTTTACTCAAGTGAGTTTGTTCAGCCAAACGGAGATCGAGGAATGACTTTCCGTCTACTGCCGGCATGAGAGCCTTGATCAGGCCTCCCATTCGAGTGGCCATGCCTCCGGCCAAGACGGAAAGAGCACATTGCCCCTGACTCAGCGCTTCTTCTCCTTGGGCCTTCAATCGCTTCCATTCGGGAGTGTTGGCTTCGGGAATAGACTGGATGTCCGAACTGCTGAGAGGCTCGACTACCCCCGAGACAGTATTAGATGCTTGGCCCCGACGAGAGCGCTGGGCCTGAGCATGTAGCCAAGTGGCGTCAAACGCATGTGCTTTCAAGGCTTTTTGCGTGGCAGGAGACAATTTCTCTAGAGATTTTGAAAGTTGATCGTCGTTATCGAGCATCGCGGGTTACTATAGAGCAAAGATGAGGCGTTTTGTTCGACTGAGTCGCCACCTCCTGTGGTTTGTTGCTCTTTTGTTGGCGGGGAGTGTCGTGCCTGTGGTGGCCGGCCCGGTTTTTCATGAGATGATGCCCCTCGACCTTCAAGAGGACATGCACATGGGGGCTCGCACTCCAAGTGGTGCGTTGCCTGCGGTGCTCAGTACTCGGGGTGGATTGGTAGCGGCTCCGGCCGAGGGGCAAACTCCCAGCAATTCGCTCGAGGTTGCCTATGGCGGACGACATACCGCCACGAGTCCCGACTCTAGTTATCATGTGGACGGGTTGACGACCCGCCCCGAAAGTGTGCGCTATGACGAGCCTTTTCGACCTTCGATTCTCCCCTTCAAACGTCTCTACGCATTTGATCACCTGGAGAGCGATCTATCTTTTTCCGTCAGAGACAAAGCGCTCATTGCTGTTTCGGTAGGAGGAGATGCCCCCCCGTCCGAAGATGCTTTCTATGGCGACTTAGCTGTCGATCTCGTGAAGAATGTGGCCGTACGAATTCCTTCGGTTGGCCCTGGCGCAAAACTACGTGCACTTCATGTCGATCCTCCTCGTGTCGTTGAAGTGTTGAGAGATAGTGCGGACAATTGGTTTTTAAGAGCACAGGAGGGAGGCCGCGTGCGCGTGGTGCTTCAGCTATCTATCAACAGGAGTTCTTTTGGCAGCCTATTTCGTCCGGTAAGTTGGGATAAGTTGGCTCCCTTTGTTTCGCCTTTACCAAGCGTTGCGCACGCTCCAGCTCTTGAGGTCGCCAAACACATTGGGGTTTCTAGAAGACAAAGCCCTGCGCAAACCCTCGATTCGTTGGTGCGATATTTTCGAAATTTTCATGAATCGGCCCAATTGCCCGACGCCAAGGATGCTCAGGGGCTCTATCGCGAACTTTCGATGTCTCAAAAAGGGGTTTGCCGACACCGAGCCTATTCATTCACCATAACCGCTCTCTCTTTAGGGTTACCGACACGGCTCGTTCACAATGAAGCCCATGCATGGGTAGAGGTTTATGATAGCGAAGTGTGGCATCGTATCGATTTGGGGGGCGCGGCGACAACGATTCAGCGTTCGATGAACGATGCTCTCGTCTCCCAGTATCGGCCCCCTAAAGACCCCCATAGTTGGCCAGTGGGCTCACATTCGGGGGGCTCGTTGTCGAGACAAGCAAGAGAAAATAGGGTCGTTCTGTCACAAAACGACAGCGACGGTACTTCGGATACGAAGCCATTGAATCAATCACCAAGGGGGGCATCAAGCGCGCTTTCCATGGCTGCAGGTACCGAGCCAGAACCGGAAATTCGTTTTCAAATTGAAGAGAGCCGTATTCTTAGAGGGCACCCGTTGAAAATTTTTGGTTCGGTGAGAAAAAACGGCAAAGCATGCCCTTTCTCTCGAATTGATATTTATGTTCAGGGAGAACTGGGGGGCACGCTCATAGGGTCAGTGGCGAGCAACTCGAAAGGCATTTTCGAGGGACAAGTGACCCTTCCGTCCTCGACCCCGGTGGGCCATTTTAGTGTGAGAGCGGAGGTCGCTGGGGGCTGCAAATAGAAGCCCCCCCAGGGGTATTCGCAACGCGCTAATTTTTTAGTTGTTGGTTGTACTCAAGAGCGTTTTGTAAAGTTGTACGCTCTTGGCTAGCGAGGGAATCGATTTCACCCAAAAGCTTGAGGGCCGCTTGTGAGTTCGAGCGATAGTCGCGCTGAGCCTGATTGAGCTCACCCACCATAGAATTGATAGACTCAATGGCTTCAGTAATGCGCCGACTACCCCGTGATTGCTCTTGGCTTGAGCGCTCCACCTGTTGACTAATGGTGCGCATTTTTTCACCATTCTTCATGATGAGTTCGGAGCCCCGTGCCTGTTCAGCAGTAGCGGCTGCTACTTGTTGAACAGTTTCTGCAATTCGACTAATCGCGTCGGTGACTTGTTTTGAGCCTTTGGCCTGCTCCACGGTGGCTCGCGCGATAGCTCTCACCATCGTGGTGCTCTTTTGTGAGCTTTCCAGAATTTTCTTGAGGGCTCGCTCCGCCTCGTTCGAGACTTCTACGCCTCGGTCAACGTTTTGAGAACTTTGCTCGACCGCGGCAATGGCGTTCTTGCTCTCTGCCTGAATTGTTTTGATCAATTCGGCAATCTCTTTTGTGCTGGCCCCTGCTCGCTCGGCGAGATCTTTTATCTCGTCAGCGACAACCGCAAATCCTTTACCATGCTCTCCAGCTTGCGCCGCAATGATGGCAGCATTGAGAGCCAACAAGTTGGTCTGTTCGGCTACGTCATCTATCACATTGAGAATTTCACCAATTGCATCAATGCGTGACCCTAAACTATTGATGACCCCGAGGGCTTCTTGGCTACTCTCTTTAATGCGGTAAATTTCCCCCATTGTTTTTAGAATGGACTCGGCCCCTTGCTCGGCATCTCGAGCGACTTCTTCGCTGAGTCTTGAGGTTTCGTCTGCATTGGACTGAACCTGATCGATAGCTACATCCATCTGATTCATGCTGGAGCTGGTTTCTTCAGCTGTCAGAGAAAGCTCGTCCACATTGGTGGCTACTTCTCGAATGGAGAAAGCCATCTCTTCGATTGACGCCACCATTTCTCGAACACTTGAAGCGAGCTCAACGATATGTTCCGCCACTTCATCCGTGGTAGCCGACATCTCCAGAACGGAGGAACTTGACTCGTCTGCACTGGTTGCCAACGTTTGCACATTAGATGATAAATTAGAGATATCGTCTTGAGCGTGCTCAATTGCAGAAATTGCCCCGGTTGTGGCGGTGGCTCGCTCGGTGAAACTTTCGCTGAGACGGTCCAGGGTTTTGAGTAACTCTCGAGCTTCGCTCTGCTCGAGGGCCCCTTGGGGCGCAGCTGCTGCTGTGGAAACTGACTCGAGGAGACTCTCACGCAATTCGTCGAGCTCGTCGTAGACGCCGGCCAAAGCTTCTCCCAACTCAGCGGGACGAACGTGGGTCTTACCTTGACCAATTTTTCGAAGAGCTGTTCGAATATTTCGCAAAGGAGAAGTGTCTTGCCCTGCGATAATTACCCCGGCACCAGCGGCGCCCGCCACAAGCAAGAATTGCAAGAGACTCTCGGGGTAGAGGGCACAGAATGCCAGCGAGGGAGCAACTCCCAGTCCAAGAGCGCCCAATTGGCGTGGAGACATCCCGTTCATTCTAAACCCTTCATCTTTCAGAGGGTAACGGCACATTCGCTCCAGGGAAATCCACAATGAGTCGAGATATCAACCTCCGGTCTCTATTTTGCGATTCTCGGACTAAAACTCGGAGGTGGGGTGCCCTTCTTTCGGTTAGACTGGAAAATCGGGCCGAGAAAAATGTCCCTGGAGCACATTTATCGAAGTCACTCTCTGTGCAGTGCCCCCAGGATGACCCAATACAGCCGAAGAGAGTGACCCGGGCAATGAAGGCAATGAAAGCCTTGAGCCATCATTCGGCGGACCCTACGGTAAACAGGTGATGCTTCCTTCATTTTATCGAAATCGAACTGCTGTTTCGCTGAGCACAGCTTTGCTCTGCATACATTGTTCGCCGAGTGCTCATAGTCAGCAGCCGGTCTCGGTGACACCCGATGAACTGCGAGTGGCCTATGTGGAAAAAAAGGACGAGCCATCGTCGGCAGAACGTAGGGGATCAGGTGAGCGTTTTGTGGCAGACGTTCCCGAGGGCTCCTTAGGACCGCACCTACATTTGGGAAAGAAAAAACAGGTCGTTGTTTGGGTAACTCCTTTTGGAGAGGAGCCCGGAGTGTACTCTGTTCTCTTACCAAAATTTGGCGCAGCATCTGCTCCTCAACGTGTTTTTCCCCTAGATACAAGTGTTCGTCAGTTACAAGTAGGCCCCACCCATCGGGAAAAAATTGGAGTGGTGATGATTCGCCGAGATGGGGTGCACGAACGAGATGTTTTAGAGTTTTTACAATTGGGCCCCGAAGGGGAGTTACTGGGCAAGTTACAAAAAATCACCGAGACGCCCCGTGATATTCTCTGGGCTCAAGTGGTTCCCAGTGCAAGTGGCGGCGTACTGATTTGGGCTGAGCGAGACGGTCAAGGGGCCGAGATATTTCGAGTGGGGGTGAGCGCTTCGGGGGCTTTTGCTCCTCACTCGCTCGTGCACAATGTAAAGTCCTGGCAAATTGCCCACGGCGCGCTGGGGGCAAGCCTTGTTGTGTTTGAAGGGGGCGCCGACGGGAGAATTGTACTGCGCCAATTGGGGGCAGCTGGGCAAGTATTGGGCGCTCCCATTGTCCTGGCCGCCGACGTGGACGGCGCTTTGGATTTGGACATGGTCATAACCAAAAGCCACATTGTCGTAGCTTGGTCCGAAATAGAGGAAGGGGAGGGGCGTCTACATCGCGTTGTCCTGGACGCTAGCGGAAATATTGTCCATCACGATGGGGGCCTCACAGAGCGTCGGCGCGATCAGGTGCTGGTCGGTTTGTTTGGTGATGATGACTCAGATATCGCTCATGTAGTCTGGGAGGCCCCATTGGAGAATGCCGGTGGCGGGCGTTCGCTACTTGCGGCTACGATAGATCCGGAAAATGCTCGAGCCGGAAGGGTACAGTCCTTGGCCTTAGCGGGAAAAGACCCCCTTTTGCCCCGTTTTGCACAGCGAAAGAATGCCTTGCAGTTTTTGGCAGAAATTCCCCAGGGAAAATTCGCATCAAGGCGAGTGGCAGGCACCCTTATAAATGCAAGTTCGGCCACAAAGAATCTGAAACTTAAGGAGAGTAGCTCTCCCATGGCGTGGGATCTCCAGTGTTCTCCTCAGGATTGTTACTATCTCCTTGCGGACGATTCTTCCCCACAAACCCACGTCTATATTAGTCGCGTGCTTCCCGATAAATCACCCGCGAAAGTATGGTCCTCTCTTCAAGCGGAAACATTTCCGCGCTTGGGTGCAACTCGGGTGATTGCCGAGGTGCCGGAGATATCATCTTTAGTTGGTGCACCCCTCGGGGGAGAGTCCGACTTGCTCTTTTGGCTGAGCTATTTCGATCCATCGCAGCCCTATATCACTCCATCTCAGCCTGCCCCGGACGGTCGGCGGGCACCTTTGCGTGCTCTGCTCAAGACAATGACAGTTGGGCGAAATATCGAGGCGAGGGACGGACTGTTGGAGGGTTCTCAGGTTGTTTCCTATCGAGCCCGCTCATTGGGGGGTGCGGTTGTTGTAAAACCTCAAAAGGGAAAGGGCTTATTGCTCTGGGCGGCCCTTGACGGAAAGTCTCCCCAACTTTTCGCGACTCAAATTGACGCACGAGGTAATAAAATATCTCAAAAGATGCTCACTCGCCAAAAAGGTGAAATTACAGATGTTGCAGCTGCGCGAGTTGATAACGGCTACATCATCGGGTGGATAGAGAGCAAAGGGGATAGAGCGAAAATATTCACTCAAAAAATCGACTTAAATCTTCGCAAAACTTCCAAACCGCTTGCAATAGGCGAACACCTTGGAGCTCCTTCGGGGCTGCAACTTGCAAGGCAGGGCAAAGATGTCGTGGGGGTTTTTGCCGCCTCCCAGGCGCCGGGCAGCGCTGCTCCCTCGGAGATCTATTCTTTTTCGTTGCACGGGGTGAGCGCCAGAAAAAAAGAGGGTTTGCAAAAAATAACGGCAACTCCATTTCACTCACACTCGCCGCAAATAGCGTCTACAGAAGAGGGCTCCTCCTCATTTGTGTGCTCTTGGATAGAGTCAGGAACAAATTCCCAACAATTGCCACTTCTTAGCGCTGAACATGAGCCCAGCCGTGCGGCACAAGAGCCAAATAGTACCGCACAATTGAACCAGAGCGCCGCGCTACAATTTGCCTCGCTTAGTTCGAGTGGTAAATTGTTAGGTCGCGCTTCAAGTGCACAAATTACCGGAACGGTCGTCGCCTTTTCATTGGACTGTACCAAGGCAAATTGTCGGGCCCTGGCCACTGCCGAAATATCCGGCGAAAGGAACGTGCAAGGGTCAATATGGGCTGCGACTTACCGCAAAGGAGAAGCCATACAATCTCAAAAAATCATGCCTCTTCGAGTGGGAGTGACCACGGGGGTGACTCCCTTGCTCGTGGGCGACGATGCGTTCTTTGTAGATGCAGATGAGGATCGAACCCGATGGCTTTTGCGGCGCGCTACCATTGAATGGTTCAAACCTCGCTGAGAGAGTCACGCGGAGGGCCCACCATAAAAATTAAAGGCGCTTCACCCCTGCAGTGCACCTTTTGACAGGGGGCAACACAGGCGCACTCCCTTAGGGAGAACAGGCGCAATTGGAGAGGCTTGCGCAGACGATGAGAGGAACGCACTCTTGGTTGTCTTGGCAGTCTAGCAATTCGCTGAAGCAACTTGAGCAACGACATGCGCTGCATTCATCCGGGTAGTTCGCTTTGCAGATCCGCTCGACTTCTTCAGGGGGGAAGGGGTTTGAATCAGAGCCACCGCTGCCTGTGCCTCCGGTTTCTAGCGGATCGCCACTGCCTGTGCCGCCCGTTTCCGTGGGGATAAAACCCCCTGTACCGCCCGTTTCCATGGGAATGAAGCCGCCCGAACCACCACTGAATGGTTCATCAACCATGCCGGGGAGGCCGCCAGTGCTTGGAAAGTTTGCACTCGCTCCCGTTCCAGGAAGAGGAGCACCAACCCCTCCGCCTTCTGGGGGCAGACCCTCACAAGAGAGGTTGCACGAAGTTTGCGCTAGCTCAACACAGCGTTCGTCCCAGCCTACTCTGCAGCAAAGAGGATCTAGCCCGCACACACATTCTTCGATTGCCGTCTCTTCGCAGCCGGTGCCACTTCGAGAGTTACAGCATTGGGGGAGCTGCATCCTTGGGGGTTGTGCCATGGAGCCAGGGAGATTGCGCGAGGCGCCTTGGTCCGGCGACTCATTATTCTCGGAGTTTTCCGAGTAGCCGAGTAAGTCGTCGTCGCTGGTGCGAGCTCCACATCCTATTGGAAAACCGGCGGCGACAAGCAATAAAATATGTGAAGGGCGCATCATAATGGCCCATGATAGTTCGATCCTCCTCGCGAGGCCAATCCCCAGGCTATACAGGACACCTGTCCAGGTCTTCAGCTCGGCCTCGCTCTCGGCTAGCACAAACTTCGATGGATCTAATTCACGTAAATGGGCTGGAGTTGCGCTGTATTGTCGGAATCCGATCTTACGAGCGTCGTCGCGAGCAGCCCTTAAAAATTGATATTTCTCTGGGTCTCGATTTATCGACTGCGGGGCGTAGTGGATACATTGGCGATAGCGTCGATTATTCTACTGTAGCAGATCAAATCACAGCTCTTTTACGATTTCGCGAGTACCGATTGCTAGAAGTTGCAGCCGAGGAAGCCGCCGCTTTGCTTTTTGCCGCTCACCCCATGATTCGCCAGGCCACTATTCGCCTTGATAAGCCGGAGGCACTAGCAGGTCGAGCGCGGACGGCTGCGGTGGAGATGAGTCGTAATCGTGGTGCATTTGGTGCCACCGAAGAAGTGATGGATTACGGAGTGAGAACAGAATTGCTCCGCAGCCCCGAGGGAGTGGTGGAGCGAATTGAGATCAAACCGGGGGCGTCCTTAGAGCTGAAGGACGAATTCAATAGGCTAGAATGCATCGTAGGGGGACCAGGACGAGGCAGGCTTGCAACCCTCAGCGCTGGCATGCAATCTATCTACAAGGCAGAAGAGAAGACAATTGAGCTTTGCCGCTGCATTGCCTTACCCAATGACTTGAGCGACGCCTAGAGCGGAGACCGGTTTGCCGGTTGTCGCGACCAGAAGGACATCCAGCGCGCCGATAAGTGGGCAGAAGTGGAACGAGTACCTCGTGCCGGAAAATCGTGCCTGGTTTCACCAGACCCAACTGAAGTGGGGACCTGATGAAACCAGCACTAGCCTCCTCATTTGCCATTGAAACTACTTTTTGTCTCATTGGTACAATACCCGGAACCTTCTGAAGGTGTTTGGTATTAGGTCGCGAAATATTCTATGGGGCTTCTCATTGAGAACTCTATTTCTCAATGAGGGGTGAACGGGCATTTCTGTCCACCAAAAACTCAAGAAGGCGCTTGCCTCCAAAATGATCGGCCACTGCTTTGAGGAGCGCGTAGCCTACAAAAATAGCGTAAAGAGAAAACGAAGTTCCTAAGAATCGCGAGAGATTAGCGTCGGCAAAGGAGGCTTTTACAATACCCCGCAGGCTTTCCGCCTCTTCACGGTGATGCCAAAGCTCCTCAAAGAAAACGACGAGAATAACGACCGAAGAATAGACCGCTGCTTTGTACAAGACGTCTAACCATAAGCTATGGCGCGAGAAGCGGTCGCCTAGACTTGTGTTGTCCAGTAGCACGACCACTTTACCGACCACGAGTGCTCCCAAAAGCGGCTTGGCAATATCAAATACCGAAACACCAAACTCTGCCAAGAAAAGCATTTTTACCACGCCCACAAATAGAAATGTGATGGCGAAGTAGGCGGTGACCAAGGCAACAAGGGTCGCCTCATGTTTTACCTTTGTGACTAAACTCATAAGGGGGGGACAATCGGTGCAGGTTGAAAAAATGAAGAGGAGCGCTCATGAGACGAAGAAATTCGTCAAGTGAGCACCCTAAAAGAGCCTCGCGAGCAGAGCCTTTTAAAGCCCGGCCGCGCGAAAAACAACCATGCGCTCCAGGCTCATATCGTGCATGCTGTAGCCTATGCCCCCGGCGCCTAAACCGGAATTTTGGTGACCCCCAAAGGGCATCCAGTCGACTCGAAACGCCGTATGATCATTCACCATGACGGCCATGCCTTTTAGACGGCGCGAGATGGTGAGTGCAGCCTCATGATTTTGGGTAAAGATAGCCGCCTGAAAGAAGGATGCTGGTCGATTGGCCCGTGCAATGGCTTCATTGATGTCGTCGTAACCGTAGACACAAACCACTGGTCCAAAGATTTCTTCGGTGGAGACCTTGGCGTCATCCGGCGGATCAATCAGCAAAGTGGGGCAGTAGGTTGTCGAACTCAGCTTTTTCCCTCCTAGGACCACCTGCGCACCTTTTTCTTGAGCTTCTTTTACCCAACTGTCGACTCTATCTACCTCGCGGGGGGAAATGAGCGGACCGACTTCTGTGAGAGAGTCTTGAGGGTCACCGACGACTAATTTTTTTGCGCCGAGGACCAATTGCTCGATGAGCTGGGCCTTCAACGAATTGTGCACGTATATTCGTTGTACCGAAACGCAGACCTGTCCTGCATGGTAGAATCCTCCCTTGAGCAGGCGGGGTACTGCGTCCGCTAAACGAGCGCTTTCGTCGACAATCACCGGGGCCATGCCGCCGTGCTCCAGAGCGCAAGTTGCACCGGGAGGTAATTTTGAGCGCAGCATCCACCCCACTTTACCAGAGCCGATGAAACTGAGAAATGCGATATGCTCATGGGAGACTATAGCTGTGGCCGTTTCATTGTCGCAGAGTATAACTCGGCACCATTCCTTGGGTAGCCCGGCTTCTCTCAGAATTTCTACTAAAGAGATGCAAGAGAGAGGTGTTGATGAGGCAGGTTTGACCAGTACAGGGGCGCCCACTGCAATAGCTGGTATTACTTGATGAATTATCAAGTTGAAGGGATGATTGAAAGCACTGATTGCAATCACCGGACCCCGTGGTTCGCGATAAGTTACAGCAAAGCGGTCTGTTGAAGCATCAGAGAGCCCCATCGGAATTTCCCGTCCGCCCTCAGTTCTCATGACCGCAATGGCGGTCTCTATACCCTCTACAGCTCGCGCTATTTCGACCTGAGAATCTGCAAAAGGTTTCCCGCCTTCTTTGGCCGCCTGAAGCGCCAATTCATCTGCCCGCTCTTCGATGAGTTGTGCTGCTTTTCTCAGTATTTTTAGGCGCGTGGTCTTTTTTAGCCAACTATTTCTGTCTTCGTAAAGAGCGTGCGCCTCTTGCAAATAGCGAAAGCACGTCGCTCTGTCGTCTCTTTTGAGCGTGGCTAAAACTTTTTGATCGTAGGCACTAAGAACTTTGAGATCACTCATTGTTGTTTTCTTTCATCAAAGGGCTGCGGTTTCGTAGCTCGTGAATGAGGACCTTTTCATTTTCTGAGTAGTCGACGGGCACGACAATTAGGTGCACGCCCCCCTCAGCTAGGCATCTTTTCAGGGTGGGCGTCAGCTCCCCGCAAGCGCCTATTCGTACGCCTTTCGCGCCGTAACTCTCCGCGTAGGCCACAAAATCAGGGTTGCCAAAATCGAGCCCCCAATTTTTGAAGCCCATGTCCGTCTGTTTCCATTTGATCATTCCGTAGGCATTGTCGACCAGAACAATTTGGACCAAGTCGAGCCCGAGGCGCACCGCAGTTTCTAGCTCTTGAGAGTTCATCATAAACCCACCATCTCCAGAAAGAGCGACCACCTGGCGCTCGGGATGCACGAGTTTGGCCCCAATTGCGACAGGCAGCCCGGCGCCCATAGTGGCGAGAGCATTGTCGAGAAGAACTGTGTTGGGGGCGTGAGCACGATAGTTTCTAGCAAACCAAATTTTGTAGACGCCGTTGTCGAGAGAGATGATGGCATCATCCGCCAACGCTGCCCGCACATCGTGTACTAGGCGCTGTGGGACTAACGGAAAACGAGTGTCTTCTGCGTTTTTCTCCAAGTGGCAATCAATCTCCTTTTTTAGATCGTGAAAAAGAGAAAAATTCCATTGCGGGGAGTGAGCGCAAAGAGCCCCTAGAGAATACAAGTTGGCCGTCATACAACCAATCACCTCATGGTGTGGAAAATAGACATCGTCCATCTCTGCCTGGTAAAAACCCATGTGAATCACTTGGCGACTCTCGTTTTCTTTCATGAAAAATGGAGGCTTCTCGCTTAAATCGTGCCCAACATTGATGATTAAGTCGGCCTGCTCAAGGGCTGTGTGCAAATAGTCCCCAGCCGAGAGAGCTGTGGTTCCCAAACAGTGAGGGTGTCGCTCGTCAATCACGCCTTTGCCCATTTGTGTTGTACAAAAGAAGATACCCGTCTTTTCTACAAATGCTTTTGCCGCACTAGCTGTGCTATTTCTATTTGCCCCAGCTGCTAAGAGAAGAATCGGTCTTTTTGCCGCACGAATCATTTTCAAAGCGCGCTCAAGAGAGGTTTGGCTTGCGCCTGGCGGGGACACCTCTGTGATAGAAAAAGGAGTTCTGTCCACTTCTTCGTGGGCGATGTCCTCGGGAAGTTCCAGGTGCACCGGGCCTGGCTTTTCATTTTGAGCGATGCGAAAACTCTCTCTAATTAGATAAGGAATATTGTTGCCGTCGACAATTTGCACGGCAAACTTAGTCAGTGGTTTCATCATGGCCACGACATTGATGATTTGAAACCTGCCCTGTTTGCTTTTGCGAATGGGCTTTTGACCTGTAAGAAACACACAGGGCATTCCTCCTAAAAGAGCGTAGGCCACAGCGGTGGTGAAATTGGTAGCGCCGGGGCCTAGAGTCGAAAGGCACACACCAGGTTTTCCTGTAAGTCTTCCTAGGGTAGCCGCCATGAAACCGGCGGCCTGTTCGTGGCGAGTGAGAATTAAGCGAATGGAGGAGTTTCGCAAAGAGTCCAGAAAATCGAGGTTTTCTTCACCGGGAATACCAAATATATATTCTACGCCCTCGGCCTCTAGGGCACGTACCATTAAATCACTAGCTCGCATGCTTTCACCCCCTCAATTATTGTGAATTGCAAGTGAGCGTATCATCTAATTTTTGAGGCGTGGTCATTTGAATCCACTTTTAGAGAAACAATAAAAAGCATGGTAATTTACACCTTTTCGGAGAATTAATTCAAATTAAGTGCAGTTTGCCATGCTTTTGGCCCTCCGCCTGAAAACACTGTCTCGCTGAAGTGCTCGTGGCAAGTCAATTTTCTGTGCCGTTTTGTTGCTTTCTACAGCAATTAAAAGAAGAGCTACGCCCGTGAGTGAGTTCTTATCCACCCCGCAGTACCTCGTGCCGGAAATTCGCGGCCGGGTTTTACCAGACTCAACTGAAGTGGGGGCCTGATGAAACCAGCAATCACCTCCTTATTCGCCCTCGAAACTACTTTTTGTCTCATTGGTACCAAAAACTGGCACGAAGTTCCGGTCCTGGGCACTAG
>CAYWLO010000044.1:0-35415 GCA_964459035.1 uncultured Polyangiaceae bacterium | reverse complement strand
CCTTAGCGAGCTTGACGCAATCTCCTCAAGAACGACTTGAGCCGAATTACCTTGAAAATCGCTCTGGGCGATAGATGCCTCTTCGGTGCATGCGGTGAGATAGACGGCCCCGCCCAGGGCAGAGACACCCCCGGCACCAACCTGCAACCCAGTGATGGAGATCTGATTGAAAAAAACTTTCGAATTATCCATCTTCAATGACGTATCCCAACCACCTCGACGGTCGCCCTTCACAAAAATGGCCCCACCACGTGCCTCTATACCCCTCCCACTCGATGTTACCTGAATGGAATTGTGACTAATTAAAGAATCATAAACTGTCGCAATAGAACATGCCACATACATACCCGCACCCGCGGCCAAGAGCGTCCCGGTATTCTCCTCGCCTTTTTGCTCAATCTTGTTATTTACGATCTGCCCCCCGAAATATCACTGGTTTGCACATCGCTCACGGCAATCCCGGCGCCATAGGCGCGGGTAAGGTGCCCCTCGTCTTGAGCTTCTAAACGAATCACGTTGCCAGCAACAACACCCGCAATGGTGACCTCGCTTTCTTTACCCGAAGCAAAAACACCGGCCCCCTTGATCTCCTGCAGCCCCCGCGGCAACTCTCGTGTCCACGAGTTGTTTGAGACCGAGCCCCCCGTGTCAACGAAAAGCTTGGCGTGGTGAAGACTAATTCCAGCTCCCCAAGCGTACCCCTCGGAAACATAGCCATTATTCGGCCCTACAACCGATCCGCTGCGCACAATCACGCGAGCTCCATCACGAGCATAAACACCAATACCGCGCAGACGATTCTCAGAGTCAATATAAATTACGCGACCAGTATTAGCTTGAACATAGGTTTTTCCTCGTGAAATAAGGGTGCCTCCTTTTTGACTAATTCCCACTCCTTGCTGACCTACGCAGAGAATTACGTGCACATTCTCTAAACGCAAATCTCCCTCGCTATAAATACACGCGCCGTCCACCGCAAAGCCGTTGCGCAAAAACATATTTGAAAGTGTAGTTAGTGAATTAGAAGGAACTTCTAAAATGAGAAATGTTCCGTCACCGACTAAACCAGTCCGACTACTAGCGCTGAGCTCCCCATATAAAGATTGACCGGCACGCAAACTGAGCGAATTTTTCAGCTCATAGTCGACGGCCTGAAAGAAAATTTTACCGCAAGCCTTATCGGCCACAGCCGCCTCAATTGTCTCATGCGTACCCAGTTCGCCCACGAAGCAATCACCGGGCTCCAAAACCCTTTGCACAACAGAATCATCCGCTGGGCTGGGGACAGGCTCAGTCACGCCCAAACTGCCTCCTTGAGCATCTTATAAACCAGTAACAGGTTCATCATGCCAATTGGACAAGTCAGGCAAAGTGCTCTCTACAGAATCGCGGGCAGCGCCCTCTTCGCCCAACTCCAAAGAAGAACGCCCTCCACAGGCAAGAGGACCAAAAGACAACGCCACGAAGAAAAAGAAGGTTCTCGTCAAAACGTGAAAAGCCTACACCCCCCTTGCACAAGGTCGCGACTCGGTTGCGAGTACACCCATCGGGTCCTTTTTTAGTTAGGGCTGCCAATTGCACCAAGAGTGTGCCCGTTCCGGCTCTCGAACTCCCTCGGACTTTCTTTTTTCGCCCGCGCCAAAACCAAGACCAAGACCCACCTCAGTTCTGTCTCACTGCAATGAATGGCCGAATACGTCGAAGTTGTCCAAGCCACCCAGCTTCAACTAACATCATACGCCAGAGTATACCTACTTGACAAATTCACTCATACACATACGCGCGTGCATGATTAAGCCATTGATTGGCAATGAATAGGTGACACGGTTCCTCTTTGAAATACTGGCTCGCCACCCACGCCCGGGAGGCGATTGATGACATGGCACGCTCTAGAAGCATGAGGTACGGGTGGTGCCCTAAGCATGAAGAATTCCCCTACCCCCCAGCAAACACTCAACCCCTTTGATCAACTCGGTGGCACCCTGCAGGTAGAAAAACTAGCGCGTAGTTTCTATTCGTACATGGCGCGTGAAGAAAAAGAACTAGCAGGAGTGCATCAACTCGACGATCGTGGTGAAATTAAGGACGACGCGGTGTTGCGCTTTAGCGCATTTTTGCACGAGTGGCTGGGCGGGCCAGCTAACTACTCTCCTACATACGGACACCCGCGCCTACGCATGCGCCACAGCAAGGTAAAAATTGACTCGAAGATGCGCGACGCTTGGCTGCGCTGCATGAGTCACGCCCTCGACAAGATAGGAGCACAAGGTGATGTGCGCTCGTTTCTTGACGCCCGTTTCGCTGATGTTGCAAATTTCCTGCGTAATCATCCCGATAGCTAATTCTTAGGCTTTTCGTAGCTTGGGATTATTTGCACCAGCCCCTCTTCCTGATTAAACTTGAGCAGTTCGGCAAGAAAAGAAGCTCGCCACCTAGAGGCGGCTCTGCCAAAAAGGTAAACTATGAAAAAAATGCTTAGCGTATTTGGTGTAAGTCTTCTGATGATTGGCTGCGGCAGCGGCGACGATACGGGGGACGATGTCTCAGGTATGGGCGGCGATGCAGCCGCTTCAACCGGAGGAAATTCAGGCAGTAGCGGGGGCTCGCTCTCCAGTGGTGGCAGTGTTAGTTCTGGTGGCGGCCCCTCGACAGGCGGAAAAGATGGCGGGACTGCTGGAAGTGGTATGGGGGGTGGAGTTCTAGGCACAGGCGGAGCGCCGCCTCACACTGGTACCGGCGGAGCGCCGCCTCACAATGGTACCGGCGGAGCGCCTGACACTGGTACCGGAGGCTCGACGGGACCTGGTTCGACTTGTGGCGGCTTCGTGGGAGCAACCTGCGCCAAAACCGAGTTTTGCGACTTCGCTCCCGGCGCTTCCTGTGGGGCCGCAGACGGAGCTGGAACCTGCAAACCTCGCCCGCTCGCCTGTTTCGCAATCGAAGATCCTGTATGCGGTTGCGACGGCAAGACCTATAGTAACGGATGCACGGCGCAATCGGCGGGAACCTCCATAGCTAGTGAAGGAGCTTGCAAGTAAAGCCCCTTTCTTCGCCAGACAATTGAGCCAGGCTCACGTACTCGCTCACAAAAAAGAAGCGCTAGGATCTTTTCCTAGCGCTTCTTTTTTGCGGAGGGTGAACTCACCTGGGCGCGGTCTCTCAAGAAACTCGCTCACGCGGCAGTCAGAGTGCCCCTCGTGGTTCTCAAGAGGACACCCAGAATGCTGGCTACTCGCTCTTCAGCGAATATCCAGGCAGTTGGTACGAGCCGTGGGGCCAGCTCCATTGTTGGACTCGTTGCACTCAGCCACAGTGTCATCAGGATCAACCTCAGCAAAGAGACTGACTGGGGCCGAATTGGGAATCCTCACGGTGTGCTCGTGTGTATCGGTCGAAGTATCAAAGTCGACCGAGCCGCCAGCGGGGATACTGCCGATGATAATCTCCCCGTTGCCAGCTGCTCCCGATGCGGGATCACCTGCGTAGATGCGCACAACCACGTCAGCGGCAGCCACGTCCGAGAGGTTCTTTACAGTACCCACTACAACAATCGGTTTACACGCTTCGCTGGGATCATTCAAAGTGACACTTAAGTCAGGCAATGAAGGAGCAGCATCGACAGTAGCGCTCTCGCTGTTGTTGTCTTCGTTGCACTCGCGCGCCACGCCGCTTTCTAGCCCATCGTTTACCGAGCCAACAGGATCGATGATAACTCGCACGCTATCAGGAAACGAATTGCGAGAATTGTTGGAGGCTGCATACGCTAGCTGAAAAACAACAGAGGCTTCAGGCTCCAACGTTTGTGTAATCAGGTACTCTAGGGGATCTCCATTCGCGTCCGTCAGCGCTTCGGTCACCATCTCACTGTCCCAAGTTCCCTCGAAACGTACGGGAATACCGCTGACGCGTAAATCACCAGCATTGCGCACCTCGGTGCCAATCAGGAGATCTTTTGAACTACCGCATTTACCGGGAGCCACTACCTGAATGCCGTCCACAACCAAGTCGGGTGCGGAGCCAAAGGCGCGGGGTTGAGAGCGGTAGGTATTGTAGAAACGCTCACCTAGGGGCAACCAACTACTGGGCTCATCACGAGGAATTCCTCCTGATTCATTTACGTTGGTCACATGGTAGCTGTACTGATTCCACACGCGCCGAGCCGAAACCCAACGGTCCGAGGGATCGCCCCAAACCTCGATACCGGCGTTGTAAGTGGTTCCCCCTTCGCTACAGAATCCACTCTCCGTAGTTGTTGCAAAGACAATCTCGGCATTTCCGTCGTTATCAATGTCGGCAACAATGGGATACTCAATGCGCGTACGGCTTTCGCTGGGCTCTTTGAAGAGTTCCGAACCGTCAATGCCCGAATAGAGTCGAAAACTGCACTCATCGTTGTATATCACTTCGGCAGCACCATCGCCGTTGAAGTCAAACACGCTCGACCCTGTAACTTGACTCGAGCGATCTTCCGTCGGACGTTTCCAACCATTGTGTAAGCAAACGCATTCGCCCTTGCCAATGTTGGCGGTCTCGTTGCATGCGAAGAGCCATTTGCTCTTATCGCTCTCGCCGCTGTTGCAAACGGCATCGTTCGCACAGTCCCCACTAGGCGCGTTACGGGGATTATCCGTCTGATTGTCTGAATCGACTTTCCATTCTTGGCATGCGCCACCTGAATCGGTCGGATCCTGCAAATCAAAGAGTGTGTAGGCGACATTATCTGCGGTGCCAATTTCTGGAAAACCGTCACCATCAAAGTCGTCGATATTCGGCGCACCGCCTGCTGTCCCTGAGAGATTAAAGCGTCCGAGCCCATCCACAACCGGCATCAGTTCGATAGAAAAATCGCCGGCATCGTCCACAGGGGCCGTGATGTCGAGAGAGTACACCAAAAGCTTGCCACCGCTGATGAGCACAATTTCAGGCTGCCTATCCAAAGGATTGCTCGGCCCTGGTGCCACGGTTCGGTCGGCACCCCACACGTCGGCGATGGCGCAAAAACCCTCGACCCCGTCGGCCTTACCCAGGGTGACTAGCCCCCCAGCGCTGGTATCGAATACACCGTCGGTTACCTTCCCTACCAGAGGGATACCGTAGACAGAGCCCCCCGCGACAATCTCTTTTCCGGGTCGAGCGGGGACTAGATCCGCGACACAAGAAATTGGTCCCTGCTCGTTCGTACCTGAAGCGCTATCGCCGGCCAATTGTTTGTCGAGGCCCCACTTGCCCTCAAGGTCCTTCTTCATCACAAAGAGATCGCGACCAACAACAATTTCAACCAATTCATTGGCGGCAACCGGGTCTTGAATTACATTCGCTAAGCTGATTGGCGGACACTCGCCAGAGTTCCTGTTTCCAGAGTCAAAGCTGATCAGACCACTATCAAATAACTCGCGCCCCTGGTTATCGAGAATAAAGATATAGCCTTGGGGATTTCCTGAACTGAAGCCGTCACTGTTGGTGGTCTCTCCAAAAATCACAATCTCGGGAATGCCATCGTAGTCCAAATCGCCCACGGCGACGGTCGAACTGGTATCATATTTTGCCTCGGTCACAGTGCAATCTGGGTCGGTTAGCTCAGCGTCAGCATTGTCCAAGAACTTGCCACCAATCGCACGGCTGTCCCCGCACACCGAGAGATATTCTTTCCCCTTTTTAGAGTTCATCATCTCGTCCGTGCCACCACCATGGAGAACACGGAGAATGGCATTGGAATTCTCATTGCCCGGACCACCTCGAGGTCTACTAAACGCTAAGAAGACGATTTCAGGAACATCTCGTTCATCAATGAGACCATCGCCATTGTCATCGTCCAAATTGGCGACCACGGGGGTTTGGGTAACTTGAACATAATTGGGCCAAGCAGCGAGGGCCGATTCACCAACGGCAGGGGCGGTCGAACCATCTGCTAAGGTCATTTGCACGCCATCTAAAATCTGCAATCGACCGTCCTTGTCGCTATTGTCTGAGGCTGTGCCCCAAACAATTTCTTGGGCAGGCAAAACATCGTTGATGTCCGCGGCAGGCAATCGACAAGTAGGAGCGGTCAATGAGCCAGCACACGCACCGGCCTCGCATTGCTGAAAACCGGGACAGTCCCAATCGTCCTCGCACGAGCAACCGGCCACTCCCTCGCCCGCCTCGTTGCAGGCAGAGCTAAACGCGCCGGCTCCAGCACAGGTGGTTTCTTTTACGAACCCGCTGCCACTAGAAGAGCAGATAAATACGTCGCTACCGGTTTCACCGGCCTCTCCCGTACTGGAACAGCTACGGTTACCGGGTATGCAAGCGTCTTCTTTACAGAAACCTGCGTCGGTGTCGCAGTAGCGAGCAGAGGCACAATCTAGATCTTTTGTGCAACTCAAGTCCTCACAATGAGCCCCCAAAGAGTTCTCAAGACATTCTTCGGAGTCTTTACAGCCCAATTCTTCGCAAGTGTTCGGAATGCACGCGCCCTTTTTGTCGACAACAGCGCATTGCTGGTCTTCAGTGCAGAAAATATCTCCACAGGGGGTCACCACAGGAATCACAGGGCCGCCGCCTCCGGTCCCGTTGCCGGTGCCTGGGTTGAGATCAATGCCCCCCCCATTGCGAGAGCCCCCAAGGTTTTCGCCCCCACCCGTTCCGTCTCCAGGCCCCTCCTCACCGCCCGCAATAAATTCGGGGTTGGAGCTACAGCCCCCCGCCAGCAACATCGCAGTCGTCAATAAAGAACAGGCTGCGCCTAGATATCTCAAGTTCATCGCCTCATTATGACGGCAGCACGCGCATTACCCAAAGCTTCTTTACGACTAACCCCAAAATGTGTGAGCACCTGAGCACAAGAACCTACATAGTTTATCAATTATTGTGCAGGAACGGTTCCCGGGCAAAAGATAAGCGCACTCGCCTCGAGCTCTCCAAATTCTAGTCAGATCATATTTGAGCTAAGTATTGAGCAAGGCACGTATCGAAACAGAGTTCACACAAGCTCTCTTCGACAGAATTACTTGCGCGCCTTCAGGGGCACCAACCCGGCCAAATAGGCCTCCATTGCTCGACGAATAGGAGCCAGCAGTGCGGCGTCTTCAGAAAGGTCCTTGAGTTCTCCTGGATCTTTAGTGAGATCAAAAAGGCCAATGGGTCTTCCATTGGAAGTGACCAACTTCAAATCGCCCTGGTAAAACGCTCGCCTCTCGCGATTGTGGGGCCCTTGGGGCATGTCCACCAAGAGGGGCCGCTGGTCAACAAGAGCCTCCGCAGGCGCCAATGCATCGCGGTGAAGAGAACGACCACGCACAAAAAGCTCGCCCTCTTCACCAAAGGACTGCCCAAAGGTGTCCAGGACGGTCGCGGTGACATCTATCAAGCTGCGACGTTCTCTAATCACTCGGGCGTCAGCCCCTGGCACATGCAAAATAAGAGGCACGCGCACTAGTTCTTCCCATAACTCAAAGCCGTGGCGTATCATCTTGTGCTCACCAAACGCCTCCCCGTGGTCGCTTGTCACAAGCACAATTGTGTTTTCTGTCAGTGAAAGCTCCTCCAATGCGGCAATCACACGACCAACCTGAGCATCAACAAAGGACACTTCCCCATCGTAACGCTGGCGGGACTCGGGGCCATAGTCAAAATTCTCATGATCAACGTATTCGGCGTGGGGGTCCACCCAATGGGTCCACAGGAAGAATCTTTCCGGGCCTGTGGAAAGGGCGCGCAACTGCTCAATGGCTCTGTCGGCCAACTTGTCCCCGTTTGAAGACTTGTCGCCCTCAATCAACACCTGTTTTGGGGCAGCTTGGGAGTCCAGTACGTCCCAGCCACGCTCTAGGCCATAGCTCTTGAAGTAGAAGTACCAATACCCTTGAACACTGGCGGTTCTAATTCCTGCTTTTTGCAACCGCTCTTGCACAAAGGGCACCGCGCGTGAAAACCTATCAAAGTGCTCAAATGTACGATCTGTCTCCGATGCATAACGTCCCAATAACATCGGCGGAACACTCTTGCTGGTATAGGAGGCTAGTGAATAGGCATTTTGAAATACTATAGACCGAGCGGCTAGCTTATCTAGCTGAGGAGAAAGCTTTGGAGCATCTTTCAGTCGCGCCTCAAGAGAACGAGCGTATCCCAAATCGTAACGCAGAGTATCAATTGTAAGCAAAAGAAAGTTCGCGTCATGAGGTAATTCTTTTTGCGCCTCTGGGGGGGCGGGTTGAGAGTTTTCTTTGGCTAGTTCTAGCGCGACTCTATCTTCTCCAGTGCAATCTTCGTCGATACCATTTTCGGGTACATCAACGGCTCCCGGGTAAACATCCTTTCTAGAATCATCACAATCGCCCCCCGCGAAATGAGCCGAAAACCCATCCCCATCGCCGTCGGTTCCTTGCCTAAAGGAGTTCAGGCTTATCAAGGCAAGCCCGCCGTGGCGCTCCACCTGCAATGACGTCTTTTCGCTCATTTTCCACGCCTGGTTGAGGCCAAAACCAGAGACAATCACCCCCCCAAAGAAAGCGACAAGAGCCAGAGAGCGCGACTGCGTTCTTAAAAAGAATGAAGCGCCGCCATACGCCAAGAGAGCACATACCAAGAGATAATAGGCAGGAAAAAGATTGAGTTCGTCCCTCTTGAACACCCCAAAGAGGTCTAAAGGACTGCCCACTCCACTGGTTGTGCCCTGCCCAATCAGAAGAACTCCTAGCGCTGGGGTCACTATAAGAAGGCTGATCAATCCCAAGCGAATAGACGGCGCAGGGTATCGACAGGCTAACAATGCCGCCAATTTGTCGACTCCCCAAGCCAAGAAAGTAAAAACGCCTAGAGCCGAGGTTGCCAAAAGCACTCCACCATCGACCGCGCGCTCGTTGAATGAGCTCAAGAGGCGCACAGTGAGCTGTCCTACAAGCAGCCACGCTAGCAAGATACTCGGTCCACTCAACGCCGCCCGCCAGCGACGCTGTTTAGAAGACAGCAAAGCTGACAAAGGCAATTGTTGATGAGCGGCTCGCAGGAGCGTTACCCAAAAACCAATGGCGGAGGCAACGCTCCAGGCAAAGGGCAACAAAAGCCCCACGCTCACCCAAAAAGACATCGAGCTTTGAGCCGCGACAAATGCCCCGGTGAACAAAATGCCAGCGGCGGCTGCCCCTGAGGTAGAGGCCGCCCATTGGCGTAAAAAGCCGGGAGTCTGTGGGGACAAATCCATAGAGGGCGGGCTTAGCAGAAACGCCCGCAAAAACGCCACTCAATCTTCGAGGGAGAGCCCCCGACCAGACATAGGATGAGCCTTATCGTACACCTCAGCCAGATGACGAGTCGATAGATGGGTATAGCGCTCCGTTGTACCGACTGTTTGATGGCCCAGCATATCCTGGATAGCTCGGAGATCGGCTCCTCCTTCCAACATATGGGTGGCACATGCGTGACGAAGTAAGTGGGGATGCAAATTACTTCGACCTGTGGATTGCGCCCCGTAACGGGCAACCAGTTCTTGAACTCGTCGTGGACCGAGGCGTGCCCCCCGGGTGGACAAAAAAAGCGCTTTCGAGTCTAGATTGTTCGTCTTGGGGTGAGCTAACTCATGCCGCGCAAGCAAATATTTGTTGATTGCAGCAATTCCTAGGGAGCCCAAGGGTACTCGGCGCTCCTTGTTTCCCTTGCCGTGCACCTGCAGCAATCGCTCTTCGCTATTGATATCCCCTAGGTCGAGACGACTCAATTCGCTCACGCGCAAACCCGAGCCGTAAAGCACCTCCAAGATTGCACAATCCCGGAGGGCCTCTGGAGAGCCGTCCCCCTGCGCCCCTGCGAGCAACTCAGCGGCGCTCTCTGCGCTGACAATCACGGGGATCTTCTTGCGCACTTTGGGCGGGCGCAGACTCGTAGCGGGGTTGTGAGAAAGAGCCCCGACCTCCACCATAAAACGATAGAAAGCTCGCACGCTGCCCAGTTTTCTGGCTAGAGTTGAGGGACTACATTGAAGGGCAATGAAATGAAGCCAGTTGCGTAGTTCGGGCTTTTCTAGTTGAAGTAAGCTTCGAAAGGGCTCTTTTGTCTCGGTAAAGACCCTCAATTGCTGAAGGTCCGAGCCGTAGGCGGCAAGCGTGTGGGGCGAAAGACGCCGTTCACCCCCTAGATGCTCCAAGAAACGAGTAATTTTGAGCTCGTCGTCTCCCCCTTTTCGCGGATTGTCTTCTTGAGTCGTCACGGCGCTGCCTGGGGACGCGCCAGGCGCTGCAAACCTCGCTGAGCCGCCGCCTCGTAAGGGCCTTCGGAACGTCCCGGATAATCGGTTTGCTCTTGCACAACTCGAAGAGTGTCCCAAGCGATTCGAGCCAAGTCGACATGATTCTCAGATTCAGCTCCGCGCCCGATAGCCTCTAGCCGTTGCCAGGCTTGAGTCACGTGAGGAGAGCCGGGCACATAAGCAAGGGCGGCTTGACGAGCATAGACAATTGAGACTCGCAATTTTCGCTGATGAAATGCCTCGTCGCTTTTTACCATCGCGGCGCGGCCCCGCTGAGTAAGAATCACTCCCGACGCCAACATAAGCAGCGTCAGCCCCATGATAAGTAGGGGGACTACGCGGAAAAACTTGGAGAACACTCCCAAAGTCCGTTCACGCATCAACTGGTTTCAAAGAAAATCCCGGCGTTTGAAAATCAGGGTAGCCGCAACCAAAAGGCCCACTGTCCAGGACAGCGATTGAACCGCTCCCGCTGTCAAAAAATAGGAAAGATGGACCGAAGCTGACTCACCCGTGAGCACCTCACGAGGGGGCACGTACACCATCAAGTTAGGAAAAACTTTGCTTAAGAAAATGCCCACTTGCTTGATAGCTGGGCCAAAAATATTTTCTGGCAATTTTGCGAGAGTATTGGCTGATCGCCCCACAACAAATACGGCCAAAGTAAAAATTGCAGTTAGAAAGGGCGATGAAAAGGAAGCGAAGACAAGGGTAATTGCAACCACAATACTCACCTCCATAAATGTTAAAGCCCCCTGGCCTAAGATCACTCCACTTTCTCTCACTGTATCGCGGGCAAAATATGCGCCCACAATGAGCAATACAATTCCCATTGGAATAGGTGCCCATGTGCGAAAACGGGGGAGACGCCAAGCGAATATTCCTACGATGGCGATGATTAAAAAAGGCGTAAGCATTGATGAGAGCAATGTACGCTCACTCAACGCTCCCAATGCAAAAAGCAACATTCCCGAATTGATAGCGATAAAAACGGTGAGGGTCAGCAGAGTTCCCACGTACTTACCCACGATGTACTCACCGCGATGTATTGGGCGCGCCAAAATGGGAAATATCGTTTTTAACTCTAGCTCCCGGTAAAGTGACGTAGCTGCGATGACAACCGCCACAATTGTTGCATAGAGCGAGATGGAAGCCGCACCCAGGTTAGCAACTACACGGTTTTGATTTTGTAGAGCGTAAGCTCCCACCACAAGAGCATAACCACAGGTCCCCAATGCGAGAGCGAGTAGTCCATGAAGAATGCGCGCTCTTACAGCTTCGCGATACGTATTAAAGGCGATTGCCCAGACCCGGAGCCACATGTTCTCCTTAGATACCTCATTCGCTCGTGGCTGGAAATCACCTCAAGACGGATCATTTTAGGGAGTTGGACGAATCGGGGATGTTTTTGGGGTAGAAGGAAGCATTTTGGCGATTCTGTCGGCGGTGGACAATCCCCATATTTGAGCTTGAGGTTCCAGAAAACTTCCAATTCCACCAATTTTGAACGCAAAGCCGAAACTAACCAGTGTCCAGCCTGGTTGGAGTTCTCGCGCTCGAAATACTCCCCAGAGGTCGTGAACATCGTGCCTTTCTCCAGGATCGAGCCAAAAAAGCGCCTCAGACTGGGCTAAATCCCACTTTACTTTGACTGTGTAGGTTCCAACAACGGGTTGCTTACCCTGCACAATACGCATCCTTGAGATTCCGTCGTTTTCGGACAGAACACGGGCTTCTACGCCATAAGGTATTGCGCGCGCGATGCCTCCCGGCCGCCGCAGCGCACGAAAAACGTCCAGGGGGGTGGTACGCAAGAGGCGGTACGAATACCCACCATAATAATCGGCATAACCGCGACGAATCATGAATTTGCGCTTCACTGCTCCGCCGCTCACCAGGGTCTTCAACTCTCCCTGAGAAAAGGCATCAGCTGATGAATTGATAGCCGCCAGTTTCTTTATGTTGCGGTCTTGAGAGCCAACTGTTGGAGCTGGAGAGCCAACTGTTGGAGCTGGAGAGCCAACTGTTGGAGCTGGAGAGGCGTAGGCGCTTCCAAGAGTCGCACTCAAGAGCACAGCGAAGGCTCCCCACCCTACAGGTTGTCTCAATGCCTTCCCCCAAAACATGGGTTCAATGCTACCCCAAACATTTTTTGGAAACTAGTGCGATGGGAGGGCTTCAGCGGGCAAGAGCGCAGTTTTCGCCCGCGCGTTTCACCTCGCCGGAGGTGAAACCCCTAGTTTCTAAGGCATGCAAGTGGGCTCCTTCGCTCCTGTGCTCTGGCCGTGCAAGCATGCTCTGGTGTCAAATGATGGTTTGAGCAAGCGCGAAATTAGTTGGCTTCTTGCCCAAGAAGCACGAACCGCAGCCCAGGCATTGCGCCAAGGAATTGAGATCCAGGTACGCGATACGTCTCCACCCCCTCGTCCTGGTTCAGCGGCGAAAGCTAGCCCTCTGAGCACCCCCGTACTCGATAGCTTGGCTACCCTCGACGAAGCAATGAACCTGCTCGGCGATCTCCAGCATCATAAAGGTTCACGCAGAAGGGGTCGCCTGGACGTCACGGCACTCCTCTACGAAGTTGCCCCTGACGTAAACATCAACCTGCACACCACCAGCGGTACCGAGATTTTTGGTGATGAAGATGGCGTGCGCCGTATGTTGCAGCTCCTGCTTACCCAGGCCGGCGGTCAGTCGCCAGCTCGCTCTCTCGGGTTGGGCGTGAACATTCGTCGCGAAGGGCAATTCGTTCATATTCAAGCTGAATTGGGTCCCGATGCGTCCAATCATTCGGCTCTTGAGAGACGCTGGCTCAATCGCATGGCCGTACGAGCGGGGGGAAGTCTCCAGATGACCGGCCGTGCACATACACTAGTGCTGCCAGCTGATGGGGCTGCTCGAGAGAAAGAATTGGAAGAGCTCAGAGACGAGCTCTCCCAAGCTCAAGAGTTGGGCGAGGCGTACGCGAGGGAACTGGCAACCGTGTTCACTTCGGCCGAAGCAGCCGCGAGCATGCCCGCCCCCGAAGAACCCAGTCGTGCACAGTGGGAGGGCATGCACGCACTCAACGCGGCAACCCGCCTATTTCTCCGGGCGACTACCCGACGCCTCGGTGCGTCTTCGACGCTGCCAGCCCTCGCCCTAGACTCCATTGTCTCTCTCAATCCTCCAAGAGCTGGCGAAAGTCTAGCGGGCACAAGCCCCCAGGCGTTGCAAAACACACTCTCCCTTTCTCAATGCCTCAACGACCGGGAGCTTAGTTTCGAGCCACTTGCCCAAGAAGCGACCACCGTCGAACCAGGAGGACTCACCTCCTGCCTCTGCTCCTGGCTCCTGGAGGAAGCTGCTTTTCAGAGTACCCCGGACACGCCCCTGAGGTTAGGTGTCGAAAAAGAGGCCGATTTCTTCACGATTTGTGCGGTTTATACGCCCGATGCGATGATTTGGGACGATCATGCCTATCTGAGCGATGCACCTCCCTCAATAAGTCAAGGCAGACCCCGTCCCCTAGGAGTTGCCGGTACTTTACTGCGTGCCCTGGCAAAAGATTCGAATATCGATTTTGGGCAACAAGTGGCCAATGATGGCCCCTATAGCCTTTGGATCAGACTGAGTAAGCTATGAGTAAAATATTAGTATGTGAAGACCAAGATTCGATTCGCAAAATGATCCAAGCATTGGTGAGCGCTCGAGGTCACGAGGTCATTGCCGCAACCAATGGCGCCCAGGCAATTGAGCTAGCGGTGAGCGATCCCCCTGCCCTGGCGTTGCTCGATCTCACGATGCCCGGCGAATTCGATGGGTTCGAAGTGTGCCGCAGACTGCGTGCGAATGAGGCTACTCAAGCAATTCCCATTGTCATTGTGACAGCTCTTGATGATGAAGCCTCTCGCACGACCGCCAAAGAGGCGGGCGCCAGCGCGTACTTTACAAAACCGTTCAGCCCCATGGGACTCTTGGGAGAAATCCAAAAGCACCTCGCGAGCTAGCGAAGAAAGAGTTCTTTTAGGCCCCCATCCACTCGGTTCCAACCGGAGGAGCCGCGGGAGAAAACTCAACGAGAGAGAGTCCTTTCAGCCCTAAGTACAACTCGTCGCGAGATTGTGAGGTAACGGCCATGCGATCTAAGAGTTCTTCTATCTCACTCGAACGATGGCGCGGACGAACTTCTTCCCGCTCGGGTATCAATGACTCCTCTTCGGGGAGCCTTCTACTCGCCCGCAAGGAAGCAAGAGGAACAACGGAACGTGCCAGGCGCCGAGAACTTTGTACCGACAAGGGAGTGGGAGTGGGCTCAGGTGAAGCGACGAATGCCTCAGGTTGAGCGGTTGAAGAGATTGCAGTGGTCGCGTGCATCGCAGCCAGAGAGTTCTGCTCCGGTAACTCGTCACTAGGAGGAGGTAACATTGCCGCGTGCGCAACCACTTCGTTGCTATCCAGCAGCCTCGTTACGCCGGCAAATATCTGCGTGGGGGCTGCGTCAAATTCGTCCTCCCCCTCCGGCTCTTCTTCGATGTATTCAGCGTCGATATACTCGGGGTCGCTGTACTCCGCCTTCCCCTGGAGGGTCTCGGCGCAAGAAGGCTGAAGATATTGAGGTGCTGGAAGGACCGAATCCATTCCCGCTGTCCCCCGGCTTATCGGAAACTCTGTAGTGGGCCCTCGTTGTCCAAGAACGATCGTTTCGGGCGCGCTACTCAATAGTGGGTCCCGATGGTCGAAGCCCCCAGCGACAGAGCTAAGAACATCCAGATTCGAAATAGTTCGCGACTCGTTCTCCTGAAAAGTCTCTGGGGCCCGGGGAACAATTTCCTGAAACGCAGACTCAGCGTGAGAAACATGGATCTCTGTCCGCACAGTAGTGAGGGCCTCGTCAGCAGGCACGCTCTCCTCGTAGTCTGCTACAGGCGCAAACACTTGGGTGACCGGTTCGGCTGCGAGTGGCTGAATGCCCGGTTCGGCTGCGAGTGGTTGCAGGCCAGAAGAACGAGGCTCAATCGGCTTCACTTGGGCAAAAGTTCGCTCAATAGAGGCCGACTTGACGGCTTCGCGCGCCAGACGAGCCAGGGTACGTCGTGCGGCCCGACGATTCACGGGGATAAGAGCGGCCTCAAGCTCTGCCACCAAGCCGGGCAAACCTCGATTACCATGTCGCTCTGCCACCCGCTCCAAGTTGGGACAAGGGGAGCGAACTTGTTTCAAAAATACGCTCAAAAGAGCTCGCAATGAGTCCTCGGCATCTTGAGGTGAGCAAGGCGCGCCTTCTAGGGCCACGGCTCCCTCTCCACTCAAGTGAATCGCGTCCAAAGTCGCAAAACCACCGACTTTTCTAGCAGAATCAGCAGCACCAAGAATGAGATAACCGGCTGATTCGCCAACAATAGAGGCGTCTCCGTAACGCAGAGCCAGTAAAATATCTCTCAGGGGAACAGCCATGATTTTGTGAAAGCTTTCAGTAACGGGTCGGGACGCGAAATGCGCAACGTCAACGCGAGCTCGCCACAAGTTCGCGAGTTCATCGATAGAATATTTGTCTCAAGAGGGACAAGTTGCCGGCAAGACGTTTGCTCAGCTTCCCACAATGATCAGCGTTCGTACTGAACTCCTCGGTACGTTCTCGCCGCGCGAAGTCCTCTAGTTCATTCGCGTTGCAGGGGCGTGCAATTGATTTCGGGCCTTGGACAAATTTGGAGGATCAGGTTACTTCGATGGGATGGCCACCTGTCCCCATTGCGGCACCCTAAACTCCGCTGAGCATAAGGTTTGTCCTCAATGCAAAAAAAGCATCGAAACACCCGTTCGAAAAATGGCGCAAACCATGCTGGGAATGCCTACCCCCACGATTCCCCATTCAGCTCAAATGAGGGCAGCGGCACCACCGGCTGCTACGCCACAGGCTGAGGCACCACCGGCTGCTACGCCACGGGCTGCCACGCCACAGGCCAAATTTGCCGGAACCTTGTTGGGCATCGCTCGGCCGGGAATAGCGCCAAACCCCGACCGAACGCAGAACCTGGCACACTCATCTTCCGTCGCCGAGTCAAAAGAAAGCCCCACAACTCCCGTAGAAATCGCTGCACCTTCCTTCAACGTGATCGGAGCTCCGTTTCCTACAAGTCGTCCCCTGTGGAAAAATGCAGCCTTCCTTGCTGGCGGGGTCGGGCTCGCCGCGGCAATCGGCGGGGGCATCGCCCTGCTTCGTCCAAGCACCCTCGATGTGCAAGTTCATCAATTCACCATCGATGATGAGGGTAACGATGAATTGAAAGTCAGTTGCCCCCAATGCCCTGAGGGAACTCAGCTGATTCTAGGAAAGGTCAAGAGCACCATTCACAAAGGCGAAGCCAGTCTGCAGCCCAGTGCTCCGCTCAAACTCGGAAAGAACGAGCTCAAATTTCGGTTGATTGCTCCAGACGGCGAAGAATTGCGTGCTCGGCCCGTAGTTGTACCCGTAGCTTTTCGAGTCAACGCTAATTGGAATGGACGACACGCGGACGCACCCTACGCGGAGATTGTCGTTTCGGCCCCGCCAAAGAGCATCATACAAATCGACGGAAAGCAGATAGGTTCAGAGAGTGGGACAGCCAAACACACCGTCAGTTTTGCCAAGGAAGCCACTGGCGAGAACGAGAAACTAAGATCGGTCGCCGTCGACTTACCCGTTACCGTAAAGATAGACAAAAAAACGCGCAGAACCAGTGCAGCGCTCTCAGGTGTGATCACTCCGCTCTCCCTCTCCAGCCCCGCCAGCCACCATCAATTGGCGGGCAAACCCCTTACAATCAATGGCCGAACCTCTGCAGACGCCGAAGTCGAAATCGCTGGAAAAAAAATTCAGGCGGACTCACAGGGCCTCTTTTCTCTCACGCTGGAGTCCGTTCAACCTGGGCCTCTCCTCGTGCGAGCCCATACACCACGCACCCTCACCCGCACTGTGCAATTGCACTTGGTAAAGCGGGTAAAATTTCCAAAAAAGCTAGTGACTCGCTTCAAGAATATCAAAAAGGGGGCGCTCGTAAATATCAGTGGAAATGTCTTAGAGAGCCGCGTCTCGAACGGTACAACGGTCGCCCTTCTTGAGGTCGATAAGGGCTGCAGCGCTCCCCCTTGCCTCCTACGAGCCGTATACGGTGAACCCGTCGCACTGCGCCCGAACCGTAGAGTCCGTATTCTTGGTGAGGCTACCGGCGGAAGCCCTCTCACCCTGCGGGTGCGCCGGTTTCACTAGAGAGAAAGAAGCCCCGTCCAAGTCCAACCCTTGCGTGAGTGTTGTGATCAGCTAGCGTAGAATATAACTTGCACTTATTGTGTGTAAGTTGGCCCGCAAAAAGCGGCAAAATCTAAGCTACTACGATCATGATCTCAATTACTCCCCACGCTGCCGAAAAAGTGAACGAAATTGCCTCTGCTGAGGGGCTGGCCGGTCAAGGACTGCGGCTGCGCGTCGTAGGAGGAGGCTGTGCGGGCTTTCAATATGATCTGTATTTTGAGGACAAGCCGACTGATATGGACGAAGAATTTGAGTCAAATGGCGTCAAAATGTTCGTTGACCCATTGAGCATCCAGTATCTCGACGGCACCGAAATTGACTACGTCGAAGGGGTTCACGGTTCTGGCTTTAAGTTTGGCAACCCCAATGTCACGGGCACTTGCGGTTGCGGCTCTTCATTTTCGGCCTAGTCCTCAATGAATCCGTGTGCTAGCTGCGACTCGAACGAGTGAAGCAGACTATCGCTGGAACTGACGCGCAAGCTTTGGTTCGGGAGGAAAGTCCGGGCTCCGCAGGGCAAGATGCCGGGTAACGCCCGGTGGAGGAAACTTCGAGGACAGTGCCACAGAGAGCAGACCGCCAACCCTGTAGTTGGTAAGGGTGAAAGGGTGGGGTAAGAGCCCACCGCAATTACGGTAACGTATTTGGCATGGCAAACCCCATTTGGAGCAAGATCAAGCAGAAGGTGATTGAGGGCGGCCCGCCCGATACCTTCGGGTCGATCGCTCAAGTCCTTCGGTAACGAAGGACGTAGATGAATGATAGTCGGAGCGTGTAGGTTGACCTACCGCTCAACAGAACCCGGCTTATGCTCCACTCGCTCCACACCAGCTTTCGGGCTGGTGTGCTTCTTTTGTCTGATGACTTGAGAAGCTCAGAAAATATTGAGCGCAATGGTGCATCGCTACGACTCCCCACGAACAGCCGTCAAAAGCTATTGAGCGGCAAAAACGAAGGGAACATTTACCGTAGTCGTTCCACTTGAGCGGGGAAATTTCCACCCTTTCACTCTTCGTGAAATGCAACTTGCGAGACCTCGATATCCTTTGGGATCGCCGCCGGTTGTTGCCCCACGTACGCTCCCGCTACTAGCGACCTTGATAGCAACCGTTACCCGCGCGGTAGACGGGGCATTCTTGTCCCTTGCCATCAATGCACGTTCCCAACAGCCTCGTTTCACACTGGTGCGGTACTTAGAGACTGTCCTTTGAATCTGTGAAGACGTCAGAGGAGGACCACTTTTTCTTCCACCAGAAAGCGACGGCCCCCCCGCATTGGGACCCCTCAGCCCCGCCAAACCAGAAAGTCCTTTGAGACCTTTTGGAGCATCCGGTGAGACCTTTTTGGACGTATGCCTTCGGGAGCCGGGCTTGGTGCCAGCCCCTCGTCCCGCGCTCTTTTCCGCTCCAGTCTCGGTTGCTTCGTCCTCTGCAGGAATGGTGATCACCTCTCCTGACTCAACTTGGGAATTGGGCGAGGTCTCTCCTGCCGACGTAGAAGGCACCTCGACCACCTCACGTATAATTTTCGTTTTCTGCCCACCAAAGAGAACGAAGCCCATTGTTACGCCAAAAACTACGGCCGCCAACACCGCAAAGGGTACTGCCAACGAAGAGCGCCCGGCCTTCACTGGTGGGATCTCCGATACTGGAGACGTGCTCTCTCGATTCGGAACGCTGGGGGCTAGCCCTTGGGTAGCGATCTCAGGAACTGGCGCCTCGAATGTACTGGCGGAAACTACCTCCGGTTGAGCCACGGGCGGGGCCAAGACCGAACTTTCGGGCCCAGCGGGTGCGGCTAACGGAACAATAGCTGGAACCACTGCAACACTGGCGCCCGGAACCACTGCAACACTCACAGGTGCTAGAGGGGCGGCCGCAGGAGCTGGAATCGTTAGTTGCTCATCGGCAGGAGCTAAGAGAGAAGGAATGCCTAACACGGCCTCAATCTCTGTGATGAGCGGATCAGACGCCGTCACCGCCTCGGGCCGATTCTCTGTCCTGGACTGTCCAGCGAGGAGATCTGGTTGAGGAGCTGCTTTCGCCGCGAAAGCGTCGGCTCTTTCTTGCCTTGGATCAGCTTTTGTGGGTCGCGGAGCGGTTTTTATGAGTCCCGGAGCGGTTCTTGTAGGTCGAGGAGCTGGTTGCCGTTTAGCCTCTACGGGCATCGAGGGAGGAGGAGCTGCCAACCCAACCGTCGCCAGGACGGAATGCAGCTCGGGTATCTCTGAAATTTTCTCCCAGCCGTCCATGCCCTCTCTCCAGACGAATGTCTCGGGTGTGACCGAGCCGTCGGCAACTCGTTTTTCGATTTCCCCCTTGGAGAGCGGGCCGATAGAAGCCCCCCCAATACCCGCATGCCATTCCGCGGCGACGGCTGGTATGGGTGCTTCGGAGACAGGCTGATGGGGACGCAAGCTTTGCGCCCTGACGACTGGAGCCGCTGCCATAGAACCAGTCGAAGGAGCTGCTCGAATCGGAATAATTGTGCCGCACTTGCGACACTTCATTTTCACCGTTCGACCGGCAACTTTTTCGTCCGAAATTTGGTATTTCGCGGCGCAATTTTGACAGGAAAACTTCATCGCGAAAAATGAGCCGGGAGTGAGTCAATGGAGTGCGAAAGCGCAGCGAGTCCGAATATCGTTTTAAGAAGCATAATGAACTTCAAGATCACACGCGGCTAGGGAGTTCCGAAACAAGGAGTAGAGAGCTCCCCAGTGGCGTCCAGAAGAATATCTCTAAAGTGAATCGAAAAGAAGAGACTAGAGTAGACTCATCAATTGATTCTTCACCGTTTCGCGTGTGCTTTCGTCCGGGGCAATTACGACCGCTTTGTGCCACATTTCAGCGGATTTATTCTTAAACCCAGCTTTTTGATAGAGAATGGCCAGATTCTTTACTGCTGGAAAATGCCGAGAATTGATTTCGACCGCTTTTTCCAAGGCCGCAATGGCATCGAAAACATGACCTTTTCTCCCGTACAAGAGCCCCAGATGAAAGTGAAGACGATAGGCCAGCGGGTCGATTTTTACGCCATCATTCAGTAGGCGAACAGCGTCGTCTAGGTTACCGGACTTGTACGCGGCGACCCCTTCAGCCAGAGCTTTCTCGGCCTCCTTGTGCATCGCGTCCGTATCAACTTGCGGCTTACTTGCCTTGCCTTTCAGAGCGGCCTCCACCGCGCCAATCACTTCATTGATACGAAACGGTTTCTCAATAAAGGCTTCAACTCCACAGCTTTGTTTGAGGTCTTCTGCATAATGCCACCCTCGATACACTGCGCTCACCATGACGATGGGAATGTGCCCATAGCGCTTGCTGCCCTTAATACGTCGAGCAATTTCAAAGCCGTGCACCTCGGGTAACATCGCGTCCAGCACGATCAGGTCCAGGGCATGCTCTTTCACCATCTTCAGAGCCATATGGCCCGCGTCAGCCTGTAAAACCCGGTAGCCCTTACCCGAAAGCAACCTGTCGAGCATCCGGCGAATTTCGGGCTCATCATCGACCACCAAAATCGTCCCCTTAGTCTTGTCTTTCACAAGGGGGGCCTGTTCGGGAAGGTCTGTGACCATACTGAGCTCCGAATTCAAATCTCCGAAGTCCTCGTAGACCACGTCCTCTTGGGTGCCTTCTGCGGTAACGCCAGGCGTTTCACGAGATGCTTCTGGCTCTTGTGCCCGAAAAGCATCGCCCCCCGCACTCAATGATGAAGGCGGCCCTGCGGCCGAAGAAACAGGCGTCTGCAACGCAGAGACAGGAGACATCTCACTCGCCGCCCCCAAACTTGATGGCGCAGCAAGATCATCAGGAACGCCCGGACTCATGAAAGGACCAGGCTCCAGCCCAGGACTGTCTGGGGCACCAGGAGGCTGAGAAAGAATTCCCCGAGAAGCACTTGCCGTTTGAGCATCAATACCCAACTTCTCAAGGGTTTCGGTAGGGCACTTCGGTCCGATATAATATTCGTCCCCCCGAGCCTTGCGCGCGTATGCCTCAGAAATCGTCGCGGCGAGGTGGGACTCGAGAGCTACGTAAGGATAGACGCGTTTTCCCGTGACGAACTCTAGCTCATCAATCACCTTTTTCTCTTTGGGGTTTGCCATAGCCACAAAAAGACGTTCACCCCGTGAAAGCACGGGTAATATTAAGTGTCTCTCGGCTATATCGCGTGGCAGCAGCTCGAGGTCCTGTAACTTAACGCAAACTTGGTCCAGATCTAATCCGGGAATGCCATGCTGCTCACTCAACGCTTTGAGCGCCGCAAGCCCAGAGATAGTCCCCTCCTCGATCAATTTGGAGGCCAACCGACCGCCCTCGGTTTCAAGAGCACGATCAAGTTGCTCGGGCGAGACAGCCCTCTGCTTAAGTAAAATGCGACCGAGCTGTTTCTTTTCCGACATACGCGTTGATAAATCTGTGAGGTTGCGAAAATCTATGCGCTCTGTATCGAGCGTGGAGCTGTTTCAGTTCCAAGATACACCCTAGGGTCTATCTTGCCTCAGTTCTTGCAGCTTTTCCAGACTCCAAGTGTCGTATTGATTTCGCAAGATCGCCTGGCGAGCCTCTTGGACCAGCCGCCCGTAAAAACGAAGGTTGTGGAGGCTTAATAGTCGATGAACAAGCATCTCGCCTGCGACATAGAGGTGACGCAAATAAGCGCGAGAATACCCACTGGCGCAGGTCAAACAATCACAGCCCTCCTCCAGAACGCGCCGGTCTGTACGATAAGTGGCATTTTTCACTACAATTTTTCCTCCTCTTACGAACGCCTGACCATTGCGCGCATTGCGAGTGGGCATCACGCAATCAAATAGATCGATACCACTACCGATGGCCCGTATTAGATCCGCTGGAGTACCCACGCCCATTAAATAGTGAATACGCTGAGGATCCATCATGGGCGCGACTTCGCGAAGTGCTGCGTGCATCTTCTCCGGGGGCTCCCCCACACTAAATCCTCCGAGGGCAAGGCCATCAAACTCCATATCCGAGAGTTCTTCGAGATGCCGACGTCTCAATGCCACGTCGGTTCCTCCTTGAACTATCCCAAAAACAGCCTGAGCAGTCGCCCCTTCCCTCGCCATTTTTCTAGCGTCGAGACAACGTCGAGCCCAACGGGTGGTGCGCTCAATCGCCTCGATACGTTCCTTGGTACCCGCCTCTCCCGGAGCACAAATGTCCAACTGCATTGCAATGTCAGAACCAAGTTCGCCCTGAATCTCCATGGCTTTCTCTGGAGAGAGCAACAACTTAGCGCCGTCAAGATGGGAGCTAAATTGAAAGCCTTCCTCGCTCACCTTCCTTCTCTCAGCCAGAGAAAATGCCTGAAAGCCTCCAGAGTCTGTAGCGATTGCTCCCTTCCATCGTGAAAATTCGTGGAGACCTCCCAATGATGCCACCACCTCGGGCTTGGGTCGTAACCAAAGATGGTACGTATTCATGATCACCATATGAGCCCCGGTGTCGGCAATTTCTGCCGGGGAAAGGGCCTTCACGGTTGCCTGGGTTCCAACGGGCATGAACGCAGGAGTTGGAACCTCGCCATGGCTGGTGTGCAGAGTTCCGGCCCGGGCATGTCCGCTGGTCGCCTCCACTTTATGGTGCAAGCGTCGAGGTGAAGCTGGTGACTTAGGTGCTAGCTCTTGATTCATAAGAAATTAAGAATGTTGGTTTAGTCTTCGTCTTGTAGTTTATTGGGGATCCACATCGCATCCCCATAAGAGAGAAATCGATATTTCTGCTCAACCGCTTGCTCATAGACTCTTTGGATTCGTTTTAGGCCGGCAAAAGCGGAGACCAATGCCATCAGGGTGCTTCGCGGTTGATGAAAATTAGTCCAGAGCGCATCAACAACCGAAAATTCATAGCCGGGTTGAATCAGGAGATCTGTAGGACCCGTAAACGTGCGCACACGCCCAGGACGGGCGGAATCACGGGCGGACTCCAAAGCGCGCAGAGCCGTACTACCAATCGCCACCACTCGCCCCCCGCGAACACGTGCCGAGGCAACAGCTTCCACGAGATCCTCACTCACCACGACATCTTCGCTGTGCATAGGATGCTCGTCCAGCTCATCCACGCTCACAGGGCGAAAGGTTCCCACCCCCACATGCAAGACGAGTCGAGCGATGTGTACGCCCTTGGCCAAAATACGAGAGATCATCTCCTCGGTAATATGTAAACCAGCTGTAGGCGCAGCGGCAGAGCCCAATTCTTGTGCAAATACCGTTTGGTATCGGCTTACATCAAGCTCATCACCAGAACGCTCCATATACGGTGGTATGGGCATTGTTCCGTCCGCTAGAAGCTCCGCCTCTAGATCTCCGTCGACACGCACCTCAAGGGTCCCATCGCTATCTCTTCCTACAACGGTCAAGTATAGGGAGCGAGACTCCAACTTGTCACCAATTCGCAGGGGACGATTCCCCTTCCCCAAAGCCGACCATGTATCGTGGGCACGCGGGTGTAAAAAGAGGAGTTCTACCCGGGCGCCACCCCCTCCTCCTGGCAAAGAGGGGCGACGACACAGAAGTCGAGCCTGGCGAACTCGAGTCTCGTTGAGAACTAATAGATCACCAGCCCTCAACTCTTCTGGAAAATCACTCACCTGCCCGTGGCGCACGCCCTGCCTTTCGACAACACACATTCTTCCACCATCCCGGGCCTGAGGAGGACGAGCCGCGATGAGCTCTGGGGGCAAATTATAATCGAATAAATTGGTTCGCACTACGTCGTTCGTATGTCTTAAAGGAGAAAGAAAAGCCCTTCACGGGAGCGCTCCGTCAGCGGTTTTCGAAGGTCACTCCCAGACGCGTCATCTTGCGCCATAATGTCGTGGCACTAATACCTAACGCCTCTGCCGCTCGCTCACGATTTCCAGCAGAGTTCCTCAGGGCACCCTCTAGAGCCTGGCGCTCCGCTTGATTGACGATACCAGCCAGCGTTTGCCCTGCTTGAGGAGCTCCGAGCACGCCCCCTTCGGGAATGATATCGTCTTCGGTGATCATTCCTCCCGAAGCAAGAGCAACTCCTTGCTCCACCATATTCTCTAGCTCGCGAATATTTCCAGGAAAGGCGTAGGACTGAAGACGCTCGACCACACCTTCAGCCAAGGTTGCGCGCGTGCCCATCTTTTGATTGTGCTTGCTCAAGAAGAATTCAACCAAGAGAGGGATGTCTTCACTGCGTTCGCGCAATGGTGGCAATTTAAAACGAGCTACGTTGAGGCGATAATAGAGGTCCTCGCGAAAGCGTTTCTCTTCTACGGCTTCGGCTAAATCAACATTAGTTGCGGCTATCGCACGAATATCGACTTTAATGGGGCGATTGTCCCCGACCCTACGCACTTCACCCTCTTGGATTGTACGCAAAAGCTTCGCTTGAAATGCCATGGTCGTTTCAGCAACTTCGTCAAAGAAGAATGTTCCTCCATCAGCCTCTTCGAGGAGTCCCTTGCGCGCAGTCGTTGCCCCAGTAAACGCACCCCGCGCATGACCAAAGAGTTCGCTTTCTAAAAGAGTTTCTGTAATCGCTGCACAGTTAATAGGAATGAACGGTTTGTCAGCGCGTGCACTATTGGCATGAACGGCGCGCGCAATCAGCTCCTTACCGGTACCACTCTCACCCGTAATCAATACAGTGACGTCTGTCGGAGCAATACGAACCACTCGTGAGAGCAAGTTGCGCACAGCCTCTGAGCGACCAATGATATTGTCAAATCCGTAGCGCTCTCGAAATTCTTGAGCAAACGCTTCGACTTGACCTCGTAATCGGCGACTTTCGAGCGCCTTTCTTAGCTTGAGGAGTAATTCAGGTTCCGTGAACGGCTTTTGAAGATAGTCAAACGCGCCCAATCTCATTGCCTCAACGGCTGACTCAATCGTTCCGTAGGCGGTCATGACAATTACTTCAGTCTGGGGCTGCGCCTCCTTGATTGAACGGAGCACCTCCATACCGTCGGGGGTACCTAAACGAAGATCTGTGAGCACTACATCGTACGCCTCTGCGGCCCCCATTTCCTTCGCCTGATTACCATCCCCCGCCTCGTCGACCTCATAACTGGCACCACGCAAGAGCATGGAGAGCGTCGTACGCATATTTCTTTGGTCATCAACAACAAGAATGCGGACGCTTTTTTCTGGTCCCGATCGAGAGAGGCTGCTTGTCACGGGGCGGTTCCTAGCACCTTTCGCCGGTCAGAGACCATGGGCGTCGGTCGACACCGGAAGAGACGGATGCTAACGGCGCATTCATGGTCAGTTCCCTGAAAGAGCAGCTCTCGTCCCCCGACAAACGTAAGGCACTCGTCAATGATGCCCTCGATTTACTCAACGCCGAGGTGAAGGAGAAGTCGGGCCTCTCCGGTTTGGCTGTAAAGGGAGCGTTTAAAATCATTCAAGGGGTGCAACCAGGGTTCCTGCACAGGGTAATCGAGCACTTATTGGACGACTTTCTTGAACAAATCGACCCATTCTACCAGAGCGCCCTCAGCGATGGGCTCACCCCCGGAGGATTACTCGTAAGCCAAAAGAGCAAAGTGGCTAGCGCCCTCCTCAGCGTCACCGATCGCAAAGCCGAGAAAACGACCGTTGAGCTAGTGAAAAGAACGTATAAAAAGCTACGCCCTGCTGCCGTTAAGCATGTAGAAACCGCTTCACCTCGCCTCGCCACCCTTTTGGACAAACACGCCCAGCCTTCCTAATTCCCAGAAATCATCAATGATACTGGAAAACTTTGCGTCTATCCCTTTTCCGACTATCCCCATCGGAAAAGTGTGGTATTGTCCGTGAACCAAAATTTCGCATAAAATGGCGATGTTTTGGACGAGATTTTCGATATGCCTAGCCCAACGACCTCTCCAGCCTCCCCTCCACAGCAAGTCCGCGGCGCGATCGTCCGCTTTACCGGCGACTCTGGTGACGGCATGCAGGTCACAGGGGACCAATTTACGATGTCGGCCGCATTGGCCGGTAACGATCTCGCGACCTTTCCGGACTTTCCCGCAGAAATTCGAGCTCCTGCGGGTACAACCTATGGTGTTTCAGGGTTTCAGATTCACTTTGCCTCCGAGAGCGTTTTCACGCCTGGAGACATTGCCGATGTTCTCATTTGTATGAATCCCGCGGCTCTCAAGACCAACCTCAGCGGTCTGGCCCGTGGAGGCTTGTTGATAGCCAACAAGAGTGCGTTCGGAAAAGCGAACCTCAAGAAGGCCGGTTACGAGGAGAATCCGCTCGAAAATGATTCGCTGACGGACTACCAAGTCCTATCTCTCGATATCGTAAAATTCACCCAAGCTGCCGTCAAAGAACTGGGTCTCTCCAACAAAGAGGCAAATCGCTGCAAAAATTTCTGGACCCTTGGTCTGATGTTTTGGATCTATGAGCGAGAGCTCAAGCCCACAATCGCTTGGCTAGAAAAGAAGTTCTCTAGAAAGCCCGAAATAGCTCAAGCCAACATCTGTGCTCTGAAGGCCGGGCATGCTTACGGCGATACAGCTGAACTTTCCCACTACCGTGCCGAGGTCCCTAGCGCCCCGACCGAGCCCGGTGAGTATAGAAACATCGGAGGAAATACGGCAACAGCATGGGGCTTGGTCACCGCAACTCAGCTTTCCGGAGTGCAGATGGTGATGGGAGCTTATCCCATTACACCAGCGAGCGATATTCTCCACGAGCTGAGCAAACACAAAGCATTTGGTATTCACACCATCCAGGCCGAAGACGAAATCGCGGCCATTTGTGCGGCTATTGGGGCATCCTGGGCAGGCAATATAGGCGTGACGGCAACAAGCGGTCCCGGTATCGCTCTCAAAAGCGAAGCGATTGGGCTTGCGGTTACCACTGAGCTTCCACTCATTATTATCAATATTCAGAGAGGTGGTCCAAGCACAGGGTTGCCCACAAAGACCGAACAATCGGATCTTATGCAGGCGATGTATGGACGCAACGGGGAGGCACCTGTCGCCGTTCTCGCCGCACAAAGTCCGGGTGATTGCTTCTACATGGCCATCGAGGCCGTGCGTCTTGCCACCAAGTACATGGCTCCCGTCATGCTCCTCACCGATGGTTACCTCGCCAACGGAACGGAACCATGGAAGATTCCCAATGTGGATGAGCTTCCACCACTCGAAATTAAATTTAGAGAAGATCCCGAAGGATATCATCCCTTTCTGAGGGACGACAATCTGGTGCGCCCCTGGGCAAGGCCCGGGACCAAAGGTCTACGTCATCGTATCGGCGGCATAGAAAAGGATTACGACTCCGGCCATATCTCATATGATCCTTCCAACCACGAAAAGATGTCTCACGCCCGGCGCGACAAAATTCGGGGGATGACTCAAGATATTCCTCTGCAGACAGTTGAGGAAGGGAGCAACTCAGGTCGACTGCTCGTTCTTGGATGGGGCTCGACCTATGGAGCAATTAGAGAATCGGTACGCAAAGCGCGAGCTGCTGGAAATGATGTTTCCCACGCACACCTCCGCTACCTCAACCCTTTCCCCAAAAACTTGAAAGAGTTTCTCTCAAATTACGATAAGATCTTGGTCCCAGAGCTCAATTTGGGCCAATTGGCCCAAATACTTAGGTCTGAGTTTCTCTTGCCGGTTCGAAGTTACACCAAGATCCAAGGTCAACCTTTTATGATCGCCGAAATGGACACGCGCATCGCCCAAGAGTTGGAGAGCTAACATGACCAAACTGATAGATGCAGCTAAGCTCACAAAAAAAGACTTCGAAACCGATCAAGACGTACGTTGGTGCCCTGGATGTGGTGATTATGCCATTCTAGCCAACGTCCAGAAGCTCATGCCTGAGCTTGGAATCACGCCAGACAACATGGTTTGGATAAGCGGAATCGGGTGCAGTAGTCGTTTTCCCTACTACATGGATACCTACGGGTTCCACACCATTCACGGACGAGCCCCAGCATTTGTAACTGGTGTTAAAGTCGCCAACCCGGACCTCAGCGTATGGATGGTAACCGGCGACGGTGATGGCCTGAGTATTGGCGGCAATCACCTCATGCATGCCCTACGGCGCAACATCGACGCCAAGCTGCTCATGTTTAACAATCGCATCTATGGCCTGACAAAAGGTCAGTATTCCCCGACAAGCGAAGTGGGGAAAATTACAAAAAGCTCGCCTTTTGGCTCAGCCGATCAGCCCATTGACCCGGCCTGTTTCGCTTTGGGTGTACGCGCCAGTTTCGTAGCCCGAGCTATCGATACCGATGCCAAAAACTTGGGGGCCACCCTGAGGCAGGCTGCCGAGCACAAGGGCTCCGCCTTCACCGAAATCTATCAAAACTGCAATGTCTTCAACGATGGTGCTTTTGAAGATTTTCGCGCACGTGAGCACAAGTTTGACCGTCAAATTCATGTTGAACACGGTAGCCCTCTGCTTTTTGGAAAAGAAAAGCAGAAGGGCCTGCGGTTGAATGTAAAAACCCTCGGCCTTGAAATCGTAACTTTGGGCGAAGCGGCACCTTCGGACTCAAAGGTCATCGAACTTACTGACATCCTCGTGCACGATCAGGGCAACCTTGCCCTCGCCACCACTCTAGCAAGTTTACCCTTTCCCGACTTTCCCGTCGTATTAGGTGTTCTTTACCGGGTAGAGCGCGAGACTTTTGACGGGGCAATGAACGCCCAAATGAAAAAAGCCAAAGAGCAGAAGGCCGACCTACATGCCCTTCTGCACTCCGGAACCACCTGGTCAGTATGAGACTCTTTACCAAATCAACAATTTCACCAATTTCTACCCCTTGCAGGGTGGCTTTCATAGAAGGAATGCAGTAAGCAGTCGCCATGTCTAGTCCTCAAGACTCAAGAGCCCGTCGCCGTCAAAAACGCCGCCGTTGTAAGAAGAACGAAGCTTGGCTTCTCAAGCGCGACGAAGCAAACGCCGCCGATGGTGAGCCCCGCGTGGCGCCCAAGACCACGACATAATTTTCATTTCATCAAGAGATTCTATAAGTTCTCTTCCCAAGTGAATTAAATTCGCCAAAGTTACCTCTGGCGAATAAAATGGACCGCAGTCGCGGTCTATTTGCGTTTGTAATGCAGACTTCGCCCTCAGCCCCTCGACAGGAAGCCTTCACGGGCACACGATGAACGTAGTGAACTCGCTCCACATTCCGATTTACGCAGCCACCTCGCAGCCCCCTTCGCAATCACCAGAACACGAAGGAGACATTGTCCTCGACACTCGAGCCAAGAGCACCAAACCCCGCCGATTTGTGGTGGTCTTTCACAATGACGACTACACAACTCAGGAATTTGTCGTGCATGTTTTAGAGGTTATCTTTCACAAAGAGACAACAAGTGCGTTGCAAATTATGCTGGAAGTCCACCACAAGGGTTGGGGTCTCGTGGGAACGTACACGCGCGACATCGCGGAGACGAAGGTATCCCAAGCCCTGAGCTATGCACGCGAACGAGGGCATCCGCTAAAAGTGACTGCTGAACCAGAAGGTGATGAGGGCTAGAACATGAAGTTAAGTACTGGACTAGAAATCGCTGTATCTCTCGCTGCCCATGAAGCTGGCCGCCGCCGCCACGAGCTCATGACTCTGGAATATTTGCTCCTCGCCCTCACTCGCGAGGAGCAAACGGTACGCCTCCTCAAGCGCTCAGGGGCTGACCTAAAGAAGTTGAAGGCTGGCCTGGAAGAGGCTGTCGACAACGACCAAGAATCCCTTCCCGAGGACGCCCTTGTAGAGCCTGTTCCGTCTCGCGGCTTTCAGAGAGTTCTCCAGCGGGCAGCTTGGCACGTGGAATCCTCCGGCAGAGAGGAATTGAAAAGCGAAAACGTGATCGTTGCCATGTTTTCGGAGCCAGATTCAACGGCAGTTCAACTTTTGCTCGATTCGGGAACCACTCGCTTGAGTATCGTTAGCTATATTTCTCACGGCAGCGATGAGAGCCCTGACGAGAGTTTCTCTACCGACGGAGAGGAACTAAGTGATGACGAGGGCGAAAAAGAGCAAGATCCTCTCGAACGATTCACGGTCCACCTCAATGCACAGGCTCAGGCAGGTGATATCGAGCCGCTCATCGGTAGAAAAAAGGAGATCAAGCGCTGCCTCCAGGTTCTAGCCAGACGACGTAAGAACAACCCTGTTCTCGTCGGCGACGCAGGGGTGGGAAAGACGGCAATTGTCGAGGGTTTGGCCGGCCTAGTTGTTGCCGGTGACGTGCCTCCCGCACTCAAAGATGCTCAGATCTACGCTCTCGATCTCGGGGCATTGGTCGCTGGTACGAAATTTCGAGGCGATTTCGAAAATCGCATGAAAGCGGTCATTCACCGCATCGAGCAAATTCCTGGCTCTATTCTCTTCATTGACGAGATGCACACAATTGTCGGAGCCGGGGCCACCAGCGGGGGCACAATGGACGCGGCAAACCTTCTTAAACCTGCGCTCACAAGTAGTAAGTTGCGGGTATTGGGGGCGACCACATTCGAAGAGTACCGAACGCATGTAGAGAAAGATCATGCTTTTTCTCGTCGATTTCAAAAGATTGAAGTTCTGGAGCCGAGCTCGTCAGAATGCGTGCTCATTCTCAAGGGTCTTCAGTCTCGTTACGAAGAGTTTCACGGCATCACCTACACCGCAGAGGCTATCGAATTGGCCGTGCAACTTGCCGAGCGCCATATCAACGACCGCAAAATGCCCGACAAGGCTATCGATCTCTTGGACGAGGCTGGTGCCGACGCCAAACTAGAAGGAGCGAGTATTGTCGACGGTGAGCGCATTGAAGTCGTGGTCGCGCGCATGGCACAAATTCCTGCCAAGCGTGTCTCAAGCAGTGACAAGGCCAACCTCAAGCATCTAGAGAGAGACCTTCAGAAGCTAGTTTTTGGACAAGATCGCGCAATCAAGGAACTTGCGATGGCGGTGCGCCTCTCCCGCGCCGGACTACGCCCTCCAGAAAAACCGATCGGCTCCTATCTCTTCACTGGACCAACGGGAGTCGGTAAAACAGAAGTCACCAAGCAGTTGGCAGCCACCTTGGGTGTCAAACTCATTCGTTTCGACATGAGCGAGTATATGGAGCGCCATACTGTTTCACGATTGATCGGTGCGCCCCCTGGGTACGTTGGCTACGAAAGTGGTGGTCTACTCACCGAAGCAATAGCTAAGACTCCCCACGCTGTGCTCTTGCTCGATGAGATAGAAAAGGCTCATCCGGACGTCTTCAACATTCTGCTGCAGATCATGGATCATGGCACGTTGACTGACAACAACGGGAAGAAGTCCGACTTTCGTCACGTCCTGCTCATCATGACAAGTAATGTCGGCGCAGCAGATCTAGCACGCAACCCTCTAGGGTTCGGAGAGCGGTCTAAAAAGGGTAAGGACGACATCGCCTTCAAAAATACCTTCAGCCCCGAGTTTCGCAATCGCCTGGACGCGCGGATCTCTTTTGATCCCCTCGCGCGCAATGTAATGGAGCTTGTAGTCGACAAAAATATGGTCGAGCTCAAAGCTCAGCTAAAAGAGCGAAATGTCACCCTCGAACTGACCCCAGCGGCACGCAAGTACTTAGCCCATAAGGGTTACGACGAAGAAAACGGCGCGCGCCCACTGGCCCGCCTGATTCAGGACGAGGTGAAAAAGGACCTCAGCCAAGAAGTGCTTTTTGGACAGTTAGAAAATGGAGGCCACGCTATTGTAGATGTAAAAGAAAGCGGCCTTTGCTTTCAATACCAACCAAGCGCAAGCCCCACATAACTGACTCGTACTCAGTTCTTCGGTAATTCGGTCTCTACAGTCTCAGGCTCAACTTGCACCGTCTCAGTCGGCGGGGCGAGTTTCGACTTAAACTCTAAAGCAAGGGCACAGCTATTGGCGGTGCGGGTTCGTGCCGCTGCAGCTTCCGCTCCACCGGGCGCACGCCGCGTCCCCACGTCGCGCAAAACGCCGCTAGCGCTGACTCTCATGCGCGCGAGCAACTTCTTCGACTTCAAGTCCCACACGCCAATTCGGGCGAAGTGGGAGGAGCGCTGTACTCTTTCCATTTTTGTCTCCCGCGCTCCTGCAATCGCCTCGGGGAGACCGTCTTTTGGATCCTCATCGAGCACAATCAAAGCAAATTTCGACCGCTGGTAGAGGTCGATTGCGAGGGGGATCTCCACGCGGGTCACGCTATCCAAGCCTCTGTCGTAGATAGTCAAGGCGGTGTCGGTTCCTGCTTCGCGTACTTCTTCGACCCATTTGTCCGAAAGGACAACCAAGGCCCGATAGAGCATTCGCATATTATAAGGCGAATGGGGGCGCTGGCATGAGCTGAATACGTTACAAAATTCACCGGACTCGCACTCCGTGCTTCTCGCGCATTCTTTGCCAGCGGAGAGAACTCGCGCCGTCGGGTCCACGATAGCGCAAGAGGTAAATCCGTCTCGCAACGAGGCTCCTGCAACGGTTCTGAATTCTTCTTTCGCGAGGGAATCCTCGTGGCGCATCCTGAGATAAATCCCTGGCTGCTGCAATAAATTCTCCCAATCGACATTGCTATCGACGAAGTCCTTCCCTTCTCCCGCCAAGAGAGCCGCGTTTGCCTCAATTTGATCCCGTAGGGGCAAAAGTTTCGGTCCGAGCACCTTTGCGGTCGCCCTCTGTTTCGTCATCAAGGCGCTGCGTTGCTCTTCTAATTCTGACATGGCATTTCTGAAGTACAGAAACCCACTTACAATGAGAAAGAGCAGCACCCAGAGAAATACATTGGGTGGAATTCCCCCCTGAAGAGCGACCTTACCAGACGTAACCCTCGCGCGACGCGCCGCCTTAGATTGATTCAAGGAAGGAAGGCCTGGAGAGTGTGGTGCTGCCATAGAGAATAGAGGGGGGATATTTCGGGCGGGACCCGACGGAAAAGGAAACTAAAATAGAAAACGCCGCGAGAGCTATGCTCCCACGGCGTTCAGACACTGAAAGTAGAGGAAAGTTCCGAGAACTTACTCAGATTCCAGTTTACCGACCATGAAGCTCACCGCTGGATAGCCAGCGAAAGCAGCAGTCTGAAACACGCTCTTCACCACGAGGGCGGGAACGCGCTTGTCTACCTGCAGGACAACATTACCTGGGAACTTAACCCCTGGCTTGAGCTGCTTCCACAACTCGCGCTTATTCTTGAGGATCTCACCGAGTTCCTCAATTTTCTGCATGCGTCCAGCGTCCGTGATGGCGCGGGTGCTTCCTGCGGGAATTCCGTCGACAAGAATCTGTGTACCGGTCACTGCAACCATAGGCGCAGAGATCATGTCCACAGCATTACCTGCTTTGGGAAGAACCACACTTTTATCAAGATTGATCTCTCCTTCAGAGGAGAAACTCGCAATGAGAAAGAGAACAATGCATAGAAGAAAGTCGATGAAGGGAACCAGTGGAATATCAGCATTCAATGCCTTTCCACCGCCACCTCCAGCAGCACTCTGTTGAACAAATTTTAGTCCAACATGATGCATCAATCGACGACCGGGAACGGCAATCGGTTGATGAAAACGACTCAGAGCTTTACCGTGTGACATAATATTCTCCTATCGACTCATTTAGCCGCGAAAGTTACCTGGAAAGCAGGCACTTTCTCCAACTTGCCGCCGCCTACGTCAAACTCCCTTTCAGGAGCGTAGATTGCGTCAAGCACAGCGATTACGTGCATAAATTGGGTCGAGTTATCCGTATGAAGAATCGCACGGTCAAACTTCTTCGCCTTAGCGTTTTTGTATGTACCGTTCGCTTTCCACTCTTTCTCGATTTTTTCAGCGAGATCCGGGTACGTGACGTCGTCGCCGACCTCAACGATTTTCCGGGGTACATCAATAGTATTCACTACTGTGGTCCCCTTCTTCCACTTAAGCTGAAACTGTCGGTCGCCCGTCATAGAGACGTGCAGCTCTTGTTCCTTCTCAAGCTTCTCGATGGGCGTATCCTTAGGAGGCCCAGGTACATTCGCGTCCGCCTCAATGCGCGCCATGTGATTCCACACCGCAACGGAGATGAGGAATAACACCAGACACAACAAAAAGTCGATGAACGGAATGAGGGGAATTTCGTGGTTAGTGGCGCGGCCTCCGCCGTGACCACCAGTATCAATACCAGCCATTTTCGATACCTCGTGACTTGCTAGAAGGGTGAATAAAGAAGGGTGAACGAACTTCCTGATTAGACAACGGGCCCAGACAATTGTTCCGATGGTGACATCGAGTCAATATACTGAGCCCCCTGTCTTCAACAATCAGGCTGCTTGCTCAACGCCCTCGAGGTTCACCTTCTGGCGATTGGCGACGACCAAGTTCAGCACGCGAACGCTTGCTTCGTTGATATCGTCTTCAATACCCTGGGTCTTGCCGTTCAAGAACGCGAAACCAATCAGGTTAATGATGGCGCAAAGAAGGCCCCATGCGGTGCAGTTCATGGCTTCGGCAATACCCTCAGCTAGAATACGTGCTTTCTGGCTGGGATCTACCGACTCGCCACCTACAGCGCCGAACGCCTTGATGAGACCAACGATGGTTCCGAAGAGACCACAAAGCATCGCGAGGTTCGCGAACATTGCTAGGTAGCCGGTACGAATGTTAATTTTGGGCATCTCGACGAGCGCTTGCTCGTCCATCGCGGCCTGTACTTCCTCATCGGGACGGTTGACCTTAACTAGGCCAGCCTGAACGATGCGCGCCAAAGGCGAATTCGCTGCAGAACACATCTTTACGGCTTTGGCGACATCGCCGGCCAAGATGCATTTCTGCATGGTTGCAAGGAACACGTCCTTGTTTACGGTACCGCCGACGAGATAAACCACGCGCTCAACGATCACGGAAATTCCTGCGATGAGCCAGAACGTGATGAGATGCATTGCCCATCCGCCCTCTTGATAATGGTGCCAAGCTCCAGACATTTGTCTCTAATCCTCTTAA
>CAYWLO010000043.1:10701-36927 GCA_964459035.1 uncultured Polyangiaceae bacterium | reverse complement strand
AATGGATCACCCCAGCCGAGCTACGTACGGATCAGTTAGGCCGAACTGTGACACTAAGGCCCGCGAAATTCTCGATAGTATCGTGTCTGGAGACGGTCTCATATTTGGACGCCATGACTATCGCAAGTTTCTCAAGGGTGCCGCTAGCAAGGTCCTCGACTCCGCCCGATCTAAGAAATTCTCGGCGTACTCTTTCCGCCATCGCGCCGCTACCGAACTAGCAAGCTCAGACATGATGGGCGCGTCCTACATACTGGGCCACAGGCAACCGACCACGATCAATCGCTACGCGCATCCGGAGCGCGCAGCCTCGAAACGAGCGCTAGCGGGCCGAGAAAAAATGTATTCTGGGGTAGTTTCTCTGGGTAGTCCCGAAACCGCCTCCTCCACCGAGCCCAAACCCACCAACTCGGACACCCACGAAGCCCCCCCCACAAACCAAAAAACCCGCTTTGCAGCGGGTTTTCATCGGGTCGGGAACCTTGAGGAGGGGTTCCGAGATTTGTGCGAAGAAGAGGACTCGAACCTCCACGTCTGTTAGGACACCAGCACCTCAAGCTAGCTCTCAAGTCAAGCTAGTTCTCAAGTCAAGCTAGCTCTCAAGACAAGCTAGCTCTCAAGACAAGCTAGCTCTCAAGTCAGGTTCAGCAAGTTCAAAGGGCTGAAGGGCCTGCCCCCCCCAATTAGGTTGGACCGGGCGCGAGACCACAAGCTGGACCCGATGATTGATGCGCAGTGTGACTGCTCTGTGCGGGCGATCCCGGCGCTGCGGTCTCGCGAGTCAACTCCTCACGCGGCAAAGGCTCCCAACGCAAACTTTCGCCCACTCTGCCCAAAATCTTCTTCGTGGTCCATCTCTTCAACGAGAGCACATAAAGGCCTTTTTCGCTTTTACGCGTAGAAAAAAAAGCAAGCAGTCTGCCATCGGGGCTGCAAGCCGGGTAGCTATTTGAGCCCTGATTTTGAGTGAGGCGGGTCAGCCCCTTACCAGTCGGACTCGACATAACGAGATCTTGACGCCCCCCACCAACGCCCACTGCATAGACCAAAAAAGTTCCGTCCTCGGTATCGCAAAATGTGGGGGCTGCCGCCGTAAATGCTCCAGGTGAGACGGCCTTCCCGTCAACGAAAATTCTTTGAGAGCCGCGCTCGGGAGAACCGCCGACCCAAGCCAATTTTCCGTCGGGGGCAAAGGTTGGATGAGTGGCTAATTTCGTCTTGGATACGCGTTCCATTTTGGAGCCATCTGCGTCACCGACGTAAATAGCGCTTCCTCCATTTTCGGCAACAGCCACCGCCAAACGCTTCTTTTCTTTATCAAAAGCCAAGCTATAGACGCTGCCCTTGAAGGGGAGAGAAAGGTGAAACAACTCATCTGTTGCTAATGCTCTATATTGAATACGATAGGGCGCATAATTTTTGCTGCGCGAATAGTAAAGAGCACCATGCGGACCAAATGCTGGTCCTATTGAGGCAGATTTTAGCTCGGAGCGTGGAGCTAAACCATGCCCGTCCGCGTCCGCGGTAAACACGCGTTGATTACGACCCCAAGGACCAGAAAAAGCAAATCGGCTAGAAAATCCTCCTGGTCGACCAGTTAGTGCGCCCAGGAGATCATCCGTTATTTGGTGCGCCGTTTTTCTCACATTTGATTTGCTCACGACAAGAGTCGTCTTGTAGACAGGCTCTTTGCCGGCACTTGGAAAGTAGGCCAAACCCAAGACCTCTACCTTGCCGTTTTTTGCAGAGCGAGCCGCCACCTTCACCATCGCCTCTGCCCCCAAGGCTTGCCATGCCTTGATATCGACGGGGTCGTTGAAACCATAAGCGCCGGGAGGAGCCTTGCTGTCCGGTATCAACCGAAACATACCGCTCAGGTCCAAGTCTTTACGCACCACATTGCGCACGACCACATCTTCGTAAAGAGCCGAGTTCGATTTCAATATGGCCACTTTGGCGAAATGTTCTTTCACCGTTCCGGAGACAATCAGCTCGCCCAAGATATTCTCGTCAGAACTTTCTGAAGCATTTCCTTTTTCCTCAGCACTTGCTGAAGATAAAAAGGCCGCCGATAGACTCGTTACAAAAATAAGAGAGAAGCCAATTTTACCCAGAGACAATCGAGCCATAGTGAAGCTCATACTCTGAGGAAGCTCGGGGAAAAAGCCCTGAATCGATCTTACTGACAGGGAACTATTAAGGTCGCGTGTACGGTGGGTGGCAAGATATCTGGATAGAGAGGCGGGGGGGGCGGCAATTGTTTACCAGGCAAACTGGACAAGTATGCTTGGGCCTTTGCATCAAAAGTAGCGTTACCACTCAAGGAGCGCACGCTCGTTCCAGTAATCAAGCGCCCAGAGCCAACTTGTACCGAAATACGAGCAGAGAGCCCCTTCAACACCTCACAAGGTATTGCGGACATATCCGGACGAAATCGAGAGCTGAGCCAGCTTGCAAGTTTGCGACCGTAAAGATCAATTGTACGCGCCTTGAGAAAGTCAGTCTCGGTTCCTTCCTCTGAGCCATCAGCCTCGCCTTCTTCGTTGAGTTCAGGCGTCTCAGCGGGCGTTTCCTCCTCTAATATTTCATCGTCGACTTTCTCGACGATTTCAGCGTCTTCCGGGGGGGCTTCGTGTTGAAGATCAGCAAGTTTGCTCTCGGGGATCTCTTTGACTTCGTCCACTGCTTTTTCAGAAGGAGCACTGCGTTCTTCGTAGCGCTTTACTGCGCGTGGAGCACGCTTGCGCCACATATCGGGTAGGCGTGCCTTTTCCCTTTTCTTTGACCCCAGCTTCAAAAGAGGCCGGTCATCGATCATCGGCAAGACCGCAATGGCAACCTCATTGACGACTTCTTTCTCTTCGTGAATTACCGCTCCACGAGAATCCCCAGCAAAAGCCAAGAGCCCAATGAACGCCCCCTGCAAGAGAAAAGCAAAGAGGGTGGAGAGCCCCAGCTCTCGAGAAGAAAATACGTTGGAACTCACGGTTGAGCAGAGGGTTTTCGATTTAAATTACGAGGTTTCGTCTTGAGAAGAACCTTTGAGGGGGAGGTTTCTTTAGCCCCGAGGGGCACCTCATCCTGAGATCCTTTCGACTCCTCTTCAGGTTGAACCAAAAGATTCAATGATGAGACTCCATTGGCGCGAGCAGCGGCCACCACTTCGGCCACGACCCCATAACGAGCGTCCTTGTCGGCGCGAATATAGAGTTCTTGTTCTTTCTGAACGCGCACGCTTTCGGCCAAGGCGGCAGAGACACGCCCGGTGATTTCTTTTTCTCCAAAAAACACCTTGTTATCAGCCGTCACTGTCACCAATAAGCGCGCGTCTTTTACCGGCGTTTGGGCAGCCTGCACTTCGGGCAGAGCAATCTTCAAACCAGTGGTAAGCAGGGGGGCTGTCACCATGAAAACGATGAGCAGAACCAACATGACGTCCACCAAAGGTGTCACGTTGATATCCCGAAACCCGCCGCCCCGAGAGCGACGGCCACGTCCCTTTATTTGTGCGCCCATTAGTTCAGCCCTCGCAAGATCATGCTCTTTTACTCATACCGCGACGAGCCCTAGAGCGCATTTCGTCAGCGTAAAGTCGGGCAACCCAAACGTCTGAAGCGGTTGAAAGCTCATCCATCAAATCACCAATACGACGGTCGATGTAGTTGTAGCCGATGGTCGCCGGGATTGCGGCAAAAAGACCGAAGGCCGTGGCCACAAGAGCCTCACCAATTGCTGGAGCCACCACGGGTAGTGAAGCGCTTTTTTCTGCCCCAATGCGTTGAAAGGCAATCATGATACCCCACACTGTTCCAAAAAGGCCCACAAAGGGCGAAGCTGAGGCAATACTAGAGAGAGTTGGCATCAAAGCACCCGCACGTTGTTCCTCCATGGTGATCGCCCTGCGCGACACGGCCATCAAGAGCTCTTGCACAAGATTTTCGTCGCCAATTCGCGAGCCCAGCGCTCGAAGTACAGTCGCTCCAGGAGCATCGGGTAGCTCGGCGGCAACGTCCAAAATTTCGTCCCCAGTATTGGCCTGATTGCAGGATCGTTCAAAACGTCGTTGCACGCTCATGAGACGGTTGAGCTGCATCCATTTGGCGAACCAAATGATCCACACCAAAATAGAGGCCATACCTAGGAGACCCAAAACCACCAGACCTGGTCCGGAAGCTTCACCAACGAGGCTGAGGATATCAAAACCTCCAGCCTTTTCTGCAGCTAAGATACTCAATGTCATTCAGCTTCCGCGAGGAGAATGTCGACGCGTCGATCTTTTTCCCAAGAGGCTTCGTCCGTGCCTCGCGCCTCGGTCTCACCGCGGCTGGTTGTCGTCACCTGAGCCTCCGGTAGGCCTTCTTTCATGATGGCCCCCCCGACGTTGTCCGCGCGCCGGCCACCGAGAACCATATTGTATTCGGGCTCTCCGCGTGGATCAGCATGACCCACGAGACGCATCGTGCGTCCCTTCAATTTGCCGGTGGTAAAACAATCGGCCAGTTTTTTCATCACCTCGCGATCACTCGCCTGAACATTCGCCGAGTTGTAGCCAAAGTGCGCCTCCGTTTCGCTCAAACCACAAGCGCTCATGATCTCGTCGGATATATTGATGTCCGATTGCGCAGGATTGTCCCCCGGTTTCTCGGATGCTGGAGCTGCCGCTGCGCTGGGCTCGGCCGGTTCAGCCCCGGGTGCCTCAGGCTCAGGTGTTTGAGCAGAAGAACAAGCTGCTTGTAGACAGGCGAAGAGTACGAGCGAGGTCTTTTTAAAATAGTAACGCATGGTGAATCTCTTTTTCTAGCGGGTGCTGAAGCCCCCGGACGGGCGCGTGCAACCTTGCACACGACAGAACGCCCCAAGAGGAGCATTCATTCCCAATTCGTAGTCCCGCCTACTTCGAAGTGGCCTACTTACGCAAGAAGAACTCTGATCTGGGAAAGAATTCCTGAAAATTCGGCCAGCTGTCCAACAAATAGCTCTGTTGAGAGAGGCTCATCACCCAATGAATCTCAATTCTGGGAAAACTTACCCAATTTACCGATCTCCTCGCGAATCCACTGCAATTGAGGTTCGGTCGCCTCAAGTAGATAGAGCGACCTATAAAATGGGTGACCTTTCACCTCTACTTGGCCAGCGTGTAGAGGGAGCACGGCTGGGGAAGTCTATTGGGGTGCATGGCCCCGTCAGCGCGAAATTGCGTAGAGACAGGCGCCAATCAATAGTGAGCTGACGGCTGCAGCGAGAAGCATCGTCCAACGCTTGGTGTTGGGTGGCATGGACTGGGATGCCTCGATCTGCGCAAACGCTAGAACTGTGATCTTTCTCAACTGCTCTTCGCTACGCTCCACTCGCGAGGAATTCTCGCTCTCCAACTCTTTTCGATAAAGACTGGCCCCAAAAGCGAGAGCACCTGCGGCGTCGCATGCCTGCAGCAAGGCGTCATGAGCCGCTGCCTCCTCCCAGTTTTCTTCGACATACTCCCAGAGGGCGCTCAGCCCTCTATCAGTCTGCATCGGCTCAGAGTGCATCAGGAAGCTATCAACCGGGCAAGGAACGACGTAGGTCAGCGGCTAAGGTACGCACCGCCTCGTCCTCGGCATGGTCTTCCAAACGCCGCAATCGCTGTTGAAAAATAGGCAACTGCGCAGGCTCTTCGTCTTGAACGAGTTCGGCCAAAACCCTCAGAGCCGCGCCCGCCAATTTCTCGTCCGAGTGCTCAAGCAACTTGAGTTGGCAATCCTGCTCCTTCGGTAAGACATGGTCTTCCTGCAAATATGCGTCAGCGGCCTGAGAGATTGCCGCACGTCCCTCACTGGCTAAAAGTCGCGCCAACAAATATCGGCGCTCACGCTCGACGTTGTCAATCATGTCCTCTTTTCGCTGGATGATCCGTGCCTCACGACGCCTCTTGGGAGCCTCGGGCGCGGGGGTCTTCGCGGGCAATACCGCCCCCACGTCGTCCTGAGTTCGTGGTTTTGCCGAAGCAGCCTTCATGCGCCGGGTCGTCTTTTCAAGGCGGGGCGAGTCGGGTCGCCGAGCGGCAAGAATGACGGGTTCGACCTTAGCTGCGGGTTTTTTGTTCGTTTTCTTACGACGTCTGCGGCGTCGATTATTGCGTTGGGGCTGTGCGTCCATAGGAAAACCGGGGCGAAGCTCAATACTCTTCGCGCGAGAAAATAGGGAGTCTGATGAGGAAGACTACGTTCGAGGTGGAACCAATGCTTAAATTCGTTTGCTGTGGGCAGCTGCAGCAAATGAGAGAGCGGTTCTTATAAAGAAAGCCTAGTCTCTCAGGTGGGGTCTTGGGTTTTCACCCTGACGACCCCCAAGGAACTCTCGTAAGTTCCTAAAAGCAGCGCATCGATACGATCCGCTGCTGCGACCCATCATGGCTTTAGCATGATTTTTCGAACCTTCGAAGAAAAATTTCCTAGAGTCTAGATGGGAATTTTGACCCAGCCCCTCCTCTTTTGTAAAAAGAGGGCAATGAACCTCTTTGCCGCTCACCCGCGTGCGCCCAGGACGCTAGTTTCCCTTCTCCTGAGCCTCCTCTCCTGGGGTTGCGCCGCCAGGCAGACGGCGCCTGCAGACACACCAACGAAGACGCCACTGGCCCCACAAGAAGTCCGTCCTACGGATGAACTACGCCCGACTGCACCCCCTGGGCAAGTTCGACAAGCCCACACGTCGGCACGTTTCATCCTTCGGTCCCAAAACCTAGCCCTCACCCTTCCCGATGCAGACAATTGGAAGTCCTTGCCTGCTCGCGGACCCTGGAGCGGAATGATCAACCAGAAAACAAAAAGCGAGCTCTGGGTACGTCACAGCGCGGCCCGACGCACGGTCAAAGTTTCCGAATGTTCGTCCGAGGCACGAATGAGTCTCAGCGCTTTACGCGATGAGGCAACAATCGCTCATGAAAGCCCCTTGAGTGCCCCCTCAGGTTATGGCGGCACGATTCGAGTACTACTTCAAGACGAAGGAGGCGGACGCGTCGAGGCATTTGGAGTGGGAGTCAGCCGTTGCCTCTCTGTGGTTTATCTCACAGACGCCCAACCGGGTTTTCCCGAACGTCTGCAAATAGCAGTGGGAGACATCATGCACTCGCTAGAAATTCCTTCGATTGATGCAAGGAGCAGGCGAGAGCATTTTTAATGTCTCCTTAAAAATATTCGAGGGCTAGCTTTCGCAGAGCGCTCGTTTTTGCTCGACTAGTATTTCCCACGCACACTACATTTCGCCCCTCAAGGGAAAATATTTGCTGAGCAGCTTCGCGTAGATCTTCGCGGGTTACGTCCAACAGTTCTTCCAAGCGCTCCGCGGGGGAAAGAGCGGTACCAGTGAGTTGCGCCATCGCGAAAAAATCCGCGGTCATCCCCACTTCGTCCAAATAGGCTTCGTGTTGCCAGCGCGCGCGCTTTTGAGTCCGGGCAAATTCACTCTCGCTGACCAACTCGTCCTGTAATTCCCTCGTTAGCTTCAGCATTTGTTCCAAGACGAGAGGGGCTCGCTCGTGTGCGGCGTCCGCCTCCAACTCAACGAGACCAGCGTCTTGATATGCCTCAAAGCTTCCTCCAACCGAATAACAGAGTCCACGACTATCGCAGAGGCGATGATAGAGTCGCGTGGCCATGCCATCATCAATAATACGTAGGAGCATCTCCACAGCAGGCTCGCGTTTCGAAGTATACCCTGGGCAGCGATAACTCAAAGAGATACCCGTTTGGCTACTGCCTCGATGAGGCACGTTGAGAAATCGCGCGCCGCTCTGGGTGGTAGGAGCCTCAGCGACCAAACTTGTTCCTCTTTGCAAAGCTGAGAAATTCTCCTCAAGCTCACGCTGAATTTTGTCGACATCTCCCGGTCCTGCAACAGAGAGAATCACATCGTTGGAGATATATGTGCGCCCGTGATGAGCTCGCAACTCAGCTTCGGTGAACGCGTCAACATTCTCAAGGGGACCACTGATTGGGCGCCCCAAGCCATGAGCACCAAATGCAAGAAAGCGCGTCAGGCTAGGCCCGTCTATCATCTCCCCTTCGTCGCCAAAGTCCTCAAGGACTTCCTCACGAATAATACCTCGCTCAATCTCAAGATCGGTGATCAAGGGCGCGCGAAAAACTTCCGCCATCAGGGGCAAAACTTCGCTCAAGCTCTCAAGGGGCACATCAATTCCGAAAGTCCCGTGATCGGCCGCTGTACTCGCGTCCAGGGTCCCTCCCAATTCTTCAAACGCGGTGGAGAGACGATGAGCACTGGGATGAGCGCGAGTACCTCGAAAGACCATGTGCTCTACAAAATGACTCAAACCATTCTGTTGGGGGGACTCAAAGCGCGAACCCGTCTTAAAATACAACATCACCACTGCTCGCTGGCGAGCTGGCATGGGAGTCACCAGAGTAGTGACTCCGTTTTTTAGTTGATTTCTCCGGGGCTGGAGAGCGTCAAGAGGGCTCAGCTGTCCTTCTCCGATTTCTCCTCGTTCTCGTTCTCGCTACCAAGCGGCGGGACGAACTTGGGATTCATGCGAATGCCTCCCGCTTTCAAGACAAGGGCTCGAACGTGGTCGCTCAACGCCTGCTCAGCTTTACGCTTTTGCAGAGTAGCCATGATACTCACGCGCTCTTCCTCAAACTTCTCTTGGGTGATCATGTCTTTTGACTTCAACTGCATCACCACAAAGCCCGCCTGGGTAGCAATTGGCTTTTGGGCCACATCGTCGTTTTTCTCTAGAGAAAAAAGGAGAGCGGCGGGCGACTCGTCGCCAATGGAGCTGGCAATGGGGCTCTGCTCAATAGAAACAGCCCGCGACACATCGCTCTTGGGCGCGTCGTCGGCAAGCCTTGCAAGGCTCTCTTCTTTCTCAAAGGCGCTCTCTTTCAACATTTCGTCGATGAGAATATCGTTAGCATCCGAAAGAGCTGTGCCCCCGGAGGTTCTCTTGATCAAGTCCTGAGCAAATTTCTTGGCTGCTTCCTTGCTAAGAGCTTCAGCGGCCAGGCGATAACCAAAGTACTCACGAGCCAAGTCGTCGCGATTTTTTTCGGTCACGCGCCCAAGGAGCTGAACAATATGTTGACCAACAATTGTCTCTAAAACTGGGCTGAGATCTCCCGGCTTGGTCAGCTCTCCCGCGGCCTCTATGAGCACTGTGGCCCCCGGACCATAGCCCTGGCTTAAGCACCCGGTTCGCCCTCCCAAAGAAGCCGATTCGGAAGCACTTTCTGCGCGAGCGATTTTGTCAAAGCTCTTACGAAGCTGAAGAAGTGTACGCAATTTGGACGCCTTCTTCTTCACGTCGACAGTTTCGTCAGATGTCGCGTCCCCATTGTCGAGACGCAGTTCAGAAACCACGGAGCAGCCCACCTGCCAGCTCTCATGAATCCCCTTCACCTTCTCGTCCACGGCCTCCTTATTCTTTTTGACCCAAGCCTGAACCTCTTCTTCCGAAGGAGCTACGAGGTAACGCTGAAACCATGCACTCTGAATTTCGACAGTGCGCGCGGTGGCTTGAGAGCGCGCGCGTGAATATGCCAAAAATGCCTCGGAAGGAGAAACCTTCACCTGGCTGCGAATGAGCTGACGAACGCGCTCTGCGGTATATTCAGCCTGCTGCATTTCTTTGAACTGAATGGTACTGCGCCCGGAAACAACCCGCACGGTGCGCTTGTAAACTTCAAAGTTAAATACACCAGCTCGCTGCACTGCAATTGCGCGCAAGCCAATGGTGCCAGGGGCACATCCCGAAGGACCATTGACGCACATAGCCAGATTCGCGGCTAGTCGCTCTGCACCATCAACGGGTAAAGACACGCGGGTGCGTCCCTCAAATATCTCATTGTCGATGTCGTCCTCACTTGTTCCGATCCCGAGGCGCAGCGCTTCTTTCAGCAAAACCTCGCGCTCCGCGAGGCCCTGAGCGACCTTCTCTTTTAGGCGGAGCCCCTTGGCTGCTTTCTCATTGAGCCCAATAGAAGAAAGAAGGCGATAGGCTGCGATGAACTCTTTAGGAGAAACACAACTCTTACCGACTGATACGGCGCATTCGTCCGCAGCAGAGCCCGAGCTAGAAGGAGCCCCGGTAAAAAGAAAAGCCAAAATGATGGCAACGACGATGGAGCTCAAAAAGATCTGCCCAAAGCCGCTGTTGCGGAGCGTACGAATCATGAAGAAAAATTAGGTTGCAAGAGAAAGTGGTCGCGACGGCAACCAGAGTCCCGCGCCCATACCACGACGACCCCAAGGGACGAAGCCCCCGACCAAGAGAGGCAATGCAATCTATTGTCTCTGGAGCAATAGATTGATAATTTGTTCACTCTATTGTCACTGGAGCATGAAAAAGGCTCCAACTCTTCAGAAATTGGGCGAACTTTTCGCGCACTGAACCACTCCTGATCTGCGCAGGTGCAATGTCTTCGACCTTTCGCTGATGCCCGCGGGCACCAAAAGCGCACTATCAGTCTTGGCTAGTCGAGCGTTGACGGGACAGAGCTGCCCTCAGTTCGTCAAATAGGGCGGGCAAATCCGATACTTTTCTGTTGAGGCGTACCTCATAGCAAGTATCCAGGCTCCGACTTGGATCGCTTGGATCGGGGACAGGCTCAGAGTGAGTTCCTTCTTCGGCGTAGTCCAAATCAATGAACGTCTTGGCCAAATCGCGCGCATGCTGCCAAATTTGGCTCTCTTCGGCGCCCGGATAATGAGAGGCTTGAGCTCGCACAACCACGCGAACCGAGAGCGCTCCGTTCTGGCTCTCGGCCGATACCCCACTATCCATAATGAGATTGTCGCGGACTCGCTCTGCGAGAAGTACTCGTCCTGCCGAGGAACGGTAGATTTCAAATTCCGCTGTGCGCAGTTGTCGTTTCAGTTCGGCAGAATCGGTAGAAGGCATACTTAGTCGCAGGCACGCCCGCTGGTCGCTCTAGGCTCGCAGACCTCTAGGTAGGCGTCAAGGCGAAGAGGCGCCGAGTTTCGGGCACGGCAAAAGAAGAATCTCAATTATTCCCCGAAAGTGCTATGGTCCCACCGTGCCGCAACGCAGAAATTTAGGGGGAGCTCGTCGGGAAGCAAGCGAACGAGTTATTTTGCGCCCCCTTTCTAGCCAGGGTAAAGCTCCTCAAGGCACTGCAGAACTCGACCCCGAGTTCTCAGCTTGGACCTTAAATATGAGTCGCGGTGGCATGCGCCTTATCATCGAATCTGCCCTACGGGTGGGTGAGCGCTTTATGGCAAGTGTCGGAGACGAAAAAGCGCGTCCAGCGCGAGTCGTGTGGTTACGCGATGAACTTGACGGCCAAATTGCAGGACTGCAATTTGAGGACGTTGAAGGTGCCCGCGTTCCGGGGTCTGAATATCCCCCCGCATCGTGATACGCTGCCAGTGAGAAAAGTGTGAGTCGTCGTTCTGCACAAGAACTACTGGGCGCAGAAGGTCCATTTGCGGCACGAGTAAAGGGCTACAAAGTTCGCAGTGGGCAATTGGAGGTCAGTCGAGCTGTTGAAGAACTCTTGGCGCGTGATGGAGCACTCCTCTGCGAGGCTGGAACGGGCATTGGCAAAACTTTTGCCTACTTGGTTCCGGCGCTCTTGAGTGGACGCAAAGTAATCATCTCTACGGCGACCAAAAACCTTCAAGAACAAATTGCTTATCGCGATCTCCCCCTGGTGCAAAAGGCCCTCGGGACGAATGTGCGAGTAGCAGTCATGAAGGGCCTAGGAAATTACCTCTGCCGTCGACGCTACAAAGAATTTGTACTCAGCCAAGAGGCAATGCGTCCTGAACACGCGCGCACCCTAGGACTCATTCGTAGTTGGGAGCGCAACACAGAAGTCGGCGACTTTACTGAACTCTCGACTCTCAGCGAAAAGGCGCCCCTACGCGCCTACATCACATCATCAAGCGAAACCCGCGTTGGCTCCTCTTGCCAATACTACGAAGATTGCTTTGTAACGGACATGAAGCGCGAGGCAGAGGCTGCGCAAATTGTGATCGTCAATCATCATCTTTTCTTTGCAGATCTGGCCTTGCGCGGCCCCCACCCTGGGCGAGTTCTACCTGACTACGACTCAGTCATTTTAGACGAGGCCCATCAAATTGAAGATACGGCTGCTCTCTTTTTTGGCGTTCGAGTTACGCGCTCACAATTTACTCGAGCGATAAAGACCGCTGGGCAACTTTTTTCCAGAGGGGCACCCCTGGGAGGGCCCCTCGACAAGAGTGCAGGCTCTCCCACCATTAGCAGTGCCTTAGACGCTGTAGACGCATTCTTTGGAGACTTAGAAAAAGGAGGTCCTCGTGGGCGAAGAGTTTTGCCCCCCGATATTTGGCAGGGGCAAGGAGGCAAGGGCATCAAATGTCTCGACCAGGCGATCCGCGACGTAGGTGCAGCCGCACACTCACGAGGTCTGGACACAAATGATGACTTAGCTCTCCGTGAAGCATTGGAGCAAACTTCCCGCCGCATGGATGGACTCTGTGAGGCTCTCGAAAAATTGTGCGAGAAAAAGAAGGGACGCGTGCTCTGGATAGACTCCTCCGAGGGTAGCGGCTCAATCAACAATACTTCGGTAAACAGTACCCCGGTTGATCTTTCTTTTACCCTCAAAGAGCGACTCTTTGAGGCAGTTCCCGCAGTGGCACTACTGAGCGCAACACTCGCCACCAACGGCGACAAAAAAGGCTTCTCTTTTGTGCGCTCCCGCCTGGGGTTAAGCGACGAAGATTGTGTAGAGGAACTCTCTGTTCCCTCACCATTCGCTTACGAAAAAAAATGTGCACTTTATGTTCCCAAAGACCTTCCCCGACCAGGGACCGACGCCTTTCTCGATCAATCGGCGGTGAGAATCGCCCAGCTCATAGATATCATTGACGGGGGGGCCTTTATTCTCACAACCTCCCTCACCGCAATGCAAGGGCTGCACGCGCGCCTCAAGCAACAAATAGGGCAACGGCTTTTACTCTTACAGGGAGAAAGGCCGAAGGACGCCCTCCTCTCAGCTTTTCGAGCCAATGGCGCAGCCGTTTTGGTAGCAACTTCGAGTTTTTGGGAGGGAGTCGACGTTCCCGGACAGGCTCTCCGTCTCGTCGTTCTAGAAAAAATCCCCTTCGCCGTCCCGACAGATCCGGTTTTTCAGGCACGCAGCCAGGCTCTTGAAGACGCTGGGCTCAGCTCTTTTGCCCACTTGGCACTTCCAGGAGCTGCCCTCACCCTCAAACAGGGGTTTGGGCGCTTGATTCGTCGTGAAGACGACGTCGGGGTTGTCGCATTGCTAGACGAACGCGTGCACACCAAGGGCTACGGCAAACGCTTGATACGCGCCCTTCCTCCCGCCTACCGCACGACAGAGTTGGGCGATTTACGACGCTTTGTGAAAAGTTGGCCTCGTAGCTAACAGAAGTGTTTCACTTCAATATCCTGTTTTCTTCCGAGTACTGGGGCGCATTGCGTGAGCCATTTTCCTCGGATCGCCCATCATCAATGGGGAGAGATATTTCTCTAATTGACTCATTTTTACAGCAATATAGGACATATTGAAGAATTTCTAAGATTCCGAAGTAATTGTGTACCCCAAACGGTCTCATTCTCACCACTACACTGATATACGAGGGGTTTCCCTCTTTCCTCCCGGGAGATACCAAGGGCGATGATGAGACTACACAGATATACTCTGACAAGAATACTCCTGATTCCTACACTGTTTTTGACGAGCGCAGGCTGCGAGGGAGAACTCACCGGGGACGACTTCGAACTTCGCCCAGGACAAAACGGAACGTTCATCGACAAAGATGGAAATCTTGTCGATGAGAACGGGAATCGTGTCGATGAGGCAGGAAATCCAATCCCTGACAAAGAGGATGGTACTTCCAGCATTTTTGGTCCCGGTGGCGAAAATTGCGAAGCGGACGCTCAGGAGCTCCAACTCCCTCTACGGCGCATTACCCTTCGTGAATACCGCGCCAAGTGTAAAAGACCTTCTCGGCATTGAGGGCGCAAGCACCGATGAATTTCCCCTAGATGAGTCAACAGCAGGCTTTGGAGCGAACTGGCAGTCGCCCCTTGGAGAGCAGCATATGACTGATTTTGAGGGAGCGGCTCAAAGTACCGCAACCCTCGCTATGACTGCTGATCCTGATCGCCTAAGACGTTGCACTACTGCCAACGGGAGGACAGGTGACGATGTTTGCGTAAAAGAAAGTCTCACCGCCCTCGTCAAACGCGCGTTCCATCGAACGCCTGAGACCGACGAAATCGACTCGCTGCTTAGCTTTCACACTGCAAATGTGACTAAGTATGGCAAGGCAGACGCCGATCAGATGTTTGTCGCGTCATTGCTCCTCACCCCACAGTTTCTCTATGTGGTGCCCCCTCACCAAGGGGCCGAAGCAACAAGCCGCGCCACCCGCCTCGCTTTCTTTCTCACTGGTGGCCCCCCCGATACTGCGTTAGTCGCAGCTGCGGAAAGCGGTGCTCTGGACAACGCAGACTCTCTTGCAACAGAGGTAGATCGGCTCCTAGCAAAAGAAGGCGCCTTTGACTCGCTTGAAGGAATGCTCATGGAGTGGCTGGAGATCGACCGTCTCGAAGAGGTCGAAAAAGACACCACTGTTTTCTCTAATTGGAACGAACAACTACGAGGAGAAATGCTCGAAGAGACAGAGCGATTTATCGCGAAGACCTTGGCAGATGGCGGCGGTATCCGCGAGCTATTGACCTCGCGCACAACTGAGGTCACCTCTGCCTTGGCTAAAATATATGGAGTAGAGGACCAGCACTCGGGCCCTGGTTGGGCGAGTGTCACCTTACCCTCCGAGGAGCGCGCTGGTATTCTAACTCAAGCAAGCTTTTTAGCGGGTCATTCTCATGCGTCGACAACCTCTTGGGTATTTCGAGGAAAGTTCATTCGCGGCAGTCTCTTGTGTGAGGAAATGCCTGCGCCCCCCGCTGAGGTCGATCAAAGCGTTCTCAACGACAATGGTCGTCTGGAAGATCCCGCCTGCGCGGGCTGCCACATCTTGATGGATCCAATCGGTAAGGCATTCGATCGATACGATGCTCTAGGTGGTTTCGACACCAAGACAGCTGCAGGCGACACAATTCCTTCCAATGGCGAATTGATCGAGGGCAGTTTCGACCTGCCGATTGCCGGTGTCTTCGACAACCCAGTTCAACTCGCCGAGCGCATTGGAGAGAGCCAGTCAATGGAGGCATGCATGACCCTCAAAGTCTATCGCTTTGCTCAGCGTCGCTTCGAACAAAAGAGCGAACGCTGTGAGATGGCCGATGCAAATACACTTTACTCCGATTCCGGAGGCGATTTCAAAGCGCTTCTTCGAGCCATTGCGCTCTCCCCCAGTTTCTCCGCTCTGTGAAAGTACCAACGATGACTAAGATTCAAAAGAAAATCTATCGACGCGGCTTTCTCACCGCGTCCCTCGGCCTTGGGCTTTTACCCTGGCTTGAACCCCACAGATTAGCCGGGGCGGCTCCCTTCGCCAACGGGCGCAAGCTCGTAGTTTTCTATACTCCTGGGCCACCCATTCGATCTGAATTTTGGAAACCCACGACAGGCAACTCAATCGATCTCGCTAACGCAACTTTGCCAGCTCCCATCGACCAGCTCAACAACTACAAACAAGACATCTTCATGCTCGGCGGAAAGATGCGTCTCGATTCGGGCAATCATGCGGGTGTTTCAGCCGTTCTCACAGGTCATACAAGCAAGGGGCAAGACAACAATCAGGTTGTTGGTATCTCCCTGGACCAGTACTTGGCCGGTAAAATTCAAGAAAATTCCCTTGTGCTCGGCGCCGGCTCGCAACTGAAACAAAGTAGAGCCAAGTCGCGAATTTCCTATCTCGGTCCCAGCCGACCCGTCACTCCCATCATCGATCCACTGGTCGCATTTCGCGAAGTCTTCGGTTCTCTCGGTGAACCCGACGCGAACATTGAAGCGGCCCGAAGACTCCTTGAGCAGCGGCGCAGTGTCTTGGACCAAAGCGCAACTCAGCTCATCTCGTTGCGTAAGCGTCTCACAGGTACCGAGGGAACTAATCTCGACTACCACCTGGAAGAAATTCGTCGCCTTGAAAGTAAGCTCAGTGGCGAAAATCCAATTTCAGCAGACTGCAGCTTTACCCGACCAGGGGCTATCGATATGCGAAGCGCTAAAGCAAAACTGCCCTGGGCAAAGCTACAAATGGACATCATGATAGAGTCCTTGCGTTGCGGTGCGCGCAGCGTTGGTGTTCTTCAATTTGGTGATGGTGGGCAGTACTTTGGTAGACCAGATATTACCGAATACGGGGTCACCATCAACAAGCATGAGCACGCCGACCTTCAACACAACGTCGATGGTGAGCTCCCTGACTCCATTAAATTGGAGCGAGTCTATTATCGCATGTTTGGTGATTTTCTCGACAAGATGAAAGCGGCAAAAGACGCGCAGGGAGCGCCCCTCCTCGACAGCACTGTCGTTCTTTGGGTCAAGTCTTTGGGACTCAGGCATGGCACCCGCGAGATGTTTTATATGCTCGCTGGCGGTGCCAACTCGGGCATTACCAAGCTAGGAAAGTTCGAAGACCCCGGCGATCGCTATGTCAACGATCTATTGGTCAGCCTTACCGACGTCATGGGACATCCCATCGACCAATTTGGCGCCCCCAACATGAACAACAGCCCGATTAGTCTTTAGTCTGAACTCTTCGAAAAGGGGGGGAGGGAGGTTTTCGGCCTTCTCCCCTGGCTTGCTCTTCTTCCCTTTTCTAGCCTAAGGAGGAGCTATGAGCTTCATTGGTCTACTCAAACCGACAGGCCCCTCCGGATTTGGTCATAATGCCACGGCGATGCATGTCACCGCAGACCTCGACCTCTCCGATAAAAGCTACTTGATCACAGGCTGCAACTCTGGATTAGGACTAGAAACTCTTCGAGTGCTCACATCTCGTGGAGCACGAGTGATTGCGACCGCACGCACACTAGAAAAAGCGAAGCTAGCCTGTCGGGCTGCCGGAGCGCGAAAAAGAGAGCTAACCACCGCGCTCGCCTGCGAACTCTCAGATCCAAATTCGATCCGCGTAGTGGTCGACTCAGTCAAATCGTTGGGCCTCAGGCTCGATGGCATCATCGCGAATGCTGGCATCATGGCTTTGCCACGCCTAGTACAAAATCACGGGATCGAATCCCAGTTTTTCACCAATCACGTGGGGCATTTTCTCCTAGTGACAAGTCTCCTCTCGCAGCTTACGTGCACAGGACGAGTTGTCATGGTCTCTAGTTCCGCCCATCGGGGCACCTATCAAGGTGGACTTCGACTCGATGATTTGAGTGGTGAGCTCAAGGGCTACACTCCTTGGGGTGCCTACGGACAATCGAAGTTGGCCAATCTGCTCTTCGCTAAAAGTCTCGCAAAGCGCCTCCCTCAACCCGGACAGAGAGCCAATAGCGTGCATCCCGGCGTCATTATGACAAACTTAGGGCGTCATAGCCCACTCTTTTCCGCTCTCAGGCTCGTTCAGCCCCTCTTTCTCAAGACGATTCCCCAAGGAGCAGCCACTCAATGTTTTGCGACGGCTCACCCCCACGTCAATCAGTTCAATGGTGAGTTTCTCGTCGACTGCAATCTTGCAAAGCCTAGCGCCCACGGACGAGATGCTCAATTGGCCGAGGACCTTTGGGACGCGACCGAAAAGATAGTCGCTCGACTCTAGCTCGCCCCAAGAAAGGGCGCATGGCGCTAATTCTACTCCCCAAAGAATGTAGTGAGTTGAAAAGTGTGCCCTTACGAGTTTTCCGGGTTCACATGGGCTTTTTGCGTGGTTTTTGACCAGCCCAATCAATTGCTTCTTCTGCCGTAAAGCGTTTTAAAAATGAGCAGGAGACTCATCCTATGACTTCTTGCCTCAGATGCCACCAGACGCCCAAACGAGAATTGTCTGCGACAAAGTGTCGCATTTTCTCAATCGACTCCTCGCTCTAAATAGGCTGGGTGCTGATTGATGGTCCCCCCGCAAACAGGTTATTTCTAGCTTCCATTCTCGCTCTACTGAGCGTCATTCCCCGATCGGCCCTCGGGCATCATAATGTCGGGCATGGCCCCAGTGAGAGCTTGAGGGTGCTCAATGCCTCCGGAGCCAATCCCGCCCCGCGACAGCGTGCGGCCCTGCTCGCGAGCGTCACCCGGAGTACAGACGAGCCAGCTCTCAACACCGCGACCACCTACGCCGTCTCGGTACTGGCGGATATTCGGGTAACGGAGCGCCTTTACCTCAACGGACAGTTTCCATTCGTAGTGGTGGATGAAGACTCCTACTCGTCGAGCAAACCAGGCTATGGCGACACAAACATTGGAATCCAAGTTCCTGTGGGCAGCCTCACTCAAAAAGCGGCCGCCAGCTGGGTGCTCAGTTTGAACGCCACGATGCCCACCCGCACGATTTCGTACGAGGCAGATCCTGGTCAACAATGGACCATTACCCCAGGCTTTCGCTATGCAGACAATTGGAAAAGCTGGCTCTGGTACGGGCTCCTTCTAGCCCCGGTAGAAACGCGACCAGCGGGCACCGCCCTCGACATCAGCCCAGCGCTGGGGGGCGGCTATCGGCTTACTCAGGCTTTTTCCCTCACGCTGGGGGTCAGCGCAGACATACGAGCCCTCACTCTTTGCAAGACATTTGATGGCGCAGAAATTTGTAGCCAGGGACGTGCCACTGAAGAAAGTCGCGCCCAAGGAACAACCCGCGCCTATGCCGCCGCGGCTGCAACCTTCGATCTAACGAAGAACTGGTCCCTATTTTCGGGAGCCCAAGCGCCCATCACGCAACACAAAGACATTGAATGGTCCTTCAGCATCGGCGCTGAAGCACGCTTCTGACCTCTCTTTTACCCAACAGCAAAGAACAAGATGACACTACCTATAAAAAAAACGACCTGCATATTCCGACGTTGCCTCAGCGTCACATTTGCGTTTGCCCTCGCGACAAGCGCTCTGGCATGCGAAAGTCCCGAGTCAATCTCTGCTGAAGGGCTAGGCGGATCTCACGCCGTAAGCTCCATGGAGCACTCAGTTCTTGATGTGCCTGCAGAGGGGGCGCCTACCCTCACCATCAAATCATTCGAAGATACGTCGGGGTTCAATCTCAAACTAGACGTGAGTCACTTTGAGTTTGCTCCCCAACATGCCTCTACTGAGCATGTCTTGGGAGAAGGACACGCGCACCTTTTTGTAGACGGTAAAAAGGTAACCCGCCTTTATGGCCCTTGGTATCACGTGGCAAATCTCAGCGAAGGAGAACACGTTGTTCGCGTGGAACTCAACTCGAACAATCACAGTCCCTTAGCGATTGCCGGAGTCCCCATCGAGGCTAGCATGAGGGTAAATATTCCAGCTCACGTAGCCCACTCGCCTCCTGAGCCGCTCGAAATTTCGGCGGTGATGGTGCCTCAGGTGAAGTTGGAGGTTTTTAAGGATCCAAAAAAAGGTTGGAATGCCCAGATATCTCTGGAAAATTTCGTCCTCACACCGAAAAGTGTCTCGAAAGACCATGTTGCGGGTGAAGGGCACGCTCACCTCTCTATCAATGGAAAGAAACAGGCACGCCTCTACGGTGAATGGTTTTATCTGGGCAGTCTACCTCTTGTAGGCACCAATATTGTACGCGTCAGTCTCACCAGCAACACCCATCAAGAGTTGACTTCTCAGGGAGTTGCTCTCGATGATGAAGTCGAGGTTCTTGTGACGGAAGCGGACAGTCATACCCACTAGAGAGAGTCAGGGGGGGGAAGGAGCTACCGCCCCCTACCACGCGCCTGCTCTCAACCCTCAGAACACTACTAAAATGCTGATGTATTGACCGATTGCTCAGGCTTTTGGGAAGTCCGCTTTTCGGACGCCAATTGATAGCGCACGGCCAAATGGGCAACGCCGTCCTTTGCGAATGTTTTCGCTGCAATTTGCCCCTCTCCCTTCCACTTCCACTTGGCTTTCCACGAGGCTTTGTCTTGGATAACGCACCCAAGAAGGTCCTCGCTACAGTCTCCTGGGACCTCTGTGCGAGTAAACAGAGGTGTTCCGTATTGCCCCTTCAGACTGTTGACGATTTTTAGGAATGACTTATTTGCTCCCTTTTGAGCAATATCAAATGCGACCACAACCGTGAGGGCACACAACGCGTCATCGCAAAACTCAATCTTACTAAGAGTCTCCAACCCGATCGGCGCAGGTGTACCTGAACACCGGGCCTTTTCCGCCTGCATTTCCCAATCATAACCAGCATCGGTACAAGCACTCTTTACTTGGGCACTCGTCTCACCAAAAACAAATCCAAGAGCCTCTCGGGGCATGCCCACCCCACGTTCCGCCGGTGGAGTTGCCGTTGCCGAGGTCACTCTCGATGAATCTTGTCCGCTTGCAGCGCTGGCGACAGGCTGGTCTGTAGGCTCCAATTCGAGAGTGCAGTCTACCTGTCCCGAAGTTCCATCCTCAGTCGCTCCAGTCGTCCGCGTAGGTACAATAGAATCGACGCCCTCGGCACGACGCAGTCCAAGTGAGCCACCCACCAAGACCACCACTCTCTTCGTCAGAAATCGTAATCTCGCTTTGAGAACAGCCCAATTGGCCGCTGCTCGCGGCTCTTAAGTTGGAGCAAGCCTGCGTACTCAGCAGCAGCGAAAAGAGAAGAGGGGTCGACCAACCTGCGTTCTCTAGAAGAACAAGGGTATCGCGGCAAGTCGATGCGTTCTCCCTTTGCACCCACCTTATCCCGTGACAGAAATCAAAAGTCGATATCAACACCGACGGCAAGGCTATTGCTATTGAGGCCCCCGCCTAGCTCACCACGCAGCCCGACGCGCTCCGAAAACTTCCAGGTCGTTCCTACCGAAAGGTTTAGGTCGAACGCCAAATCCACCCCAGAAGGCAGACCCAAAAGGGCACCCGCACGCAACGCGCCATACGCGTCCCAGACTTTCATGAGGTGAAAGTTCCAACGTACACCACCCAAAGCGGTGACATCAAAGTAACTGGGATCGAGACCAATATGAGTCCAGCCACCCACTTCAAGGTAAAATGAATCGTTGATGGGCACAAAGCCTCCGTCAACAAGAGGAATACCAACCAACACACCTGGGCTCAGGTTCATCTCGTTGCAGCAATTTCCTACACCCACCAGAATTCCAACTTCTAGGGGGCGAGACTCGCTAGAGTCCTCTTTGATTATCCAATCGGCTGCATGTGCCTCGGGAACACAGAAAGAGGCTACCGATGCGAGCGCCAGTGCGACCAAACCTTGTTTTACACAATTCATGCGGGCCTCTTAGACTCACACTCGCACAAACGCAAACGGCCGGGTGATGGAGAAACAGACGCTCCGTTTACCTCCTATTCTTGAATATTCCATGCTGGTAGCTCGGCGGGCTCTGGCAGAGTCATGCCCCCACGAACTACCGCGACGATCCTATCACTCAAGGCAGCCATCGATTTTTCGCAACGGACATCAGGTCGTGAAACTGAAGAATTTCTGCAGCTTTCTCTTTGCTGGGCATGGAGAAGTTTCACTTCATCCGCGGAAAGTAGAGCCTCAATTGTTGTATCGTCCAAGTAACGCCAGGTGATAGCGGCACTTGCTCCGACCACCCCGGACTCCTCCGAGAGCATCTCTTCGGGAATGGTAACGCAACTGCCATCCCAACGCAGAAGGTCAACATCAGAGCCGCTCACCGTCATGCCTCCCGAGCGACTCCCGTGGCGGCGTAACAAGAGGAGTTCTTCGTGAGGCTGAAGAACTTCTGTAACGCTTCCCCCGTGAGGGTTCACAGGTTCAAGTCTCTGTTGCCCGAGGTAGAGCCGTTTCCACGGCGTAGACTTCTGGAACATATTGAGAGCAAGCCCTGGAAAGCGCCCCTTACAAGTTGCCTTGGCAAACGCGGGAGGTGGCAAGCATTCTGAGTCAAGCTCACAGGAGAAATGGGTTGGCATTGCGGGCACGATTGCATCCCGACTCTCTACGTTCGCTGGGGGCAATGATTTTTCTCTGTCTGGCTCAGGTGCAACGGAAACGGAGGGCGACTCTTCCGCTGCAGGCCCGCCGTGAGTGCACCTTGCAAGCCCAATTGGTAGAAAAGAAAACAATACACACAAAATTCCCCCATATCTCATCAACCGAGATGAAACGGCCCCAAAGGGGCGAGGTCAATACCTTCTTGAGATCTCACGGCAATTTTATCCAGTGGGCTCTCTAAGCCTTCGGGGCAGTAAAACTAGTACCTCGTGCCGGAAGTCCGTGCCGGGTTTCACCAGACCCAACTGAAGTGGGGGCCTGATGAAACCCGCAATAGCCTCCCTATTTGCCCTCGGTACTACTTTTTGTCTCATGGGTACCAAAACCCGGCACGAAGTTCCGACCTTTGGTACTAGGCGCCAAGCTCAGTACCAGAGGAGAGACTCATCGTGAGCCGCACCCCCTGCACTCCTGGTGAGCTGCATTGACGACACTTCTACCCACGAGAAAGAACGTGCTAGGGTCGGGCCATGACACTTGAAGCCGCCACGCAGCGCCACCGAACTACTGGACGAAACGATAATTGCCCTTGCGGATCAGAAAAAAAGTACAAGCGCTGCCACCAGCCCGAAGACGATACCACCATCAACTCGGAGCTTCAGCGTAGTGCTGACGCTGCAGAGGCAGAGCTCAAAGCGAAGCTTGAGGCTGAGGAGAAAGCAGAAGCAAGCGAGGAAAAGTCTGGTAAATCTGGCTCTTCGGCAAAAGATGCTCAGCCTGGAGCCCGTACCCGTGGTGGCAAACGGAGCACTCAAGGTTCTGGGCGCAGTGGCGGAGGCAGTAAGGCACAAAGTCTCCCTCGCCGTGGAGCTGTCTAATCCCAGCCGCTGTCTCATCTCAGCCGCTGTCTCATCTCAGCCGCTGTCTAATCCCAGCCGCTGTCTAATCCCGGCCGCAGCTCTTGCGAGGATTAGCAATCGCACCGAGAGCAAGCGAGCCGTCTCTCTAGCCAACTGGCAGAATTCACCCCTGCCAGTTGAGCGCCCACGGGATATCGAAAAGCAACGGGGAGCATGGCCTGCAACCATTGCACGTCCGCCTCGGGTCAACGCAGTCTTTCCGTAAATTGTCCGGATGAAGGCCAATTAGATCGGAGATCTTGTTCTTGGTGCATGCCTTGCAACACAGGTGCTATGAAGTTCGAGGAACGTCCATTCATCGCCATTTGGGAGACAACCCAGGCATGTGATCTTGTTTGTAAACATTGTCGTGCGGCCGCCCGCCCCGAAAGAGACGCCCACGAACTCTCAACGGAAGAAGGCTTCGCTCTCCTCGATTCCTTCGCGCGCGCTGGGGTTCCTCTAGTAATTCTCACGGGGGGAGATCCCGCGAAAAGACCCGATCTCGTCGAGCTTGTACGCTACGGAGCCTCTGCTGGTTTGACAATGGGCCTCACTCCTTCGGCCACGGCCCTCGTCACGCGCGAACTCTTAACCGAGCTCGCACAGGCTGGATTAAAACGCTTGGCCATCAGCATAGATGGTCTAAATCACAATATTCACGACGTTTTTCGAGGACGCCCAGGGAGCTTTCTGCGCTCAATTGAAATATTAAGAGGAGCGCGCCAAGCGGGGATCTCTACCCAGGTGAATACGACATTACACCCTGGAACGATCCACTACCTCACAGAATTATCCCAGTTGATGGCAGAGTTAGACATCAGCTTATGGAGCGCTTTTGTCGTCGTGCCAACGGGACGCGCCACAACAGATCTCATGCCCAATGCTGATGAGATTGAAGAAGCTTTTGAACTCTTGCTCAAGTTAGCTCAGGACGCCCCCTTTGCGATTAAAACCACCGCCGGCCCTCACTACCGACGTGTTGCCCTTGAGAAAAAAAAGAAAAACGGAAAATCTTTTTCAATTGGCACTCGGGGTAAACAAGCAATGTGGGTCAACGAAGGAAGGGGCTTTCTCTTTGTTTCCCATCGAGGGGCTGTTTTTCCTAGTGGGTTTCTTCCTATCGATTGCGGCAACGTACGAGATCATGATGCAATTGAGATCTACACAGAACACGCCACCTTCAAACTCCTGCGCGACTCGAATTCTCTGGAGGGAAAGTGCGGAGCCTGCGAGTACCGAAATGTCTGCGGCGGAGCGCGAGCTCGTGCCTACTCCATGTGTGGAAGCCTCATGGCGTCAGACCCACTATGTCCATACGTTCCCCCTAACTACGCAGGCCCGGTGGATATATTTAAGGGATCTACAAGGCCCACTTTGCCTATGCTCTCCACCTCATCATGCACCAAGGGCCCACCTGTTTCTTTAGCCTAGAGCCCCCACGCCGAAGCCGGCAGCGACTGAGCCATTCTTCTCAATTCGAACGCTAAGGAGTTGTATGCACCACCCAAATTGAAGTTCACAGCGATATTGACCTGATTGACTCCGTCCTGAATCTGAAAGCTTGTCGTGCCAGCGTAGCCTCCGCCAAATTGAAAACACTGATTTGAGCTATTTCCCCAGTTCCAATCGCATACGCCACTGAGAGGAAAGTTCATCGGGGAGCCTGTTTTAAGGCTGTAACGCCGCATAGCACGCACTTGCATCTCTGCCGACGCGGCCAACCCAGTATAATCCTCTAACTGAACCCAGCGATCGTAAGGAGCCTCCAGGGTAGCGTACCAGGGCTCACGAGCTGAACGCCCCGCAAGTCTTTCATGAGCAATAAAGACGTCACCGCCCCCATTGGGAGAAAGAACATCCTCGCGAAGGTAAGTAATTAAATCCCCCTTGAGCACCTGAACTAAGTAGCGCAGTACCATGTAGCCTGAACTGGTGTATTTCGAGCGAGAACCCGGGGCCCAACGTAAAGCGGAGCTATATACCCAACGAACGTTGTCCTGACGCGTCGTCTGTCCCGAACTCTTCTGCATGTCTTGATAGAACTGCACCGCCCCGGGCATCTCGTTCAAACCGCTTTCGTGTCTTATCAACTGTCCAATTGTGATGTCGTCCACGCGAGAATCGGGCGTGCTTCCTGGCATACTCGTCAAGCCATGGGCACGAAGAAGAGGGAATACCTGAGTGGACTCGGTAATCGTTTCTCCAGTCGCGGTATCAACTGTAGCAGTGTCAATTATACGCCTCACAGCGTAGAGCGAGATTGGTTTGTCGTTGCTCGCCAATCGAAAAACTGCGTTTTGAGGAACTGGATTGAGCATTTCCTTCTCCATCCAACCAAAGCTGCGAGAAACCACGAGTTCGTCCTCTTTCATGACGGCTAGGGTTGCGGCAGGGATTCCATGTTCAATCATGAAACGTTTCACGGTATCCGAGAATACGCCCAGTTCAGTGGTACTCTCAAAGCCTGTAGTGGGGCGCTCGAGAAGCTGAGCATTTCGCACTACTCCAAGATCAAAGTAACGCCCACCGCCCTCGTCTATCACCTTGACAGCGAGGGTATTTGAACCGACACGCAAAGCGGCACGCCCAGGCGAATTCAAACCAACATATCGATAACCAGCGCTCCAACCCTGTTCTGAGGCAGCGAGCACTCCATTGACATAAATTTCTATACGGTCATCCCAGCGAGCCCAAAGCATCAGCTGCTGGAGATCACACTCGGTGGCACGAAACGTTTTACGTAACCAAAGCGAAGCGGGGTTATCTGAATCCACAACGTGAGAGACAGACCAAGGCGTACCTACAACATCGCCGGGTCGCGAATCTGCACCCGAAAAGCCCGGCTCACCCACGCTCCAATTACCATCGTAAAATCCTTCTTGGCTCCAACTAACGCCCTGAGGCGCATTCGTTGTGTAGCGCCAAGAGGCCCCGCCTACGGAACCACTCTTGAGGACAAATTGAGTAGGAGCAATGAACTGACCGTCTACGGCAGCCCTTCCGGTAGGCGCCGGCTGCTCTGAAGGAATAATTTCTATGGTCCCGGCACAAGACTCTACTTTTTCCCAACCATCTTCCCAGCCTAGACTGACACCAACTTGCCGACTGGAGCACCAGGCGGTGTACGGCCATTCCTTGCAGGCGAAAAACTCACCCTCAAACTCCACAAGATCACCCTCTTGATAGGATTTACCGCTCTGCCACGGATCAGCTTCACAAGCACCGCCGCCTTGATTCGTATCATCGCAAGCTCCCGCGCTGCCGCCACTTGCACTGCCGCCACTTGCACTGCCGCCACTTGCACTGCCGCCACTTGCACTGCCGCCAC
>CAYWLO010000043.1:0-10601 GCA_964459035.1 uncultured Polyangiaceae bacterium | reverse complement strand
TCGAACTGCCGCCACTCGAACTGCCGCCTGTTCCTGTGGAACACGAGTCAATTTCTGTCCACGACATCTCCCAGTACGTGCCCACTCCTGGTTCGCGGGCCCAGGCCGCTCCTTGGCACCAGCCAGGTACATCACAACGAAAAACTCGCCCGTGATTTTGTACCTCTTGCTCGCGAGTTCCCTCAAAATAGGAGGGTACCTCGTCGCAGCTTCTCAGTTCATTGCTGATACTCGAGGTCATCCCCTCTTCGGAGGAACAGGCGAGCGCAGCTAGGGGGAGTCCGACAAGAAAACAACGACGGATGAATAATTTTTGAGAGTTCCACTTCATACGCTCTCTACAAACGCTCGGATATTCGAAACGTCACGATGCATGGAACTTTTTGTTCCATCAGCCGCTCAATCGAGCGAATTCGACGCGTCTTTGTGTCCCCCGGCGCGAGTGAGAATATTAACTGGATGCTATATTTTCAAATAAGCAAATGATTTCGCATGGTTAGCTAGATACTTGGCACATATTTTTACATCTTCGAATTACCCACAAAAACCGGGGCACAATGCACTATATTTCGACATATGCACAAATCAGGTGCAGTTTACCATGCTTTTTATGACACATGTGCCAAATATGGGGTCCCAGTACTATTTGGAAACGGCTAGAGAGACAATCGTTCACGCCCAGAACTCTTGTTTGGGCAGAAAATTATCTCCAACCTGCCTACCCCCGCGCGCGCAGATTGCTAGGTTCCCGCCATGAGTGCCGGCGACTACGATGAGAATGAACATGCTTCCCTTCCCCGAGGCAGCGATCTCTCCGTTCCAACAATTCACGGCTCTCAAGATTGGGGGCGTTCGCGTAGTTCAATCAAGCGTGAACGTGTGGGCAACGAAACGGCCCTCAACGATTTGGTCGCAGCTCTCCTGCCCCTGAGCCTTGAGCGCTGGGAACAAATGGGCGTGCCAGAAATTGCCATCGACAAATTGCTCGATGCAAAAAAAATCAAGAGTTACACCGCCAAGGCGCGCCAGGTACGGGCAATTCGTGCTTCGCTACGTGACGCTGATTGGACCCAAATTCGTTTCCGTCTCGATCAATACAATTCGGGCTATGCAATCACTCCTCCCACCGAGGAGCCCGCAAGCGACGCTCTCGTCTGGAGTGAGCAACTCATCATTCAAGGGGACTCCGGGCTGGCGCGCTTCATGGAAGAGTACCCCAACGCAGATAGAAAGCGCTTGCGTCAATTGGTGCGCAACGTTCTCAAGTCTCCCACCAAAAGAGGCAAAACCCGTCTTCAATTGGATCGCGCCGTGGTGCTCTACCTAGGCGAACACATAGAAGAAGCGGACGACCAATAGAATTATTTAAAAGGTTTGTTGGACGCCCCCCCCCCCACGATTCTTTCGTGCACTCCTCGGCCCCCACGAGGTTTTCGCTAAATTATCGATTCAGCGCTTACTCGGTCTCGTAGAATTCGTCGTCCGAAAGCTCCTCTTCCTCCTCTTCGCGTGGCTCCTCCTCAGGCTCGGGGCAATCATCTCCTGTATGACCTTTTTCTCCTTGAGGTATCATGCACGGATGCACTCGTAATAGTTCGGGACGAGGATTATAAAGCACTTCACGGCTTTCCTCTTTTTTAGTGCCGTCCTTGAGCGTGACAATTCGAGAAACCAAAAGCGTCCAGCCAAGTTGCCCTGCGCGCAGGCGCTTGGACTCTTCGGGGTCCATCTCGGGATCTCCCTCGTACTCTTTAGGAGGTTGAACAATCTTGTAGCGCTTGGACTTCTTCAGACGAGCCGTGCGCCCATCAACGTCGCCATAAACCAAAACCTTAATATAAGTTCCAGTAAACTGCGTCTGAATCACCATACCCGCTTGGGTGTCGTTACGAAAAATCAGATCGGGCTCGGGAAAAGATACAGTCGCTTCATGACCTTCGGGGTAGCGAGAGAAATAAATACTATGAGGCTGTCGCTGAATGATTTCGTATCCTCCGCGCAGAACAGCATTGAAGAGCGTTGTCGCTAACTGACTAATACCCCCTCCATACATATTTTTCATCTTGCCGCGCACAATAGTGGGGGCGGCTAAATAACCGCTAGCTCGTGATCGCGGACCCAAGTGCTCGTTGAGAGAAAACTTCTCTCCCGGACGCAAGACCACATCGTGAAGGCGTTTGGCCGCTTGATGAATGTTTTTTACCCGTGGGCGACAACAAGGATGCCTGGTCATAAATGAAGAGACCAAGCCCGTTACCTTCAACTTTTTTGCTTGTTCCAGCGTAAGTCGAGGCTCTGTCTCCAACAGAGGAAGCTCTAACTTTCTCTCTTTACTTTTTGAGGCTCTCCACAAAGCACTCAGCACGGCACCTTCATTTAGGGTGACTCCCTTTCGACTTTCACTTATTTTAACCCGAGATTTTCGCCCAAAATCAAACGCCGCATCCACAGGCTCTCGCTCCACCTTGTCCAATAGAGGCGCCAATGACTTTCGTATTTTTTCAATTGAAAGTCGTACAACGAATTCCCCCTTCTCATTGTCAGCTTGCGCCAAAAGAGCAGCGCCCAGAGCCAGAGGCTCCAAGATAAGTTCTTCCTCCCCTTCATTTGCCAAAAAGGTGATCCCTCCAGAAAGCAATCTCTCCGCTCTTGTTCGTTGAGCGGCCACAAGAGACGCCGCAATGGAAGCGTCTTCGTCCATCGTCGGTACAATGAACTCGTCAATGGAGCGATTGGCGGACAGCTCGGGCTTGCCTGAGGCAACCACGGCTTCAAGGAGAGGTCGTTGCAGCGTGGGCGCGGCAATAATTTTATCCCGGAGTTTTTTCCATTGCACTACAGTGCCGCCACACCCCTCTTTGATGAGCAATTGATTATCAAAGACGAGAGTTGGCAGCTCCGGTTCCTGCAAAGTCATTGTGGCCCATGGCTTGACCGCTTGCTCCAATTTATTTTGATCAACTTTAAAACGAAGAGCCAAGTTGGACTGAGAAAAAAAACGTCTCCACCAAAACGAGAACTCGCCAAGAAGCCCTCCTGCACGTCCACGGGCCAAGGCATCTTGAACGGCAGGCGTCACATCGAGAGAGACGCCCAACTCGTCTGCCGAAAGCTCCTTCTTTTCGTCCTGTAGTCGAAGTAAAAAGCGTGTGCTTGCTACCTTGCGTGCCCTTTTATCCAGTAACTCTTGCAGGCGACTTGAGGTGAAATGGGAAATATTCTCACCCTCTAGAAAAATGCCTCGCGCAACATTTTCTCCACGCAAATTCTGCTCGATACCAAAGGACACCCCTAGGCCAAGCAAGATTGCTCCGGAAAAAGCTGCAAAATAAATTGCCCCAAGCTTTCTGTTGAAGGCGAGCTGCATACTCTTAGAACTCTACCTTGAGTCGCAACATGCCCCCCGTGGGAGGAACTCCTCCTAAAGGTTCCACGCTCAAAGACCAATTGTCGAATTTGAGTAATTTGAGACCCTTTTGATCAACTAGATTGCTCAGACCCGCGAAAAGATCCACCTTCGTGGGCGTCTGCAAGGGACTCTCTGCGAGAAATTGGGAAATATCGCTAGCGGACCTGGGCAACTCGATTTCACACGCGCCACCATCAATTCTTACGACTGAAATACCCAAGCCCTCACAATGTTGTTCAAACGCCTTCTTCATCTCTAGGAGTGTAGCGAACTTTCATAAAAAAAGGTGAAACCCAATTTCTTGAGTTTCACCTTTTTGCGCATGCGGTCCAGAGCGGCCGCACCTTCTTAAGAAAAGAGTTCTTAGAAGTCGCCGTGTGAGTGACCGCCAGCCGCAGGCTTGTCGTCCTTGGGCTTGTCAGCAACCAAGGCCTCGGTGGTCAGCATGAGTCCAGCAACGCTGGCTGCATTCTGTAGAGCAATGCGAACAACCTTAGCGGGGTCAATGACTCCAGCTGCAACCAAGTCGCCGTATTCGTTCTTGCGGGCGTTGTAACCAAAGTTACCCTCACCCTCGCGAACCTTTTGAACAACAATAGAACCTTCGAGACCGGCATTGCCGACAATTTGACGAAGGGGCTCTTCAATTGCACGACGAATGATACGAACGCCTACGGCTTCTGCATCACTCATCTTCAAGTCATCAAGAGCTGATTGAGCACGAAGCAATGCAACGCCGCCGCCAGGCACAATGCCTTCTTCGACGGCTGCACGAGTAGCGTAGAGTGCATCTTCGACGCGCCCTTTCTTCTCTTTCATCTCCGTCTCGGTGGCAGCGCCAACCTTGATTACCGCAACGCCGCCAACCAACTTCGCGAGGCGCTCCTGGAGCTTCTCACGATCGTAGTCACTGGTGGTGTTCTCCATTTGACCGCGAATCTCAGCCTGACGGCCTTGGAGATCCTTCTTGTCACCAGCGCCATCGATGATGGTTGTGGTGTCTTTATCGATTTGGATCTTCTTGGCTTGACCTAGGTCACTGATGGTCACGTTCTCTAGCTTGAGACCGAGTTCCTCAGAAATCACCTGGCCACCCGTAAGGATTGCGATGTCCTTGAGCATTTCTTTGCGACGATCACCAAAACCGGGTGCCTTGACAGCGGCGCAGGTGAGGGTGCCGCGAAGACGGTTCACAACCAGTGTTGCAAGAGCCTCGCCCTCGATGTCCTCGGCAAGAAGAAGAAGGGGCTTTTGCTGACGAGCAATTGCCTCCAATACAGGAAGTAAATCCTTCATATTGGTGATCTTCTTCTCACTGATGAGGATGTAAGCATCTTCGAGAGATGCCTGCATGCGCTCGGTGTCGGTGCAGAAGTAGGGGCTGAGGTAGCCGCGATCAAATTGCATGCCTTCAACGACATCCAAACTGGTCTCTGCGCTCTTTGCCTCTTCGACGGTGATTACACCCTCTTTGCCGACCTTTTCCATAGCTTCACTCAGAAGCTGACCGATGGTGTCATCACCATTGGCAGAAACGGTACCAACCTGCTGGATCTCTTTGGGATCTTGCGTGGGCTTAGAAATCTTAGCGACAGCATCAACCAAAACCTGAACGGCCTTGTCGATTCCGCGCTTGATCTCCATAGGGTTGTGACCAGCTGCTACGAGCTTAGAACCCTCACGAAAGATAGCCTGAGCCAAAACGGTTGCTGTGGTGGTGCCATCGCCAGCGATGTCAGAAGTCTTGGAAGCAACCTCACGCACCATCTGTGCGCCCATGTTCTCGAACTTATCATCAAGCTCGATTTCTTTGGCGACGGTTACACCGTCTTTTGTGATGGTGGGAGAGCCAAAGCTCTTCTCAATCACAACATTGCGACCCTTGGGACCAAGAGTCACTTTTACAGCGTTCGCGAGTGCGTTGACGCCTGCGAGAATCTTATTGCGTGCCGACGAATCGAACACGATATCTTTTGCAGCCATACTATTTCTCCTAAAATAAGGTGAGGAGCCGTTAAGCTTCGATTATGCCGAGGATATCGTCTTCGCGAAGAATGAGATGCTCTTCGCCATCTAGCTTGATCTCTGTGCCGGCGTATTTGCCAAACAGAACGCGATCGCCAGCTTTGACGGAGAGCTCGACGCGCTTGCCGTCCTCTACCTTGCCGGGACCAACTGCAATGATTTCGCCTTCGATGGGCTTCTCTTTTGCGGTGTCGGGAATGATGATTCCGCCTTTGGTCTTATCTTCCTCAGCTACACGCTTAACAATCACGCGGTCTTGAAGGGGACGAATCTTGCTGGCCATTGAGCAAACTCCTGGGTCCGGATTTTTTCCGGCTAAAATAGTGAATGAAAGTTTGGTCGAAAACGACCTAAGACTAGGAACTTTCAGAGAAAATCCTGCCGAAACCATCGGTTATCGCTGGATTCGGCAGACGGCGAAGGTATCCACTCCATGGGCAGTGTCAACCGGACCAAGAGCGCTTTCTCCCTCCTATTATTTGCGGGCCCGCCTCACAGGCAAAAAAGCCGCCTAGAGTGACGAACGGTTCGTCACTCGTCACGACGAGAAGGCATCAACAAGAATTGGATCGCCTCCCCACAACGAACGTCACCACCCTTATCTATTTAGTGAAGTAATTGAACCTTGGGGCGCAGAACTAGTCGAGTTAGAATCGGAAACGAGTGGCTTCGACGAACGATTGACCCTTTTCGAATCGGTCAATTACGTCTTCCGCCGGCATCTTTCGGCGTTCTAAAAGATCGCGAGCGGCATCGAGGTACAGTTCTTCGCCCTCGCGGGCCTCGTTGAGTACGTGGCGTCGTAAAAGCCCTCCTCGAGCCACATCGTGTAAATGCTCGGCCCAAGAAAAACCACTTCGTCCGTGCACGGTTGCGTGCAATCCGCGAGCAACTAACTCGTCTCGCTCACTCTCCATTCGCTCGTATTGCAGCTCCTCTACCAGGGATTCTGCCTCGTCTAGTGCGCGCTCGTCATACAAAATGCCTGTCCACAAAGAGAGAGAGGCCAAGGCTAAATGGGGAGGAAGACCATCGACCGAACGTACTTCCAGCGTATTTTTTAGGCGCACTTCTGGAAAGAGGGTGCTCAAGTGCAGGGTCCAATCCTCCAAGGTGGCCTGGTGCCCTTGAAAACCGTTTTTCATGAAGTCGGTAAAAGTCTGCCCTGTATTTTGTAAAATTTTCCCTTCGCGCTTGATCAAAAACATGCCAGCCGAAAGAGCCCACTCTGCATAGTCTTGGTAAGAGGCGTTCTTTTTAGCCCAAATGGAGGGGATCAAGCCGCTCCTGGACCTATCCATGTTGCGCCACACCGTGCCCCGTACACTCAGATCCGTACTGCGCTTCTTTTCGGAAAAAGGTGAATTGGCAAACCAGGCATGCATCAAAGGAGATAACTTGAGACAAACCACGAGTTTACGCAGGGCGTCACGCTCATTTTTCCAATCAAAATTTCCTTGGACCGTCGCCGTGCGCTGCATCATGTCCAGGCCGCCAATGCCTTGAGCGGGCAAGTACTTTCTCATGATAGGGTAACGCAACTTGGGCACCCAAGGCAGTTCGTTGAGACTTGCAAGGGGGTGAAATCCTGTGGTGAGCCAGGCAATGCCCATTTTTTCTGAAATGGGTCGTAGCTCGGCCAAATGAGCGTCGGACTCGGCCTTGATAGCATGCAGAGAGGGCAAAGCCTCTCCACTGAGCTCCAGTTGAGCACTCGGCTCCAGGGTAATGCTTGCCCCTTGCCTCGTGAGCCCAATTACGGGTCCCCCCTCGGTTTCGGTGATCTCCGACCAATGATGATTGTCCCGTAAGTACCCCAGCACCTCGCACACCGAGAACTCCCCGCCATAACCTAGGGGCTGACCCGTTTGCTGGTCTACGCCAAATTTTTCACTCTCGGCGCCTATCAAGAATTTCTCGGGTGCACGCTCATATCGCGAAAAACTCGCACCTAATTCATCGCGCTCGATTTTCGAACTCGTCATAATGCTTGGTCTAGATATTTAGGAAATGTCCGAGGACGATGCGGTCTGTAAGGAGGGAGGAACCATAGATGGATGGGATGTGCCAAGTCGAGCTACTAAGGCGCGGGTATGAGCTTCAGTCGTACCCGCCCCACCGCCCACGATACGCGCCCCCGCCTCGATAAGTTCCACTACTCGATCAACCCAAGAGGAAAAAAGCGAACTCGGGTAGCCGCGGAGAGCATCAGGCGCTGCACTCAAAAATGTCCCCAAAACGAGCTGAGATTCCATCTCCGCCACTTGAGCCAATTTCTTCAAACCCTCGTCGACCGAGCGTACTTCAAAGATGATGGCTTCTGCTCCGGCCGCCCTGAGACCGTGGAGTGTACCCTGCAAATCAGACTCACAAAGGTGGTCGTCCAATACAGCCCATGTTGACTGTCTTTGGCTAACAGCTGCGCTCACTGCAAAATAGAGTTCTTTGAAAGAGCCCATACCTTGTACAATGGTCATTTCGGCGCCAGCCACCGCAATGCGGGAGGCATGCTCTTGAATCTCCTCTTCGAACCTGCCACGCCCCGTTGCGCTCAAAGTTTCGGACCCCAAAACGCCAGCCACGGCTACGGGGCGTGAAGAGTGCTCGGCCAACTCCAATGCCAAGTCGACCGCCTTTCCGGTGAGTCGTGCCGCTCGATGTTCCATCCCTAGCTCGGCCAGTGCCCGCGGGGTTGTGTCAGAAGTAAGGGCACAAAGAACGTCGACTCGTGACTCAATCTCCGCAAGGTGGTGTTCTCGCAAAGAACTCATGTCTTGATGCACAACGATGGGTCCAGCCCCCCCGCAGGAAGAGGTCCTGCCCAGAGCCTCCGCACGTTGACGAAGGCAAGCTGCCGGATCTGCATCCACGACGAGAGGACGACCCTCAAAAAGGCGATGACGAATTTTTGCGTAGGACAAAGGAGCTGCGCTCAAATTAGCCCAAAACTCGACAAATATGCCAAGTTTTTTTCCCTCGGCGCAAAAGAGCGACACTCTTGTGCAAGAGAGCCTCCGATGTAAGGGAAAAATCGTCACCCACCTTGTCGCCGTTGATGCTGACAGCACCACTTTGAATAAACTGCCGAGCCTCGCGCTTACTTTTGGCTACCTTTGTCTCCACCATCAGATCGACAATGGCAATACCAGCCTCTTGCAATCGTGAAGGCTCGATTTCGGTGGAGGGAACATGGGCAAAGGCTTCATTCAACAACTGCGCTGAAAGCTCCTTCACTTTTCCAGAGAAGAGGGCATTGCTAGCCAATAGAGCATCCTTGAGTCCTTCGGGGCCATGCAAAAGCTCAGTTAACTCTGCAGCCAGAGTCTTTTGCCCCTCTCGAGCACCGGGATTCTCCTGATGACGTTGCAAAAGAGCCTCTATTTCATCCATTGGACGCAGAGAGAAAACACGCAAGTAGGCGGTTAAGTCCTTATCGGTTGCGTTGATCCAAAATTGATAGAAAGCGTACGCGCTCGTTCGATCGTTGGTCAACCAAATGGCCCCCGACTCTGTCTTGCCAAACTTCGTTCCATCGCTCTTTGTGATCAGGGGTGAGGTGAGCCCATACACAGTACTTTGATAGCGCTTGCGGGTGAGGTCCACACCAGCGACAATATTGCCCCATTGGTCCGAGCCTCCCACCTGGAGGGTCACGCCCTGCTCTTGATTGAGGACAGAAAAGTCATGAGCTTGCATGATCATGTAGCTAAATTCTGTGTAGCTGATGCCCTGTTCACGCCCTTCCAAACGTGCCTTCACCGAATCTTTCTGAATCATCATATTGACGGAAAAGTGCTTCCCTATCTCGCGCAAAACCTCGACAAAACTAAGCTTCTCTATCCAATCAGCATTGTTTACGACAATGGCTGCCGCTGGTCCCTCAAAGTCGAGAAGCTGCTCAAAAATCTTTTTTTGACCCGCGACATTGGCCGCAATGATCTCGGTAGTCATCAGCTGCCGCTCAGCGTCTTTCCCACTGGGATCGCCAATTAAACCCGTGCCCCCGCCCATCACCACCACGGGTCGATGCCCCGCCAGTTGAAATCGACGCAAGAGCAAGATGCTCACGAGATTACCAATCGTCAAAGAGTCGCGCGTAGGATCAAAGCCCGCATAAACGGCACGCGACTCTTGAAGATGCTCCACCAACTCCGCCGTATGGGTACACTGGTGCAGCAACTCACGTCGCTTGAGATCTGAAAGAAGAGGTCCGAGCTCTGCGGGGGCGTCTGTCATGGGGTCGCTCTATAGCAGCGACCGAGGCGTTCAGCCCGTCTCTCGCGCACGAATCGTATCGCGCGGAATTTCGTGCACCCAAGAGTCGGAGCTGATAGCTCCTTCCAAATCGCGACACGCCTTGGACCACGCGTCCGATCCCCGCGGACCGCACATGGGAAAGACCGCAACCCCGGTGGAAACCCCCCACGAGGAACGCGCGGTACGTACATAATCCTCCACCCTTTCGACAAAAATGTGGGCATCATGCCTTTGAGCGAGACGCCCAACCACCACCGCGACCGTACTCTCGTCAACCTGAGCTAGAATATCGGGCTGACGGGCCAATTGAGCTACCAAATAGACGGCTTCTATCATGTCCTGAGGTCTCAATTGCCCCAGCACCCCCGCGTCCAATTTGATTAGAAAAAAACCACCCAGTTGCGCTTCTGCGTCCGCCGATTTGCAGGCGTCGTCCAAAAACGCTTCTAATTCTGCCTTATTCACCACGCGCGCGCCCCGAGACTCAGGACCCGCCATTCTGCTCAAATCACCATCTATCATCACGACCCAACCCCGGAGAACGGTCGAAGGACGGCCTCATTGACACGAAACTTTCTAGTGGTGAGTTTTTTGGCCAATGAATGCCAAATCAGCGTGCAAAAAACGCCTGAGAACGAAACGCCTTCAGAGCGGCACCGGGCGCACGTTCCAGTGAGACGAAAAGTAACGGCGTGGGCTGTTGAGATGATGCTTGCGGGTAGAACCTAATCCCTGCGCCACTCTTGTGTGGTTCAACCCAGGACGAATTTCCGGCACGAGGTACTCGCTGGTTTCGAAGCATTCAGAAGCCCGACCCGTCCGCAAAGTGTTCATCGACGACCTCCGCAAACCACGACGCTAGTACCAAAGGTCGGAACTTCGTGCCGGGTTTTGGTACCCATGAGACAAA
>CAYWLO010000042.1:29238-37833 GCA_964459035.1 uncultured Polyangiaceae bacterium | reverse complement strand
TAATCTATGATCCCCATCGGGACATTCGTCAAGTTATATTGTCACGAGCCCTAAGAGGGAAAGTTGGCGGACGGTGAGGGACATTTCGTCGAGTAGCATCTTCGCCCGGCAAGTCGTACTCAATTTTTCTTCTTCCTTACAGATATAGCCAAACGTACCATATTTTATCAACATTTCTATTTTTGGGTACGTTTGGCATGGTTTTGACTAGGATAAGAGCCGACGGCGGACTACATTGGGGGGGCGCCTGTTGGATTGGTGATGTGGTTCGATAGTGCGCAGACAAGCTGCACCAATGCATCACATGATGCTTTTCTGTTTTAGGGAGAATGACAACAAAACCACTAGGTATTCTATGAATTTTACGTGGAGCCAGCTTCTCTAGCGGGCGCGATGATCAGTGGTCGGCAATTGGGAAATGCATTCGAGAAGAAGAATGAAAGCGCAATGGTGGCGGGCATCAACAGATCCGCGCTCAATCCACTTTTGTGAGAGCCGCTCTTCTCTGGTTCTTGCTTCTTACGGCGCGAACACAGTCACACGGCTTGCGTAGGTGAAATGCCATTGGTCGACAGGACTTTTGCCCCCAGCGACTGTTTCGCCGAGATTCGCCCGCGTGGGCACGACAAGCAGTTGAGCCCACCTATTGACAGCATGCAAAGCGATATTAGGTTCACGAGTGATATTTCTATCGAACGAAAGGCTCCAAATATGTGGAATGGTGACGAATTTTCGTCTCTTGTGGCTGCGCAAACGTCGTGGACACTTGAGAAAAGAGGCGATTGTCTAGAGATTGTGAACGATGAAGGGCTGAGTGCTCTCATTTTTGGTGGCGAACGCCAAATACTGGTAGAAACAGCTCTATTTCCCGCTTCTAGTGTCCTTGATAAGGCGTCCTTGGACGATCTTATTTTGCGATCCCATCATTTAGTACCTCTTTCTACTGTGAGCATCAGCAAGATAGGTACGGAGGATTTTTACGTCGCATTTGGTGCACTTTCTACCGAAAGTCAGGCAAGCGTTGTTTTGGAAGAAGTGGAAACCTTGTTTGAAAACACTGGTGAGTTTCTAGAGCTGTACGGCGAATTTCTAAAAAGCGAGGACGTGGCATGAGTTTGAAGAAATTGTGGACGGCCCTGCGCGGTGCGACCAACGAAGGTTTGGAGGCCGCTGCCGACACCCAAGCAATCAGAATTCTAGATCAGGAGATGCGCGACGCTCGCAAAGAATTGCAAGATAGCGACGCCAGCTTGACGAAAATTATGGGAAAGCGAAAGCTTGCTGAGGGCAAAGTGAGTGCGCTGGCGGCGGACGTAGAGACCTATACTCGCCATGCGATTGCTGCAGACGAAAAGGGCGACGCGGACTTGGCCCTGGAGTGTGCAGAAAAAGTAGGTGAACTGGAAGGTTCTCTTGAGATGGAGCAGGGGATGCTCTCTGGTTTTCTTTCCTCCGAAAAAGCTTTGAAGTCGAATATTGGCAAGGCAAAAGTCAATGTGCGCCGTATGGAGCAGCAAATTGATCAGGTGAAGGCGATGGAGTCTGTGCAAAAGGCCCAAGTCACCGCCTCGATGAGTCATTCTGGCGCAAATTCCAAGGTGAAGACAGCTTTGGGTAGCTTGGAACGCATCAAAGCAAAGCAGCTTCAACGGGGCGCCGAGCTGGAGGCCGCCGAGGAGTTAGCCAACGAAGAGTCTGGCTCGGGTTTGGAGGCTCGCTTGAAAGCTGCTGGTATGCAAAGCGGTGGCAAGAGAAGCGGTAGTGATAAGTTAGCTCAGCTTCTCGCGGCAAAGAAAGAAACTCGTATTCTTTCAGAAAAAAACTAGATAAGTTACAAGATACGATGCCCCCCCCCAACTCTCCCCGACAAGTTTCCCTTGAAGGTGAAACTTGTCGGGGAGGGGCTACCACGCAAGCTAAGGAAGCCTGAGCATGTTTAAAAGTCTCTTCGGTAAAAAGAAGGAGCCAGTAAAAGTTCAAACACCCACCGTTATGGGTTTGCGCTTGGGCGGTAGTTTCGAAATAGACTCGCTGCTTCTTAAACTTGAGGTGGGGCAATTTGTAGCCCAGGGCATCACCCCTACCCAAATTATCAAAAGCGTGGGCCTGGTCGATTTGGATGGGACCTGGCTTTTTCGATTTTATACCGACGACGACGCTTTTTTACAGGTTGTTACCGAGGGCGGCCAAGGGGAAGAGGACGTTGTGGACGTGAAGCTTTTTCATTTTTACGACACCCAAGACATTAGCTCCGAGCGGGTGTGGAACGAGCTTCTCAAACGAAAGATAGGCCGGCCAACTTACGATCTCGAAGGCCGGACATTTGAGCGTGTTTGGACCTCAGCCGACGACTATCACAATCCTGTTTTGATGGTTGAGAAAACCTACGAAGCTGACGGGTCGTTCTCTGAAACCGACCAGTTTACGATGCTTTTTGATAGACCCGTGGGGGAAGAGCAGGTTGAAACGCTCTTTCTCTCGGCCGAAGAGACCGAAGACGAGAATCAGAATATATCCCGTTGCCTCGTGATTAGCACAGGGCTCAGTTTGAGTGCCGCACAAATTACAATTCACGGCTAGGCTAGGGAGCCCCCAAGAGAAAATCGAAGAGGATTAAAAAAACTATATGCATATTCAGGTACTACTAGGAAACATTGGTCAATTTGCTGCATACTTTGGTTTGTCGCTGGGCCTTTTGGTGCTCTTCAAATTTGCCTATGCGGCTGTGACTCCTCATGACGAGTGGAAACTCATCAAGGAGCATAAAAATGTAGCGGCGGCGCTGGGCTTTGGGGGAGCGATTGTTGGCTTTGCATTGGCCTTAGCGGGTGTGGTGAGCCATTCAGTATCACTTCTCGACTTTTTGGTTTGGGGGGGCGTGGCTTTGGTTGCTCAATCCCTCGCATTTCTTCTTGTTCGTGCCTTTTTTATGCCCACGATTGTGGCCCGCATTGAGGCTAACGAAACAAGCGCAGGCATCATGCTCGGCATCACCAGTATCGCAGTTGGCCTGCTCAATGCAGCCTGCATGACCTATTAGGAAATCGAATGATGAAACGAAGTCAATCGATAGATGTTGATGCTATGCGCGTCACAGAAAAGCGTGAGGTTGTAAAATTTCACTACAATATGCCTCATCGGTGTACTACCAGCCGAGGCAATGTCTTGGCCCCATTCGTTGTGGCAATTGCGGCGGCCAGTGCGGTGGGTTGCGGCGAGCCAGAAGTTCAGGAAAACGTGCGCGTCGTCTCTTCTGTGGAAGATTGTGTGGCTCAGGGCAGTATGACTGAACTTCAATGCGAAGCGGCCTACAAGCGCGCGTTAGCCGAGGCCGAGCGAACAGGACCGCGCTACAACTCCCGCTACGCCTGTGAGGCCGAATATGGCTACAGCCGCTGTCGCTCGGGAGGGAGCGGAGGTTTTTTCATGCCCATGATGGCGGGTTTTATGATTGGTCGTATGACGGGAGGGCGTTCCTACAATCCGGTGTATCAGTATGCTGGCCGCGGCTCGCGCTTGAATGGAAGCCTCATGACCGCCAATGGCACTGTTTTAGGGAGACCAGGGCAGAAGTCTTATCAAGTCGGGGCCTCGCAACTTAAACCTCAACGTCGATCGATAAAGACCTCCTCGCGCGGGGGCTTCGGTTCACGTTCTTCTGCGCGATCTTCGTGGGGACGCTCCCGTAGCTCTCGCGGTTGGGGGGGGTAAAAAAATGCGCCGAGTCCCTATTCAAGAGCGACCCGGGTGGGAGGAAAAGGCCAAAGAATTTGGTTTTCACTTTCACACCATTGAAGGGGAGCGCTATTGGGACGAGCGCGCATATTACCAATTTTCTCTCAAACAAATTGAAGAGGACATAGAGTCCCCGACAGAAGAAATTCACCAGATGTGTATGGAGGTGGTGGGGCGAGTGTTAGATGACGAGGAGTTAATGACTCGTTTCTGTATTCCTCGCGACCATTGGGATTTCGTGCGAACTTCGTGGAAAAACGGAGATCCGAGTCTTTATTCGCGCCTGGACTTTGCTTACGACGGCAAAAAACCTGCAAAACTTTACGAGAACAACGCCGATACCCCCACTAGCGTTTATGAAACTGGTTTTTGGCAATGGTTGTGGCTGGAGGACAATGTGGACAGGGGGCGCTTGCCTGCAAGAACTGATCAATTCAATAGTCTTCAAGACAAGCTCGTGAATCGATTCAAAGAACTCTTGTTGATGACCCCTGGCCGGGAACTTCATTTTTCGAGCTCCGAAGGCTCAGTCGAAGATCGCGGAACGGTGCAATATCTTGAAGATTGTGCGAAGGCGGCAGGAATTCAGACTCGCTTTGTGCATGTGGAAGACATTGGGCGAGACGAAGCCGGAAGATTGAGCGATTTACAGGATCGGGAAATTACCTGGATGTTCAAGCTTTATCCATGGGAGTTCATGTTTCGTGAAGAATTTGGAGAGCTCTTAGGTTCAAATAACATTCGTTGGTTAGAGCCTCCGTGGAAAAGTATTCTGTCAAACAAGGCTCTTTTGCCAATTTTGTGGAGAATGTTTCCTGGCCACGACAACTTATTGCCCGCGTTTTTTGAGGACGAGTTGTCCCAAGCGGGGTCCCTGGGGACTTTGGTGAAAAAGCCCATTTTTTCGCGCGAGGGGGCGAATATCTCCATATTGGATGGAGAATTGTCCTTGGCGGAGTCGAGTGGACCCTATGGGGAAGAGGGTTATATATATCAAGCAGCTCACTTATTGCCGCGTTTTGGTGACAGCTACACGCTTGTGGGGAGTTGGTTGGTGGATGACCAACCCGCTGGGCTCTCATTGCGCGAGGACAAAAGCTTGATTACCCAGGACACCAGCCGTTACCTACCTCACGCGATTCTCTGAGGGCGAGCCCACAATAGAGCGCCTTTTTGCCCTCCAATTCACCGGCTTGCCAGGGGGGGCAAGACTCGGATACACGAAGGGGAGCTGATGCGATTTGACGATGTTGTAATCATGGGTGTGGCCCATGCCGACGCCCCTATTCGAGTAACTTCTGCCGAGCTTGAAGCTCCACTTCAGAATACCTTGGAGCGCTTGGGCATGCCCCTGGGCATGCTCGAAGGTTTGACTGGGGTCAAAGCGCGCCGCTTTTGGGAGCCAGGTTTTCAGCCTTCGTCGGCAGCTACCCTCGCGGGTCAGAAGGTCATTGAGCAGACCGGCTTGGACAGGGCCCACATTGGCGTCATTGTGAGTACATCGGTGAGCCGAGATTTTGTAGAACCGTCCAACGCATGTTTCGTTCACCACAACCTTGGTCTCACAGAGAACTGCCTCAACTTTGATCTCGGCAATGCCTGCTTGGCCTTTATCAACGGTATTGATCTTGTCTCGAACATGATTCAAAGCGGTCAAGTCGACTTTGCCTTGATTGTTGACGGCGAAAATAGTCGTCAGGTCGTTGAACGAACTGTCGAACGCTTGAGTCGACCTGAAGTCGATTCTCAGATGTTTCGCGACCAATTCGCAACATTGACCCTGGGCTCAGGAGCCGCAGCGATGATCCTCGCTCATCGAAGATTTGCCCCCCAGGGACATCGCTATTTAGGAAGCGTCAACCTCGCCGCGACTCAGCACAATCGACTCTGTTGCGGACAAGCGGACGGGGGCGTGACCGATACTCAAAATCTGATGATAGAGGGCGTCGCCCTCGCGACGAGAACCTGGGAGCGTGCTTTGCTAGAGTACGGTTGGGCTCCCCAGGAGGTCGATTTATTCGCGATGCATCAGGTAAGCCAGGTGCATACCCAGCGCATGGCTGACACCGTCGGATTTGGCCTAGACAAGACCATTTTGCTCTACCCAGAATACGGAAATGTCGGTCCCGCTTCAATTCCAACCGTGCTGAGTCATGCTCTGTTACAAGGGCGTTTGTCTCCGGGTGACAAGTTGGTCCTTGGCGGCATTGGTAGCGGGCTCAATTGTATCGCGGCTCATGTTGTCTGGTGAGGACTTAGGTAAAAGATGAATACGACTGAGTTAAATATTCCCCACCATCTTTACCCATTTCGCGGTAAATTTCTTGATAGATCGGGCCTAGCTTTACACTATTTGGATGAGGGCTCCGGTGATCCTATCGTGATGGTTCACGGAAACCCTAGCTGGTCTATCTACTATCGCGCTTTGGTGCAGGGTATTTCAAATAGTTATCGCTGTATCGTGCCTGACCATATTGGTTGTGGTCTTTCGGACAAACCTGACGACGAGCACTATGAATATCGGCTTAAAAATCGAGTCGACGATCTTGAAGCTTTGATCATCGAGACCTGTCCTGCCGAAAAGAAGATCACACTGGTCGCTCACGATTGGGGCGGTATGATTGCCATGGCGGTAGCAGCTAGGCACCCCGAGCGAATTGGGCGCATCGTTTTGCTCAATACCGCAGCTTTTCACTTGCCCGCCGAGATGGCTTTGCCCACGAGCATCGCCGCTCTGCGCAATACACCTTTAGGCTCCTGTGCCGTGCGGGGGTTTAATGCATTTGCTCGTGGTGCGGCTCGGGTTGGCTGCAAGAAAAACCCCATGTCCAAGGCTCGTCAACGAGCCTATTGTGCCCCCTACAACAATTGGAGCAATCGCATTGCTACCCTACGTTTCATCGAGGATATTCCTGTTTCTCCGCGGGATATCAGCTATTCCCTGGTATCCGAGGTAGAAAGCTCATTGCCTCTTTTTAGCAAGGTCCCTATTTTACTTTGCTGGGGTATGAAAGACTTTGTTTTTAATGGGCGAGTTCTTCAGGAGTTTCGCGAGAGGTGGCCTCACGCCGAGGTGTGCCAGCTAGATGATTGCGGTCATTACGTCTTAGAGGACGCCCCCACCGAGGTGGTGCCTCGAATAAGAAAATTTCTTGAAGAACACCCCCTTTGATGAGCGATGCATGAACCGCTTTTTAATATAGCTGGCTACTTAACAGAGATTGCTAGGAGCCAGCCCGATACTTTGGCAATTGCCCTGCCGGTGGGTAGGTCCACTAACGGACAAGTGAAGTACCGTGAGCTTTCTTATAGAGAGTTGAACGAAGAGAGTGACGTTGTTGCGTTTGCGCTGCAAGCGGCGGGAATCAAGCGCGGCATGGCCACTGCGCTTATGGTCAGGCCCGGCCCCGAGTTTTTTTCTTTGACCTTTGCCCTGGCTAAGTTGGGAGCGGTTCCCATTGTCATCGACCCCGGTATTGGGCTGAGGAATATAAAGACCTGTCTAGGCGAGGCGGAGCCTGAGGCTTTCATTGGTATTCCTCAAGCCCACGCTGCGCGTTTTGCTCTGGGGTGGGGGAGAGCTACACTTAGACATCTCGTTACGGTGGGAAGGCGCGCTTGGTTTGGCGGTATTACCCTAGATGAGGCCCGTCAGCTTGCTGGGTTTGGCAAAGAAAGAGCACCGGGCGACGCCGTTCGTTCTTTTTCTCTAGCCCCCACCGCCCTCCAGGAGCGTGCAGCTGTGCTCTTTACCAGCGGAAGTACGGGCGTGCCTAAGGGAGCTGTCTACACTCATGGTAACTTTGCCGCCCAGGTAAGTACCTTGCGACGTATCTCCGGTGTGCAAAAAGGAGAGGTCGATTTGCCCACTCTGCCGGTATTTGCTCTTTTTGACCCAGCCCTAGGTATGAGCACTATAGTACCCGACATGGATCCGACCCGACCTGCTCAGGTAGATCCTCGTAAGCTGATTAGTGCGATTGAGCAATTTAAGGTGACCAATCTTTTTGCCTCTCCTGCTGTTCTCAATGTTCTCGCCCGTTACGGAGCAGAGCATGATGTTGTTCTGCCCAGTGTAAAGAGGGTGGTCTGCGCGGGGGCTCCTGTTCAACCAATTATTATGGAGCGCTGTCTTAAAATGCTCGGCAAAGACGCTCGCATTGTAACGCCTTATGGGGCAACCGAGGCGCTGCCCGTCTCCTCGGTAGATAGCAACGAAATTCTTCAGCCAGAAATTAGAGAGCTTACCGCGTCGGGCGCAGGGGTGTTGGTGGGGCAACCTGTCGATGAGGTTCGGGTGTCAATAATAGAAATTGGGGACCACCCTTTGGAAAAGTGGCACGATGAGTTGCTGGTTTCTCAGGGGGAAATTGGAGAAATCGTGGTGGAGGGGGACTTGGTTACTGAGGAGTATCAGAATCGTTCTTTGTCGACCAAACTGGCAAAAATTCCCTTACCGGGAGGTTTTGCCCACCGTATGGGTGATTTGGGCTATTTTGATAAGGGTGGACGCCTGTGGTTTTGTGGTCGAAAGACCCATCGCGTGAGGGTAGAGAGGAAAACATTTTTCTCAGTGCCTTGTGAGATGATTGTGAATGATCATGCCGAAGTATATCGCAGTGCCCTGGTGCAGGTTCTCCGTAAAAATACGGTGGTGCCGATCATAGTGGTGGAGCGTGAGACGAATTCGAGATCGTCTGTCAAGAAACTTGAACTTGAATTGATGGGACTGATAGAGAAGTTTGAGCGTTCGCGGGGAATTGAAGGCATACTTTTTCATAAGAGCTTCCCGGTTGATATTCGTCACAACGCGAAAATTGACCGAGGACGTCTGGGGCGCTGGGCGCAAGGACGCTGGGC
>CAYWLO010000042.1:19869-29138 GCA_964459035.1 uncultured Polyangiaceae bacterium | reverse complement strand
CGCTGGGCGCAAGGACGCTGGGCTCAGGGGCGCAACAAATGAAAGTATTAGTTACGGGCGGAGGCGGTTTTTTGGGGCGCAGTCTAGTTACCCGCCTACTGAAAAGAGGGGACGCTGTGCGCGTTCTTTGTCGCGGAGATTATCCGGAATTGGCAACGTGGGGGGCAGAGGTCCGACGAGGGGACGTGGCAAATTCATCAACGTTCAATCAAGCAGCAGAAGGTTGCGATGCCCTGATGCATATTGCAGCTAAGGTGGGCGCTTGGGGCGCCTATGACTCGTTTTACGAGACCAACGTGCGTGGAAGCGAAAATGCTATTCGCGCCTGCAGGACTCAGGGCATCAGGAGACTAGTCTATACGAGCACACCCAGCGTGGTACATGGCGGGGGAGATCTAGAGGGCGCCAACGAGTCATTGCCTTACGCCGAGCACTATGAGGCGTTCTACCCCAAGACCAAGGCTATTGCAGAGCGATTGATTTTGGCTGCAAATGGCGAAAGCTTGTCGACGGTAGCCTTACGCCCTCATTTGATGTGGGGGCCGGGTGATACCCAGCTTTTACCTCGCTTCGCGGAGCGCTACCGCGCTGGAAAACTACGTCTGTGCAGCGGTCGGCCCAAGTTGGTGGACACTCTCTATATCGACAACGCGGTGGACGCCCACCTCTTGGCCTTGGACGCTCTTTCTCCTGAAAGTGCCTGCGCCGGCCGACCCTACTTTATTAGTAACGGCGAGCCTCTTCCCATTGATGAGGTGGTCAACGGAGTGCTCGGTACGATTGACCTAGGGCCCGTGAAAAAGAAAATACATCCCTTCGTTGCTTGGGGCGCGGGAGCGGTAGCGGAGAGTGTATTCTCCCTGTGTGGGATAAAAAAGGAGCCACCCATTACTCGATTTGTGGCCCATCAGCTTTCTACTGCTCATTGGTTTGATATTGGCGCGGCAAAAAAAGACCTCGCTTATGAACCACGTATCAATTTTGTCGAAGGCCTGCAGCTACTGAGAGCTTGGCATCAAGAGAGAGAGGCCGAAATTAGGCGCATTCCCAAGCCGAGCGCTTCGTAAATTCTCTTCCCATCCACCCACAAAGAGGCATCACCCCGAGCGAAAGGACCTTTTTCGTCCACGCCACGTGCTGTAATTTCGAGTGTGGTAGTAATGAGGTGGTTTTCTGGCACGACTTGTCCACGGTATTTCCAGCTCATTTCGCTATTGGTTTCAATGGCTTCAAACTGAGGGTTCTTCATTCCATCAGCCATCGCATTTTCAAGCATATAATATTGGAGCAATTGCAGCATTACTTCGATACCCAAGGAACCGGGTTGCACTGGATCTTGGAAGAAATGAGCCTTAAAGAACCATTCTGATGGGTCGACATCTTTCTCGCAGCGCAAGGTGCCAAGACCAGCTTTGCCGCCTGTGAGGTCCAGCGCGGTCACCCGATCGAACATCAGCAACATAGTTTCTGGCAAGAGCGACTGTAGGTCTCTAAAGTTCTCGTACTCTTTTGTTAAATCGACGTGGTATTTTGATGGCGCCGTGAATCGAGCGCGGGCTTCGTCCGAGGTCGGTAAACCAACTTGGTTTTCCAACGCTTTCTGGGGAAAGAAGCCAAAAACGGTCGCAAGCTCGTAGACGAGTGTGTCTCCACAATAGCATTCTACGTCGAACGATTCTATGATCATGTCACCTGATTGTGATATGTTGGTGATCTTGGAGACGGTGCGTAAGGTACCCGCTTGAGGGCTCAAGTCTGACAAGACGCGGCCTTTGCCGTCCAGGTTACGAAAAGCTAGATCTTGTTCACTTTTGAGTGCACTGCCCACGTAGCTTGCAAGCCAACCGCAAGGCTGCAAAGCCGCCTCCAAAAGGACCGCAAAGGGCATAGTGCGACGGCCATTTTTGTCAAAATACCAGGCGTGAGGTGGAATATCGTATTCAATCTCCACTTCGGCGCCCGCTTGAAATGCGCCAATTTCTCCAACTATACGAGTGACCCGACTCATAAAATGATAAGGAGGACCGGGCAGGCGAGCTACTCGTCGAGTACCATCAAAAGGTTCGTACATAGGACCGAAAGCGTCCGAAGGTTTTCCCCAAGCGCAGGCGAGCAAAGATGGGTACGCAAAGTCAAAACCCTGGGCACTAGCAACCTGCTTCCAATCGTTGGCTTGAGCGGGACCATCTCGATGCTTCTCGTTGGCGGAGGTGAGGGCCGGGAGGCGCTCCGGTTCGACCTCTAAGGGCCAGTCCGGCACTAGGCGCAAGCCAACGTGCCGCGCGTGGAAAGCTTTTTTTCCGTCGACGGTACCTAGAAGGTGAGCAAAAAGCGTGGGCTCAGGACCGTCCCAAACTTCTTCTACAAATACTTCACACACCAACTCATGAGATGTGGGTAAAACTTGTCCTCGGCAATGCAATTGGTAGGGCACCTCCGGCACGGGCTCGAAGCGCCAACCGTCTTTTCTGAGGGTATGACCCAATGCGGCCATGTAGAACGCCATCAGCTGCAAACAGCCCTCGAACATCAAGGTGCCGGGCATGCAGGGGTCGTTCTTAAAATGTCCCTGAAAGAACCAGTCGTTGGGACTAATTTTAGTGATGGCGCGCGCGTACCCTCGTCCCCAAGGTCCACCTTTGAAGTCCAGGCCCTCAATGCTGTCGACAAAGCACATCTTACCTTCTTGAATGGTAGGCGTGAGCGTATGGGTCTGGCCTCGTTCAAAACCCGGACCGAAACAGCTCACCAAATCACCCTGCGCAAAGGCAATAACCTGCTCTTTGCTGAAATTCTGCTGGGTGCTTAACTGGGGTGGCGGGTCCAAGCGAAAATTGCCACTAAATTGCTCATCTTCGGGTTTCCATAGAACGCCAGCCGATTCGGCTAGCTCTTTTTCACTAAAGAATCCCGCCTGGCCGTGGCGCACCGACATGATAGGCCGCTCACCTGCGTGGCAGTCGGAGTGAAAGAAAAATAGGCGTACATCGCCTTGGTTGGCATGGCCATCCACATGAATATCGTAGTGCAGAGTGTCACCCACCTGAGGCGCAGAGCCATGGTAGGTGAGCTCGCACCCAAGCAGGCGATAGGCACGTTCACCTTGATTGAGCCTATCGATGCCTAAGTACGATATTAAGAAGAGATCAGCTTGGCCGCATTCAATTAAAATTCCGGCGGGTACGCGCCCTCGATGTAAAAACCACTTATCCTTATCGATGTCGGTTTCGCTCCACACGGTACCGAGGCCCATCGAGTCGGCTTCAGCTTTCATTCCTACAATTCGGTCGGCCAAAAGTAGTGGCGGCTCCGGCATGCGAACCTGTACGGCATGGCTATCTTGTTGGCGAAATTTCTCGCCGAATATCTGAGAGATTTTCCCCCCTGCATGAATTGTGAGTTGCTCTCTGCTGAAACAAGGACCACTCACAATTCCTCCGGGAGGAGCTTTTTCTGGAGTTGTGAAAGAGGGTTTGGCGGACGTCGCCACCGGAGGTGTCTGCAGGGGGCGAGCCGTTGGGAAGACTTGGGTTGGCTCAGCGAAGAGCTGCGGGGCTGCCGGCACCGGTGGGGCCAATGAGCGGAGGGCACCTTGAGTCAAAGCTGAGATTGCTTGGGCACGCACTCGTAAGAACTGTGCATGCAGTTGCTCTTGGTCTTTCAAGAATTGCTGGTGGGTGCTTGAAAGCATCTGCTGGAGCTGAAGATGGTGAGCTAAAGCGCTAGAGTGGGGCGCAGGGGCAGTGTTGCTGAGAGGCGAAACCAAGGGGTTCGTGCGGGGGGGCAGAACTTCGCGAAAGTTCTCTTCAATCGTTGGTAAAATGGGAGAAAGTGGAGGGGCAGGATCCATTTTTTTTGCCATGGTCGCCATTCTTTTTGTTCGGGAAGGAAAATGAGCTGGCGGCAGGTGGGCGGGACAACTCAGGAGGGAGCTGCCTGTCTTGCTCTTGGCGAAGGCAGCAGGCGGGTGAGAAGGGGCTACGATTTGCACGATAGATTTCTGCTCACCGAGTGCGGTGATTGAAATTGTAGCTTGGCTCACTTTACCAGTAGGAAAGGACGCGGGCGATCGGCCTCGGGCGCAGGCAAGCACGCCAGCTGCAACGTGAAGAAGCCCTGAGGCAGCATGGGCGTGTCCAAACTTTGCGGCAAGGCTCGTTTGAACGAGGCGCAGGTGATGGGCAGGGTGGGGTTTCGACTCGATGACCGGTTGCGGGGATGGGTGGTCGATATGCGCCAAGATGTTGTCTCGGGCATCAAGGGCATCGTCCAGGCGCTTGAGAACGAGAACTACGGCCGCGTCGCCCGCAATTTGTGTCTCTTTGCTGAGGACCGCGGCGGCTGCTGACTCATGGACTTCTTCGGAGCAGATATCGACAGCCCCGATGATTGCGACGTCGAGTTCGCCTTTTTTTAGAGCGCGTATGCCTTGTTCTAGGGCGCGAACCCCTGAGAGTTCTTCGGCTGAAACTGCAAAACTTGGCCCTCGGAGATTGAACTGACTGTTGATGCGATTGGCCACGATGTTTGGCATGGCGCCAATCACTCCTGCAGCTCCCAAGCAAGGGGTAAAGTTTTCTCGAGCTTCTTGGAGCCACTCGGAGGATTCTTGAAGCTCGTTCGCCCACTCTGCCAAACGCCAGCGAGCCCCGTGTCGGGCGACTTCGGTGTCGCATTGCATACCCACGAGTACGCCTGTGGTTTCCTCTGGGAGTTTCAGTCCGTGCAATGCCTCTCGCGCAGCCTCAAGAAGGAGTAATTGTTGAGGAAGTGTTTGTTTTAAATCATTGGGAGGAAAGCGTAAGTCCTGCAAATTTACTTGCAGAGCATCACAATGTCCAGAATGAGGTGCAGCCGTTGAATGCTTGGAACTCGTTGAATGCTTGGAACTCGTTGAATGCTTGGAACTCGTTGAATGCTGGCGGGCACGAACTTGAGTACCTTCTTCGAAAAGCGCCTCTTCAAATTCTATCACGTTTTGACAGGTAGCGACCCTCGCGCCCAGGGCGACTACCGCAATCTTTACGATGGGCTCGGCAACTGAAGCGCGGGGTATTTCTTTGTGCAGACGCTCGTTGGTCCGAGGGAGTGCGTTGGGGAGATACTCTTCGACGATAAGGTGAGCATTGTTGCCGCCGAAGCCAAACGCGCTGATCCCAGCGCGACGCGATCTATTGGCCGTCCAGGGCTCTTGCTCATGCAATAAGCGAAGCTTCGTACCTTGAAGGGCTGTTTCAACGCCTTTTAGGTGGGGAGTGGGGGGCAGAATACGGTGTGCCATTGCGTCCAGCACTTTAATGAGCCCGGCACCGCCAGCCGCTGTAATCAGATGACCCGCGTTTGCCTTGAAGGAGCCTATGGGAAGTTTCGCCGAGCGTTCTCCAAACACTTCTTGGAGAGTGGCCACCTCGGTTGAATCCCCCACGGGAGTGCCGGTTGCGTGACATTCGATATAGTCAAGTTCGGTGGGAGTGAGCCCCGACATTGCCAGGGCTTGCTTGAGGGCACTGACTTGGCCGGCCTGGCTAGGTACCAACATTCCTCTCCCCCTCCCGTCGTTGGATAGACCGATGGCGCGAATCACTCCTAAGATCTCTTCACCTTCTCGCTCTGCATCCTCTAATCGACGAAGGGCAAAGAGACAGGCGCCTTCTGCTGGGAGTAGTCCATCGGCAGAAGGGTGGAAGGGCCGACTTTGTCCGGTCCTGCTTAGAGCTTGTAGAGCTGAGAAGCCCATATGTAGGAAGAGATCGTCGGCGCGATTGACGGCTCCAGCGAGCATGAGGTCACTTGTACCGTCGTGTAGTGAGTCGCAAGCTAGCTTGATAGCGTAGAGGGAGGAGGCGCAGGCCGCGTCGAGAGCGAATGCGCCCCCGCGCAAGCCTAGCCCTTGTGCCAAGAGGTGGGCGGGCAACCCTGACATGAAGCGATTGCGCGCGTCAGGTTTGGCTTTGCAGGAACCCGTTCTTTGCCCTGGGAGGGCGTCGGCCTTGGCATGATCGGTCTGCTCTTGAAGCCAAATGCTTTCGGCGTAGCGGGACATTTCGCTTGAGGGATACGAGAGGTTCCCAAGAACCACCCCAGCACGTTCTGGGGGGCCCTGCCATTTGCTTTGCTGAAGGGCCTGGCGTCCCGTGTGGAGAATCCAGTGGAAAAGGGGGTCAAGTCCTTGCAAGCGCTCCTCGGGGATATGAAACCCCGTGGGATCAAACACAGAATCGAACCCGCGGACGTAACCTCCTTTATCGCAATAGGTCCGGTCGGGTAGGTGCTCACGCCCTGGGGCCATGATGCGCGCTGGTTGCACCCCCCAGCGGTCAGGAGGCACGCTGGTAATAAGACTTCGGCCTTCAACCACGGCCTGCCAAAGTTCGTGAGGATTGAGCGCTCCGGGAAGAACGCATGCACGACCAACAATTGCAATGGGGGGGAACGATTTCATGTGGAGATTGCGGGTCTAGAAGAAGGAGTCGGGTGGGTACGCGCGGTGTCTCCTAGGAGATGAGTTTGCACTCCTGTCATCTGGTAAATTGGTTTACCGGATACATCAACGAGGGAGATATCACAGACCACATGATGAGAGGATTCTGTGCCTCTATGCAGGAGACACTGAGCGCGATCAGGTAGAGAGCCGATGGAAAAGAACTGAATTCTTTTGATGGCCGTGGGAAGAGAAGCCGCCGATGTCATATGCTGGGTCCAAAGAAGCGCCGTCTGAAGAGCACCATCGAGCAACCCAGGATCACTGAGAACCCCCTGAGAGCCCCATCCCAAAAGTCGTGAACCCCGAAGGTTGGACGTCATACCGCTCTTTCCTACGCCTAGAATTTCCTCAATCGCGTGAAACGACTTTCCGTGAAAAAGCACACTCTCATTCCCGTAGATGCCTTCAACTTTTGGACTTGGACCCATGTCTAGAGGAGTGAGAGGGTTAGATGCCTCGATGGGAGATCCTTGCTGGGCTGCCATGGTGATCGTAGCCGAGTAGCGCTTGGCCCCCAGGTCATCATGAACAATACACTCTATTACGCCCCCCTCTGGACTTTCTATAAGGCGTGTCTCAAGGTTTAACTGTGTGGGTGACGAGAGGTTGTCGAGGCGCATGCCTCGCAATACCTGAATGTGTTCACATGATATGATTGTAAGGTGGGGGCAGTGCTCCTGGCAGGCCCGAAGCATCCACTCGATTGCCAGAGTGAGGGGGACCACCGGCTGTTCTTTGATACTGTGGTCCTTGAGAAACGAGAATTGGGCGCCAGTGATGAGAAACTCGTGAACTTTGCTCTGTTGCTGGTGCCGACTTCTTTCCAACGCATCGAAGGTGTCCCCGCCCATTGCAAATACAACTTCGGCGCCCGTGTCTTCTATTTTGAGCTCATTTACAAGAGCCTGTGCCCCTGACGCTAGGGGAATAAGCCCAATGTCTCGATCTTTGAAGTACTTTCGTAAGGTTGGAGTGACCATGCCGCCGTTCCAGGGGCCCCAGCCAAGAGCCCGTACAAGGGTGCTTGAACCGCGACGCTGCCCTTCAACCGCAGCTACCTTATTGAGGACTTCATTGGCCATCGCGTAGTCGACCTGACCGCGATTTCCGGTGCGGGCCGCTACTGAAGAAAAGAGTAAGATGGCGCGTAACTCGTCTTGGTGTGTGCCGTCGAGTAGTGCCTTCAAGCCGCGAACCTTGGTGTCAAATACTCGGGAAAACTGCTGGTCGGTTTTGTCTGTTATGAATTTGTCGGCGAGGACGCCCGCGGCGTGTACGACACCGTGAATGGGCCCCCAGGCTCTGGCCTCTTTGAGGTATTCATTGAGGCTTGGGGCGTCGGTGATATCGACTGCGCGGTAGCGGGCCTCGCCGCCAACTTGTTCAATTGCTTGAAGCGTCTCACGAATTTCTCGTGATGCCAGCAGGCTCTTTACTTTGGAGCCTAGCTCTAGTGGGGTGATTTTTTCACCCTGGGCTCGTGCTTCACGCAGAAAGTATTGCTTGAGCTCGGCGTCGGTGAAAAGTTTGCTCGCGCCCTGGGGAGGGGGAGTTAACTCGCTCCTACCAAGTAGAAGAAATTTCCCTCCTATTTCTCGGGCGAGGGCCACAATGCATGCGGCGGTCACCCCGCGAGCTCCACCAGATACGACAACTACGCTCTCCGGAGCGAGAGGCATCTCTTGGGTACGTGGGGACACTTCGACCGATTGAAGTGTTGTGCGAACGCCGGTTGAACTGAGACCTACTTCTAGTTCGCTACCACCATGGAGTAGCTCGGTGAATATTCGGTTTGCGATGGTTTCTGTATGCTGGTCGCAAGTATCCAGATCAAGAGCTCGCAAGCCCGCTAGAGGCCATTCGAGAGCGGCTGTTTTGATCAAAGCAGAGAGTCCCGCCTGCCAGGCGTTGTCGTTTCCGTCTAGACCGAAATTACCGTCAGTATCTTGGACAGTCACGAAGAATCCACCGTGGTTGCCGAGACGGGGCGCCAAGATGCGCGCCAGTTCAAATGCCCTTCGATTGATATCGATTGCTTCTTGCCAGGACAGGTTGGGGGCGAGTGCTCCTAAGTAGATACAGCCGTCGGTATGCCCGTCGACGGTGTCGCTGAGATGAGCCGCAATCCCTTGTCTCTGCAAAAGCATGACGAGGGCCTGCCCCAAGTGGGTGGGACCACCCACGATCTGAATTTTCGTGGCGTGCAATAGGCCCCGTAGGGCGAATCCTCGGGGCGCCGCGCTCACCGAGCGCGTCACCAAGCGAGATAATGTTGGTATATTGTTTGTAGAGTTGCTCGACTCCCTCGCTTGAAAAGCGTTATTGGGGGTCGAGCCTAAGGCTTTTTTTTCAAGATCTCCCGATGCGGTAGATTCGCCCTTTGCAATCTTCTCAGAACTTTTATTCTGACTTGTACCAAGAAACTCCACGATTTCACCCAAAGTGCGTAGGCGACCGAGAACACTAGGATCTAGCTGAGGTAGATCGGGAACTTCCTGATTCATCGCAGCGAGAATTTCTACTCGTTTGATTGAGTCCACTCCGAGATCAGCTTCAAGATCCATCTCAAGACCTAACATTTCTGCAGGATAGCCTGTCTTGGCGGCAACAGTCGCGATGAGAACCGCGTTCAGATCCACCGGAGCAGGCATAGCGACCGGAGCAGGCATAGCGACTGGAGCAGGCATAGCGACTGGAGCAGGCATAGCGACTGGAGCAGGCATAGCGACTGGAGCAGGCATAGCGACCGGAGCAGGCATAGCGACCGGAGCAGGCATAGCGACCG
>CAYWLO010000042.1:0-19769 GCA_964459035.1 uncultured Polyangiaceae bacterium | reverse complement strand
CAGGCATAGCGACCGGAGCAGGCATAGCGACCGGAGCAGGCATAGCGACCGGAGCGAAGGTTTCGAGCGTTGGCGTCGAGAGAGGGGCTCCACCTAGAAGGACGCTTAGATTGGAGAACGACGCCTCAGCCGTTCGGAGAAATTGAGCGTGGCTCTCTGCCATTGCTCGTTGGTAGGCGCTGTGTGCCTCAACGGTCTGCCGCTGCATCTCTTGGTAGACCTGTACCCAACTTGCCTGAGCCGGAGGGGCGAGTGTCGGAGGCATAGGTGAGGCGTAGGCGTGATGGGGCGCCGTGGTTTGAGGTTGAGCCCTTGCTGGTGGAGTGGCTGGCGGCAATTGTGGTTCTGGATTTGGTTTGGGCAACGCAGTTGCTCCTTCTTGAGGTGGGTACGGCTTTCCATAACTGGTGCCGTCAATTGCTAGAGTAAGTTGGGGGATTTTTTGTGACGATGGATTGACCGGAATACGCTGCTGGTTCCAAAGGGAAGAAAGTTGAAGGGGAAAGCCAAGCACAGCGAGTTGGGCGAGTGCCTGGTGCAGGCTGGTGACGCCGTGACGTCCTTTTCGGTCCAGGGAAATGGCGACATGAGGGCGAGCACCGATGATGCGTCCCACCAATTGAGTGAGGACTGAGCTGGGGCCGACCTCCACGAAAGTTCGCACCCCGGCTTCATACATGGCCTCGATCATCTCTAGGAACTCAACGGGTTCTTTGAGTTGATTGGCTAGTATCGTTCTGTCCTCATCGGGCTTACCAGTGTAGGGCGCAGCCGTGTTCCCGCTATAGACCCCAATTTGTGGGGGGGCGAAGGGCAGATCTTGAAGAAAGGTCCGAAATGGGTAGCTGGCCGAACTGACCAGGGGAGAGTGAAATGCCGCGCCCACATTGAGGCGTTTGGTTGTGATGCCTTGGGCAGTACAGGCTTCATCGATCTTGTCGAGTTCTATCAAGGCCCCTGACACGATGACTTGTTTGGGACCATTGTGGTTCGCGATGACCGCGGCGCTTCCTGAGGAGGAAAGCAGGGACCTTACCTCCTCAATGTTTGCTTGCACAGAGAGCATCCCCCCCGAATCTCCAGCGACTGCGGCCATCAACTCACCCCGCTTGGTAGATGTCTGAAAGAAATCGCTTTCGGTCATCACTCCCGCCGCGTGAAGTGCCGTGACTTCGCCAAAACTATGGCCCGCCACAACATCGGGCGTCAGGTGAAGGTCCTTGAGAATACCCAACTGAGAGAGGCTAACGGCCCCAATTGCAGGTTGGGCCCAGTTGGTTTGAGTGAGTTCTTCTTGCTGCTTTTCTAGGGAGTGCTCCGAAAAGGCTGGCGCGGGAAAAACGACTTCGTGAAGAGGTTTGTCTCGATTAAAATTGATGGCAGCTAGGCGGTCCCAAGCTTTGCGCGCCGTGGGATAAAATTGGGCGAGTTCGCTGCCCATTTGTAGATATTGACTACCTTGTCCGGCAAAAATAAAGGCCAATTTACCAGATTTCTTGGTTTTGCTGAAGTAGATCCCGTCAGGGGTCGAAAAATCACTCCCTTGGGCTATTAACCGAGCTGATAGACGAAGTTTACGCCCCAAGTCTTCTTCGGTTGAAGCTACAATTGCCAAACGAGGACTTTCGCCACTGGCACCCCCGAGGGGTGATTGATGCGAAACCTGTGAGTCGTAGGCAAGAAACTTGAGCTGTCCTTCTTTTTGAGCAGACTCGACCAAGTCTGCTAGGCGCAAACACTCATCTGCTAGGCCTTTCGTAGAAGGGGCCGTGAGAACCAAGAGTTCATCAGGGCGGACATCAAGGCGTCCAATTGTGGTGTCTTTCTTGTACTCTTCGAGAGTAAGGTGAAAGTTGGACCCACCAAACCCAAAAGCGCTCACAGAAGCACGGCGAGGTGTGTCTTGTTTTTGGATCCAGGGTCGCGCAATCGTGTTTAGGTAGAAGGCGCTTTTGTCGAGGTCGAGTTTTTTACTAGGCAGCTGAACCTTGATCGTTGGTGGTAGTATTTTGTGATGCAGGGCCATTACAACCTTGAAGAGCCCTGCGGCCCCGGCGGCCGCCTTTGTATGTCCAATTTGGCTTTTGACAGAACCCAAGGCGCAATAGTTCCTCCGGTCGTTGCCCTCGGCGTCTGTCACGCCAAAAACGAGGTTGAGACCCCCCAGTTCGGCCGCATCTCCTGCTATTGTTCCAGTGCCATGCGCTTCTACGAGCCCTACAGTTTCAGGGGCATAACCAGCTTGGTCATAGGCCCTTCTCAGTGCTTTTGCCTGACCCGAGGCAAGGGGGGCATAGACACTATTGGCGCGTCCGTCAGAGGAGGTGCCCAAGCCTTTGAGCACCGCATAGATGGGGTCGCCGTCCTTTTCTGCGTCATCCAGGCGCTTGAGTGCAACCATGCCAATTCCTTCACCAAGCAAAGTACCGTCGGCGTTGGCAGAGAAGGGGCGACAGTCACCGGTCTTGGAGAGAGCCGGAGTCTTGCTGAAGCACATGTACATGAAAATATCATTCATTGTGTCAGCGCCGCCGGCGATGACCATGTCGGACTGGCCCAGGAGCAATTCGTTCACGGCCATCGAAATTGCGCTAAAACTACTTGCGCAGGCAGCGTCGGTTACGCAATTGGTTCCACCTAAATCGAGACGATTGGCGATTCTCCCAGCTACGACATTGCCCAAAACTCCCGGAAAAGTACTTTCTTGCCATTCGACATAGTGCGAGGCAATGCGCTTGCACGCATCTTTTACCTGACTTTCAGGCAATCCCATCTCTCTGAGGCTTTTTGCCCAGATGGGATGTTGTAAGCGGCTTACCATTGAGCCCAATAATTCTTGAGCAGAGGTAATTCCGAGAATTACGCTCACTCGCTCTTTGTTGAGGGCTGCAAATTGACCGCGAGTTGCGTCGTCTAGAACTCGTTTGGCGACAATGAGCGCCAGCAGCTGGGTAGTGTCCGTGGCGGGGACAATATTGGGGGGTACGCCCCAGGCCAAGGGATCAAAATCGACAGCAGGTAAGAACGCACCCCGTTTTGAATAGGTCATGTCCGGAGCTTTAGGGTCCGCGTCGTAGTAATCTTCTACTAACCAATGATTTTCAGGTACGTCGCCTATGAGATCTTTGCCAGCTAGAATGTCACGCCAAAATCCGGTCTCGTCTACGGATCCGGGAAAGAGAGCACTGACACCGACTATCGCGATGCCTTTATTTTTATTGGATCTCATCGTATTTTATAGACTCAGGGGGCGGGGTACGTAGCGAAAGAGCCGGTTGGGCACTGGTAGACCATATGTGCGCAGTTGGTGAGCTCGTGTCAAAATGGCGGCTCCTTCGAGGAGGTTGAGTGCAATTTGAACTACGGAGCGGTTCTGTTGAAGCTCAAGGAATGAGCCTGAGACCCACCGATTGAATGACCCCATGGCAGGACCACACCATATTTGATAGTCAGCACGCCGTGTTGGGTCATTATTTATCGCCCAGCGACTAGAAAGTCCCAAGTACCAGCGAAATACAAGGGCCATCTGGTGCTTTGGATCTTCAGCGGCCCTGGACAGCTCGTTGGGGGCGCGTTCCTGGAAAAAATCGGTCACTTCTGCCCAAATATCCTTGGTAGATTTTCCAAGGACTGATTTCTCTAGCTCCTGAAGAATTTGAGGTGGCGTTGCTTGCAGGGACTCGTAGCGCAAAAAGTGATCGTAAAGTTTCAACGCCCGCACTCCAAACATCGTTCCCCGACGTAGAACCTGTAACTTGACTCCCATTTCAAACATATCCGCTGCGGGGGCCATGATCACGTCGGCAATATCGACTTGGCAGAGAAGTTTTTTACCCTCTTCGCCCAGGCCGGATTCAAGGCTTGCTTGGTTGATTGAGCCGGTGAGTACATAGGCCGCACCCAGAGCAAAAGCCGCTGCAACAGCGGAGGGAGAGCCTAAGCCTCCAGCCGCTCCCAGGCGAATCGCAGATAGGTAGCCATAGTTATCCGTGAGTTCGTCCCGGAGTAAAGCAATTGCAGGAAAAAGTGAGCCAAGAGGACGATTGTCCGTATGACCTCCGGAATCGGACTCGACAGTTATATCCTCTGCGAGGGGTATTTTACGCCCTAATTCACACTCTTCCTCTGTGAGTAACCCTTGCCGAAGAAGCTGAGCCAATATCTCCTGAGGAGCGGGAGACATGAAGTGAAGGGCAACCTCGGGGCGTGATACTTTCGGAAAAAGCCAGTTTTTTCGTAGAACTCTTCCATGAACGCCGCTTTTTAGGCCGGTGAGAGCGTAGCGCACCACCGCGGGAGTCAGCCCCATGTAGGCGGCCGCTGATACTTTGGTAATGCCTTCTTCAAGGTAGAGGGAGACGATCTCATTCTCGAGCTCGGGTTCTGCTGGGGAGTGTATGAGGTTGCAGCCCCAGACGCCTTCACCCACTTTGCTTTTGATGTGCCTAATATTTTTCCGCACCTCGGAAACTGGCAATCCCGCGGAGCCAAAGAACGAGAGCATGCCAGCTTTGCTCATGGCGAGGACCAGCTCGGCAGACGCAATCGCGTTTGCCATGGCTCCGGCTACGTAAGGAAAGCGTACCCCATGGCTTTCGCAAAAACAGCGATCGCCCAGCCACTCGGGATAGAGTGCCGGGAGGGTGGCGAGCAAGGGGAACCGAGGGCTCCCGTTGGTTTTGGGGCTGGAGCACCAAGAGCCAAAAAGGGTGAGTCCCAAGCGGCCATCAGATCCTTGACGCACGATGTGGATCGGTTTTCGGATCTCCTGATTGGGTTCAGAGAACTTCGACGGCTCGAAAATTGGTTGTTGATGGGTCGCTGCTAAAAATCCGACCGGGCTGAGCTCACTTGTCACGCTATTTTGCACCCTGGGCCTAAATTCCTCGGCCGGAGAGGTGCTCCGATGTACCGCAACCCCCCAGCGGAACAAGGTCTACTCGATTTGGGCCCTCTTTGGGGGAGATCGTACAAGAAGTATCGACTCTGGCGTCAATGTTCTCATACCTTTCGATCTACACAGGCGGGACCGAATCAGCTCGCATTGTGCAACTTTCGAGATTGCAACCCGACACAGGGAACGGGTTGCGGTCAGAGGAGACGGAGGCTGTGAGGCACGCAGCGAGGAGACAATAGGTTCCAACCGAGGGCTATTGCTGAATACAGTGTGGGTCAAAGTAGGAAGATGTTGCTATATGTCATACTTTTCTCGACGAAGACCGGAGTTCCCGGATGGCTGTGTTGGCCCCCGGAGCAGCCGATGGGGAGGGGGCGAGATAGGAAGCTTTTGGGAGAATTAACAGGCTCTTCTCACTGATAGCTCCTCGATTATTCGTCGAGGTTGCTTGGTGGGCGGTCATACAAAAGACATCCCATGAGTAATTTGCTCTGGTCAATCATATTCTCTTGGTGCACTATGGTCATGTGGTGATTGGGGGGCGAACTGGCAATGGTGTATTTGAACACGCGTCGACTCTATTTCAGGAGTGGTTAGGTAGTCTATGAAGAACGCATTGTTGGTCTTGGTCTTGCCTTCATTGATGGTGGGGGGCGCCGGCGGGTTTGTATTGGCTTCATTGGGCAATTCACCTTCGCGCTCAGGGGTTCAGGACGTTTCTGTGCGTGAGCGTTTTTTGTCGTCGAGCGATAGAGCGGACACCGCTGAGGGGGAGATTGACTACAATCGCTTGGCTCGGGTCTGCATGGCTGCCGGCCAGCAAGGTAGAGGTCCGGCGCGAATGGCCGGCTCCGCCTTAGCCGAGCCGAATAGCCCCGAAGTCCTAGATATTAAGGAAAAGTTGGATGGTGTGATGTCCAATTCATTGGGCTCGGGCATATGGACGAGGGGTGCGGCGTTTCGTGCAAGGACTCTTGTGGCTCGTTTGCCTCCTTCTGATGTCGCGAATTTTCAGGAGTTGTTGCTCACTACCATCGACAACGGAGACATGAAGCCTCAAGAAGGGGCTTGGGTTCCCCGAAAAGTTCGTTGAAGGGTGAGGCGTTGAACCCTCTCTTCTTGTTTTCACTGTTGAGTGAGAGCGAAGTGGGGGTCTCTGGAAAGTCTCAGCGCTAGGCGCGACTTCGCGCGGTGGCCCCATTCAGGGCCAAAAGATTATTGAAAGTCTAACTTTCTATAAAATCATCGATTGAAAAAAATGAAGGGTTGGAGAGAGATGAAGAAAAATACTAAACTAAGTAACATTTTTAATGTGAAGACCATGGCAGCTGCGATGCTTCTTACTATTCCTGCATTGGCGGCGACTGGTGGGGGCATGGTATCGCAGGGAGGCTATATTGGACCTCTACCGGACGCTTGGTTCGATGGTGAACCTTGTAAGGATGAACCGATTACGCATTTTGTCGGCGAGTACGTTCAAGAGTACCAGGTTGATGTTTCTGCTGTGAAGAATGATGGAGATCCAAACACCTACGCTCGTTGCTATGTCATTGCTAACTTGCAACAGGTTGTATGTAATGTGGGTCTTGGCGCTGACGAAAACGGCGTGCCTCAGGTTGCGGGCTGCGTAGACGGTTATGGTCCTCACGCCCTTCCCAGGGATGGTGATATTCTCTACATGAACTTCATCAAAGGTGCGGATGATGAGTGTAATATCTTCATTGGGACCGGAAATGCCTTTGGAGTTGCCGACCCCAAGTGTCGTGATACCAGTGGCAGCGGAGGCACGAGTGGCGGTACCGGTGGTTCAAACGGAACTGGCGGTACGGGCGGCACAAGTGGTTTGGGATGCGATGCGGGTAACGCGACGACGGTAGTTACCAATCAGGTCACCTCGTTTACAGCCAACGCTTGTTATTCCTACAACAAGGTCCAAAATACGCTCAAGTTTGGAAATTGGTCGGGAGTTACATTCGGTCTTGAACTTGAAGACTCTGCGAACAACGCTGTCTCGGCAACAATCGGCACCGGTGGTTGGTTTGACGTGGTGGGCGTGGCTAACGGTACGGTCTACTTCAAGGTTGATCAGAACGTAGAAGCTCAAGTCGACTCTTGGTAATGAGTTGAGAGTCTAAAAAGGGTCAACTTCGTAAGAGGTTGGCCCTTTTTTCTATGTCGAAGTCGAGAGAAGACTCTTTACCGTGCTGGTACCCGTCAAAAAGGCAGCCAGGCTTCAGGGTAGCCAAAGGCTAAAACTCCTGGAAGCAGTGCCCAGAAGAAGAGTGGAGCAGTGAGGGCCATCCAACAGAAGGTCAGAAGAGTGCCGAGCCATCGGGGGAGTTTGAGTGATATCTTGGTCCCGCCCCATATCATTGTTCCCTGCACGAAAAAGAAGAGCATCATTGCTCCTGGGCGAGTTTGTGTCCCGCTAATGCCCCAGGCAAAATACTCATGGAATAAACCGCTTGCGAGAAATACGCCGACTAGGACTAGAGCGGAGGAGTTACGTCTTTGCAGCGGCATGGCCACGTGCTTGAGGGCAAAACGGTTGATGAACTTATTCCAACGTCGACCCCAGAAATCTCGGGGTGATGAGGAGAGAAAGGGGGAGTCGAAGAGTTCGTCGACATTGAGGCCGAGCGCGAGACAGAGACTCGTTGCAGCGCCGGCCGCTGCGCAAATATGAACCACAAAAAATAGGATGAGCAGGGCACTTCTTAGAGGCCAGTAAACGAGTAGCGCCGGATAGATGGCAAGGAGGGAACTCACTGCCTGCCAAACAAGGAGTAAGAAACCCATGTGTGCAATTCGTTGAATTGCTCGTCTCCTGTTGCGGTTTCTTTGGGAAAGTTCTTTTGGAAAGAAGCGCGCCATCGGGAGCGACATCCAGAGAAATAGCTCGAGAGGTGAAGGGTGAAAGCCACGCTGTACCCTCCTGAGATCTGCAAGACGCACGGCAGTGACGACGAGCTGAGTCGTGATGAAGGTCCGAGCTACTGTTGCCAAAGAATTGCTGTTCCCGGGAAAGGCGAGCGGTACCAAGAGCACGAAGAGACTGGCTGCCCAGAGCCCACCAGTATTCACACGTGTTCGATGGCTTACAAATAGATTGACCCCTAAAATGACCAAGAAGGCGGGGAGCCAATCAATTATTTGGATCGTCTGGTCTAGAATGCTCAAGCTCAATCCGTATGCCTCGATTCGTGCCCAATTTAAACCGCAATGATTCCCTTTGGGCGGAGAGTCATTGTGCTGTGAAACTTCTCCTCGCTCGGCGATCCATTGCGATGCTAAAAAGATTGAGTAGAGGTCGCTTCAATCTGTGGTGTTTTCGGTGGAGGAGACAAAAATGAGAAAAGCCCACTCCCACGCAGCGCGGGGGTGGACCTCTCTTGATCGGCGTTGAGTCGTGCTTACTTTTTTGCAGCTTCGCGCTCAGCCACTTTCTCTTTGACCTTCTCGACCACCTGACGGGGACAGGAAGAATAGTGAGCGAACTCCATCGAGAACTGACCACGACCAGAAGTAGCGGAGCGAAGATCGCCAATGTAACCGAACATCTCGGAGAGAGGTACCTCAGCCTTGATGCGCACGGTGGTCACACCGGGCTCTTGACCTTGAATCATGCCACGACGACGATTCAAGTCGCCAATTACGTCACCAACGTAGTCCTCAGGGACAAATACGTCGACTTTCATGATGGGCTCTAGGAGCTCAGGGCCAGCTTTGGGCATTGACTGGCGGTAGGCGGCTTTTGCGGCCGTTTCGAAGGCTACTTGGCTAGAGTCCACTGCGTGGAAGCTGCCGTCGAGAAGAGTGACCTTAAAGTCGACAACAGGGAAACCACAAATGGGCCCCTTGCTCATCATGAACTTGAAGCCCTTCTCTACAGCAGGAATGAACTCCTTAGGAATTGCTCCGCCGGTAATTTTAGACTCAAACTCAAAACCTTTACCCGTTTCGAGGGGCTCGATCTTGTATTGGATCTTCGCGAATTGGCCTGAACCACCAGTCTGCTTTTTATGGGTGTAGCCATCCTCCACTAGCTGAGTGATTGACTCGCGGTAGGCAACCTGAGGCTCACCAACGATTACCTCTACGCCGTGGGTACGACGAAGAATATCGATCTTGATGTCGAGGTGAAGCTCGCCCATGCCTTTTAGAATGGTTTCGCCGGACTCCTCGTCCACTTCGATGCGGAAAGAAGGATCTTCTTGAACCATTTTACCAATGGCGTTGGACATTTTCTCGCTTCCAGCTTTGTCCTTCGCAGCAACTGCAATGGAGATAACTGGCTCAGGGAAAACCATCGGCTCAAGAGTTGCCGGGTTCTTCACGTCGCAAAGGGTGTGACCAGTACGTACATTCTTTAAACCTACCAAGGCAATAATATCGCCAGCTTGGGCAGACTCTATCACGTTGCGATCGTTAGCATGCATCTCTACCATGCGGCCTACTCGTTCTGTCTTGCCAGTGAATGAGTTGAGAACGGTGTCTCCCTTGTTCAAACGGCCTGAGTAGATACGCGTAAAGGTCAAGGCGCCAAAGCGGTCGTCCATGATCTTGAATGCAAGAGCGCGGAAAGGAGCGTCGGGGTTGACCTCAGCGAATTTACCGGTCTCGTTGCCTTCAAGATCTACCTCGGGCTGAGGTTTTACCTCAGTGGGGCTGGGGAGGTAGTCAACGACTGCGTTGAGCAAGTTTTGAACACCCTTATTCTTAAAGGCTGAGCCACAAAGGGTGGGGAAGAAGTCGAGGGCAATCGTTCCCTTACGAATACACTTCTTGAGGTCGGCAACACTGGGTTCGTTGCCTTCAAGGTAGGACTCCATCAAGTCATCGTCTTGCTCGACGGCAGTCTCGATGAGGTCAGCTCGGTATTTCTCGACGTCGTCCTTCATGTCGTCGGGCACGTCCTTGACTTCGAAGTTCTCAGGGAGACCGGAGTCATCCCACACGTAAGCTTTACGTTCGAGAAGATCTACGATGCCACAGAAGTCGCCTTCGATTCCGATGGGAAGAACCATAACGAGGGCGTTGGCGCCAAGGACATCCTTGACCTGTTTTACCACGCGATAGAAATCTGCGCCGAGGCGGTCGAGCTTGTTCACGTAGATAACGCGAGCAACGCCGCTCTCATTGGCGTAGCGCCAGTTCGTTTCGGACTGAGGTTCTACTCCGCCCGAACCACAGAAAACACCCACGCCACCGTCGAGAACCTTGAGTGAACGATAGACTTCGATTGTGAAGTCCACGTGCCCGGGAGTATCGATGATGTTGAATTGGTGGTCGTCCCAGAAACAAGTGGTGGCAGCCGACTGAATCGTAATTCCGCGCTCCTGCTCCTGATCCATGAAGTCGGTCGTGGCCGCACCATCATGTACCTCACCAATCTTGTGAATTTTACCCGTGAGCTTCAGGATGCGCTCTGTGGTGGTGGTTTTACCCGCATCTACGTGGGCAAAAATTCCGATATTGCGATATTTGGTGAGGTCCGTCATGACGTTCTTATTGTTGTTCAGTCTTGCCTGGAGCGCCTCGAATTCAGTCCGTGGCACTGGGCTCTAGCTTCTTTCCGTCTCGGTGCTGAGACCCAAGGAAAGGGCTGGCGCGAGACGACTCTGGGCGCTCTTTTAATCGCTTCTTGCCCCCGAGTCCAACTGTCACGAATATTTTGCGAAATATGTAGAAATTACACGCATTTATCGCTTCTATTCTCTCGCGAGCGGAGGCGGGCGTTCCGGGGAGAATAGTCGTATTTTCCGGTGAGATTGAACTTTACATCTCGTCGAAGGAGCATTTAGGTCATGAGCTGGGCCACCAACTCGCTGCGCGAGGTGACTCCGAAATTTTGGTAGAGCCGGTAAAGCTGTTTTGAGATGGTAGAGATGCTCGTATTTCTCTCTTTCGCTATTTGATCGCGAGTTTGTCCAGCCAGCACGAGACCCAAAATATCCAATAGGGCAGGAGAGAGAGAAGAGGCTCCTTCATCGTTTTGCAAGGGAAGGCGAAAAACGACCAAGGGGCCATTTTCGTCTTCAAGAAGGGAGACCTTGGGGGAGGGAGGAGATGAGTTGCTCTTCATTGGGGAGGGGGCAGTGCGCCCCTAGGCGCGGGGTGGAGCGGTCGCTTCAGGAGGAGCCGCATCGGGGGGAGAGGATAGTTTGCTACGAATGGTATGAATTAACTCCGTCCTAGTTTTTGCTCCTAACTTACGACGTGCTGCGGTAAGTTGAGAGGATACTGTTGAAAGGGAGACTCCCAGCTCGTAGGCGATCATCTTGTTGGAATGTCCTAGGGACGCACAGGTGGCAACCCTTTCCTCACTCTTACTCAATGACGCGCGCGGCGGCGCTTTGACTAGGTTGGGACGAGCGACAATGTATCGGTGCCCATCGGTATCAGTCTGGCTTTGAATTGACCAACGACCATCTATCAATGCCTGCCAAAGGTGTAGTTTCTCTTCGCCGGAACTCGAGTTATTTCTCGCTCGTGCGAACTGATGGGCAGCGTCCTGGAGAGCATTGATGGAGTGTGGAGAAGAACTTTGGGTATGGGCAAGGTTGCCATTCTCTTCAAATAGAGCGACCGCATGATCTAGCTTGATTTCAATAGGCTTTTGTTGCGTGCGCCTCAAACGATGGGCAGCTGCGATGTGGGCGGCAAGCCTTTCTAAGAATGATATTTGTAACTCTGTGAGCGAATTGGCTTTTTCCTCAACGTGAGGAATGACGAGGGCGCACCCACGAAGGGATGCATCCATACACACGAGATTGAGCGACTCTTCGTAGGGTAACGACTTTTCAGTGGCACGTTTTCTGTGAACATACTTAAAGCCACTTTCTGAATTTACAAGATCGAGATAGTTAGCCAATGTGGGGACTTTATTGGCTGCCGCGGCGGTGAAATCGCTCCAGTAGGAGCATGCCCCAAACCCGTACATCTTTGTTAACGTGATGACGTCGAGTTGAGCCATGAAGGGGCCCCACCAATCGTTTTCCCAACGCTCGGCCCACTCGTCGTTGCCCCCGACTAAAATTGGATCGGCCAATGGCGTTGAGGAAGAAGGCGAATAGTCTGTCAAGAATAGGTGAACCCCGCCCCCGGCTCCCATGATTTTATTGGCAGCTCGGCCGACATGCTGCAGCCAATCGCGTTCGCTGGAGCAAAGATCGTACGCGGCATCAAGCAACTCTAGAATGGACTCACCACTGGGGGGATTACGAAAGGGCATGGCGCAAGTTAAATTATCCCTATTTGGCTTCCAATAATAGGGCTCGCGCTTTTGTTTCTAAAAAGTCACACAAGCCATCGCCCATTTTAGAATGATTGCCCCAAATACTTCATTCATCCTCCTTCTCCACTGAGGTTTGGTGTCCGAGGGCGCCCTGCCTAAAAAACTTGAGCAAGCATCCACAAAGGGACGGATAAATTCGTCAATTAGCCCATCGAATCTTCTACCGCGCACGCGCTAAGATTGAAGCATGATCGCGCAAGGGCACGCTTTGATGGGTAGAGACCCCCTTGCCATGAGCCTGTGTGATGGCGCATATGCCGCCTCCGTCAAGGGTCAAGACATGGTTCCAGACATGGTTCCAGACATGGTTCCAGACATGGTCCCAGACATGGTCCCAGACATGGTCCCAGACATTCAGGAGATGGGTCGGGACATAGGCGACCATGAGAGAGTTGATGTCCTTTTAGGGCCAAGCGACCGTCGGCAGGTCGCGAAAATCATGACCGCAGTCTGGGGTGGGCCCCAAGTTTTGGAAAGTATTTCGGACGAGCGCATGCGAAAGCTCGCCCAGTTAGTTGACGATTCTCCCGCGGATTGGACTGGCGTACGGAGAGCGATGGCGGAAACGGGGCTCAGCGGCGCCTACCTATCATTTCTATTTCGTCGTCAGGTAGGAATGACCCTCCGTCGATATGCTCTTTGGAAAAAGTTTGAACGCGCGTGTTTGGCGGCTCTTGGAGGAGGTATGCCCGCCAAAATATTCTCGAACGCGGGTTTTACGGACCAATCCCATTTGGGGCGCTCTTCTCGACTCTTTACGAAATTGACCTTCACGCAAAGTGTTGCGCGGCTTCGCGATGAACTTACGCCCCAACTCAGCGAGACTGCACGCGACGAAGAGCTGTAGAATTAGTATTCGACCTCATATTGTACCTGGCCGGTCCAAAATGAATCCTGAAAATCTGGATAGAGAGAGTAGTAGGACTCTCTGTCGTAGAGAATGACAGAGCCCCCTAGGCCGTGTCCTTGGTACGCATTGAAATAGGCCCCCAATTGCAAGAGCCCTACATGTTCCGTGCCCTTGGGCCCATCAACGATCCCGTAAAGGTAGCGATTGGCCCGCGCGTAGAGCTTGCCCCAGCGCTCATGGCGGAGATCCATTTCAAGCTTCGTCGCTGCGCCTACGCCATAGCTGTAGCTGCGATTTGCTTCGAACTTTACCCAGGGGGAGGTGATGGCCCCGGTTGGCACAAAAAGTCCGTCAGCTCGAGTATTCACGCTGAAACCAGCCGGGAGACGCCATTGGCCGTACCAGCCAATCCCAGTTCCCATCTCGCCTAACTGATAGACTCCGGCGCTTTCGCGTGTGAGAAGTTTCGTTGTGCCATTGGTAAAGTATTCGAAGTCCAGAACCCAAGCTAGCAGGTGCGAGTTGTGTGTCCCTCGGAAGCGGCTGCCGAGGAGAACGCCTGTGCCATCAAAGCCTTGCCCTAGAATGTCCTTTCCCAAGTTGATTTGTGCGGCAAAGTCAAAAACCTCAAAGGGAATATCTAGCTCATCTTTTGCGTAAGGATCGCCATAGTCAAATCGAATTTTTGCGCGAATTGTTTTTCCCCAACCTGTTCCTTCAGAGAGTCCGATTCCGTCGGGGCCCACGCGAAGGTTCGCGGCGAGAGGAAATTGTTTTCCAGCGGGACCGTCTTGCCAGGCTGCGCCACTCAGTAGGCGGTCGATTCCGTTGACAGGGCTGATGGCAAGGGCTGAAAACTCTTTCCAAAATCGCGTGGAGCCGCTGGTACTATCGTCCAATACACGATTGGAAAGACGATGAAGCATTTCGCCAAAGAAAACTCCACCCCAGGTCGTGGTCATCCAGTCGTTGGTGGAAGGCTGCTCGGTTTCCATAAAGAACTCCCACTGAAAGGAGCCAAACATGGTGTACGGAATTGACTCCCAATAGCTGAGGCCATTGACCCGCGCTGAGGCGAAGTAGAGCCCGCCTTGGTAAGGGTGTCCCACCTGGTTGACCTCAAACTCATTGTCGTCCCATTGAAAACCTGTTTGAAAATTCTCTGCCCACATCTCGGGGGTAACGTCTGCAAATGTAGCTCCTGCTATTTTCGAGGAGCCCCACATGGAGAGGTTGATTGCTAGGACATCTGCAATAGGCCAGATGTAGCTGGCGAGATCGGGTTTTTCGTCAGGCAGACTATAATCAATCGGTCCGTCGCTGAGTACTTGTAGAATATTCTGGGTGGCCAGCTGAGTGCCTAGGGCATGGGCGGGCGCAGTCTCGTCATTGTTGACTTTGAGTTGGCCGGTGGAGGACTGGTGGTCGGAGGACTGGGGCTCGCTGGCCAGACGGCCCGTTGAGAGGCGGTTGATTGAGAGAGACGCTTGCGCGGCAGGAGAAGACTGGCTTGCTTGAGCAAATGTGTTCTCTGCGTTGAGATAAAGGCAGAGGGTGGCAAGAAGTACTTGACCGAATTGACGTCGACCGACAGAAAAAAATACCCGTTTCTGCGGGGAGAACTCGGGTTGAAAACTGGTACTCATCTCTTCACCTGACGCGCGATATACATCATTGCGTGTCAATGTGCCCTCAAATATAGTCCTTTTCGTGAAGGCTGTTCTGAACTATCTCTCAAGGCACGCGGGGGCGCCTCCGCCCATTTGTCCTTGGGCCGCGACTTACTTAGGGCAACTGCAATATGAGTCTCCTTCAATCGAAACTTCACCCCCAGCGTGGTGCGCGTCTTCTCCTCGGTTCCGTGATAATCTTGGGGTTCTCGGGTGCTTGTCTGCAGTTTTCGAAGCTCTATCGACCCGTACCAGGGACAATTTGTCATTCTGAAGAAATTTGGACATATCAAGACAAAGACAGTCCTTTGATGAATCCAGGGCGAAGCTGTGTTGAGTGCCACGCGACCACCACCGAGGCCGTACACGCCCCACATTTTAAGATTGCGGGGACCGTGATGCACGATCTGCGGGAGGCTGATGATTGCAGAGGGGCGGCGAGTCAAACCCTGGTTCTCATTGACGCTCAGGGCGTTGAGCATGAAATACCAACCAATAGCGCTGGTAATTTTTGGCTACTTCCCGAGGTCGACTTCACCATGCCCCTTTTAGCAAAGATTGTGGACCGAGACGGCAATGAGCGCGTCAAGAAGGTACCGGTTGAGAGCGGAGACTGCGCGAGCTGTCATACCAAAGATGGAAAAAATGGCGCTCCCGGTCGATTGACTCCACCGGAAGTCAGCCAAGGGGCAGGGGGGGCTCGCTAACTATGTTCTCCGTGAATAATTCAGAGTTTTCGCTCAATATCACTCTTGAATCGCTCGAAGGGTAATATTGAGCCTTTCGACGCTGAACAAATTTGATTGAGTGTTTGCTCCCTCCTTGGGGATTCCATGTAAGTAAAATCTTTGCATGGGTGGAAACATGAAGAGTAGAGAACCATGGGCCAAAGAGAGACTTATTCTGTCGGCCTCTCTTGTCGACCTGTACTCCTTCTTGGGCCTAATAATGAATTTGCGCGTTGCACCTAACGAAAGGGACGCGACAATGGGTGAACCCCCGAGGGCTGTTTCATTGTCCGAATGGAGCCCCATACTGTCTTGTCCGCTTCGATAAAGATTTGCTAAAATGTGGTTGAAGGGCGGTGCGCGAGGGACAACTTCACTCAAGAGGGCGTTGACCCTTTGCAGGAGCATGGCGGAGGCTGCTGCAAAGGAGCGAGGAGCAAGGGTGTCACCAGAATAGGTGTAAGGGTGATCTCCCGCCCAGGCTATCAAGCGCGGTTGTTTTATGTCTTTCCCAAAGAGACGAATGGTGCGCTCTTTGAACTCCAGTTCCGCCTTGAGCCGATGGATGAGCAGATGCCCTTCTTCATCGGGAATATAATTTTCAATGTAGAGCAGCTTTCCGCCCAGGGAAAGCTGCATTTTGCGCTCCTTCTCTCTCAACTTTTCTCCCGTGGGTGTACACTCAGGAAACGCTGGGGGAGCGTTCTACTCCCTTTGGCCCGACCTATAAAAAGGATACTATCATGAAGCTCGTTTCTCTTGTTGTAATTATGATCTCCCTAGGTGCAATTGCCTGCGAAGAAGCTCCTCCTGCCTCACCATCGCCAAAGCTTGAGGTCGAAGCGGCCAAAGTAGAAGCCCTCCCAGAAAAATCTAAAGCAGAGCTGGCCGCCGAGGGGAAGTTGGCGGCAGAAGAGAGCAAGAGAAAGGCTGACGAAGAGAAAGCACAGGCGGAACTAGCAAAGAACCCTCTCACGGAGTGCTGTCGTGCTTTAGGAAAGAAAGGTTATACCGAACGCAGCATGGAGTATATGGGGGCTTCAAAAGTTTGCGGAGCGGGTATGACCGAGGGCAAGTCTCTCGCCGAGATTTCCGCGAGTATGAAAAAGGAGCTCAAGGGTAAGTCTCTACCCGAAGAATGTGCGAACTAGGGGGAGGAGCAGCTGATGAATCATGCCCTTGAGTTTGAAAATATTAGCCCGGTTCACGGTCGCATTTGCTATCGAGGTCGCTACCTCGAAGAGCGCGAGGCCTTGGAGAAACTCCAGATCTCACGTAGGGCGCAGCACGATTGTCAGCAACTTCCTCTTTCCGCACGCATTGAAATTTGTGGGCAGTTCTTGCGCGCGTTTGACGAGCATTTAGACGAGAATATTCGAACCCTCACTTGGGCGACGGGTAAGCCGATTTCTGAGGCGCGGGATGAGGTCGCGACCATGGGTTTCAGAACCCAAGCGCTGATGGACCTTGCGGGGCAGGCTCTCAAGGACGAAGAACTTCCGCGTAAAAATGGGACGCGCCGTTTGATTCATCGCGAGCCCCTTGGAGTGGTCCTGAATATTGCCGCCTGGAACTATCCCTATGTTGTTCCCATGAACGTAGTGGCCGCCGCTATCTTGGCGGGGAACTCCGTGTTGCTGAAGCATGCGGTGCAATCGGTTCAGGTAGGCGAACAAATCGAACGTGCGTTTGCTGCAACAGACGCACCCCCCGGATTAGTTCAAAACTTGATGGTCGATCATCTGACGGTCGAAAAAATTCTTCAGACAGGCCACATCGGACATGTTGCTTTCACTGGGTCGGTGCGGGGAGGGGCTGAGGTCTATCGAAATGTGGCAAGCGCTGGCTTTGCGAGTTGTGGGCTTGAATTAGGAGGAAAAGATCCAGCAATCGTCTTAGATGACGCTGAGCTGGGCTCGGCCGTGGACGCTCTTGTTTCGGGTTCGTTTTACAACGCAGGCCAGAGCTGTTGCGCTGTTGAACGTATTTACGTTTCCAAAAATATTTTATCTGATTTTGTAGAGGCATTTGTGGAAAGAACTCACACTCTACAGATGGGTGATCCCCTCTCCGAGGAGACGGCATTGGGGCCTGTTGTCTCAAATAAAGCAGCTCGCGCTATCGTAGAGCAAACTCGTGAGGCTCAACTTGCCGGAGCGCGCCAGGTAAGCTCGGATCATCGGTTTGATATTCCGGCCTTGAGTGATTGCTATTTGCCAGCGCGGGTATATGTCGATGTAGATCATAAAATGGCGCTCATGAGAGAGGAAAGCTTTGGTCCGGTGATAGGCATTATGCCCTTTGATGATGAGGAGCACGCTATTGATTTAGCCAACGATTCTCATTTAGGGCTCACGGCTTCGGTTTGGACTCAAGACGAAGAACGGGCATTGAGAATCATGCATCGACTGCAAGCCGGCACGGTCTACATGAACCGTTGCGACGCGGTTGATCCAGAGTTGCCTTGGGTGGGTGCGAAAAATTCTGGCCTTGGCCATAGTCTATCGGTTCTGGGTATTCAAAGTCTCACTCGTCCCAAAAGCTTTCAATTAAAGTCATCATAGATGAGTGCATTTGCATGTGATGACTTATTACCCAGAGATACAGTTTTTATCGTCCGACATGGGTACGGGCATTTTTACTCAAGTTGAGGATTGAAGAGCATGCAGTTTGATTCACCAGAGGACCTTGAACGGTATATCGACGAGAAAAACATTCGTTTTTTTAAAATGGGGGTAGTGGATATTGACGGCGTACTGCGCGGAAAATACATCAATCGATCGAAGTTTAGTTCGGCCCTGCGAGATGGTTTAGGGTTTTGTGATGTGGTAATGGGCTGGGATAGTCAGGATAAGCTTTACGAGAGGGGGGGGCTTACCGGCTGGCAGACCGGCTACAAGGATGCACCTGTAAGCCTGGACTTAAAATCAGTTCGACTTTTACCGGGGGAAGACGATACCCTATTTGTTTTGGGTAATTTGGGGGCACAATACGATAGGGCGTGTCCACGTTCCTTGTTGAGTCGTATATCAAAAAAGGCAAGCGAGCTAGGATATCAAGTTAGGGCCTCGTTAGAATACGAGTTTTTCGTATTTGATGAATCTCCTGAGAGTGTTCGGCGAAAGCACTACCGAAATCTCGTGCCTCTTTCACCGGGAATGTTTGGTTATTCTATTCTGCGCAATAGCGTGCATAGCGATTTGTACCGCGAGCTATTGGACGCGATGACCCTCCTTGAAGCTCCCATCGAAGGACTTCATACAGAAACTGGCCCAGGGGTGATGGAGGCTGCTCTTTGTCATGCACCAGTGTGCGAAGCGGGTGATAGAGCTGCTCTTTTTAAGACTTTTACCAAGGTATTTATGCAGCAGCGGGGGTACATGGCCACCTTCATGGCGAAATACAGCAATGACTACCCGGGGCAAAGTGGTCACGTGCACCTTTCTTTGGAAGACGAGCAGGGTAAAAATGTATTTCATTCACCTAACGGTTCAGGGGCGCCCCTAGGAGCAATGAGCGATACGTTTCGTCACTTTGTGGCTGGGCAGGTGCAACTTTTGCCGCAGCTCTTGCCCATGGTGTGTTCCACCGTCAACGCATATCGCCGGCTAGTGCCAGGTTTTTGGGCACCGACTCACGCAAGTTGGGGGATTGACAATCGTACAACAGCGGTGAGAGCAATTGTAGGCGGCCCTTCAAGCGCTCGTAGCGAGTACCGCCTGGGGCCTGCCGATGCGAACCCCTATTTGGTTCTTTCGGCGGCTCTCGCGAGTGGCTTATATGGAATAGAGCATCAATTAGAAATTCCACCCGTTGAAGGCAATGCCTACGAGAAAGTCCCACCTGGTACACCTCGATTGGCGAGTTCTTTGGGCGAAGCCACTACTTTATTTCACGCATCACAGGTAGCTCGTGAATTATTTGGAGATGTATTTGTTGACCACTTTTCGATGACGCGATTTTGGGAAGAGCAGGAATATCAAAAACACGTAAGTGACTTTGAACTCAATCGATATTTTGAGGTCATTTAATGACACGAGCAGAGTCGTTGATTGGTGACTACAACTATCCCTCTCGATACAAAGTAGGGGCTGGGCGCTCACAGGAGCTACCAGAATTATGTCGCTTACGAGGAATGAAGCGGCCCTTGGTCGTGACCGACCGGGGCGTGCAGGGCCTACCTTGGTTTGAGCCCCTGATGGGTGCCCTAAAAAAAGCAGGGCTAGAAGTATTTGTATTTGCCGATGTTCGCTCCAATCCTCTTGCCGAAGAAGTGCGACATGCCATCAGTTTTTTGAAAGAGAACGCTTGTGATGGTGTAATTCTT
>CAYWLO010000041.1:0-38715 GCA_964459035.1 uncultured Polyangiaceae bacterium | reverse complement strand
TGACGGGACCCACATGATTTCTCACATAGTCATAGGATTCAGTTTTCAAGGACCGAGGGGAGAGCGACTCTCCCTTGGGGACGCTCAGTTTAGTGAGTGTCCCTGGATTGTCAACTGGTTTTTTCTTTTCTCTGGAAGCTCGGAAGGAGCTTCGAAGAACCCGATGCCTATTAAGAGAGAGTTGCCAACTCGACCATTCTGAAAGAATGGGAGTGGACTCATCGTCATGCGCGTCCATCTTCCCCGTGGGGTAAGCTGTGGACAACGCAAAGTAGCATGCGGGACTAGTTGTTAATTCTTGGTAGAAGGAGCATCCACAACCTACTTGCTTTTAGCAGAGGCCAATAATCCGACTTGGTCAGACTGTGGATAACTTGTGTAACTCTATACGGTTACGCGCTAGACTTATTTAGCCGGCGCCCTGCGTCGAAGGCGTCTGCCTCGTCAGCGGGAGGCGATATATGGTACACCTGAGTTGATACGGCAAGTCTTTTCGTTCCTATTTTTCAATCATCGTTCGATTTGTTTTCCGATGCTGTTCAGCTGTTTAGTTTTTTAGCTCTCGTGTCCTAAAAACCACTGTACAGGTTGCCGGACGTGCTTCAAACTTACTGGACATACGCACCCTAAAAAGAACATTGCAGTAAGAGTGGAGTGATTGGGCTCAATTTTCAATGTACCAATGCCCAAAAGGTTCTCGTACAAGAGTTCTTTCTTCCCCGCTGGCCAGCCGTACGCGAAAACTTCGCTCGGTTGGATATTCTGGAGTGAAAATCCTACCGAGAACGAGGACTTCTTCTCTCGCTCCTTCCCGACTTATGGACTGGGGACGACGTGTATGTCCTTTTTCCTCTCGCACTTCGACTCTGAGCCACTCGAGCCCAGCAGCCTGATCGTCGCAAAAACCAGCTTCGCGACACAAGGCACGACGAGTATGGGCCAAAGCTCGTTCTGAGGCGCCCACCGATCTCCTCCCTAATTCTATTATCAGAGCGTAACCCTCAGGGAGGGTCACGAGTAAAAAACTCTTTCTCTTCGCTCGGACGGCCAAGTGAATGGTAGATCCTAGGATCGCCGATTCAGCGACTCGATGCAGGATCAGGCGCCACTCTGCAGCGAGAATACGAATATCGAAGGGCTCTCCTTTTCCAGCATAGTCCACTGTTTCACCCTCGCGATCGACCAAGGCTGCGCTGCGAACGCCTGCAGAGGCGCAAAGGTCATCAAGGATCTTTGCAAAAGGAGTGTGCTCCTGATCGCGAGGATGATGTGCAGGCAGGTTCATTGTCTTCGCCATACGGGACGAAGTAGGAAGGCGAGATCCTCACGTACTCGGACGATCTTCGCCCGAGAGTTTGCCTTCATGCTTTTCTGCTCCTGCCTCACTCGAACTGAAAGGCTCTCCTTGAGCAGTTCAAGGCGAATTTTAGAAAGCGGTGGTCGCTCTGCCGGAGTGATCTCTGTGACGTAGAGTATGTGAAATCCTCCTTTCGTCGCGATGACTGGACTCACTTGGCCAACTTCCGTCAGGGCGGTAGCCCCTTGCGCCAGGTTTTCGTCAACCCACTCGAATTTTGCGTCCTGAGGAACCAGAGGTATTACGCGCCCGTCCGCAGCAACGGGAGGATTCATGTGGGATCTCGGTTCGAGCTGTGTCTCCACGGCACGCCCAAGCATTGCAAAGTCGTCGATATTTAGTGCTGGTAATACCGCCGTGTGAATTTGAGTAGCAAGGGCATAAGCCGGTTCCTCGTTCTCCATCGGGCGTACGGGAACAAAGAACTCGCCCGTACGGACCGAACGCGGGCGGTCGTAGCGCAACCAAAGCTTGCTTCGCTCTGCCTCGAGAGTCTCATCGTTGATGGTACGCTCCTGCAGCGCTTCTTGCTCCCAACGCTCAAGCAACGCGCGCGCCAAGACTCCCCGTTCAATGGTGTGGCTCCACTGAGGAAGCCTTTTTTTTGCATCCAGGGCAAAGAGCTCATCGGAGACAATGCCCTTGGCCTCACTTGCTCGCAGAGACGAAGTCGATTGACTCAGGAGAGGGAGGGGAAGGTGATTTTTCCCTACAACAGCGAACATTCCCTCGGGCACGGTCGTTGGGGTGGGTGGACCTGCTCTCGTGTCGCAGCCTGTTGATACACCCAGGAACAGAAAGGTTAGAATGCGAAAGTTCAGCACTATGCACCCCTCGGCGCAGTGCGCATGAGGCGCTGGGAGGAAAAACCGGCGCTCAAACTGAGAGCACCATGAAATAGTGCTGATAAATCCTGCGCATTGGAAAACTCACGCAAGGCCATCGTACAACTAAAAACGGAGTAACCCATCAAAAATAGGGAAAGAAGAGCCAAAATTCGCCCCATGATAGGATAGCCTAGCGGAGAGATAACCCATCAACCAGATCCGAATGTCCAGAAGAGGCCACCGAGGGCGAGGGCAAACGTGAAAGCGAGGGGAATCAAAGCGGGAGTCAAGCGCAGAGGCGCGGCGAGATTGGTTCGCTCTACCTGAAGATAAGTGGCCAAAGAGGCCCCTGATTGGAGCAGGAGCAAGCTGGTCGCCAGGGCGAGTAGATGGGCCAATACAGAAATTTTGGGGCGATCGACTGCCCACGCCTGCATCAATAGAAAAAGGGAGCAGAAGGTCACCAAGACTAAAACCAGGACAGATAGACGACTGGGGGAGACTCGTGGGCGCAGAGCGTCGTGAACCATGACCCCTTCGTGTGGCTTTGTCCCAGAAGAGAGGGAGCCTAGGGCCAGTGAGTAGGCGAGCCAGCCGAGTGCCCCCAAGTGGGCGAAAGGCGATTCAGACGGGAAATCGCGATTCAACCACCATACAAGAAGACTGGTTCCTACAAATAGGTCGATTGCAGCAAAAGCGAACCATCTTCCGCGGGGTACCCAAGGTGAGCTCAAGAGAGCGAGTGCACCGCTCACTCCCAGTAACTTGCTCCAAAAGGTGTCCGGCTGAGCCCCAAGAAGAGGAAAGACCGTAAATGTCCACGCGTAAAGGCCCGTCAGGAGGACCGGGGCGTCTTCTCTGAATTTTTGTCCCCAGGTCAAGAGACCGTTCTCTTGGGGAATATTGCCTTGCGCCTGAGGAGATTGCATATCGAACAAGCTGGGTGATGGGGACGATAAGCTTCGCTTCCTCAGCGCGTTGTTGCGGGAATGGAGCTGATCGGGGGCGTACCCGATGGCAGAGGTGGGGCGTTCTGAAGATCTTTGCCGATCGTATTCCAGGCCCAGGTGGCGGTGGCGCCCATCAGTAGAATTCCTACCACAATTGAGAGGATGAGACGTTTAAGATACGCCTGCACCTCGGGGACTTTCTTGGGAGGAGCTGACTGTGATCCTGAAGAGTTCATCCGACTGCTCCGCGGCGATACATGAGGTAAAAAAGGGCTGCTAGGGCTATAATCAGGGCGAAAAGCCGTGTCATGAGCGCACGTTGCTTGGCGGAACGAGCGAAGTGATGCAACTCGCCGACTGCTTCTTGAAGGGTGAAGATTTGGGCCTCAGCACGCACGAGACGAATGGCGAGCTGGTCAAGTTCATCGGCAGTTTCGGTTTCAGTCTCTGCCTGTACTGCACCGAGTTCAGAGATGGCTCCCGGGGAATCGTCCTCGCCAAGAGAAGGAGGGGTTGATGAATCTTTGGTCATGGGATGAGTGTCAGCTTTCCTACGGTGGTGCCGCTTTGAAGTTCTTTGTGCGCGCGCCCAACATCTGAAAGCGCATATTCAGTAATTGAGGGAGTACGTAACTCCCCCCGAGCATACCAGCGGCCAATGCGCTCAAAAGCAGAATCGAGCAATTTCTGCTCTTCAAAGAGATAGGAAAGGTTAAATGCCATCACGCTTCGATTGTCATTGATCATCGACAGGGGGTCAAAACGGGGAGTACGTAGAAATTGGTACACGATGCGTGCCCAGTTCTTGTTGCCGCTGCCGCGAGTGAGCATCGAGTGGGCGCCGTAGAGGATTAAACGTCCGGTGGGGCGCAATGCCCGGTAGCTCGCGCGCATGGTCTCCGCGCCATTTGCGTCCAAGATCAGGTCAAATCCTTTAGGAACAGCAGATTGAGCCGCCCGAAATAGATCTTGTTGGCTCTTATCTATCACGACATCGACCCCCAGCTCCTCCAGGGCAGCGACTTTATGGGAGGCCCCCACCACTCCAACAACTTGGCAGCCTAAGAGCTTCGCCATCTGGACCATTGTACTACCAACTCCCCCAGCCGCTGAGTGCACCAAGACCTTCATGCCCGGACTCGCAGCGCCTAACACTCCTAGAGCGTACCAAGCTGTGAATGCCGAAACCGAAATAACTCCAGCTTGAGTCAGGCTGAGCCCCTCGGGGATCCTGTAGAGTTGTGACAAAGGGACAGGGACATGGGTCGAATAGGCTCCAAATTGCACAACGCCAAACACCTGATCGCCGACGCGCAAATTACGTGGATTTGGCCCCGCACCCACTTGCTCAATGACTCCCGAGAGCTCAAAACCAGGTGTAATTGGCCAACCCACGTATTTTGTAGCCGAGGGATAGAGTCCCATACGCACGACGCAATCCGCAAAGTTGACTCCGATTGAAGCGGTACGAACTAATGCCTCGTTTTCTGCACAAGGGGGAATTTCTCCCTCAACGATTTCGAGTTGACGAAAACTTCCAGCGCGGCGCACAAGGACTTTTTTCATAGACCCGTCACAGCATATTGATGCGCCTTAGACCAGGGAACAATCCCGTGCTCACTCATTGAACGGAGAGGGATTTTGTGGCGATCTGCGATCGGGGCAAACGACGATGGACGTCGAGTTCCAAAGGATTCACACCCTTTCCAGTGAGTGAAGTCCGCAAGGCTACAAAGGGCATGTCCTTATCTACAAGCGCTTCTACAATTTCGCGTGAGCGAACTGCCCCGGCATTTGTCTGGGGAACTCGTACAAGAATGCAAGAGAGTCTCCCCATCAAGCCAGCCTCTTGGAGCTTGGCTGAATGACTCGGGGTGCCCAGGCTGAGTTCCAAGAGACCATTTTTAACATCAATATTTTTCTTGATGCCCTTCATATTGCGCACCACAGAAACGCTCTCACTTGTGTGGAATGTCTCAATGAACCCTTTTAGGATTTCTTCTGGAGTGAGCGCCGGGTTCTTGTCCAGCAACGCTTCGTCCGAAAAGCCAATGAGATAGTGGGCTTCATCGATTATTTTTGAGAGAGCAGGATCGAATTCGCCTAGGTGGGCTGCCGCGCGAAATTTCACCCCTACCGCTGCCACCTCGTTCAACTTTTCAACCAATTCATCGGCGGGAGGAGGATCGATGAGTTTTACGTCGACATACTCACCCAAACTTACAATGCCCAGGGCCAGAGCGGGACCAAAGCTCATGTCCGGCTTGGGATGAAACCCTTCCGTGTAACCCGTTCTTACCCCAGCACGACGAATCATGCGGGGCATTTCTCGGATGAAGTCGAGATGCCCGAGAAGGGCCGCTGCCCCCGTTTTTTCAAAATGCAGACGCACGCGGGTTGGCGCATTGCCAGGACGAGGGGGGCGATATTGCTCGGGATGATTCTTGGCACGTTTTGGAGCGCTTGGATCGTCCTGTAACATGGGCAGGCTTGCTCTGCTACCTGGAACGTCTGCTCCCATTTTTGTAAGGAAGCCTACGCGTTTGTTGCGCATGCGCGACATATCACAAGCAATACCGCAATCATAACAAATGAGTTTTCGTTTGTCCTCCTCGGCGTCTTCTACGTTTGTATGATGAATGAACATGCCCTTCGACTTGCCACAGGGAGGGCTCAATCGACTATGAAGCGCTTTTCTGTACTCGCGCGCTAAAAAGCCATCCTCCAGACCGACGTCAATATGATCCCAAGGAAGTCGAGCGTCCAAAGGCAGGGTGACCAAGAAAGGAGCGGTATCGATGCCAAAATGTTCAAAAGCTTCGGCCCAAACGTCTTTTTTGAAGTGTTCGTCCCATGAATCAAAAAACGCACCATTTCTGTATGCGCGTTCAATCACGTCTCCTATGGCGCGATCTCCACGGGCCAGTACTCCCTCAAGTTCGCTAGTGAGGGAGTCATGTTGCCGCAACTTGATTCCCTTACGCCCACGGAGCGCCTCGCGAAGCATATATTGTTTACGATTGACCTCCTCCACATCATCCATCGCGCACCATTGAAAAGGCGTATGCGGTTTGGGAATGTGCACTGAAACGCTGACCGTCACCGTGGGGTATCGGCCCAGGCTTCGTCCTACCTGGAAGGCGTTTTTTCCAAGTTCGGCAATACCAAGAACATCTTCATCTTGTTCGGTAGGCAGTCCCAGAATGAAATAGAGCTTCATCTTGTCGAATCCGCGAGAAAATACCCGATGGGCCGTCTCCATCAGCTGTTCTTCTGTGACGTTCTTGTTGATCACGTCTCGCATGCGCTGGGTGCCGGCTTCGGGAGCAAAAGTGAGCCCCGAGGTGCGCACTTTACGCATATCGTCAAGAAGTTCTTCACTCAAACCATAGGCGCGCAAACTCGCAACACTGAGACTAACGCGCTCAGGTGCAGTTTTTTCGACCAGCTTTTTTATTAGGGGAGAAATACAAGAAACATCGGCCGTCGAAAGGGCCGTCAAGGAGACTTCATCCTGACCACTCTTTTTGAGGGCGCTCTCTACGGTTGCAATCACCTGCGCAGGATCTCGCTCGCGTACTGGCCGATAGATCATTCCAGCCTGGCAAAATCGACAGCCTTCGGTACAGCCGCGAGCTACTTCAATGCTCATCCGATCAAAAATCGCCTCAGGTCCTCCCACAGGAAACTCATCTGGAAAAGGAAAGTCGTTGATGTCGGGGACCAATCGCCTTTCAACTGGAAAGGGAGCCCCGCCTGCGGGGGGCGCCTGCACCACCGAAAAGCCAGTTTTTGGCTCAAGAGCGGTGTCATAGAGGCTGGGGACGTAAACACCGGTAATTTTCGAGAGATTCTGCAGACGCTCCTTGCGTGAAAGCCCCGCTTTTTTTCCATCAGTCCAACTCAGGACCATTTCAATGGTCGCTTCTTCTCCGTCGCCAATCAAAATGGCATCGAGAAATGGAGCGATTGGCTCGGGGTGAGTTGCCACAGGCCCCCCCGCAATCACGAGAGGAGCTTCGTTGTCACGGTCTACTGATCTCAAAGGAATTCCTCCGAGATCGAGCATCAACAAGATATTGGTGTAAGTGAGCTCAAATTGAAGAGAAAAGCCAACGACATCAAATTGACTCAACGCGTGCACGCTCTCCAAAGAAGCGAGAGGAAGCTCGCGCTTTCGAAGTTGCTCTTGCATGTCTACCCAAGGCGTATAGGCCCGTTCGGCAAGGATACGCTCATGATCATTGAGCAACTTATAGAGAATTCTATACCCTAAATGACTCATTCCGATATCGTAAATATCTGAAAATGCGAGACAAACCCTGGTGTCGACCGAGTCCCATTCTTTCTTCACGATTCCGAATTCAGATCCGGTGTAACGAGTGGGCTTGATCACCTCTTGAAGAAAGTGAGAGTAGGGGTGCTCGTAAAGATCTGTCATGAATATTGAGGTCGCAATTGAGAATAGGTCCACCGGGGCGCAATGATCTTTTTCAAGGCGAAACATAAAGAAGAGCAGCTCCACCCGGGCAAGAGGATCTGACGAGCTTCCGTCTTGGTGTCAATCATTGGAAAGACCTAAAACCGCGGAATTGCGTAAATTGCCTAAGATGCACCTCAGACCTAGTGAATAAAACGAATCTCATCGCCGTGACGACGCGAAGCGCGCGTTGTTCCCTCCTCCGCCTTTTGTGAAATCTGAAGAAGGCGCCCGCCATTTCCTTCCAATTGAACGGCGTGCACTACAATATTCTCGACGATACCCCCTCACTCATCCAAAATCTCGGCAGATTCTTCCTCGCTCAGAGCGGTCATTGCTTTCTGGGCTAACCAAGTCGCGGTGCCGTGGGGAGGAAGCGATGCGATTTCGTAAACATCATTCTGTGGCGGCGGACCAGCCTCTTGAGCTCCGTACACAATATCGGCGCGCCTAGTGGCCCCTATCAAGGCGCGTCTATCCATCAAGCGTTGAAAGTTGTAATCGCTGATCCAGGTGGGATCGCAATAGCTCATGAAGTCGCGGGCCTCCCCCCCTGGATCGATCAAGCGATTGGTACGCATGTCGTAACCCCAGGCCCCTATTTTTGCGTCATCGTGGGGATACTCAGAGTCGGCATCGAGAGGAGCACCGCAAGGAGAGTGTTTCAAACGGTGGATATGCCCCAGTTCGTGTAAAAAAGTCTCGGCAGCCGCTCCACGAAAACCGATGCCCACCCCCGCCGTCGATGCCCCCGAAGCACTTCCAACGGCCGAAACGCCCGCAACGCATGAGGCTCCGCAGTATTTTTGCATGCTCTCATCGGGATTCACAAGCCCAAAATAGGCAACGTGGGGAGCTGGGCGCTCGTCCGCGCGCAGATGTAGAACTTGACTGAGAATCGCCTCCATCGTCGTCTCACTCGAACCCACGGTCTCGTGCACCCTAAAAATCACCTCGGGCACAGGGAACATCGCGTACAGGAAGTCTTGCAGTTCTTGAATATGTTCGGGACTCATATCGGGCATACGTCCTGAGCCGTCCCCATCAAATCGAATGGGTACAATGACCACCTCCATCGCCCCTACCTCACGTGCGTGAAGGGGATAGAATTGTGAAGAGAATTCTCTCTGTACCGTCGGAGGTTTATGGGACTTTCGACAATGAACAATGCGATAAAATTCTATACGGAGCTCACTTGAAGGCTCAATCAGTTTCCCGGAAATCCGGAAGTTGTAGGTGCTTTGCAATTGATCCACGGCTGATTTTCTTAAAAAGTGGCCCCCTATGTCAAAAGTCTTCGCCTCCCCCATATCGTTACGCAATATAAGCCGGGCGCCATCAGCGATTTCTCCTCCTAACGGGTCAACGAACGCCCGCACCAGCAGCGCTCTGCCGGCCACCACTTGCACTGTGGGCTCCAAGTCTCTAGCCCCCGAAAGGAGAGGGATCTCTATTCCCTGATAGAGTGAGAGGTCCGTCAAGGGTAAATTGGAGAGCACCCGCCCCCAATGAGGAAGCTTCCCCTCTTCGTCCTGTACCCCACACCATGCAACAGCATAATCTTCTTCTGCCGTTTCAGCTGCGGGCGTCTCGGCCGAGGATTGTTCCTGCCTCTCAGGTCGGTCAAGGGAGCTTTCGTCCAAGTCCGCTTCGTCCAGCGGGCCGCAGCCCAGAACGACCACCGTGACAAAAATACAGAGCCAGCTCAGGCTCCAGACTTCTGTAGACTGAGTCTCCTTTGAGAGAAATTGTCCGTACCGCATCCCAACCGGCGGAACGGAGAGAACGAGAGCCTCTCGACCATTGACTCAATTTGAGCCCCTATTTCCTGGCTGGGTAAACTCGCCGGGTATACGAACACCCAGGGACAAGACATGCTAAAGCCTGCGTGCATTATTTTTGTGTAGGAAAACGATGAGCGAAACAATATTTTCCAAGATCATCCGGGGGGAAGTCCCGTGCCATAAAGTTTATGAGGATGAATATGTCCTCGCATTTCTTGACGTGAACCCATTGAGTCGCGGGCATACTCTTGTCATCCCTAAACAGGCGGTCGCGACCCTCGATCAACTACCGGACGCCCAAGCGGCTGCCATTGGGCAGGTGCTGCCGCGCCTCTGCCGAGCGGTCATGAAAGTCAGTGGCTCCAAAGAATACAACATCCTCCAAAACAACGGAGCGGGCGCCCATCAAGCGGTCATGCATGTGCATTTTCATATCATTCCCAAACTCGGCAAAGACGAAGGTTTAGGCGTGGGCTGGCAGACAACCAATTTGGAAAGTCCAGAGAAAGTGGCCGCAGCCTTGCGCGCTCTTCTTGAAAAAAAGAGTTCCTCCCGTCAGGAGGAGCCCCCCCTCTCAAACCCCAGCCCCGCTTTGACTTCTAAAACATCCCACTTAGCTCCCCTAACCACCGGTACCACCATCTATACGGACGGTGCTTGCAGCGGAAATCCAGGCCCTGGAGGATGGGCGTGGGCCATAGAGGGTGGACGCTTCGCTAGCGGCGCGGCTCCGGCCACCACCAACCAGCGTATGGAACTCACCGCTGCTTTCGAAGCGGTGCAAAAAAACGAAGGAGCCATCACCATCGTGAGCGACAGCACCTACGTTGTGAATTGTTTCAAAAACCGCTGGCATACAGGCTGGCTCAAGCGCGACTGGAAGAATTCAAAAGGACAACCCGTGGCGAATCGAGACATTTGGGAACCCTTCATTGCTTTGGTCTTGCAGCGTAAGAATGTGCAGTTTCGCTGGGTAAAGGGTCATAGCGGCCACCCCATGAACGATCGAGTGGACCAACTTGCTGTGGAAGCCACAAAACGGGGCAGCGGAGAGACAGGCGAGTAATACGAGACGATTCGCCCAAGACACGCTAGGAGTGGGCCGATGACTTTTCCGAAAGGCCCCCTCGCTCTCCAGGCCCTCAGTGTTTCCAAAGAAACGCCACCTTTTGTGTGGAATATACCTGGGTCCAAAAGCATTACCAATCGCGCCCTCGTACTTGCAGCTCTCTCGGAGGGCACGACGGTACTCCAGGGCGTGCTGCACAGTGACGATACCCGTTATATGCGTGGCGCCCTCGAGAAAATGGGCATTTTAATCACCGACATAGATGCCACCACCTTAAAGGTCGAGGGGGGGCGCAGTCGTTTAAAAGCACCTGATGAAGAGCTCTTTATCGGCAACTCGGGCACAACCGTGCGTTTTCTTACCGCATTTGCGGCCTTAGTACCGGGCAAGGTCACCTTAGTGGGTGACAAGCATATGCAGAAACGCCCCATTGACGATCTGATCAATGGTATGGGTCAATTAGGAGTAAAAGTAGAGTGCGCTACGGGGTGTCCACCCCTCACCATTCACGGCGGACATCTACCGGGAGGGGTCGTTACGATGCCCGGCGGAAAGTCGAGCCAATATTTTTCGGCGATTCTCATGGCAGCTCAATGTGCCGATGATGATATCGAATTGAAAGTAGACGGTAATTTGGTGAGCCGGCCCTACATCGATATCACTCTCAATATGATGAGGGACTTTGGGGCAAAAGTACCGCGGAACGCAGCCGTACAAGGCGCCAACTCTTTTCGAGTCCCGGCACAAGGTGCGTACCAAGCAATGGAGTATACGATTGAGCCAGATGCCTCTTCTGCCAGTTACGCATTTGCCTGTGGCGCCGCAACCGGGCTAAAAGTGGAGGTTCCCGGTCTTTCGACGGGAGCACTGCAAGGCGACTTTGCCTTCACCCAGATTCTTGAAAGCGCAGGAGCACATTTAGATGTGCAAGCTAATTCGACGCACGTGCAGGGTCAGGGCAAGCTCAAAGGTGTGCACGTTGATATGCACCACATCTCCGACACCGTCATGACCCTTGCGGCAATTGCCCCTCTTTGCGATGGCCCAACGCACATCACCAACGTATATAATATTCGTATTAAGGAAACTGATCGCCTAGAAGCCACGGTGAACGAGCTGAAACGTTTGGGGCAAAAGGTCGAGTCAGGCCACGATTGGCTGACTATCACCCCTGCCCCTCTCACTTCCGCTATCGTTCGCTCTTACTCCGATCACCGCATGGCAATGAGTTTTGCCATCTTGGGCCTTGCTCATGGGGGCGTACAAATTGAAGATCCGAGTTGCGTGGCAAAAACGTATCCAGCTTTTTGGGATGACTTACGTAAACTCTATCAACATTGTGGGCAAAGCGCGGAGTTTTGAGGGGCAGGGGCGTAATTTTGATAGATCTGGGATTTTGTCTGGAACTTTTATCAAGGCCGAGTCGTACAATGATCGGACGCGATGATCTGCGCCCATCTCAACGACTACCTAGGTTCCCCTCACTGGACATTTCTGATGCAAAATAAGCTCAACTTCAACAAGTTTGCTCTTACTCTAGCCGCATTGGGCACAACAAGCCTCGCAGCTAGCACCTCTCTCGCCTCCGTGGACTCACCCTTGCAGGCACAAGAGATTTCCCTCAACGGCGACGCCAGTATCGAAAGTAGCCTCTTGGATGATCTTTCTCCTCTTTGCGCCAAAGAGCTCGGAGAAAAGAAAGACAAGAAGGAAAAGTCCGATAAGTCCGATAAGTCCGATAAGTCCGATAAGTCCGATAAGTCCGATAAGTCCGATAAAAAGGATAAAAAGGATAAAAAGAAGAGCAAGAAAAAGAAAGGTCACAAAGAAGGCGGCTGCGGCGCCGGTACTTGCGGCTGATCTTACAATTTCTCCCTACGTTCGAATTGCGGCTTTCTTCTCCTTCGGAGAGGAAGGCCGTTTTCGTTCGTTGTTCTTTTGTTAGATCGTAAAATAGCGGCTGGGAATAAAGCGTGAGAAAAGCAAATGGGTAAATGCTCCGAAACCAGCACCAGCAATCAGGTCCACAAAATAATGCTGTTTAGTCGTGAGGGTCGTGGCGACAATTGCGATACTCCAAATCGAAAAAAGGATAAATACTCGCGGCCTACGCTTATAAAACGGAAGAGTCGACATAACGCAACTGCCCACATGCATACTCGGCAAACAGTTGGTCGGCAGATCGATAGTCCTAAACCATAGGAAAAAGTACTCTGTAAAAGAGGGAGCTTCTAAAGAGAGGGGGAACTGTTCGCGGGGAAAAGTAGTTGGGTAGAGAACGAAAAAGATTCCCGAAAGGGCGTAGGCAAAGACGTAACCAGACAGAAATTGGCGGTATTGTTTTTCATCCCTCTGCAGGGCGCAAGAAGCCAGATAGATAAAGTAGACGCTGCTGTAGATCCAAACGGTCCAGGGCAACAAGGGGATGGCCCCCTCCCAGACGCTCATTTCGAGCAAGCGAGGCTCTCTCCCGAAAGCTACTTTTCCGGAAATACCATAGAGAGCAACTGTCAGAGTCCCCACAGCGAGCGCCGACGACCATTTGCTTTTGGACGACGCGAGGAGCGGCAAGGAAGACAAAGTTCTTAAGTCTCACCCTTGCGCGCTTTTTCGCTGCGACGGTATTCACCCGGTGTAAGAGCTGTGACCTTCTTGAAGGAACGAATCAGATGATGGGGGGATTGAAAACCACAACTCAGGGCTATCTGAGCTGTGGGAAGGCATGTTGTTCGCAGAAGCTTTTTGGCGTGTTCCACACGAATATTGCGTAGGTACGCCAGAAAAGAGGTCCCGGTCGCTAAACGAAACACACGGCTAAAGGCAGGAACCGAAAACCCCGCTTTTTTTGCGACATCAGGCAGGCGTAACTGCTCCGAAAAGTTATCTTGGAGATATTGTAAGCTGGCAGCCAATCGGATGCTTTTGGGCCCCTCCAATGCTCGCGAGGCGTAAAAACTCAAACGATTGAGTACATCACGAAATGCCTCAATGAGTTGGGATACGCGACTGGCCTCTTCCAGGCGAGCGCTCAGTTCATCAGCCAGCTGATCGACCGCTTTTTTATTGATGGAATGACGCCGCTGAACAGCCCCCACCAAACGAAAGAGTGTAGCGAGAAAGTGACTGCGCACCACCTCAAGTCGCTCTCCAGAATAAACCAAAACCTCACGCACATAGCGATCGGATGCAAGACGAATGGGATCGGGAGCTGCTTGCTCGAATGCATCATTGAGTGATTGCATAGAAGCGTTCACATCTGCATAACGAATAATTCGTGCCTCAGAGCCAAACTCGTCATCAAAGAACAACACTTCTCGTTCAAGTTGAACACAAAGGTGCAACGCATGAACCGCTTCTTGATAGGAGGATGCTAAGGACTCACCTGGAGCTGCTGCTGGACCAATGCCCACAACAGCGCGCACGCCAGCCTGCCTCGCCAATGCCTGCATCTCATGGGCTCTGTCCCGTAACTCCGCGCGAGCAGCCGCGGGGCTCTTGCGCGGATCGGCCGAGGTAACAAAAAACACTCCATAGTCGCCCAAGTGATTCGCGGCGGTATGAGGCATTTCAAAAGTAGAGCGAATCAACTTACGCTGCACCGAAAAATTTCGCACCATCAGCTGAACGGTATCGCGAGCCTCGTCAGGGGCATCGAGAGACATCAGGGCCATGACCGTAGTTGGCAGACGCTGAATTTTCATCTCCTCGCGCATCCATTCGCCTAAGCTGCCCTCATGGTACCAAGGGGTTAGACGAAACTTTTCGGAAGAAACCGCACTATATACCCAGTCTGTATTGGGCCAGTGTTGCACGAAAATTTCGCGCCGAATGCGATCCACCTCTAGATGATGATTTTCTGAGAGATGTTTGCGGGTCAGAAACTCGGAATAGAGGCCACATAAGCGCTCCAAGCCGTCGATGACCGGTTCGCGCACAATAGGCAGCTGAAGCGCCATCTTTACAAAGCGCACAAAGTCCGGGTTAGCGCTGGCAGCCTCTCGCCCCGTAATACTTTGCCAAGACTCACACAATCCTTCCCACGAAGGAGGCATCGTAGAAAACTGACCAGCGAGGAGAAAGGTACGCCCGGCAGGATCGGCTTCGACTGGAAAAATGAGATCACAAAAACCATGAAGGCGTCCAACAACCATGCGCTTCTCGCGCGTCGCCTCAGCCATGATCTCGCGATAATAGGCATTTCTACTAGCCTCACAGCCGTAAAATATCTCAAAATGAAAGGGCTGTATTTGCTTCCCTTCAATATTGAGCTCCATCCACGTGAGCTGTCCTTCATCACCAACACGGATCAGCCAAAAGTTCAGCTCGCGATGGAGATGAACAATATTGTGAATCCAGTAGTAGCTCTGGACTTCATCGAACCACTTTTCTTCGCCCATAGGCGTGTGCACGATGGCACGCCTTTCACCCTATGTCAGGAGCTTCGACGATATTTTGCACATGATAATGGAGAAAAATCATCAACTATCAGATCTACCTAGACTCGCGGTCACAGGGGACCGCTCTCAGCGCGCAGCTGACTGAAATGCGTTTGAAAAATTTCGAGCCGACGACCCTGAAGCCGTAGAGGTAGCCTGGGCCTCCGAAGGGCGTTTCGCCGGTGTTCGCCTCGTCGTCCCTGGAGCCAACGCCTCATGAGTAGGTGTTTTCAAGATCAGTGGTGAAACACTGCCACCGATTACAGCAGGAGTAGAACTCGAAGTAGATGACGCGAGAGATACCGTCTCTTGCTCAACGGGGATGCCAAAGAAGAGGGCACCAAGGGCTCCCGCCGTCACCGAGACTGCCAACAATGCTCTCTTCCATTGGCCAGTTCGAAACAACGCGTGAGGATCGCCCACTGCGATTCCGTCTAAATCAGGACCTCCACGTGCAAGGGGAGTCGCTGGTTGAACGAAAGCAAAGGCCTCTGATGATGCAGAGGAGGGCGCGGGTGGAGGAGATGCGTCTAAAAACGCATTCGACTGGGGGACTCCTTGCTCGACAGGGCTAAGAAACGCATTTGAACTCATTCCCATCGACTCCTCCGTCGGGGAAAGTTGGGCCGCACCACAACTTGGACATTGCCAAGCCGCGGCCCCAGTGATGGGCGCGCGAGAAAGGTCGTGGCCACAGTGAGAACAGTTCTTCGGTGCATTCATTGGACGCAGGATAGCTCAGCGGAGATAAAAATCCGGTGAGCTAGTGGTAGTTTTCGATGAATTGCCGGGATGATTGGATAGAATCACGCGGACACATGTCCACCAGAGGGCCTATGTTCTACCTAAAAGAGAATCTTACTGCAGTGACATAAACGCGCTCCTTCCTCAGTCCTGTGCAACTTCACCGTGGGCTCTCTAGATCCCTAGACAGCCTTCTCCCCTCCGCACTCCTGTGCTCAAAAAGAATATGACTGGCTTAATCGATGTAAAAATCGCCGAGAGGATTTCGTGGGGAAAGAACCTCATCACCCTCAGGTTAGAACGAACTGAAAACGAATTTTTACCTGGACAGTTTTTCAATATTGGCCTCGAAGTCGATGGTGAAATAATACGTCGCTCTTATTCGGCAGCCTCTGCGCCGGGTAAACATTTAGAATTCTTCTTCAGCCGGGTCTCCGAGGGCGCGTTGACACCTCCTCTTTTTGACCTCAAGTCGGGAAGCCTATTGAAACTGGACCCTCAAGCTCTTGGTTATTTTGTGCTGGACGAGCTCCCCCCAGCACACACTCTTTGGCTCGTCGGCACGGGCACGGGCTTGGGACCCTACATTTCCATGATCCGCTCCGGGGAAATCTTTGAGAGATTTGGTCAAGTTGTGCTCGTCCACGGGGTCAGGCACCCACACGAATTGGCATACGCTGAAGAACTGCGTCACCTCTCAAAAAATAACCCTCAACTCACTTATATCTCAGTCTTGAGCGCAAAAGATCTTGACGCAACGGAGATCCCCCCTGAAGCACTCAGGGGACGCATCACCAACGTCTGGCAAGACGGCTCGCTCGAAAAAGTGAGCGCGCCATTCGAAGAAAACGCCCACATGATGCTCTGCGGCAACCCTCTCATGATCAAAGAAATGGTTACTTTGCTGAAAGAGCGCGGATTGAAGAAGCACAAGCGCCGCGAAGCTGGTCACTTCACGTTTGAGAAGTATTGGTAAATAATACTCGCCCGCAGCCGAGACAGATCGCTAGAGCGCGTCTCAGTTTCAATAGAAACCGAGACGTTTTGCCCAGCTACAAGTCATTGTCCTAGGACGATGACCTCCCTCTGCGGGGAATTTCTAATCGGGTAGCCGCACGTCCATCAGCTTCGGTCGGCGGCTACGCGGCTTCCACTCGTAGTGCGTCCAAAATGAGGTCGATATTTTTCTTGGCATCCCCAAAGAGCATCTCGTTATTTTCTTTAAAGAACAAAGGATTACCCACCCCTGCGTATCCGCTTCCCATTGAACGTTTCATGACAATCGTCTGCCCTGCCTTCCAACACTCAATCACCGGCATTCCAAAAATGGGACTGGATGCATCGTCAAGAGCACCAGGGTTAACAATATCATTAGCGCCGATGACCAAGACGATATCCGTGTCGGGAAGATCTTCATTGATCTCATCCATCTCCAAAACAATATCGTAGGGAACTTTTGCCTCCGCCAGAAGCACGTTCATATGACCTGGTAGTCTGCCCGCCACCGGATGAATCGCAAAGCGTACTTTCACCCCTTGCGCCTGCAAAGATTTAACGACCTCAAAGAGTGGGTACTGCGCCTGAGCCACAGCCATGCCATAGCCCGGCACAATCACCACGCTCGTCGCTTCTTTCAAAAGAACCGCTGTCTCTAGGGCAGAAATCGATGTCGCTTCTCCCGATTCCGCGCTTAGTCCACCGGGGGATGAATTTCCTCCTGATTGGGTTTGTCCAAAACTACCAAATATAACATTGAAGAACGAACGATTCATCGCGGCACACATAATGTAGCTGAGAATCGCCCCGCTGGAACCAACCAGAGCCCCGGTGATGATCAACAAATCGTTGGAAAGCATGAACCCAGCGGCCGACGCAGCCCACCCCGAATAACTATTGAGCATGGAGACCACCACAGGCATATCGGCTCCACCAATTGCCATCACCATCAATATGCCAAAAACACTGGCAATGGCGGTCATCATCATCAGGCTAAGTAAGCCATCATGATGGCTTTGCCCAACAAATTCAACTCCTAGGTAGATTGAGACAGAAATCATTGCCAGGTTCCATAAATTTCTAGCAGGCAGAGCAAGAGCCTTAGAACCAATGGTGCCGCGCAATTTTCCAAACGCGACAACGGAGCCTGTAAAGGTCACCGCCCCAATAAACACGCCAACGAAGATCTCCACTTCGTGAATTACGTGCTCAGCCCCCACCAAGTGATTGTTAGGATCGAGATAGCTCGCAACTCCAACCAATACAGCCGCCGCCCCAACAAACGAATGTAAAATGGCCACAAGTTCGGGCATGCTCGTCATGGGGACGCGAGCGGCCAAAAAAGCGCCGATTAGAGAGCCGACGAGCACAATAGGGATGAATATCTCGTAGGAGGCAACACTCTCATTGAAAGCTGTGACCACGATGGCCAGGGCCATGCCCAACATTCCATATAGGTTGCCTCGTCGGGCAGTTTGTTGAGAACTCAGACCGCTCAGACTCAAGATGAATAGGATTCCGGCGAAGAGATAGGCAACTGTCGTAAGTGAAGATGACATTATTTGCAATTTCCGAATCAATTAACGTGAAAACATTTTTAACATGCGCTGAGTCACCCAAAAGCCACCAGATATATTAATGGTAGCCAAGAAAATGGAGATGGATCCCAAAATCATGGCGGGGCTGCCCACGGGACCAGAAACTTGCAACATTCCTCCCACAATAATGATGCCGCTTATCGCATTGGTCACACTCATGAGTGGAGTATGAAGAGCTGCAGTGACATTCCAAACCACTTGCCAACCGACAAAGCAGGCGAGAACAAACACGGTAAGGTGTCCTATGAAGGCCGCTGGGGCGACAAAACCCAAAAGCCCCAAGAAAGAGAAGAGAGAGAGCAAGACGAAGGCGCTCGAGCGCGCGCGCTTCTTTCTTAGCTCTTCGGCGCTTGGCCCTGGAGGACCCAGCGGGATAGACTGGGACTTGTTTACCCCCTCTTGAGGATGTTCAAGAGGGGGAGGTGGCCAGAGCAACTCCCCCGAGTGAGTGACGAGGGCCCCTCGAAGCACCACGTCTTCCATATTAATATTCCACTCATCTGCTCCACCAACATCGGAAAGAAAATGCACCAAGTTCATGCCGTAAAGTTGGCTCGCGGTGGGAGCCAACCGTCCCGGTAAATCAAGATACCCTGCTATTTGCACCCCATGCTTGGTCACCACCCCCCCCGGCTCCGTGAGGGCACAATTTCCCCCCGCCTCGGCCGCCAAATCCATCACAACGGACCCCGCCCTCATGGCTTGGACCATCTCTTCGGTGATGAGCGTCGGTGCCTTGCGCCCAGGAATCAATGCGGTGGTGATGATCACATCCACCTCTCGGGCCTGAGCCATGAAAAGGGCCATCTCCGCCTCGATGAACTGGGGGCTCATCAGCTTGGCGTACCCCCCCTGACCGGTCCCATCCTCTTCGAAGTCTAATTCGAGAAACTCGGCACCCAGGCTTTCTACCTGCTCTTTTACCGCCGGCCGTGTATCAAAAGCGCGAACGATTGCCCCGAGAGAGCGAGCGGCGCCAATCGCGGCCAAACCCGCGACCCCTGCACCAATGATCATCACTTTTGCCGGTGGCACCTTTCCTGCTGCGGTCATTTGTCCCATAAAAAACCGACCGAAGAGGCTCGCTGACTCAATCACGGCGCGGTAGCCAGCAATATTCGCCATCGAAGAAAGCGCATCCATTTTCTGGGCCCGCGAAACACGGGGAACTGCGTCCATGGCAAAACACGAGATGCGTCGCTTTACGAGTCTCTCCAATAATTCAGGATTCTTTGCAGGCCAAATAAAACTGAGGAGGGTAGCCCCCTCTCTCATGAGATCTACCTCGTGCTCCCCTGCGAGCTGCTCGGGCGGATTGACCTTGAGGACAACGTCCGCAGTCCCCCACGCTTCATGAGCGTTGCCCACTACCGTGGCCCCAGCTTGTTCGAAAAGCTCGTCTGCAAAGCCTGCGCGCACACCCGCCCCAGCCTCCACAAGTACCTCGAACCCCTGCTTTTTGATCAGCCTACCCACCGTATCCGGGGTCGCTGCTACACGCCTCTCCTCGGCGCGACTCTCTCGCACAATCGCTAACTTCATAGCTACTCCGCCTTGCTCAAGGGCTCACGGAACGAACTCGCGCGAGTTTCCTCAACCCTATAATTTTAGGCAAGACGAAGGCTCGCCGCAAGAAGGGCGCAAAAATCCCCTGGAAGACAGGCGCTCTGGGACATAGCCCCGCGCACTAGCGCTTAGGCTGCGCTACCGGCAGAGGAAAGGCCGGACGAACCAAATGCTCGCAAATCGGCATTGGTCACCCGATTACGTCCCGCTTCTTTCGAACGATAAAGCGCAGCGTCAGCGGCCTTAATCAGCATATCAACATCCAGATTCGCGGCAAATTCAGTGGAGGCTACTCCCAAACTCGCTGTCACTTGCAGGGCTCCCCTATCTATTGAAACCGGCTTCTCGGCAATTTCTTTACGTACTCGACGAGCTATCTCAACTGCAGAATGAATTCCACAATCGGCCAACACAATGAGAAATTCTTCCCCCCCGTAACGTCCAGGATAATCGTTTTCTCGTAAAACAGAGGCAAGGCGTCGAGGTATCTCGCGCAAAACTGCATCTCCAGCTTGATGACCATGAGTGTCATTCACACTCTTAAAGTGATCGAGATCCATCATCACCACACTCACCGGCCCTCCCCCAGCCTGAGCAACTACAAGCTCTTTCTCCAATCTATGCATAATGGCTCGTCTATTGAGCAAATGGGTAAGTCCATCATGTGATGCCTCAAAGCGTAGCTCTTCGCGAGTTTGAATTACCCGTTGCTGCAACTCAACGAGGCGACGCCCCACCCGCAATCGCACTTCGAGTTCAAGAGGGTGACAGGGTTTGTGAATATAATCGTCGGCCCCCGCTTGCAGTCCCTCCACCACATCATCAGTTTCGGTTTTAGAGGTGAGAAGCGTCGTGTAAACGTAGGGCTCTGTACGCGCAGCCCGCAGTTTTTTGCAAACCTCTGGACCGCTCATTTTAGGCATCAGCCAGTCCAATACACAGATTTGAATTTCTTCGTCGGCTATCAAAAGCTCGTAAGCCTCCTCACCGTCCTCTGCGGTGACGACCTCGTAGCCCCAACGTTTACTCCAGCGGCTCAACAACGCGCGAGTTATTTTATCGTCATCTGCAATGAGAATTTTCACTGATGCAATCGCCCTCTCTGACTCCACGAAAAGGCAACCAGCCTCTTGGGAGACTCGCAGAGCGCACTTGGGGGGAACGGATCTCTCCCTACAAACTTGACCGGAACCCCTCAAGTTGAGGCGCTCATTGCGCCAAGTCCTACAAAAAGTTTGATCGAAAGATCGTGCTTCGACTACCCAGCCTATTCGGCTAGACCGAAACGACTGCGATGCTGAACCACGAATTGCACGTAATATTCACTGTCGCGGTTGGACTCGATTTCTCCCGCCTCACAGGCGGATTCAAGAGCACGCTTGATATCACCGATAATTTTAGAGGGCGGTAGTTGAAACTCGGCCACCAAAAATTCCCCCACTCCCTTGGGTAAAGGAGGAATTTTTGCGTCATCAAGAGCAATCGCGTTCACGCGTTCGGAGAGTTCATGAATCTGACGGATACCCTTGCGCTTTTTCTCGGGGCGTTTGGTAGTGATGTCCGCACGAGAAAGACACAGCAAGTCCTCCAAATAAGGACCCATTTCACGGGTAAAGCGTCGCACAGCGCTATCGGTCCATTTTCCACCGTAGCCGCTTGCGCGCAGATGATGAAGAACCAAAAAATGGATCTCCTTTTGCAATTCCTCATCCTGGGAAAAAAGCGCCACGCGCTTCTCCATCTTGTTGAACATGCGGGCCCCCACCTCGGCGTGCCCAAAAAAGTGAACCTCCCCACGCTCACTCACCGTCCGAGTTTTTACCTTGCCGATATCATGAAAGAGAGCGGACCAACGCACTTGCAGGCGGGGAACAGTCTGAATAACCACCTGTTTTGTATGTTTCCAAACATCTTTATGGCGCCACTCCCCGTCCCCAAATCCCACCATTGCCTCTACTTCGGGTAAGAGAGCTTGCAAAAGTCCGGTGGTCAACAAGCTGTCCAGACCGAGATCGGCATGAGGGGCGACAATCAATTCGTCCAGTTGTGGCCTCAGGTCCTCGGCGCTGAGCCCCTGTAAGTCGCAGGCACGGGCCAACAAGATGGGCTCAGAAGTCTCACCAGTTTGGGCAGCTTGCAACGAACGGTCCAGAGCCCTCAGCACCCGAGCCGGATCGGCCGGAGCCGCGTCCACGGGGGCGCGCGTGCGATGAGGGGCAGGCACGCGACGGTGGCGCATGCTCTTTTTGTCGCGCTCCGGCGGTGAAACCTGCTCAGAAGTTGACGAATTAGCTGATTTCGAGGAAGAATCACTCATGAGGAAAGCGCAATCGGCGGCTTCTCAGCAGCGCATGGCGCAGGACTAGCACAACGCCCTCAAATGGTAAGGTCCCCCTGATGGCAGATGGGCAGAAGCAAAAGGGGAAAAAACGCCCTCAACGCGCCAAAAGTCCCCCTCGTAACGTAGGGCGCGCCTTTGCCCGGCTTTTGTGCGCGATTTTTGCGCTAATTGGGGCAATTCCCCTCAGTGGAGGGCTTGTTCTGCGCTCGGAACCCCTGCAAAAATGGGCTGCCAACGAAACCTCTAGAATCTTGCGCCAAGAAATCGGCGTCGAAGCGACATTTTCCGTAGAGCTTTCACTGATCCCGCTGCGCCTTGAGGTCACCGATCTCTCGGTCCCATCGACGGATGGCGGCTCGCCAGCCGTGCACGCTCAAATGATCGCCGTCAGCCCACGATTTTTCTCTCTCCTGGCCGGGCGCATCGATGTCGGGGATATTGAACTTGAAAACGCCCAAGTACGCTTAGTCTTTGAAGAGGGCGAAGTTCAAAACTTAGCCTACCGATTTTCTGGAAAAGAGACTCAACGCCCCGAGCTCACGCGCGCACCATTTCGAAGTTTTTCCATTACCAATGCTCAACTGGACTTAAATATCGACGGCACGCGCATCATCACTGAAGAAATTGACGTCGATGCGTTCGCAGAAAAGAACCTCACATTTGACGTCGCGCTGCGAACAGGAGGCGCGAACATAATAGGCTACCGCGACGTTCCCCTCACAGAAGATCAATTGGACGCACATGCCCTAGCGCATCCCAACACTCCCCCAGCAAAAACAACTCCTTCCTGGGATGAGGATCGCTTGTGCGAACTCGATCTGCGCGTCTTTCTATCAAAGAAACAAATTGTATTGCGCCGCCTCTCTCTACTCGGGGCGCTGGACCTTGATCCAAACTCGAAGAGTAAAACCAAGTGCAACACCCCTGGTGAGGGCCGCGTAGATGCGCGCCTCACTCAAGTCATTGTTACGCCCCAAAAAGATGAACTTCCCCTTGTACGGGGCCACGTCAATATCAGGGGGCCCCTCGCCCTTCTGGATAGATTTTTTCCCGGTACGGACGCCCGCGGTTGGGTAGGATTTGCAGGGGATATCTCTCTTGGCGCAGGGGGAAGGCTGCCCGAGATTACAGGAGAACTCACAGGCGAGGCCATGACGCTCTCGTTTATCAAGGTGGCCGATAAATTACGGGCGGACATTCTTGTCACAGACGATACAATTCAAGTTCCTACAATGGATATCGCCTGGGGCAATGGCAAAGGCGTGGTTACGGGAATCAAGGTAGAGCCTTTTGCTCCCAATATGCCAATTCATATCGAGAAGGTAGTGGGTGAAGGAGTAGATTTTCCAGGAGTGATGCAAGACATTGGCGTCACTGACCACTCATGGGTTGACTGGAATTTTGGAACCACCACGATCACTCAATTGGGCGGCACAATCTCCCCCTTCTATATTGATGCAGGGTTCGAAGGGCATACTCGGGACTTCGTTCAATGGGATCGAGGTTTCGACGATCCGGCACGTCGCGCGATGGTGGGTATCAAAAAGGCCCACCTCAAAGGCAGGTTTCGCTCCCATGAAGCTGCCCTCGAATTCTACGACGCCGATCTCCATTTTGGAGAAAGTCATCTCCCTATCGAGCTTGTATCCATCGGTTTCTACCAAGGACCTCTAGCCCTACGGCTAAAAAAAGAAGGTGGCACATTGAATCTTGCCGACGTGAGCCCCATCGCCGACGTAAGTCTCGCTGGTAAGTCTCACGTCTACATTGACTTGAAAGGCCCCGCTTTACACCCCCAACTTGATGGCACTGTGAGCGTCAAAGATCTGGTAATTGGAGGCTTCTCTGCTGGTGATGTCGAGCAAGCAGATATCTTCTTTGAGCCCTTGTACGTAGAATTTCGCGACGTAAAGGGACACAAAGGCGCGATGGACTACGCCCTTCCCAGCGCACGACTTTCCTTTGATGGGCCTGCTTCAGTCGAGTTCACGAGCACCGTAACGAGTCAAAATTTTCTCACAAAAGAGTTCTTTAGTATATTTCATTTTGACGAAGACCCGCGCTGGAGTGACCTGGAAGCCGAGGGCACGATACAAGCCCAAGTGCGCTATCTCTTAGGTGGTCCAGAAGACACCTGCGGCGGGGGACAACTCATGGTCAGCGGCACGAGCACCCTGGGAAAAAGCGCCCTTCTTGGTGAGACCTTTAGTGGTGGCAACGTGGAGTTCATCTTCGATTGGTTTGACATGAGTGCCGGAAGCAAAGGCATGCGCGTTGAGGTTCCTGCCCTTACCTTTCGCAAGGGCACGGGATCCATCTTTAGCTCACTTGCAATCTACCCCGGCGGCTTTTTGCAGGGTGATTTCATGGCTACCCGTGTACCTGTTTCACGAGTGAACGCCCTAGAGACGTTCCTAGGCCAGGCGGACGGGTATATAACAGGTGTAGGACAACTAGGCGGACGTGTTGATGCTCTGGCTTTTAACGCAGAGGTCGAGCTCTCTACTCTTGAATCGGCGGGAGCCAAACTGGCACCTTCGCACTTCACCATAAACCTTGAGCCAGAAAAAGAACTGGCGTCACCAAGGGCATTGTCGGGGAACAAAACGACTGGGTGTGGACGAGAAATTTCCACCGATTACACCCTCGCAGAATACAAGAAAGATGAGCGCCAAGGTCTGTTCAAAATCAACGGACAGCTCTTTGGTAAGCAAATTGTTTTCGAGAATCTTGAAGTTTCTCGCCAGCGAAAAATGGTGTTGAAAGGAAATGCGCACCTGCGCGCTCTCAATATCGGAACTCTCAGCGCATTCAGTGGTGGAGCCCTGCTTCAACAACAGCTTCCCCAGGGTACGCTCTCGGGCGCGCTCACCATCAAGAAGCTCCACCTCGATGACCTTTTTTCTTCCGAGGCGAAGCTACAAATAACCAGCGCCAACCTAGAACAAAACGATCTCAAAATTGCCTTAGAAGATCGACGGGCTGCGCTGGTGATTCAAGACAAGAAAATATTTACCGAATATCTTGCCCTGCGCGCCTCCACCTCGCGGGGTCAAAGCGGAATCCTCGACGCAAAGATGAGCCTCGATGCAAAGCGTCACCTTCAAGCCACCCTCGAGCTTCGTCCTACAAGTCTCGACATCTTAGCAGCTGCAGTACCGGGCATTGAGCACGCAGAAGGAGAGATGGCCGCAAAACTCAGTCTAGTCGGTCCCCTCGACTCTCCTCTGCTAAGCGGCGCCATCAAGATTAAAAAAGGACACCTCGAACTCACCGGGCTGAGCACCCCCGTCGAAGATCTCAACGTAACGGTAGCCCTCGATCAATCAGGTCTGCACGTTCAAGAGGGAAATGCACACTGGGGCGGGGGCTCACTCTCCCTCCACGGCGAGGCGCCTCTCACACGTGGCAAACTAGGAAGAATCGACCTTAAACTAGGAGCTAAAAATGTAGCCCTGCCCCTCAACGAACACACACGGCTCAAATTTGATGGGGACCTCAACGTAAATATTCCTCCTCTCAATAGCTCATCTCAGGAGCTTCCCCTCGTATCGGGAGAGGTCACGATTTTATCTGCCCTCTACTCAAAACCGATGAGCGCAACCGCCGATATCTCAGCTTTGGCTGCGCGGGGGGATAAAACTATCATTGAAAGCTACGATGAAACCAACGACCACGTGAAAATAGATGTGTTGATTCACTCGTCTCGCCCCCTCAAGGTAGAAAACGAATTGGTGCAGGTTGGACTAAACATCGATCCAGCGGGGCTACGTGTTACGGGTACCGATCAACGATTTGGAGCGGTGGGCACTCTCGAATTGGAGAGCGGTGGGCTGGTTTTTGTGCGCCGTAACGAATTTGAGATCCAACGTGGTTTGGTCAGATTCAACGATCCCACACGCCTACGACCAGAGGTTGATCTGCGGGCTATCACGGAATACCGACGCTACGATGATCGAGGAGGAGCTGCGGGCACGTCCGCCTCCGCCCAATCAAGTAGCACGACACCCACCGCCGGAAATTGGCGAATTCGTCTTCATGCCTATGGCGCTCCCGATGATCTCAAAGTGGATCTCAATAGCGATCCCGCCCTGGCTCAAGACGATATTTTTCTTCTACTTACAGTCGGGCTCACTCGCACCGAGTTGGACCAAATGCAGAATTCTGGAGTTGGCAGCTCCGTCGCTCTCGAAGCTTTAGGCAGTCTCTCTGGGGCGGAAAGTGCTGTGACCAATGTAGTGCCCATCGACGAATTTCGTTTCGGGAGCTCTTACTCATCACGCACGGGGCGCACTGAGCCCACGGTAACGATCGGCAAAAGACTCAGTCGCCGCATCAGAGCCAGCGTAACAACGAGTCTGAGCGATAGTTCCGAAGTGCGTTCAAACGTCGAATATCGAGCAACCAAGAGCTTGAGCGTAGAAGGCTCCTTTGACAACGTGGGAAATGTCGCCTCTGCAACCGGGGGAAATCTGGGGGCCGATGTGCGCTGGCGCATCGAATTCGAATAACTTCGCCTTTCTCCCTTTCCCCTTGAGCAGCTCTCGGCTAATCGCCTTGTCGCGATGAATGTCCGTTTAGTTCGAAAAGTTGGCTTTGAAGCAGCCCACCGGCTCCCCCAAGTACCCGAAGGGCATAAATGCGAACGCCTGCACGGTCATAGTTTTCGAATTGAGATCGTGGTTGAGGGACCTGTAGATAAAAAAACGGGCTGGTACATCGACTACAGCGAAATTGATGACGCCTGGGCTCCCCTTTTTGACCAACTGGACCACCACTATCTCAACGAGATTGAAGGGTTAGAGAACCCGACAAGTGAAATTCTTTGTCAGTGGTTGTGGACCCGACTTTTGCCCTCCCTCTCCGGGTTGAGCAAAATCATTGTTCACGAGACCTGCAACGCCAGTTGCGAATACGAAGGCAAATAGCCCCCGCCCCCTTTACCTCTGAATGCGGGCATTTCCTCCCGCCATCAATCGCTCAATCTCAGGCAAACTCGCCATAGAAGTATCCCCCGGCGTGCTCATAGCAAGAGCACCATGAGCTACACCACAGCTCAAAGAGCGTTCTAAACTCCAAGAATTGAGCAGGGCGTAGAGTACTCCTGAAGCAAAAGAGTCGCCCCCGCCTACTCGATCGAAAATGGCTGTTTCCTGAGGAGGCATGTAGGCAATTTCATCCCGTTGCGTATTGTAAAGTAGGCCCCCCCACTGATTGCTTGAGGCCGTGGGCGCCACCCGTAGAGATGTCGCGATCACTCGTAAATTGGGGTACTCGCGCGCAACTTCCCGCATCAACTTTGCATAAGCATGAGGGTCTATTTCGTCCAAGTCACTCTCTATTTCAAAACCCAATGCAGCGCTAAAGTCCTCCTCATTGCCAAAGAGAAAATCAGCATGTTGAACCAGTTGAGCGTTTACCTTTGCTGCGCGCGCCTCGCCTCCTATTCCTTTCCACAATGAAGGTCGATAGTTGAGATCGTAGGAGATACGCACCCCCTGAGCCCGCGCCTCACTCATCGCCTTTTCGGCAACAGCACTCGTACTTTCGCCGAGGGCAGCAAAGATGCCTCCGGTATGCAAAAGACGCACGCCTTGGGAAAAGATTTTTGCAAAATCCACCTCATCAACACCTAATTGAGAGATGGCCGTATGCCCCCTATCCGAGCAGCCCAAAGCGGGGCGCGGGCCATAACCCCTCTCGGTAAAGTTCAGACCATTGCGAGCCAGACGCCCTACGCCATCGTCCTGCTTCCACAAAATATTGCCAGTATGAACTCCACCTCCTAAAATAAGGTCCTCGATGAGACGTCCAATAGGATTGTCCACCAAAGCCGTGACTACGCTAGCGCGCAGCCCAAAGGCTCGACAAAAACCCCGAGCGACATTGTACTCCCCGCCCCCTTCTGACGCGCTGAACTGACGGGCGGTATGTACGCGGCCCACACCGGGGTCGAAGCGCAACATGACCTCGCCCAAACTGAGAATATCTAAGGCACATTTTTCTCTCGGCAGAAAAAAATCAGAAGGGAGAGCTGCAGACTGAACGCCCGGCCTAGAATTTGAAGTGCGCATGGGCGAAATATAGTGACTGAATCCACAAATTGAGGATTTTTTCCAGGAAAAACACCTCTTCCTTCCTATTTACTGGCTCCGAGCCGATTGCCCCGGCTTCTTTGGTGCCCAGCTAACGACGCCCTCAAGAAGTTCTGCTACAGCCATGGCGTGAGGATCGCCCAAGCAGCACAAATACTCTTCATTATTGCCGCCTCGTGGTTTGTCTACGCTTTTGTGATCACCGCAAAAGACGGCGAAGAGCGGCGTTCGTGCGCCACCCTCTGTTCAATGAAACCTCATTATGCAGGAAAAAGTCGACGGGCACCGCAGTTTAAACTGCCCAATCTCGACGGTAAGATGGTGAGCCTCAGTGATTATCGGGGCAAAGTCGTCATCTTAAATTTCTGGAGTAAATCCTGTCCTCCCTGCCTCGAAGAGATGCCTTCACTCGCGACCCTAGGGCATACCCTTAAAGGACGTGACGATATTTCCCTCGTCACCATCACCACCGATGAGTCCGCGGAAGATGCCTCCGCAACATTAAAATCTATTCTGGGCGAGGACGCTCCCTTTGAGGTCTTGGTCGATCCCGAGTCCTCAGTCGTCACGGAGTTGTTCGGAACAAAATTGTACCCCGAAACGTGGTTCGTGGATCAACAGGGAATTGTTCGAGCCCGAGTCGACGGCGCGCGCGATTGGTCCACCGCACTCATCCTCGATTACGCGGAAAGTCTTTCAGCACCTCTTTCTTGCGATCTCTCGTTCAAAAACGGACAAATTTCAGGTAAAAACCCTGGATTTTGCGCCGAATTGGGCATGTAACTCCTCTTTTCAGCTCTTCTAGCTCCGGCGCCCCTGACCCGCAGCGTTCCCCCGTGACTCAAAGCCCTGAGGCGCTCTCTGGCTGCTCCCCGCGTTTCGCGCTAGCTCGCAGCTCATGCAGCGCCGCCTTGCCTCCGAAACAAGCCCCTATCTCCTGCACCATGCCTGCAACCCCGTAGACTGGTTTCCTTGGAGCGATGAAGCTTTCTCCCGAGCAAAAAAAGAAGACAAGCCCGTTCTACTAAGTATTGGCTACTCCGCCTGCCATTGGTGCCACGTGATGGAGCGTGAAAGCTTCGAGGATAAAGCCATTGCAGCTCAGATGAACGAAAATTTCATCTGCATCAAAGTAGATAGAGAAGAGCGCCCAGACATAGATGAACTCTATATGAGTGCCACCGTGGCTCTCACGGGTAGTGGTGGTTGGCCCATGACCTTATTTTTAACTCCCGAGGGACAGCCATTTTTTGCGGGCACCTATTTTCCTCCTCATGATAGAGCGGGTCGCCCTGGGCTGAGCTCCCTGATGAGCCAAATTTCCACCATCTGGAAAGACGATCGCAAGAGCCTCCTCACCCAGGCCGCAGAGCTGACCGTGCACGTGAAAAATCGTCACCAGCCCCATGCCCTAGGAGGAATTTCGGAGAACTCCATTCGTGCCGCTTGCCGCGCCCTCTCTCAAGAATTTGATCCCGGTTTCGGTGGCTTTGGAGGAGCTCCTAAATTTCCGGCCACTGCTGCACTGGGACTCTTACTTCGCTACCATCGGCGCACCGGCCAAGCCCCCTTGCTAAAAATGGTTCTGCGTACCCTCGATGGCATGATGAGCGGCGGACTCTATGACCAATTAGGAGGTGGTTTTTGTCGCTATAGCGTCGATTCCCAATGGCTTATACCCCATTTTGAAAAGATGCTCTACGACAATGCCCAGCTCGCAGACACCTATATCGAGGCATTTCAAGCGACAGGGCATGCCCCCTATCGACGAATTGCCCGAGAAACCCTCGACTATATAATTCGGGAGATGCAAAGCCCTCAGGGTCCGTTTTTCTCCTCAAGCGATGCAGACAGCGAAGGAATTGAAGGTAAATACTTTGTCTGGGACCAAGCCCAAGTACGAGCCCTTGTTCCAGAACCCGCTGCAACTCACTTCTGTGAATTCTACGGTATCACCCTCGAAGGAAATTTTGAGGGAAAGAGTGTTCTTTCTACTCGACGGAGTCTCGAAGACGTAGCGCGCATTCTTGCAATAGCCGAGGCCAAGCTTTTAGAAAGTTTGGAGATGGCCCGTACTCTCCTCTTTCAAGGGCGCAGCACACGCGTCGCCCCCGAGGTAGATGATAAAATACTGACTTCTTGGAACGGACTGATGATTCGCGCTCTCGCCAATGGGGCGCGGACTTTTCACGACGAACGCTATCTCAAGGCGGCACAAAGGGCTGCAGACTTTCTTTGCGCTCCGGCCTCCGCAGGTGAGGGCATGCGACGAGAAGATGGAGGCCTTTTTCGTACAACTCGTTCTGGGCGCTCCCATATTCACGCCTTCTTAGAGGATTATGCGTTTATGGCAGAAGGCTTGCTCGCACTTTACGAAGCCGGAGGAGGCAAACAATACCTCGAAGCAAGCCTCGAATTCGCCACACGCATGCTAGAAGATTTTTCAGATCCGTCGAATGAGGGGGCGCTCTTTTCGACGATGGCGAAACCCCAATCAGGAGAACCACCCTTGCTCACACGGGCACAGGATGGCAGAGACTCCGCTCTGGCGAGCGCCAATGCCTCCGCTTGCCTCCTTTTGGCCCGCTTGAGCGTGCATACCAACAAACCCAACTTACGCACTCGGGCCGAAAGTATTGCACGGGCCTTCAGTGCTCCCATCAAGCGCACACCCCGCGCCTATTGCGCCATGCTCTCTGCTATCGATTTTTTGTTGGACACCCCTTTAGAAATTGTACTCACGGGATCTGCCCATGAGGAGGCTACCTCCGACCTCGCCCTCACAGTTGCCGCAACTTTTCTCCCCCAGCGCATCGAAACTCGCCTCTATTCCTCCGAGGACGAAAGCGCGCTCTCACCCCTCACTCAGAATCGATTCTCCGACAAACCCAGCGCTTACCTTTGCCAAAATCAAGTTTGCGCCGCTCCGGTGCACAATTCTGGAGATCTCCAGGAACTTCTGAGGCAAGTGAGCAAAAGAGAAAAGGAGATGCGTAAGAGCGAGTTGGGAGTCCAGCTTCTACCAGGACGCGCCACAAAAGAAGGAACTCTACGTTTCCAACAATCAAGAAAGTTACCCCCTAGGGCCTCTAGCCAAATACAAGACTTTACCGTTTCTCGCATTGGTTTAGGTAGCCATCGCGTTGGTCTTGACCACCCAGCTCATCGCCAAGCGGTGCGCACTGCGCTCCTAGAAGGCTGCAACCTCCTGGATACCTCCCCGAGCTTTGCATTGGGGGACAGCGAGAGATTGCTGGGAGAAGTCGTAGGAGAACTCTGTGCTGAGGGGCGCCTCGATCGCGATTCGCTCCTTGTGATCACCAAAGTAGGGCTTGCCCTCGGCAGCCAAGCCGAACAATTGGAAGAACGCCGCAAAAAAGAGGGGGAGCTTGCCTTCACCACTCCTCTCAACAGCAGAGGAGGCTCAGCAGAGGGGTCCCCCCACGACATTTCCCTAGAAAGTGGGGCATTTAGTCTCGACCCTCAATTTTTAAGAGAGCAGATACAAGCCTCCCGCCAGCGCCTCGGCCTAGAGCATCTCGACTTTTGCCTCATTCAAAGCCCTGAGCACCTTTTGAGCGCTGGGAAGAGTCACAAAGAGTTAGAGCAAGCCCTGGGCGCAGCCTTTGCGCTTTTGGAAAGCGAAGTAAAAGCAGGATCAATTGGTGCCTACGGAATTCTTTCAAATACCTTCGTTGCCTCCCCCACCCCCGAAGTGCATATCGATTTGAGATGGGTCCTGGATATTGCCGAGAGCGTGAGCCCCCACGGACATCACCTTCAACTCATTGAATTACCCGTCAACCTGGTTCAAAGCGCTGCCCTCCAGCCCTACGCCCCTTCCAGCTTGTTGAACGAGACAAAGCCCCCTTCCAGCTTTGCTCAATTTGCCGTATCCCAGGGACTCGCTGTGCTCGCGGTGCGCCCCCTCAGTTCAATTGTTCAAGGCGCCTTGCTGCGTCTGGTCGACCCCCCAAAGGCTGAGGATGGTGGTCGCTCCGACGCTTTAAACAGTAAACGCTATAAAGTGGCTGCCCTCGAGGCAGAATTTGAAACTACCTTTGCTCCGGCCCTACGACTCTCGGGAAAAATCGACCAAAAGGCCGTATTACCCCTCAGTGGCCCCCTAGGAAAAACCATGGAGCAGATGCAAACGCGAGAACAATTCACGCTAGCGGAAGCCACCATGCTGACCCCCAAGATACGCCAGCTTCTGGGACAACTGGATCGCGCCTTTGCAGGGCCAGGCGAGGAGAGCTGGCGCAAATTTCGCACCAACTACGTACAGGCCGTTGGTGCATGGCTCGCGGCAGTCCGTGAAACAGCAACCGACCACAATCGTGAGTTCTTGCAGTCTTTGACCAAAGAACTTCCGAAGAAGCCCGAATTCTCTGCAGCTGTAAAACAAGATCTCTCTCACTATTCCTGGGCCCAGCGAGCCTTGTACTTAGTGAGTGATGCACCAGCAATAAGTGGTGTGTTGGTGGGATTGCGCAGCCCCCAACATGTAGAGGAGGCTTTAGGCACCTACCGTGAACTCTGATCTCTCCTCCCTGCTAAAAAAGGGGCCTATTCTCCTTTACGACGGAGAATGTGGAGTCTGCGCACGTGCAGTTCAGTGGATTCTAAGTCACGAATATACGCACAAGTTGCGCTTTGCGTCCCTGCAAAGTTCGTGCGGAAAGCAACTCACTCAGGCGGCTCACCTGTCCCCTTCTCTTGATTCACTCGTCTGGCTTGAGGAGAACCAAGGCCAATTGAAGGCTCAAATCTACGCCGACGCTGTCATTGCAACATTGCTTTACGTCAAAGGCTACCGGGTTGCCCTGTTTCTCATTCGCCTGGTACCGCGCCTCTTGAGAAATCTCTCCTACCGATGCTTCGCGCGCTACCGCCACCACTTCACGCCAGCAACTTGTCTCCTCGCCCCCCAAGAAATGCGCCATCGATTTCTTGGGGAGTGCAGTGTTGAGATCAAGAAGCACCCTTTGTCCTAGCGCAATTCTAATAAAGACATTACCCAAGCAAGCAGGGTCACCGATGCCCTCTCTCTTCTGAAGAAACGTCCTCACGCTGCTCATCTGAAGGAGCTGCGGAGGAAAACACCTCTGGAGGGCGACCCGAATTGAACATTACGTCTCTTTGTCATCGGGGGATAAAAAAATACCATCCCCCCTTTGGGGCAGTCAGCCTGCTTCTCTCTCAAAGAAGATGAAATGCATTCGACCTTCTGAGAAGGGAGATCAACCCGCGCATTTTATTCTCCCTGTAATCGGCTATCTTTTGATACTTCCATCAACTTTACGGAGGATCTCGTGTTGATTGCACAATCGGGTCCAAAGGAATGCTTGAGGGAACAATCGTTGAGTGGAATATCACCGCCAACAAAAAGGGACTGAGGGAAATCAATCAATGGAATCTTTGATCTACGCTGCTCCGGCCGCTGGAATCGTGGCGCTCATCTTCGCCTTCATCAAATCGAATTGGGTCAGTAAGCAAGATCCGGGCGATGCTAAAATGGTGGAAATTGGAGCCCTCATTCGTGAAGGGGCTATGGCGTTTCTAGCACGCGAATACAAAGTACTCGCTGGCTTTGTTGTCGTTGTGGCCGCGCTGCTTGCCTTTGCCAATAGCGGCAGCGAGTCCCGGAGCCCCCTGATTGCTGTGGCTTTTGTACTAGGCGCAAGCGCCTCTGGCTTAGCTGGATATTTTGGCATGAGAGTGGCCACCACTGCCAATGTACGAACCACAGCAGCTGCCCGCACAGGACTCGCCCCTGCCCTACAAGTCGCGTTCTCAGGCGGATCAGTGATGGGCATGTGTGTAGTGGGACTCGCTCTGCTCGGTCTGGGTGGTCTCTACATTATTTTGACCGGTGTATTTGAGGGTAAGAACGCCCTCATCACCACGGTAAATGTTCTCACTGGCTTTTCCATGGGAGCTTCAAGCATTGCACTCTTTGCCCGAGTCGGAGGAGGCATCTATACGAAAGCCGCCGACGTAGGGGCCGATCTTGTAGGTAAGGTAGAAAGCGGACTCCCCGAGGATGACCCTCGTAACCCGGCAGTCATCGCCGACAACGTGGGCGACAACGTGGGAGATGTCGCGGGCATGGGCGCCGACCTCTTTGAAAGCTTCGTAGGGGCCATCATTGGAGCCATGGTCCTTGGCCTAGGAGCCACCGTGGTACAAGACGATGGCCACCTCGGCCCCATACTGCTTCCCCTAGTAATCGCTGCTGGAGGAACTCTCTGCTCAATTCTTGGTACATTTGTTGTGCGCACCAAAGAGGGCGGCAATCCCCAACACGCCTTGGACGCGGGAGCATTTGGGTCTGCCGCGCTCATGGCCGCTCTTACCTTTGTCTTGGCAAAAGCCATGTGGCCCGAAAACGGCACTCAGCTGAGCGGACAATTGGTCACAGCCAACAACGTCGGGGTCGCCACCGTAATTGGACTCGCCACAGGAGTAGCCATTGGTCTCATCACTAGCTACTACTGCTCTATCGGTAAAGCCCCCGTAATTAGTATCGTCGAACAGTCAAAAACGGGTGCTGCCACGAATATTATTGCCGGGCTGGGCCTTGGCATGCAGTCTACAACCGCTCCTATCATTTGCATTGTCGCAGGAACCATTGGAGCCGCTCATATGGCCGGACTCTACGGTGTGGCCATTGCCGCCCTAGGTATGCTTTCTACAACGGGCATTCAGCTCGCAGTGGATGCTTATGGTCCCATTGCCGACAATGCAGGGGGTATCGCCGAAATGAGCAAACAAGCCCCCGAGGTACGGGAACGTACAGACAAGCTCGACGCGGTCGGCAACACTACCGCCGCCATTGGGAAGGGTTTCGCTATTGGCTCAGCTGCCATGACCGCCTTGGCTCTCTTTGCTGCCTTCATGCAACAATCCAACCTCAAGACCATTGATATCTCAAAGCCCAACGTAATTGGCGGAATGTTCATTGGTGCCATGTTGCCCTTTCTCTTCTCGTCCATGGCCATGGCCGCGGTGGGTACGGCCGCCATGGAGATGATCGAAGAAGTGCGCCGACAATTTCGAGAAATCGATGGTCTCCTAGAAGGAACGGCCAAACCAGATACCGCCCGCTGCGTCGATATTTCCACTCAAGCCGCCATCAAATCGATGGTGCTTCCCGGTGCTCTAGCCATTAGCAGCCCAGTACTTTGCGGATTTCTAGCCGGTGCAGAAGCTTTAGGCGGAATGCTTGCGGGGGTTACAGTGACTGGCGTTCTTTTGGCCCTCTTTATGTCCAATGCTGGCGGAGCCTGGGACAACGCAAAGAAAACAATCGAAAGCGGCGAGGGCTACCGCATGAAAGACGGCAGCCTCCACGGAAAAGGCACAGAAACCCACAGCGCATCTGTTGTCGGCGATACTGTCGGAGATCCTTTCAAGGACACGGCTGGTCCTTCATTAAACATCTTGGTCAAGTTGATGAGTGTTGTTGCGCTGGTGATCGCACCTTTGATTGCTCTATGAGACCAGGGTGGGATTGAGAGGCGCGCCCCAGCAAATACAGGGCAATCTGCACTTAAAGTGACATTTTCACCATTAAATGTGCAGATTGCCCTGTATTTTAACGAACTTACCTGTCCCTGTTGGCGAGCGGCATGGTCAAGAGTGCTTTTGAGTCGTTGGAAGTTTTAGGCTTCTTTGACCTGGAGGCCCCTCAAGCATGGGTGAGCATTTAGTGCAGTGGTACAATGGTGAGCATCTGCGGAGCGCCATTGCGTACGTGACTCCCAACGAGCAACACAATGGCGAGGCTGAAGCTCAACTAAAAAAGCGATCAAGACATGGGGAGATACTCTTCAGCGCTTGCGGCGTCCTGTACAAAGCTGATTGAGCGATATTTTCTGTCGACCAATGTTTGCGCTGTTGCTTCAGACGCAGAGAAGGGACGGTGCGAAAGAGCCGCCCGCTGTCTACATCTAGCTCTTCGAGCAACGGCGCCGAGGCTGCTCCTGTCAAAAAGATACCTTCGTGGTCGATGACAACCGGCAAAACCGAGGCAGCGCTTGCGACGAAGAGGGTCCCCACGATTGTTTCATGACCATCTAAGAAGAGCTGTTCGGCAGCGGCAGCGGCTCCTTCTGGAGACGACTCAGTGTCATACTTGGCGAGCTTGACAGGTCGGTTGTGAACACCTCCTGCGTCGTTGAACCATTGGGCAGTCACCTCACTGGCTCGCTCACCGATATCGCCGAGTCCGGCGATTGACCCAGTGAAAGGCAGCAGCAACCCAACTTGCACCGAGTCAGTTGCTTTGAACGGCGCCTCACTAGCACAAGAAGAACCCCCTACAAATAGAGCGCCAACGATAATAAGTACGGCGAAACGTCCCATGTCATCCTAAGTGCTTTGAACGACGCTCCAGAGCATTTACTGAAGGGCATTGTCTTCGCAAGGCGTTGAACGACGAGTCTTTTCCCGAGGCGTACTTCCCCCGTTCCTGCTTTAAGTTCCAAGTACTTTTTTGCGTGTTCTGAGGACTTTTCCTGTCTCCCCGATCCAATGCGCTGACAGTCTCAACTCTCGCCCTTGCACAAAGATTTGCTCACCGCCCGCACCTCAACACCTCAGCTCGTTCAATTTGTCGAAAACGCCAGCGGTGGCTCAAGTCCTGCTCGAAGCGCACCATCAGTGAAGAAACGTGTTTCGAGAAGCCCTGAAGTTACGTGCACGGCAAGTAGCTAGAGGTGATACGAGCCCTTGTTCGGTTCAATAAAGAGCTTTGAAATCATTCGCTCAATGGAATCAGGTTTTTTCAAGCTCAGCATGCCGAACAACCCTCATTGACAGACTCTGCCATCGTGTGGAAATCGTACAAATCGCCGGAAAGTCCTTTCGCCAGACGGAGGGAAAACGACGAAACGCGCATCGAAAAAACTAAAACCCAATGGGAATATAGAGTGATGCTACGCGCGATCTCAAGAGAATGATCGGTAACACCTGTATCGATCACAAGACAGATATCGACCCGTCCGACAACGCTGCTCAAGGCCTCGCCGATGATGTCTTCGTTGTTCCCGGTCAAAGTTGTCAAGGCGACTTTCATACCTCGGACTTTGTACGCTCAATGCGTGGGGAGCGAGGTTTCACACCGACCGACCTCCACTCCTTCTATTCAACATCGGTAATGACAGCTAGGGAGGTGCGGATCCCGGCGCCTCCCAGCACTCACACTGATAGTCATTTATTCAGATGCGCAATCCATAACCTCCCACTTTGTACGTTGTGTTGACCATCTGTGGGACCACCAAGTGCCTTCGGTCTCCTAGCCCCAGCTGCAGACTTCGTCTTTCACCCAACCCCATAATGATATCTCAGCGTAGTGACTTTTCGCGATCGGGGGAGGAGTTTTTTGCACCTCGTGGCTCGTCAAACTCCGTTCAACAATTTGCATGGCAAGTCCAACCGGAAGTACTTGTCACGACCGTCGCGGTTCAAAGGGGGTTGGCCTTGCTAAGTGCTAGAAAACCCAAGTTTAGTATACTTTTGGCTACCCGCGCATTGCATTCGCTCAAGCTTCGTCGTCGCAACGCGTCATAGGGAGCCACGGGATGACTGAGATTTGGAACAAGGCTGTCGTCACTCCAAAATGCCCGCGTCAATTCCTGCTCGCTCCCCCGTCTCGCCAAGGCGAACTACAAATACTTCCGTCTAGCTCGCGTTGCCGACTGAGAGACAGGAGTGGCAACACCCGCTCAATCTCCGACTCTGACTTCTACTTGCCTACGCAGACGACGCTCCTCACCAGCTAAACATCACCACTCTACCTACCGCAAACTTTAATATTGCATACGCGCACTTCCGCGTGTTATGCGGTGCATGATTATGAAAATGTTTCGTTTAAGCACATTGGGTTTATTTGCTTTGGGTAGTGCGACGTTGGTCGCCTGTGGGTCGGAGGGGGGGGGCCTCCTCTCTGGATGTTGAGACCACTCCTGGTGTTCTTTCCATCGTCTCCGATTTGAAAGCTGGCGATGAATGCGAAGAAGGCGGGCTCTTGATCGAGAACGGGACAGACGCCAATGAAGACGGCATCCTCGATTCTGATGAAGTGAATGACACCTTTACCGTTTGCAACGGAGCTTCCAGCAAGGGTGAAAAAGGTGACGTTGGCGAGGACGGTGCTGAAGGAGTGAATGGTGCTGAAGGAGTGGATGGTGCCATGGGTGCCATGGGCGGCGCCGGTCCAATGGGAGAAGCCGGTACCGATGGAGCAACCGGTATCGATGGAGCAACTGGAGCAACTGGTATCGATGGAGCAACCGGAGCAACTGGTACCGATGGAGCAACCGGAGCAACTGGTACCGATGGAGCAACCGGAGCAACCGGTACCGATGGAGCAACCGGAGCAACTGGTACCGATGGAGCAACCGGAGCAACCGGTACCGATGGAGCAACCGGAGCAACTGGTACCGATGGAGCAACCGGAGCAACCG
>CAYWLO010000040.1:0-39246 GCA_964459035.1 uncultured Polyangiaceae bacterium | reverse complement strand
CTAAGTCGGGGGATTTTAAATCCCCTGCGTCTGCCATTCCGCCAAGGAGCCTTGAGCTTTTTTTAGCTATCTCGTCAGCTTTGTACAGGCCCGGAAGCTCAAATTGTGTAGATTTTACCGCTGCCTCCCCGGTGCTCGCTCTCCGTACAGTCGGCTGCTAGTTCGAGCGCCATGGCTGCAGAGATTGAAGGGCACGAGCAGGCTCAGGGCAAGAAATTGAGTTTAATTGAACCGTCTTCTCGCGTATTGGTCGTCGGTGGCTCGGACTGTTCAGGGGCCTCTGGGATCCAAGCCGACTTACGCACACTCACAGCGTTGGGGGTCTATGGGTGCTCTGCCATAACGGCCATTACAGTTCAGAATAAGTCGGGGGTCACGGACGTCATGCCCCTCTCGGCCAGTTTGGTTGGAGCGCAGATGGACGCCGCTTTCGGCGACGCACCTTGCGAGGTGATCAAGACGGGCATGTTGGCCACGATCGATATTGTTTACGCCGTTGCCCAGCGGGCTCAAGCATTGGGGGCAGGGGTGCGGCTAGTGGTTGATCCTGTGTTGGCCTCGTCTTCGGGCCGGTCTTTGCTTTCACCTGATGCTCGTGAGGCTCTCGTGGAGAAACTCATTCCGGCTGCAGCTTTGATAACCCCCAATATTCCCGAAGCGACGATACTCACAGGAGTTCCGATAGCATCGCTAGAGGACATGGGGCTTGCGATAGATCATCTGCTTGCGCGGGGGGCCAGTGCTGTCTTGCTCAAAGGTGGCCACCTCATTGATGCTCAACCGGACCTCGAAGAGATCACCGATATTCTGCGCACGGCTGATGGCGAAGAAACTCGCTTCATACGTCCGCGCCTTTCCGGACCCGTCTTGCGGGGAACGGGTTGTACTCTAGCTTCTGCGATTGCGGGGGCAGTAGCAGAAGGATTTACTCTACAATCTTCAGTGGAGAGAGCTCGTGACTACTTAGAGTCTGCCATGCAGGGGGCGGGTCCCTACCAGGCATTTCGAGGCATGGCTTGGTCTTCCTCCGCGAGCCATTTCTAGTCCGAACCCGCGTTGTTTTAGTGTTGTAGATTGAGCCTGGACAGTTTAAGTCGAGCTTCTCCGCGCAAGGGGCTTGCCGGAAACCGCCTGAGGAACGTACGCAGGGTTTCTTTTGCGTCATTGTACAATTTGATGTCGGTTTGACATTCGGCGAGGAGCAAAGTCGCCTCGTCCAGGACATCAACACTCGCCGACGCTTCGGTGAGCTTGATGAGAATAAAGATGGCCGACTTTTGTTGGTCGAGGGCCCGGTAGCTCAAGGCTAACTCGAAGCGAGCTTGAGCAGAGTGTGGCGCATCGGATTCAAGTTTGAGAGACTCGCGAAAAGCTTGAGATGCTTCATGGTAGCGACCCGCTCGAGCGTGTTCGATTCCAGTCTGATAGGAGAGCCGCGAGAGTTCGCGGCGGGCTTTGCTACCAGCCTCTTCAAAAACAGCTCGTTCTGTCGGAGACAGTGCCATGATTGCCACCTTGGGCAGTTCAGTCAGAAAGTCACGTCGATTTTCGGCCCGAAGAATTTGATGGAGGCGTGCCGCTTCTTGACTTGCCTCGATACGGCCCTGCTCCCGTTTTCGCACCAACTCCAGCTCGACCTGCAGTTCTTCGAGTTCTTCACTGCTATCTCTTGTCTCGCTTCGTACAGCCTCAATTTGCGCGTCCATCGCTATTTTGGTGAGGCCCAAGATAATGATGATTGTCACGAGATACGCAGCGATAGAATGCATAAAAATGCGTCTTTCGTAGCCTTGCTGTCTCTTCGCGATGCTTTTTAGATCGGCCGAGAGGGCATTGATCAAGTTATTGCTCTTGATCGTCAGCGAGCGTCCTTCGACGATTTCGCGCTTGATTTCTTCCAAATCGTATTCGTGCATGGGCTCGTAGATCCTCCTTACCGGCTAAGGGGAGCTAGACTCAACCAATTGATGAATGAAAATTGGTGGCCTCTTGGACGTCGAGGCGAATAGGATTCCGCTTTTCTAGCCGAAGAGGTGGGATAAACGTCTTGAACGGGCGAGCGATGCTGGCTAACACACGCCCAGCCGATAAATGCGTAGGGTCTTCGAGAACCGTCATCTATCGGGCAAACGGTCACAATAGGCGACCGTTTCCAAAAATTTCGCCCCGAGGGGCCAAGAACCAAGAGCAAAGAGAGCGGATCATGGAGACCAGTGACATCAAGAAGGGCGTAAAGATCATGCAGGACGGCCAACCCTACGTGGTAGTCGACTTTCAGTTCGTTAAGCCTGGCAAAGGTGTGGCCTTCACACGCACCAAAATGAAGAACTTGCTCACGGGTGGAACCCTTGAGCGCAATATTCGCTCGGGTGAGAAATTGGAGCAAGCTGACGTCGAAGAGCGCACCATGACGTTCATCTACCCAGAAGGCGAAGACTACGTCTTCATGAACACCTCTTCGGGAGAGCAAATTACAGTTTCAAAGGCTGCGGTGGGCGATTCGGCTGGACTGATGCAAGATGGCTCGGATGCGGTCATCACAATTTACAAGGGTAACCCTGTGAGCCTAGTGCTACCTCCCCATATTGTGGTGCAGATTGCTGAGACAGAGCCCGGGGTTAAGGGTGACACCGCCAACAACGTGACCAAGCCAGCTGTTCTTGTTACAGGGGCAAGCGTCAATGTTCCCCTTTTCATCAATCAAGATGACTGGATTAAGGTAGATACGCGAACTTGCTGCTATTTGGAGCGGGCAAGAGCTCCTTCCTAAGTGAAGTGAATTTCATTGTCTGCTCAAGACGGCAGATAGTGGCAGACATTCGAAAGAGGATGACGTTTCAGACGTTGTCCTCTTTTCTTTTTGTTCCTCGGTGTTTGCTTCTGCCTACGCCTATAGGCGACTTGAGATTGTCCGTTGTCTCCTTGCATGGAAAGGGTACGCAAATGGTCTCGATTCACGAAATTGCGCGGACTATTCTGTCTGCTCTCAATTCACGGGACCGCTACCGCTCAAGAAGCGTCTAAAAATGTCCATGCGCAGGAGATGGACCTCCTGGCGGATATTAGTCTCGTTGACCTGCTGAATCTACGAATTGACTCAGCCTCAAAACGCCAAGAAAAGCTCACGGAAATACCAGCGAGCGTGGTAATTCTGACGAGAAGCGACATTGAAAGATTTGGCTACGCGACTCTTGATGAACTTCTTGCCGAGTTGCCAGGATTTTTCCTTGTCGACAATTATGAGGATCAAGAAATAGGTGTCCGAGGGACCCTCGACGGAGGAATTCAATTTCTCATGAATTCAATTCCCATTCAGCCCTCCCGTATCAAGGGTCTCTCAGTCGCAGAACGGTTGAGAATGAATGTCCCCATTCAATCCATCGATCGAATTGAGGTTGTACGAGGACCCATGTCTGTCATTTATGGTAACAACGCGTTTTCTGGTTCGGTGAATATCATCACACATGAAGTGGATGACTCGAAGGATGAAGAGTTCCATGTTGCTGCTGCCTATGGAAATCGCAACGCCAATCAAGGATTTGCTCGGGTCTCTTATCCTTGGAAAAATGGTGGTCTCGTCCTCAACGGCGGGTATCAAAAAACGGACGGCATTCAGGGAGAAATGAGCGAATTGATGAGCCCGGAGCAATTGGAGGGCCTAGATCCCGAGATGCTCACATCGTTGGACGGTTTGCTCGCGCGTGAGCAAGCAAGCGTCGACCTCGAAATTTATCACGGCGATTTCTCGACCAAATTTTACTTTGGCAATATGGACTACGGGTTCTATGTATTTGCGCCTTCGTTTCATGACGGCAATCAACTACAGGACCAAAACTTGCAGGCATCATTGGCCTACGACGGAGAGCTGAGCGACGAATTTAGTCTTAAGTCCTACGTGGTCTATTCACATCAGACTTATGATCTCGAATTTGACTTCTTATCTCACGATTTGGAAGGTCAGCAGAGTCAAGTTGCCCGTCGCTTGGAGGCTGAAATTTCCGCCCACTGGTCACCCCTCCGTGAGGTGGAGATGCTCTGGGGCTTCAACCACCAAGCACTCTTTGACCTCAGTAATCAATTTGAGATAGACTTGATTGACGCCCGGGCCGATCGCAAAGCAGATCCTTACTTTAGAAACGATCTATTTGGCGAGGTGATGTATTCGCCTTTTCAAGCCCTGCAACTAAGAGCGGGGGCACGACTGAGCGCTCTGTCTAAGAGAACGATTGAGACCTTAGATGGGCCAGTCGAACTCGATTCAGATCTCATTGCACTTCCTCGCTTTTCTATCATTGCGTATCCCGATCAGCGGAGCAGTTTCAAGCTACTTGTGGGAATGGCCACCCAAGACCATCGAGCGCTGCCCATCTCAGAAAAGGAGCGCATGAAATCGGCAGAAATTTCGTACCTAACCCTGCACGATAATTGGAATATTCAGGCAAGCGTCTATTGGACCCGAGTGGACAATCTCTTACGCATCTTTCAAAGATTGGACGAAGAGACCGGGGTCTATGTAAACGATAGTGATGCATCCGGGGCGAGAGTAACCAGGGGGGCGGAGCTAATGGGTAGCGTCACACCGCTCGACGGACTTCGACTGGACGCGAGCACCAACTTACAGCGCTCCTCTGATCTCGTTAATCCAGAAATTGAGCCGGACCATTCGCCTTCATGGCTAGTAAAAGGCAAGGCATCGTACTCGCTCAGTGACTATACATTCGCTAGCACCGTGCGTTTTGTTGACTCGATGCATTCTAGCTTCCAATGGGAATCAGCCGAAGGGGAGTGGTCTCGTCGGGGCGATAGTGTCCCGGCCTACGCGCTTCTATCGGCGAATATTCGCTACGATCATACGAGTGGTGTCTATTTCAATCTTCATGGGAGCAACTTATTAGATCAGCAGTTTCGCTACCCAGCTAACGAATTGGTGAATTTTCAAAAAGGTGGTTTTGGCCTAGGAAGGGAGATTCTTTTTACCGTGGCGTTCAAGAGCCGCTAGTTTAAAAGGAGGCAATCTGTAGATTGGACAGATTATGCAGAGGCTACCATCATAGCTTCAAGGCGAGCCGTAATCTTATGACGCTTGGTGTAGACCGTTTTTACGCTAATTTTCATACGCTGAGCGATTTCATCAGCATTCATTCCTTGAGCAAAGTACAGGTCGACAAATTCCCGATCTCTCTCACTCAAATTCTCTAATATATGAGCGGTGAGAGAGGCGCGCTGTTGCAGAGCGACTTGTTCAAACGGGCTAACTTCGCTGGTCTCCATGATATCGGTTTCTGGCATTGGCTCACATACTCGGTCGCGCTTGATACGACGCAAGTAGTCATAGGTGGAGTTTTTCGCCAACAATCCAATCCAGGTGCTCAAGCTGCCTCCTTTTGAAGGGTCGAAACAGCGCAATTTCTTACGATCATTTGCCAACAGCTCGTAGCAAAATCGAGCGTAGACTTCGTCCACATCGTGATCACCCGTGACACGGGCAAAACGGGAAAGAACCCGACGAATGCATCCGAAAATGACGCGCGAATATTGTGTCGTGAAGAATCTCCAAGCGCGGGCGTCGTCATTGAGCATTCGTGCCACCAGGTCCAGTTCTTGAGCAGCTCGCTCTGCGCGATTGATGGCATTGATCTCGGATTTGGAAGGTTCAGACCTCACGCTAGGAACTGCGACGAGAAAAGGAGCGGGAGCTGCGATATCGAACTGGACTGCGAGATGTGACATGGTGCGTATTCCTAAGTAGGAGACCGAATTGGCCTTCACCCAGCTACATTGCAGTCTCCGTGCCAAGCATCTTTTGTAGTAATTTCAGCACCTTACGCGGTGTAACACCAGTTAAAAGCGTAACGACCCGGTGTAACGTTACGCGTCGTCAAGCAAGAGCGCTTCTTCGGGGTGATGACGCCCGAGTACTCTTCGTGAGCTCCCTCGAAGTCAGTCCACTCACTCAAGGCAATACGAACTGCGCCCCGTCTCATTCCTTCATTTGAGAACTATTGTCTCAAATATATTTTTTAACTCCTCGCGAGCAAGCACACGACAGCTGGGGCTGTCTGCCTTTCTGGAGAAAATGAAATTCCTCAGAGGTTGTCCATCGCGTGGACCAGGGCGCTGACGGTCCCTTTTTCGCTGGAACGATAATAACCTCGAATGCTTCCTTGGGAGTCAACCAGAACAAAATGTGATCCGTGAGTGATACCCAGATGTTCTTTTTTTTCGTCGATCGACCCTGCTAAGCCGACCTTAAAACCTTCTTCTGCGGTGTGAAGAATTGTCCGATGACTTCCTGTGAGCAGAGTCCAATTGGGTACGTCCGCGCCGTATTTTTTTGCGTAGGCGGTCAGTACCTCTGGAGTGTCATTTTCCGGGTCAACGCTGATACTGACCAAGTTGAGCTTCTTACTTGCCTTCTTCATTGCCTCGTCTACTTCTTTCATTCGCTTCATGACCGAGGGGCAAACACTTGGGCAGCGAGTGAAAACGAAGGCTACTAAATAGGGGGTCCCCTTGAGCTCCGCGGAGCCAAAGTTGAGAGCCCGCTGATTGGTGAGGGAAAATGCCGGAACCGAATTGAGGTGTGGGAGTTTTCCGGAGGGGCGATTCCCCCTGGGAAGAGCATGGCCGCCCTCACCCTGATTTTTGTTGGGTGTTGGCTCACAAGCAAGAACAGACAGTGAGCAAACGATTGAACTTGCCCACAAGAATCTTCGAAAAAATTCAGATCTAAAATTATTAGGGAGGGCTTGGCTTGGTGGGCAAAGGCTCATGCCCCCCTATACCTTCGTCGATTTATCGAAGCTAGTACGAAAGTCCCTAGGCAATTTACGGGCGCGGGGACTAGTTCAGCTCTTGGGCTCGACGAGCGAACTCGTGGAGTGCTGCCTTGCCCGGTGAGAGCTCGCCCCGTGAAATTTGCCAGATGATCTCGACGGCAGCTTGATTGTACGGCACCGAAATACCTCTCTTTTTTCCGAGGGAGACTATTTCACCGTTGATGTAGTCGATAGCCGGAGTGCGGCCCCTCTCAATTGCGGCCAGCATGGAGGAACGCAGTCTGCGGTAACGTGTTCCTACTGCAAGGAGCAAAGCGTGCTGCGCTGCCTTTTTCAGTCTTCTGCCCGACGGGGCGGCTGATACAAGCTTGGCTATGTCAATTTTATTGACGGGCTCTAGGCGAACACCATCGGCCACGGCCACAGCAACAGCCTCTCGCATCAACGCAAGACCGAGTTTTCTGACGTGAGTACTCAGGAGTAATTTTCCTAAGGTGCTCCCGCCAATTGTGCCTAGGGCCGTAATTGCGCAATTGATGGCGAGCTTGCTCAATCGGGCACCGCGAAGGTTGGTCGTTTGTTTGACAGGCCCGATGTGCTCAAGCTGAAGGGCAAGGACCTGCAACGCGTGAGCGTCATGGCCCCTGAGGGAGCCTATCGTAAATCCTCCGGAGGAGGTTTGCACGTAATGCCCCGGGCGAGGCATGCTTGCTCCCCAAGACACCACGGCTCCAATCACTCGTTCATCGCCCAAGATCGCCCCCATTCGAGCATCTGAGAGTCCGTTAGGGAGGCAGACAACATGACCGCCCTTCTCGAGAACATCTAATAGTTGTTCGGCCACCTCGTGGACTTGTAGCGCCTGCACCGCGACATAAACCAAGGCGAAGCGTCCGTGAACGGTTTGCAAAGACGAGAAGATGTTCTCCTTTGAGAGCTGGGCTGCTAGGAGTCGTCCGTTCAGACGCTGGCCGCCTTCTCGCCATTGAGTTCTTACTTCATCGTTGGTCGCTACAATCGCAATATCGAGCCCGGCTTCTAAAAGCGAGCAGGCGATGACGCCGCCAATACTACCGCAGCCAACGATGAGTATTTTTGAATAAGTTGAAGGACTTTTGGCCACGGGCGATGAAGAAACAGTGGAGGGGGAAGCGCCGTCTGTATCCTAGCGAAGTTGGTGGAGACAAGAGCTGAATTACTCGCAAATTCGTAATTTTTCGAATCGCCGGCCTAAATTCGAGGAAAAAAAACACGACTTTCTCTATAATATCAATGGTTTATAACTTTTGATTGGGCAATGTGCGCCCCCTTTTGATAGGGTCACCACGAAATGCGTACGCGACGACTAGGGCCTGAGGGGCCGACAGTAAGTGCCATCGGTTTGGGCTGCATGCTTCTTTCGATCCGGGGTCGCCCGCCGGCGGACCAGGCCCAACGAGTGATTCGCAGCGCGCTTGATCATGGCATCACTCTTTTTGACACTTCAGATGCCTATTGCCTCGACGAGCACGAGATGGGTCACAACGAGAGACTTCTTGCTCTAGGGCTCGAAGGGAGCCGCGAGCGGGTTGTTGTGATGACCACAGTAGGTTGTCGCCGACCGGGGGGGGCTTGGACGGTCGATTCAGATCCTAAACATCTTACCGAGGCTGTGCATCGGTCTCTAAAAAATCAAGGGGTAGAGACTCTTGATTTGGTGAGCCTCTACTCGAAAGACTCTAGAGTTCCGTATTCCGAGAGCATAGGTGCCCTTGCTCGCTTGCGAGAACAAGGAAAGATTAAGTACGTCGGTGTTTGCAACGTGGACATGGAGCATCTGAAAAAGGCCGAAAGTATCGTGCCCATTCAGAGTGTTCAAAATCGCTGGAGTCCGCAAAATCGTCAGGCCGAAAAGTACGGTATCATTGAGTACTGTGCCGACAAGAGTATTGCCTTTGTGGGCTATGCTCCCTTCGGTGGTACGCTAGGGGCCCCCACATTGACCACTTTGGGTAAGTTGAGCGATCAAGCACGTCGCAGACGCTTGAGCCCTTATCAATTGGTTCTTTCGTGGATGACAAATAAGTCTCCCAACCTTTTTGTGGTACCCGGCGCACGTCGCTGCGAGAGTGTCGAAGATTCAGCTGGAGCAGGCTCGGTCGAATTTGATGCAGATGCAGTGCGTGCTGTCGAAAATACATTGCCTCAGCCCTAATTGATGCCCTGAGTCAGAGAGGGTGAGGGCAAAAATAGCGTCCTTGCCCTACTCAGACTAAGGTAGGAGCGATGAAGTACGCTCTCTTTCAATTCGGAATACATGTCGGTCTCTTGTTGTCCGCCTGCAGCTCCGACGAGCGTCCTCCCATTTTTACCTCGCCTCTAGTGAGTGATACATCTGTGCAGGCCGTCCAGGTGGTTCCCAACCCCGATGTGCCCCATGAGAGACTACCGTCCCCCTTGGACTCGTTCACAGAGACTGCCTGTCAGTTTGCCGTTGCAGATCATGTGACTCAATGTGGTGTGGTTTTAGTCCCTGAGTCTCCCGGTTCAGAAACTTCAATTGAGCTAGCTATAGCCCGGGTTTTCTCTCGCTCGGCGAGCCCCCAATCTGAGCCCGTGGTTTATCTTGATGGCGGTCCTGGGGCGGCAAGTTTGGAGAATATTCAGTTTCTTTACACTGGACTCAGCGCTATTGCTCCCGATAGGGACTTTATCTTCGTAGACCAACGAGGGGTTGGTTTGAGCCGTCCTCATCTGAGGTGCACTGAGGGAGGCGATCTCAATGACGCCCTCGATCAGTGTTATGAAAGGTTGAGTAAAACGAACGATCTCAGCGCTTACACCTCCCGCAACAATGCAACCGATATTGACCTTGTCAGGGAAGCGCTAGGTTATGAGACTTGGAACCTCCTAGGAATTTCCTACGGCACTCGTCTGGCCCTTACCATCATGCGCGATTATCCCGCTTCGGTACGGGCTGTGCTTTTGGACTCAGTGGTGCCGCTTCAGGTGGATCCCTTGGGCGAATTGGGCAGAAACGCTTTTCACGCATTCGAGAGGGCTTTTGAGGCGTGTGCTCTCAATGGCGCCTGCGCCCAAGTCTACCCTGATTCGATGGCGGCGTTTCTCGCGGTAGCGAAAAAATTGGAGGCAGATCCTCATGATAGTGGTTCGCTTACTATCACGGCGGATATTTTTGTCTCCCAACTCTTTCAATTGTTGTATTCGCCCCGGGGCGTGGAGGTCGTTCCTTTCCTGATAGCAAAGGCAAATGAAGACGACTTTGAAGTTTTCCTTAAGATAGCCACTGCGCAGGCGGAGGAAAGTGTCTTCTCTTTTGCCATGCACCTGAGCCTACATTGTGCCGAGGAAATACCTTTTTCTAGTGTTGAACAATTCGCTACATTCGATGGCGAAGTCGATCCGAATTTACGACCACTGCTTTCGGCTGAGATGTATCTCGCTTACTGTGAGCACTGGCCTGTATCTCCAGCACCACTTTTGGCCAATCAAGCTGTAGAGAGCGATATCCCGACCCTCGTAATGGCTGGCCATTTTGATCCGGTGACACCTCCTCGTTTTGCCGAAGCGGCTCATGAATTCCTTGAACGAGCGCAATATGTTCTTGTTCCCAACGAGTCTCATGGTGCGAGTTTGGGAGAGTGCGGAGGAAAAATTGCAAAAGCATTCTTTTTGGATCCTGAGAAGGAGAGCGACGCGGGGTGTTTAGACACATTGCCCGTTTTGGACTTTGAAACTCTCGCGCGGGGGGTTGAGCCGGCACGGGTACCGCCTTTGCGTATTCACCTCACTGAACCAACAGATGAGATAATTCAGGAGATCAAAGACGAAGTGCGTCGTCGAAGGCGGTGAGTTCTTCATGAGCTGAGAGCCGCGACTTTGGCGCTCGTCGTCAGCAACGGGAGATAAAGAGCGCCTCTCAGTTTGAGGAAATACTCGGTATTTTCGTCCGCCTACGGATGGTAGAGGTGGCCCCCAGCGCCGCACTAGTATGAAGGAGCGGAACTTGGTGCAGGGGTTTGGTACCAATGAGACAAAAAGTAGTGCCGAGGGCAAACTGAGACGATCCCCGGCACGAACTTCAGGCACGAGGTACTCGTTGGAGTTCGCGAGGTATTGGGGCCTCGCTGTGGTTTCTAGGTGGCGAAGCCGGCACCACATTCTATCTATCTATTTAGACCGAAAGACGCTTGAGAGGCACCGATGCCGAGGTATCTCCTCGTGTTTTCGGCTTTACGACCGTTCACCGCAGGTGATGGAACGAGAATTTTCCCTAAATCTGCTGAGGGATGCTGAAAGGAAATTTTTAACTTTAGGCGGTGCGGAGACATTCCTCATCTTCCTGCAAGAATTTCCACTTCATAATTTCTGCGCCTTTGAACTCTTTCAAGACGAAAAAGCGTTTTCGATGTTTGAGCGTGAGTTTCTGCGCCCGACTGCGGATGCTGCCCTGCAGCACGGCTGTGGTCTCATCTTGGATTGCCTCGTCTGGCATGCCTCAAAGGATTATATTCGAGGTTTAGGCGGATCCGTTCACGATGTGCCACAGGTCAATCATCAAGCTGCTCGACGTATGCGCAGGTTTGTGGACGAATGGAGGCAGGACGTGGGGACTCGTGGTGCCGCCGTACCCTTACTCCTAGCCGCTGAAATAGGTCCCAGGGGCGATGGATATCATGTCACTTTCGATGGAGGGGTTGAGAGTCAGGATGCGCCCCGTTACCACGAAACCCAAGTAGCAGCCCTCGCCGAGTCTGATATTGATTTATTATGGGCACTCACGATGACCCACGCGGGCGAGGCGGCGGGTATCGCGAAGGACGCTCAGCGCCACGCCTTGCCCATCATCGTATCGGCTACCGTCGACCAGATGGGGCGACTTCCAGATGGTACCTCTTTGGGAGAATTTGTTGAATCCGTAGACGGGCAAACGGGAGGCTATCCTCTGTTTTACATGGTCAATTGCGCCCATCCTGCTCATTTAAGGCCCACATTGTTGCGGGCCCAAGATGAGGGAGCCCAGTGGTTGACACGCTTTCGTGGCATGAGGGCCAATGCTTCTAAAAAGTCTCACGCCGAATTAGACAATTCCTCGGTGTTGGACGAAGGGGAGCCAGGGCAATTTGCCCAAGAGCTGACGAGCCTTGCTCAAGAGTTTTCCTTGCACGTTTTGGGAGGATGCTGCGGTACGGATGCTCGTCATATTGCGTGCCTCGCGGAGGAACTTTCGGGAGGAGGAGCCCGCATGAATTTACGCACGTCGACTTTTCCCCCAGCCATGCACGAAGCCTCCTGAGTCGTGCAAAGTAACTACTGAATTGAATCTAGCCCGGATCCGAGGGCCATGATCACCTTGCTACCGTCGGGGCAACGCAGGGAGTATGAGCCTCCACCGAGGTAATCGACCACTAAAAGCCACATACCAACTTCGGGAAGGCGAACGAATGAACCGATTTTGATCTTCATACTGGTGACTTTGCATGGGGCGTGCCACGACAATGAAGGCTAAAAACCCAACAAATGATCGAAGAAAGTCCCTAGCTGACAAGAACTTGACGACGGGAGAGAGAAAGAGGTCCTCTCATTGACATCTTACAGATCAAGCATTTCTTTTGGGCCTGTTTAACTTGGAGTGCTTCCTTTGAGCCCTCTCTGTCTCACGCAGGACCTACCTTTGGCTAAATAACCGCCCGAGGGAGTTCAAGCGCCCGAACGGGGCGGCCTTTGTCGCGCCATCGGCAGCCCAGGCGACCAAGTTATACTCTTGAAGTCGCCACTCCTCGAAGAAGGAAATGCCCCATTTCGCTTGCTGAACGTAATCGCAGCATCGGCTTGCGAGTCGATGAATGACTAGTAAAAGGGTGCCGCGAATCGGGTTTCTTCCCGTCCTGACTGTAAAAAGCGGCTTCCGATTGGGTTTCGGCTGAATAATTGAGGAAAATACCTTCAAATTATGAGCCCAACCCGAATAACTCTGGAAATCCGGGCGTTATCGTCCTTGCGATTCACAACTGCTTCAAGAGAAGCCACTACTCAACTCCCTCAAAATCATGGGTCACCATCAATCCAAAAAAGGGCTCGAACTTCCCATCTCCGGCCAGCCCGACCAAAGTATTTCGGAGAAAAAAAGCGTTACTCGTGTCGCAATTGTGGCCGACGATTTTCCGGGAATGAAGCCACGCTTCTTGCTCAAAGAAGGTGACCAAGTGAAGCGGGGTCAAGCCATTTTTGAGGACCGTAAACTTCCTGGAGTGTTTCATACGGCTCCAGGGGCCGGAAAAATCATGGCCATTCACCGAGGTGAACGCAGGGTCCTACAATCTGTCGTGATAGAATTGTCGGAGGGGGAAAAGACGAACACTCCTGAGCTGCAGCCATTTGAGAGCTTCACCGGGGCAGCACCTGCCGCTCTTGAGGCCCCTTCAATTCGGGCGCTCCTACTAGAGTCAGGAGCCTGGACTCATTTTCGCACACGACCCTTTGGGCATACTCCCGAAGCAGACTCCGAACCTGCTGCAATATTCGTCAACGGGATGGATTCAAACCCCTTAGCGGCGTCCCCTTCGGTCGTGATAGCTGGGCAAGAAAATGCTCTCGACGCCGGTTTGACTGTCTTGGCCAAGCTGACTCAAGGCCCTACGTTTTTATGCGTAAATCCCGACAATAGCTTTTCTTCACAACTCAAAGCGGACATTCAAATTGAAGAGTTCAGCGGCCCCCATCCATCGGGGACAGTTGGCTACCATATTCATACTCTATTACCTGCCCACCGCGGGCGCACTGTGTTCACGCTCACCTATCAAGAAGCAATCGCCATTGGGCAGCTCTTCTTGACCGGGCAAGTTCATGTGGAGCGTGTCGTGGCCCTGGCCGGTCCCGCCGCAAAGACCCCGCGCTTGCTCCCCACCCGAACAGGAGCCGATATAGACGCTCTTGTCGAAGGGGAGCTCAATACAACTCATCCAGTTAGGCAAATTGCCGGCTCGGTTTTGAGTGGTTCAGCGGCCAACAACGAAGCTTTTTGTTTCTTGGGGCGTCGGGACGCGCAGATAAGCCTTCTTTGTGAAGGCGGAGAAAGAGAACTTTTTGGCTGGCTTACCCCAGGAGCAAAGAAGTTTTCTATTATTCCCACGTTTCTTTCCAAGTTTATTGGCAAGAAGTCCTTCGACTTCACCACTGATACTCACGGATCACCCCGCGCAATGGTTCCTATTGGCATGTACGAGAGGGTGACTCCCTGGGATTTGCTCCCCACCCATCTCTTGCGCGCTTTGCTTGTTGGTGACGTGGAAATGGCAGAAAAGTTAGGAGCACTTGAACTCGACGAAGAGGACGTGGCCCTGTTTAGCTTTGTCTGTCCAGGTAAAACTAATTTCGGCACTATTTTACGCTCTAACCTAGAGCTCATGCATTCGGAGGGCTGAACTAGATGTCCCTAAGAAATATCCTCGATAAAGTTGGCGAGAAATTCCAAAAGGGTGGGCCGCTTGAGAAGCAGTATCCCCTCTACGAGGCTCTTGATACCATCCTGTTTACGACGGGCGAGCGCACGCGCACAGCCTCCCATGTTCGCGATGGGCTCGATCTAAAACGCTTGATGGTCACCGTCGTGGTGGCCCTTTTACCAGCCGTATTGTTTGCAATGTACAATACGGGCATGCAGTCTGCTTTGGCTATCGAAGCTGGCGCTCAACCTTTGGACAACCTGCAAGAGATGGTGTTTCAAATGTTGGGCATGGGCTATTCTTCGTCGGATATCCTTGGTTGCATGGTGCACGGTGCTCTCTACTTCGTGCCGGTGTTGGCTGTTACCGCGGCCGTAGGGGGAAATATTGAGGCATTGACGGCCGTGTTACGTGGCCACGAGATCAATGAGGGTTTCCTTGTGACCATGTTCCTCTTTCCTCTGATTCTTCCCGCGACAATTCCGCTCTGGCAGGTCGCCGTTGGAATTGCTTTTGCAGTTGTATTCGCCAAAGAAGTTTTTGGCGGCACCGGCATGAACTTCCTGAACCCGGCGCTTACTGGTCGCGCCTTTCTTTTCTTTGCCTATCCGGCGCAAATTAGCGGAAATATTTGGGTAGCAGCAGACTTTAGCGGAGTGGACGCCGTCAGTGGAGCCACCTTGCTCGGTGAAGCTGCGGTGAGTTCCACGGCTTTGAACTCGATATCATTTCAAGATGCATTCTTGGGCTTCATTCCGGGTTCGATGGGGGAAACGAGTACATTGGCATGTCTCTTAGGGGCCGCTCTTCTTATCATCACCAAAATTGGATCATGGCGGACGATGTTTGGGGTGACGGTTGGAACAATTCTCACCTCGCTCCTCTTGAACCAATTTGCGGACGGTAGTGATAACCCCATGCTCGCATTGCCTTTTTGGTGGCATATGGTGCTCGGTGGCTGGGCCTTTGGCATGGTTTTCATGGCGACCGATCCTGTCTCAAGTGCTTTCACGATGAAAGGGCAGCTCGCCTACGGCGTGGGCATTGGAGTGCTTGTCGTACTCGTACGTTGTGTGAACCCGGCTTATCCCGAGGGCATGATGCTCGCGATTCTTTTCATGAATATGTTTGCTCCACTTTTTGACCATTTTGTCGTGCAGGGCAACATCAAGCGCCGTCTCGCTAGGCAGGGGGCGTAAGAGTACAATGGATAAAAATAGTACATCATATACGGTTATTTTTGCCGCTGCCATTTGTTTGATCTGCGGAATCGCTGTGGCCTCCTCGGCTGTGGGCTTGCGCGAGAAGCAAGAACTCAACAAGGTCATCGACCGCAAGAGTAAAGTCTTAGCTGCCGCCGGGCTTCTGCCCGAAGGTAAGGTCCAGGCAGAGACCATCACCCAGCTCTACGAAGAGAGTGTCACAACAGTCGTGGTTGAACTGGCGAGTGGTGCTCTTGCCCCTGATATCGATCCTGCGACCTTTGATATCCACAAGGCGATGAAAGACGCAGAGACCAGCCGGGAGGCTCCTGAGAATTCGGCAAAAGTACGGCGTTTACCTCAGCATTCATTGATGTATGAAATCAAGAAAGAGGGAGCTATTACGGCCTTAGTTCTCCCCGTCGAGGGTAAGGGCTTGTGGTCCACTCTTTACGGCTATCTCGCATTGAGCGCCGACACAGAGACCGTGCAGGGCTTGATCTTCTACGAGCATGGAGAAACGCCGGGCTTAGGTGGCGAGGTGGACAATCCTCGTTGGCGAGAGCTGTGGGTTGGCCGAAAAGCGTTCGATGCAGAGCATGCTCCCGCTCTTGAAGTGGTCAAGGGCGTCGCGGGCTCAGTGCAAGAGGCTCCTCATCAAGTAGATGGCCTGAGCGGGGCGACGATCACAAGTCGCGGCGTGACCAGCCTCCTACAATTTTGGTTAGGAGAGCATGGGTATGGTCCAACTCTCAACCGCTACCGATCAACATTGAAAGACTGAGGTAAGAAATTGTCAAAAGCAAAAGATATCGCGCTCGACCCTCTAGTCAACAACAATCCCATAGCCTTGCAGGTATTGGGTGTGTGTTCGGCACTTGCGGTCACAACGAAAATGGAAACGGCTGGGGTGATGAGTGCTGCTTTACTCTTCGTTCTGATAGGCTCCAACTTCATCATTAGTTCAATTCGAAACTTTATTCCGCCGAGTATTCGCATCATCGTACAGCTCACGATTATTGCGTCCTTAGTGATCATCTGCGATCAGCTACTGAAGGCTTTTCTCTTTGATGTTTCCAAGCAATTGAGCGTATTTGTGGGATTGATCATTACCAATTGTATCGTGATGGGGCGCGCCGAAGGATTTGCGATGCAGAATCCTCCAGGAGCTTCGGTTCTTGACGCCATTGGCAATGCAGGCGGCTACGCCCTCGTCCTCATGATTGTTGGTTTTTTTCGCGAGTTATTGGGCTCAGGAAAAATCTTTGGATTCACCGTGCTCAAGACCGTCAACGAAGGCGGTTGGTACCAGCCCAATGGTTTGATGGTTCTCGCTCCCAGCGCCTTCTTGCTCATTGGCGTATTTATTTGGATTTTGCGAATCAAGAAACCCGAGCAGCAAGAGCAAGATTTTCATGTGGGTGAGCTCGCCCATAAAGCGATTCACCCGTTGATTGTTCGCTAAGGGCAGGCGTAGGAACTCAAATGGAACATTATCTATCCCTCGCAACGAAAGCCATTTTTGTCGAGAACATGGCCTTGGCCTTTTTTCTTGGCATGTGTTCGTTTTTAGCCGTCTCAAAAAAGGTTGAAACGGCTAATGGTCTAGGCATTGCGGTTGTCTTCGTTCTCGGGGTGACCACTCCGCTCAATCAGCTCATCAACAATGCACTACTAAAAGAAGGTGCTTTAGCCTGGGCTGGACTCGAAAATGTCAATGTGAGCTTTCTCACATTCTTGGCCCTCATTGGCGTGATTGCTGCCACTGTGCAAATTGTTGAGATGTCGGTTGAAAAGTTTGCGCCGGCTCTCTACGCCGCTCTTGGGGTGTTTTTGCCATTAATTGCTGTGAACTGCGCAATCATGGGCGGTGCTCTTTTCATGGTGGAGCGCGATTATACCCTTGGTGAAGCTTCCGTATTCGGTCTTGGCTCGGGCATTGGTTTCTGGCTCGCTATTGTCGCCTTGGCGGCAGTCCGTGAAAAACTCAAGTATTCTAACGTACCCGAACCCTTGCGCGGTCTTGGTATTACCTTCATCGTCGTGGGCTTGATGTCCATGGGGTTCATGGCCTTCTCTGGGATCCAGCTTTAAGGCGACAACGACATGCTGACTATTATTATCGGTGTAGCGGCTTTCACGATCTTGGTCGTGGGCCTCGTAGCTATCCTTCTGGTGGCAAAATCTCGCTTGGTCGCAAGCGGAGAAGTTCAGATCCTCATCAATGATGATCCCGACAAAGCCCTCAAAACTAGGGCAGGCGGAACGTTGCTCAATACCCTGAGTGACAACAAACTTTTCATTCCTTCCGCCTGCGGTGGCAAGGGCTCCTGTGGCGTTTGTAAAGTGACCGTGACTGGGGGAGGCGGTACCTTGCTACCGACAGAAGAGGGGCACGTGTCTCGTGGGGAAGCCCGCGAAGGCTGCCGTCTGGCTTGTCAGGTCAAAGTGAAGGAGGACATGAAAATTGAGCTTCCGGCTGAGGTATTTAGCGTACAAAAGTGGGAGTGCACGGTTCGTTCGAACGAGAACGTAGCAACGTTCATCAAAGAGCTTGTTTTGGAGCTCCCTGATGGTGAAACGGTGCCCTTCAAGGCGGGCGGCTATATTCAAATTGAGGCACCTCCTCACGTGGCTGACTACAAAGACTTTGATATCGAAGAGGAGTATCGAGGCGATTGGGACAAGTTTAACCTGTGGCAGTTTAAGTCGGTGGTGACTGACGAGGTCATGCGCGCCTACTCGATGGCGAGCTATCCCGAAGAGAAGGGCATCATTATGCTCAATGTTCGTATTGCCTCTCCTCCTCCTGGCCAACCTGAGCTGCCACCAGGACAAATGTCGTCCTATATCTTCAAATTGAAACCTGGCGATAAATGCATCATCAGTGGTCCCTATGGCGAGTTCTTCGCAAAAGAGACTAAAAATGAGATGGTTTTTGTAGGTGGTGGCGCTGGCATGGCGCCTATGCGAAGTCATATCTTCGACCAATTCAAACGTTTGCGCACGGAGCGTAAGGTGAGTTTTTGGTACGGCGCCCGGTCCAAGCGTGAGGCATTTTATGTCGATCATTTCGATAAAATCGCCGAAGAGTTTTCGAACTTTAAGTGGCACCTCGCTCTGAGTGATCCCTTACCCGAGGATAATTGGGAGGGACACACCGGGTTCATTCACAATGTACTCCTTGAGAACTACTTGAAGAATCACCCTTCTCCAGAAGACTGCGAATTTTATATGTGCGGTCCTCCCATGATGAACCAAGCGGTAATCAACATGCTCCTCGACCTAGGTGTTGAGCCAGAAAATATCATGTTGGACGACTTTGGTGGCTGAGGAGTAGGGCTTTTGCAGGCTCCAATGACTAGGCGCCGACTCACCACGCTTATTTTGGGCGTGGTGTTTTTAGGTGCTCTGAGTTGGTGGAAAATAGGTGCAGGCTCGGTTGCCCACCCCTTACGAGAGCAGTCCCTGCCTGACGCTCTTGTGAGGAGTGGGGCTCTAGCTCCCTCGCGAGGCTCCCTCGTGCAATTTGCCGGTAAGACGATGGGGACCACCTATCGTATCAAGTATGTATCCGTCCCTGGTGCCGCTCAAAGGAGCGTGCAAATCGGCGTAAAAATGGCGCTTTCGTCGGTCAATCAGGCAATGTCGACCTATTTGGCAACAAGTGAGGTTTCCGCTTTCAATAGGGGAAAAGCGGGACAAATATTTAGCGTATCTTCAGATCTCATGAAGGTTTTGCAGCTCTCATGGAGAGTTCACCATCAATCCCAGGGGGCATTTGATATCACGGTGCGCCCTCTTGTTCGTGCATTTGGCTTTGGCTCGGACGCCAGAGCGTCCCTGCCCAGCGAGGTCGAATTATTGAAAATTCGACGGCGGGTCGGGATGAAATATCTCAAAATAGATCCCCAGACAGGGACCGTACAAAAGCTGGTGCATGGAGTTGAAATGGACCTAGGAGCTATTGCAAAAGGCTTTGGTGTTGATCAAGCTGCGCGCGTTTTGGAAGAGCTAGGGCTGCTGAACTATATGGTGGAGGTCGGTGGTGAAATTCGCGTCCGAGGACGAAAATCAACCCTTTCTCCCTGGGTTCTCGGTATCGAGGAACCTTCAGCAAGCGGTCGCAGCGTACATGGTGAGCTGATCTTATCCGACTCGGGTGGGGCCTTAGCTACATCGGGTGACTATCGAAATTTTCATGAGGCGGGAGGGGTGCTTGTGAGCCATACTTTAGACCCTCGTACAGGAGAGCCCGTGCCCCGACGGACAGCTTCGGTCTCGGTGATTCGGGAGAGCGCGGCCGAAGCAGACGCTTTAGCAACGGCTCTGGGCGTCTTAGCTCCCAAAGAAGCGATCAGGCTTGCCAATCGACGAGAATGGGCGGTGTATCTCTTGGTTCATGATCCCGCCGGAGGCTGGTTTGAGTTCAGCAGCCGTGAGTTTTTGAAGCTGAGCTTCAAAAAAACAGCACTTCATTGACTCAATACGTCGAGTTTTAACTCTTGCAGCTGCTATAAGTCCTTTATGCTTGCCACTGTCCTAGTGAGTGTCCTCTTTTTTGGACTTCTTGTGGGCATGATGGCCATCGGAGTTATTTTTCAGGGAAAACGCCTGAGCGGTAGTTGTGGCGGAGATCCCGATTCGGCTCATTGCGGCTGTTCTCCAGAAAAAAAAGCGGTGTGCCGGGACAAACGAGATTTATCTGGCGATGATCAAGAAGAGCCTAGCTACTACGTCGAACAACTCCGGCCGTTAGGGCGTTCTAGCGACTCTCCCCACCGCCTTTAGGTATTCTCGCTCCCCATTCTATCTCGACTTGTCGACAAATGCGGCATTCTAACATGAGTGGAGCGAGCCTAGTACCTCGTGCCGGAAGTCCGTGCCGGGTTTCACCAGACCCAACTGAAGTGGGGGCCTGATGAAACCCGCAATAGCCTCCCTATTTGCCCTCGGTACTACTTTTTGTCTCATGGGTACCAAAACCCGGCACGAAGTTCCGACCTTTGGTACTAGAGCGGCGACCGGTATGCTGGCTGTCGCGAGCCGCTGTACATGTAGAGCGGCGATAAGTGGGTACCGTTGGAGCAAGTGCGGCATTTTGCACGACCTCTACAATCTGTAGGTGGGGGGAAATGCCGCATATTTCCTTCCAACAGAGAGGCGCTCTAGTACCTCGTGCCGGAAATTTGTGCCGGGTTTCACCAGACCCAACTGAAGTGGGGGCCTGATGAAACCCGCAATAGCCTCCCTATTTGCCCTCGGTACTACTTTTTGTCTCATGGGTACCAAAACCCGGCACGAAGTTCCGACCTTTGGTACTAGTTGGGGAATTGCTCTCGAGCGTCGTCGTTTGCTACGCCTTTCGGCACGAAAGCTTAAAGGATTGGCGTTTTTGGGCGTTCATCTATGTATGCGAACTTTTGAGACCGCCGAAGATGTGTTGAAAGGTGCAAAAGAGGTCCACCATTGTGCTCATGACCTTTTTGGGCAACTGCAAACGGAGTCTCCCAATGAGCGGGCGCAATTACTTTTGGGCTACCTTGCCAAACACGAAGGCTGTATGGAGCAAAAGTTAGACGATTTTTTACACGATGCTCCTCGACCTCTGCTCAATACCTGGATGCAATACACCCTCGAAGTACCCCCTAAGTCTTTTATTGTAAGCTTAGGGGCTCATAGTGATATGAGCGTAGAAGAATTTGGAAGAGTCTCGGACAAAATTGAGCGCTATCTTGTGGAGCTTTTTGAGGAGATAAAACATACGACTCATAATGTTGAGCTGTGCGATGTTTTTACCAATCTGATGACAATGGAGCACGAAGAGAGGCAATGCCTCTCTCGAAGTCGAGCTTCAATTTGGGATTGGTAGAAGCTATCCCCCCTTCTCAATTGGCTCGATTTACATCCAGCCTTTGAGCATGCCGTACCAGTATATTTTGGGGAGGAGATGGCGTTTGAGAAACCAGCTGGAATAACGTGGCTTGGCCTGATTGTAGGGAAAAGTCTCCATTACCTCGCCTCCGTAACCAAACTCGGCCAAAATGACTTGGTGATGTCCGACAACGAGAGGGCATGAGGTGTAACCGTTGTAACTCTCGCTGGGTTCATCGCCTTTGAGGCTAGCGAGGAGATTGGCCACCAAAACCGGAGCCTGTTTGCGCACGGCTGCGCCTGTCTTGGCGGTGGGCGCGTTGCATGCGTCTCCCAAACTCCAGACGTTTGAATACTTTTTATGCCGGAGAGTGTGTTGATCGATATCGACGAATCCGCCGCGAGCGCCCCGTTTGATGTTTCTTTCAACAATTGCAGGGCTTTGGTCTTTTTCGGGCGCCTCGCACGCGGAATCTGCGAGAGGGGAAGTGCGAATGAACTCAGGGGCGCGCTGTGGAGGTGTTACGTGGAGAAGAGCGTACTCTTTCTTGACCACTTCTCCCGTTTTGAGATTTTCGAAAATCGCCAAGGAGCGGGCAGAATCGACTTCAATCAAATGCAAGTGGGTGCTCAAGGCGACATTGCGCTCACTTGCCAGCTTGTCGAGAGCATCGCGGTACTTGGGAACACCAAAAATGTCTCCACCGGGTACCGTGAGTGTGACCTCAACCGAATCGCGAATACCGTTCTTACGAAACCATTCTTCTGCAACCCACATGATTTTTTGGGGAGCTCCGCCGCACTTGATGGGCGAGTCGGGAGTTGTAAAAATAGCAGGACCAGACTTGAGAGCCTGAATCACCTTATTCCCTTTACGCACGTAACGTCTATCGTAGTTCGTCCACACACGGGGATCATTGTTCAGAGCGTCTGTGAGCCCTTTTACTTCGTTCAAGGCGAGGCTGAGCCCCGGGGCGACAATCAACTGATCGTAAGAAACGATACCATTTGACTCAGTACGCAGTTGGTTCTCATTGGGAGAAAATGCAAGAACTTTGTCTTGCAGCCACTTCACCCCGTCGGGAATTAAGTCTTCTTCTACACGCTCTGTTTCTTGAAATGAAACAAGGCCGCCGCCAACCAAGGTCCAGAGAGGCTGATAAAAATGTCGCGAGCTGGGATCGATAATCACAACCTCGGCCTGAGGGGACTTTCTGCGCAACTGAGCGGCCACAGTGATTCCAGCGGTACCACCCCCAACAATTACAATTTTCATGATTCAGATGCTTTCAAGGAGAGCAATCTGAATACACCTTCATGCCCCGCTTTTGTAGACTCTCGATATGAGTTTGTTGAATACTACAATCGAGAGGATTCTCGCCAAGAGATAGCAATCCATTCTTGCCAAATTCTGAGTTAGTCAAGAGTGGGCTCAAATCAGAGATTGAATTATTTCGCAGATCGAGGTTCGATATCTTCGTCAGTGACTGAAGGGGAGAGACCGACATCAATTGCGTTTCCTGCAATCCCAAGGTGACGAGACTTGTGAAATCTTTGAGAATTTCGATATCACTCAGAGCATTGTTGCCTGCTTCTAATCGCGTTAGGGGGGCAACTCCTTGAAGTGTTTCGAGAGAGGTCAATTGGCTTCCCTGAATCCAGAGAGTGCGTAAGTTTCTTAGGTCTTTGAGGGCGGCCAACGTTGTGAGCTGATTTCCTCCCAATGAAAGGAAGATGAGCGCGTTTAGCCCAGAGACATTCGTCAAAGTTTTCAAGTTCGTGAAGGTTAAGTTGAGACTGTAGAGGCGGGCTAGCAGCCTTATGTCTGTCAATGTATCCGGTCCTGTGGAGCTTTGCCCGGCCAAGTCGAGGGTGCGGAGCTCCAAGAGTCCACTCAATGCAGATGTCGAAGTCAATTGAGGTGAAGATTGACAAAGCTCGTCGGAGCGATGTGCACTCAAACTTCTGAGCCGTGCCAAATCGCTCAAGGGAGTGAGGGACGTAACCTGAGTGCAGGATATATCCAGCACCTCTAGTGAAGACAGGGCTTCCAGAGGGGTGAGGTCGGATACGGGGTTGTCCTGGAGAATAAGGGTCTTGAGCCCGGGCCAGCATTCGATGCCTTTCAGTGAGCTAACTCCTCTGTTGGGAGGCACCAATAAGGTCGTTTTTCCCGTCATTTCTACGGGAAGAACCGCATCGCCAGGATCTCGTCCAAGCATGTCCAAGGCGATACTCTTTAGATTTAGATCGGTAAATTGTACCGCGTCGCAACTATCGTCACAGTTTTTTCCAGACTTTCCTGATGGACACTCACATACATATCCGTTGGGAGAGTGAGCGCAGTTACCTCCGTTGTTGCAGGGGTTGTTCGCGCACGCATTCACTTCGTTACAGAAGAACCCGTCGCCGTACCAGGGGTCGCTGCATGCGCATTCATAAGAACCATTGGTATTGGTGCATTGACTATGTAGGTCGGCGCAGCCATTGGCTGTTTCGCATTCATCGATATCAACACAACCATTGCCTAGATCCTCAAAGCCAGGGGAACAGCTACAATAGTAACTGCCTCTGGTATTGATACAATCGGCTCCTGTTCCACAAATATCAGGGGTGTCAGCACACTCGTTGACGTCGGCGCATGAGGCTCCCTTGTACCCCGCACGACAGTTACATTCCCAAATATCAGACCCATTGCTGCGACACTCTTGGGTGTCTAGTTTGCAAAGAACTTCATCACATGGGTCCTTTGCTTCAATTTCATTTGTACAGGTAAAGCCATTGCCTTCAAAACCAGGGTTGCATGCACAGGAAAAACCCATGTCGCTAGGACTGCACATAGCATTGCCATCGCAGGGACCGTCTTGACAGATATCTGCAATGTTGCACTCTTCTCCTTCGGCGCAGAGGCAAGAGGTTAGCTCCCCTTCGGCGACGCAAACCAATTGATCTCCCGGGCATTGTACGCTGTCGCAAGGAGTCATATTGGGGGCTCCACCATTGTTGGAACCTCCGCCTGTACTCGGGCTGCTACTCCCGCCAGAGCCACTTCCTGAGGGAGGTGGCGGCCGTCGAGCCTCGCCCTCGCTAGAACAGGATAATGCCAAGAAGGAAAAGAATAGTGAATTAAGAAAGAGGCTCTTCATGACGAATTTTTACGGGCTCACTGATCGACAATGCAAGAGTAGGTAACCTGCCAATTGTCCAATGATGGAATATCACTCCCAGCACTATTTGGTGTGACACGTATTTGGAGAAAGTTTTCTTGTGTTGTGGGAGGGGTGGCCCATAGACCCGCCGTGAGGTCGAAGTAGCCCCTTGGCGAGTAATTGGCCGGAGCGGCAAGGACAGGAGGCGTAGCCGTTGGATCGGCTACAATAGCGGGAACCATTTCTGCCGTACCCATCGGCAAGTAGGCCGGGGCACTACCTCCAGAGAACGCCGCCTCTGTGTCGGCAACCCGCGCTTCAAAAACGGTGGTGGATGCACCGGGAGTTTGCGCGTTCCACTTGATTAGTCCCCAATAGGGACTCGTCGCCTTGTCAGTACAGCTCGATTCAAAGACAAACTCCGTGGCAGATGGCACTGGGGGAACCGGGCAGCCTGCACCATCTTCATAGTAGCTCCAGTTATCGAGAATACTGCATTCTGTAACTGACGCGCCAGCGGTGAGATTTACCGTAAACGTTAGATCTTGACTCAACCCGGGACAATCTTGGTCCATGCAGGAACCTGCTGGAATCTCTTTGGTAATTAGGCAAGTTGAGTCTACTTGAGCTGCATCAGGAAAATCGCTCGCAAATTCTTTTGCGGCCATCGGATAGAAATTGAGTTCGGCTTCGTCTGCTGGAACAGTGGTGTTGCCATGATTGCAAACGGTAAAGATTCTACAATTGGGTTGAGTGACAGACAAATCGCTCTCGGCGCAGTAGTCGGTGTCAACTTGATGTGTTGAACTATTGTCTACGCATTCTCCGGACTCTGGAGGTGGGCCAAAAGTCGGGGTGTAGGGGATGGTGCAAGTGGCGCTGGGCGGATAATTGGGGTCGACACCGGCCGCGATGCATTCGTCAAAGTCTACACTCCCGGCATTGATCGTTGTTTCCGCTAAAATCTTACTAACGCCTCCGTAAATATGCACAAATCCATTGATGGTCACATAGGCTGGTGTGGTAGTCCCAATTAAAAGGGAACTCTTTGCCCTCAAGATTCCTGTAATTTCTACGAAATTGCCGATATCCACCACACCATTTGAGAAAAACTCGAGGTCGAGTGGTTTTCCGGAAGGAACTGCTGTCGCGATATGTGGGCTAGGGCCAAGGTTACTATCGAACTTGAGCGTGTTGCAGACATTGACTATAACTCGCCCTGTTCCTACTACCTCAACGACTCCCCCTGGCTCGATCGTGAGGTTATCGAATTGATAGGTCGAGCCGCCGTTGAGCTGCAGGGGCGAACCTGCTGAAACAGTTTCCGACATCCCGCAAGTAGCCATTGGGCGGACTTCGAGACTTGTCCCGAGCGCTGGATTGTGGATACCGTTGCGAAAGGGGAGAGTTCCGCCTGTAATATTACTTCCAGAGGCACCAATATTACCCGAAGCATAAACGGTCCCATCGACTCTCGTTACGGTACCCGGGGACGAGGCGATATTGAGAGCACCATTTAAGACTGCGAGGTCCCCTGTAATTGTGCTGGACGCCACAATGTCTGCTGAGCCACTGCCCATGAGGACGGCGAAGTTACACAGACTGTCCTCGGGTTTGGCTGGTACGGCTCCACCCGGAATCGGGCCTCCGGTGTAACCCGAGCCAGGATCGCAAATCACGGCAGCCGCCTTGACGCAGGTGCTATCCCAAGCACCTGTGCAGCAACCGGCATACGTGGGTTCGTCACACACGTCTTTGACGCACGTGTTGCAGGACTTGGCCATCTTCGAGCCTACATTGCAGACATCGTGACAGGCAGAAGGGGTGGGAATTCCACATTCTGCGTCGCAAAGGGTTTCGACCTTCGCCACGCAAGCGGCTGTCCATTCTGTATCGCAACAAGCTGAGTCCGAAGCACAGATGCGCGCCACACACTCGTCATCGTTCTTGCATGTGCCATCGAGTTTGGCGCCGGCTAAGCACTTAGAATGGGTGCAACTGGCGTCGGTTTGAGGTTCGATGCAATGAAAATTAGTTTGGCAATCTAGCCCGCTCTCACAATTGTCATTGGGAAACGCCGGGTCTCCAGGGAAACCAGGAAAGAGAGGTGAGCCGGCTCCTGAACCGCCCGTACCTGAACCGCCGGTGCCTGCAACTACTGCAGGTCCATCAAATGCTCGGCAAGAAGGATCACAGGGATTGTTTACGCAAACTATAGAAACGTTGATCGAGCTTAAGTCAAAATCACTATTCGAATCGGGGGCTACTTCTGTCCGTGTCTCACCATTCACGCATGATGACCATTTGCCAGACTTACAAGACTGTGTCCCATGGTAGCAGGAGAGTACACCATTTTCTTGACTTAATGTGACACTGCATGCCTGAGTAGCTCCCTGCGTGCAGGGACCACTTTCGAGCATGCTCGCCTCAGTTCCGCTCTCAATTGAAAACGCTCTCTCCCCGAAGACGAAATTGCTTTCGTCCGACGAGCACCCCGACAACATAAAGAGAGTTGCAGCAGTAGCACTCGCGAGGAATGCCCAGTTTTGAGCGGAGCGGAAAATGCGGGTAGGTTGGGTCATAACAACTCGGTCACACGCCCAGCTGAAACCGTGTGTCAACTTTGAGACACGTCTTCGAAAGCGCTGAACAACTAATAAGGTTTACAGTGCTAATTAACACGCTGCCCGAGGGCTCGCAACTTGGGGCCCCCGGACCTAAACGAGATCGTAGCTTTTTTTAGCTGTGAATTCTTGCATTAGTGCAATCAAAGGAACCCTGTTGCGGGTGAGACCGGGGAGTACATTCTGCGAGGGTACCCTCCCAGTTCGAAAGCGCGAAAACGGAGATTTTACCGCATTTTCGAAAAGATTCTCAAGAATCTAACTTGCAGTATTCGTCCAACTCGCCTTTTTGGGCCATTCCTTCGTAGTGGGCCAGGTCTTCGACAGAATCTACTTCGAGCCATGCGTTTTTCACGGTGGCGGCCTTCGCCTTCCAACCAGCGTCAATCAAAAGCTGTAAAAAGCTCGTCATGTACATATTTTTGAAGTTCTTACCGTCAAAAATCCCATTTCGGTCCAAAGAATCGTAGAACCCTATGAAATCACTGAGTTTATCCGCTCTGATTTTGATGAGACCGGTGTATTGGCCTTGGATGCGCTCATAACTATCAGGTTTCTTACCCAGCTCAGTTACATAACCATTTTCATCAAGGAGGAGAGTCTCCGCATCGTCCAGAGGGTTCTCTAGGCGCAAGGACCAAAGTTTGCGCCACTCGAGATCTATCATGAGAGCAATTTCGTCCTTGCAATCAAGGAGGGTTTGCAGGTTTTTCTCCTCATAAATAATATCGCCGTAGGCAATGATGAGATCTCCTTCTTTCTCTAGAAATGAGCGCGCCGAAAAAAGGCTTTCCACCATGTTGGTGGTTTCAAACTCGGGATTGTGAGCTGTTGAAAGATTGAGGGCCTCAATTTGGTCTGCTCGGTAGCCAGTTGCCACCATGAGATCACTTACCCCCAAGGCTCGCAGGGTAGTGAGTTGTCGTTCCAAAAGTGATTTTCCCATCAAGGGGACCAAACACTTAGGTTTGTCGTTAGTGAGAGGGCGAAGACGTGTGCCTTGGCCGGCCGCCAAAATGAGTGCTCTGGTCATAGTTCTAATGCTTTCTTTAGGAGGAGGAGATCTTGTGCATGAAAGGTTTTCTCTCTTTCGGGGTGCCACATGATCCCTGTAATTTTTTCGCTCAAGTGCTCAAACGCCTCAATGTGCCCCTCTAGGTCTACAGCAATAGGGCGCAGTACTTTTGCTAGCTCTGTGCTGGGGAGTGAATAACCATGAAAGCTATTCACCTCGGTCGGAAGCAAATGCTCATAGTCTTTTTCAACTAAGAGAGAGTGGCGCGTTGCCACATGCCCCCGACAAGGGACCATTTTACCACCAAAGTAATAGTTGATCATCTGCATGCCGCGGCAAATACCCAGGCAGGGTATTTTGCGCTCTCTGGCGCAGGTCAGCAGGCTTTCTTCAAAGGCATCTCGCTCGGGTGCCGCATCTTTTGCTTGGGGTTCAAGGGAACTCAGCGAATTTCCTCCGCTCAGAATAAAACAGTCGAGCTCCAACGAGTCGAGTAAATCGGGCACCGCCTCGGGCATGATATTGGGCAAGGGCACGGGAATGAGTTCGAGGTGCATCGCAAGCTCGCTCCACCTTTGATCCAAGCAATCGCGGCGTTCTCCGTAGCTTACAATATGCTCTACTCTTTGAGTGATACCAACGCGTTTCATTGAAGCTCCCGAATGATGCGATTGGCGCAATCGAGTTGAACTTTATTCATGCGGCTGAACGATTCGTAGAGTTTTTCTCCTACACCGATTGCCGCAGGTAGCCCCATTTCAGCGGCGCGTATTGCCATATGGGAGTTGGCTCCACCATAGATGGTAATCAAGCCGGCAATTCCTCGTCCAAAGAGCCAGTCAAAACCTGGATCGGCCTGAGGCACAAGAACAATACGGTTTCTTACATCTAAACTCTCATCATCGCCCATGACTAATATTTCAGCATCGACTCTTTTGGCAGTGACAAAATTAGGCTCTGACGAGGGACGCTCAAATCCACAAAAATCAGTGTCTCTTACAATCACGGAGGGCAGTTGCATCAAACGAGTGACCCCGTAGCGCTTCTTTCTTAAATCTATTTGTTTCTTTAAAGCATCAAGAGGAGAGATGTTGAGGCGAAGCTGTTCGAGATCGGCAAACTCCAAATAGGACATTTCGTCTCGACTAAGTCCCAACTCAACGCCCATCTCGACCCCTACATCTAACGCGCGACTGAGGCTTTTGGTAAATTCAAACTTGACCCCTTCGCGTGCTTGAGTTGCGCGTTTGAGATAATCCATGAATGAGCTTGGGCTGTGATTGGAGCCCAACTGGAGGAGCATCTTCTCTAAGGCATGGGTCTCTTCCTTCTTGAGGACGAATTTCTCTCCGTGGGGAGCAGGGCTTGCGCCCTCAAGAGAAAGATAGAGATCTGGATTTTCCCAATAGGCTTGAGCACTGATTTCGTAGGTTCCAGGGCGCAAATGACCGTAGCGCTCAATGAGAGAATCTTGACTAAGTTTTCCCTGGGCGCAGGCGAATTTATCGTTTTGAAACTCACTAGCCACGGTGTAAACGCTTTGCATAAAAGCGGCGTGTCGCTCATGGGTAAAAACGCCCATTGCCCCCAAACTTTTTAGAAACGAAGTGGCAATAAATCCCGCACGGGCAGCGTGAGAAAAGGGTAGGGTGCCATAACGCCCGCAATCGTCCAAAAGTGCGTAGACCCGTGCAACGGGTGACATTTTCGAATTGCGAATTGCTCGTCTACGCTGAGAAAGGCGCTGAATGGGAGCAATATCATCTTCTAAGCGCTGCAAAGCATCACAGGTAATGCTTTTGAGCTCATTTTCTAGACACTCTATCGTCTCAAGGCTGACGCCATGGGGCAATAAGCGCGCTTGAGCCTCCTCCAAGAAGGAAGGGGTCCAGGTGGTGAATGCTACCTCGAATTCAATTTTATCGTGGGCGTGGGGAGAGCTGACGAGGATTTCCAAGTAGGCGCTGGCGAGCTCTTCTGCCTGAGTTTCGTCCAGTTTTGCTGGAATGAACGAGTTGAGACTTGCGCGCACGTCGACATAGGGCTGCCCAGAAAACGTGGAAATGAGCGGTTGGGGGCGAACGTCCCGATAGCCAAACTCGGCTCGTTGTTGTGCCCAGACCTCGTTGGTAATGAGACGCCGGTAGAGGCTGAGCGCGAAGGGTTTGGGGCGGATGCCAACAATCTCAGCCGGGTTCCAATCGCTCATATTACTAAATATGTTGCGTGAGCCGCAGATGAAGGGGCTGGCGGCTTGACGTGACTGAAAGTACTCACGATTGGCTTCAAGGCTTTCTAGGCATGCGCCGTCTTCGACCTCAAAAGAGTCGTGGTTGACCGTAATGGGGCGCACCTGAAATACATGTACACGTCCACTTTTGTCCACCGCAAACTCGATATCGAGGCGGCCAAACTCTAAAATGGCTTCGAGCTCTTGCACCGCGTGAAGGACAGGAACCAACTGGGGCTCAATTTCCTCCAAACTATGGGGTTGGGAACGAGCGATGTTGATAGTGCGTAAATCGGCTCCTGAACCGCCTGTTACCGATTCGGTAGACTGAGTCTTGTCGTCAAAATTAAAGCAATAATAGGGGGCGCCGGTTTCGAGGCTACAGGTGAGAACTACCCCCGAGCATCGAACATCGCGCACTTGCTCTTGCACGAGAATTTGGTCTTCGGCACAACTTTTTGAGCCATAAGATTGAATCACTTTTTCTACGGCTTGCACTATGCTCTCGGTGTTGTCTCCTTGAACATTGAGCACGCTGTCGAAACCACCAGCATTGGAAGAATGCCAATTGTCCTCGGCTTTTGCGCTACTGCGCACGACAAGCAACGAGCCCTTGAAGATCTCCTTAATTCTCGCGAGGGGGCCGCCTCTCGAATTGTTCCATTCGGTGGTGGTAAAACTTACCTGTTTTCCGATGTGCCCATTGGTGAGCACTGGTTCGAGGCGGGCCAATGTTTCGGCTTTGGTGCCTAGAATGAAGCGAGCAATATCGGCAGAAGAGTTGAATTCTGCCCAACTGCCCGAGATATCTACCGGGGCAACACTGAACCCCTGATCGCGCAGGTAGTGGATTAAATCGATGAGATTGCTCCCCACATCGGATTCTTTCAATGTAGAGAGATGCTCAATGACCGGAGCCTTGAGGTGGAGAAGGCCGGTAAATTCAGCCTTACCTTTGCGTGCTCTCTCAAACTCTTCGAGGTTGATTGTTTCTGCACGGGCAATATCTTGAGCAGAGCGAGGCTGGTAACGACTCACCCAATTGCAATCGATGCCGAAGCTGACGGCGGCTTTCGAATCGACTAGCGCTTGAATCGCCTCTTTTCGAAATACAGTGTCGGTATAAGTGACAAGGGTGTCCTGTTTTGAAAAGGGCGCCTGCAGCAGAGTGTGCAAAATGCTTTGCTGCTCCCAGTCTGGCACAACTGTGAACGCAAGATGTGGGTACCCGGAGATGACGTCTTCGACGTGGTAGCCACCGATGTACTTGAGATGGGCCGTCTCATTCACGCTCTTTAAGGTGCGCAGTTGCCAGTCAATGGCCTTGGTGTTGAGCCCAACATTCTTGAGTGCCGAAGGTTTTGCTCCTCCGGCGGGCCTGCCAGCCCCCAATAATATGACGTCCATTCAATCTACTCGTTTGACCGATGAGGTCGTGGGCCCTGGAGCCGCGTCGTATAAGAACATTTTTATTGCGATTGATTCGAGAAATTCACGTAAATGAGCCATTGCACGCCCTGAGGCCAGCGCAACGGGTGCGGAACATAAGTGAAAGCGCATTTATTGAAAAGAGTGCGCCTTTTCGCCCCTTGTTTCCTTGCGAACAGTTTGGGAAAGGTAGCTAGGCGACGCCCCGGGTGACCAATGCCCTTTCGCTCCTCTTGAATTGATGTCTGACTCCTCTCCTACTTCATCTCCCGATTTTGTTGCCGTGCGCACCCAAGCGCTCGATATCTTGATCATCGAGAAATTTGTTCGTCCCTTAGCCGCCTTCATTCCCCGCAAGGTGACGCCCAACCAAATTACGATGGTGACTCCGGTGTTCACCACCCTTTGCTTTGTCGTGGCGGTTTTGGCCGCGCGCAGCGAGAATAAAAACCTCGCGCTTCTTTACGGGCTTTTGGCAGGGCTCTTTTGTTTGGGGTCCATGGTCACAGACCATTTGGACGGTATGCACGCTCGCGATACTGGACAGAGCTCCAAGCTGGGGGAAATTCTCGACCATTGGGTGGACAGCTATTCTGTTACCCTTTTAATACTAGCGCTACCTGCTTCCATCGGAGCGCGGGGACCCTTGGTTTCTCTCGCTGTGACGACGGGGGCCATGGTCTATCATACCCAGCTCTTAGTTTACCGTACGACTGGTAAGTTTGTTTACCCTCCCACGGGAGGAGCTGCCTCAGCAGTTTTGCTTTCGCTCGCATTGGCTGTCGTTGCATTGATTGTTCGTTTTGTTCCTGCTGCAACAGAGCATCATGATTATTTTGTGATGATTGTTCTGTGCCTCATGACTTTCGGAAATGTGACCAATATCCGCTTCTATTTTCAACAATTGAATAAAGACCGCACCCTGAGCCTATTTTTCTTTCTGGCTTACGCTATGGTTTCGTTGGCGTACCATTTCAATTTCGTACAGTTTTGGGTGGCAGCGGCCCTTTGGTTGACTCTGTCTTTTCGCATCAGTGGTTCGCTTGTGCTGTACACCGTGACTAAAAATGCCCATCGAGGCTTTGAACCTGCCTTGCTTGGGGGGATCTTCTTGCTCTTTCCTGTGGGCTTCTTTTTTAGCTCGCCAGTTTTTCTCGGCTTGGGTGGCGCCACTCTTTTGAGCGCACTCATCATTGCCTCAGCCCTGTTCTTAAATCTCAAAGACTTCAAGAAACTCACATAAGTTTTTTTTGCTATCCTCCGGGCTCGGGTGCTGTGCCTTGGGCCTACAGGCTCAAGAACTTGTCTCTTGCAGGGGACTTACCCGCGGGAGGACTTGTACCAAAAGAGCGCAAAGACCCGCCACTGAGAGATTGGAGAGCCGCGCGAGCAAGGCGATGGCCACCGCTTTCTCGGGATGAGCCGCCAGGCCCAACGCTTGGGCGCCAGCGGCGAAAGCCGTCTCTGTAACCCCCACCTGGTTGGGTACCGCGTCTCCCAGGGTACGGCTCACCAACTGTATGCCCTGGGCCGTAAAAGCATCTAAAAAGTCGACACTTCCAGTTATTGCAATGAAGATGACTCCGTATTGCAAAGTTTGCAACGTACGCCCCGAGAAGCAGATAGCCAGCGCCGGGAGGTGACGACGCCTACTTTCTTGAATATTTTCGTCCAATTGAGGTCCCGCGTGGGAAAGCTTTGAAAAAAATCGACCCAATGATCCGCCGATCTTTACGTGGCGAAGCAACAAATACGCGCCCAAGCCCAATACGCCGGTGATTGCGATATTGAGGCCGATGGCTCCACGTAGGGGAATACTGCGTGCGCCCACCCAGACAAAAAGTAGAGAGCAAACACTGAGAGTGGCGTTAGATATCAATGTGAAGGACTGCATGAGGACGCCACTTGCGGCAGCCTTGGAGGTACCCACGTATTTACCCATCAAGCCAGCCCGAGCCACTTCGGCACTGGCTCTTCCCATGGGAACCACCACAAAGGTGGTAAAGTGAATCAGCGTCGCCTCGACCCAAGCGACTTTGGGTATTTTTTTGGCGTCCGAACCGTAGAGCATTAAAATAGCCCCGCCTTCGACCGTGAGCCACGCTAGGTCAAGTAAGAAAATAAGCGGCAACCAAATGCCCGCGCCCTTGAGGGCATTCCAAACGACAAGTGGCCCCAGTTTACCAATCAAGGTCGCCAGCGCGATGGCCCCTAAGACGAAGAGAAGGGGTCTTCCAAAACGAGCTAGCAACGTGCGTAGTCGTGAAGGTGGCTTGGCGGGTGAGGAAGGGACTTGACTATGGGGGTGACTCACGGGCCGACTATGGTCTCAGCCTAGAGCGGGAACAAGCCAGCGCCGGAACAAGCCAGCGCCGAATCACGCCAGAGCACAAAAGATCACTTTTGTTGAAAGAGATGCACATCCCTCTGGGGAAAGGGAATACCGATGTTTGCTGCGTCCAGAGCGTTCTTGGTGCCTTCAATGATGGCAAAACGTACATCCCAGTAGTCGTCGGGCTTGCAATAGGGGCGGACCACGAGATTGACAGAGTTATCCCCCAACTCGGCTACTGCGACTGTGGGTGCAGGCTCGGAGAGCACACCGGGAATATCCAAGACCATTTGAAGGAGCAACTCGCGCGCTTGCCTCATGTCAGCGCTGTATGAAATACCCACCGTTGTATCGACGCGAACGGAGGACTCGACACTGAAGTTTACCACATTGCCATTGGCAAGGGAGCCATTGGGTACAATGACTCGCCGATTTTGCGGATTGAGGAGAATTGTGGTGAAGATTTGAATCTCTTGCACGACGCCCAGTACGCCCTGGGCCTCGATGAGATCGCCCACCCTATAGGGGCGAAAGAGGAGAATGAGCACACCCCCCGCAAAGTTGGAGAGACTGCCCTGCAGGGCCAAGCCAATTGCCAACCCTGCCGCGCCCAAGACCGCGATAAAACTGGTTGTCTGAATGCCCAACATCGAAGCAACGCTGAGAAAAAGTACCAGACGTAGCACCCAACCGATGATGGAATTGAGGAAAGGAGCGAGGGTTGAGTCCACCGCTCGCAGGCTCAGAGCCTTTTCGATTCCCCTCATCACCAACTTGATGACCTGGAGGCCAATGATGAGAGTGAAGAAAGCCAAAAGCACCATGGGGGCGTACTCGGCCACCATGCTCAGTATCTTCGTTTTTAGTTCTGTTAGTTGAGATGCATCCACAAGAGGCAGAGTGCTGGAAAACGAGGGGACTTGGCAAGTACTTTCTGTCAGTAATCATGACGTGTGCTTTTCTTCTGCACCCCAAGCGTCACACAAATATTGTTCCCGTAGCTATCGTGGCAAGTCCTGCGTTTGCATTGCACCCTCAGCATTGGTTACAAGTGCCGAACTGTTCGCTTTACAATGTCGGGGCGATAAGAAAGATCATAATGAAGTCGAAAAGAGATCAGCCCTTGGGTACCCAGTTCCTTTTAACACTCCCCGTGGCTCTCATTGCGCTCTTTTCTCCCCAAAGTGCACTGGCGCAGGACGGCCTCATGGCTGACAAAAGTGCCAGCGAAGGCACGACTGAGGTTGCCGTCGAAGGTTTTCAAGGGGCGGCAGAGCAAGGCGAAGAAAGACGCCTCACATCACTCAAGCTTGCGGGGGGGGCCTTGATTGCGGCCGGTAACTCACGTTCTTTGGCAGCAACAGGCTCAGCTAATTTACGCGTTCTGCGCGAAGCCAATCAATACACGGCTGACTTTTCGGCCAACTACGCTCGATCTGCCGCCGAGTCTGACGCTCCTCTTGAAACGACCGTCGAGAACTACCAAGGGCGCCTGCGCTACGATCGATTTTTGAGCGAACGCTGGTCTCTCTTTATCAGTCTCTCGGGCCGCCATGATCAATTTCAGGGTTTAGACCTTCGTGCGAATATCGATCCAGGCGCTGCCTACTATTTTCTCACGGCGCCCAAACATCGTCTATGGATAGAAGGTGGCTACGATATGCAGTACGATCTTCGCGACGATGCAGCCCTACTAGCTGGCGAGGCCGAAGGCATTCCTCTGGATCGTTCCGAAGTACGTCATGCTGCTCGTGGCTTCTTTGGGTACGAAAATACCCTGAACGAGCGGGTGACTTTTGATACGGGGCTTGAGTATCTGCAGGCATTTGATCCTACAAAAAACTGGCGCATCAATTGGCAGGGCTCTCTTACTTCCGCCATTGCAGGGCGTTTCTCGATGGCGACCACAATTGGCCTTAAATACGACAACAACCCCCTACCCGATATCGAGAAGTTCGACGCACTCACCTCTCTCAACCTAGTGTACACGCTACTCTGATTGAGGGGTGCTTACCGAACTGACCCAAAGGCTTGTAAGGGCGATTTTGCTGTCTCCCCCAACAATCTTGTCAATATTTCGACCGAGACGTTTCGTGCTAAGGCCAGTTTATGGTTGTTGCAGTTGCAGTATTTGGTGTTTCGGGTTTGTTTTCAATTGCGGGGGGCGTGCTCGGTTTTAAGAAAGCGGGTAGCCGTGCTTCTTTGATAGCTGGCAGTATTTCGGGTGCTCTGCTTCTGGGGGCGACATTTTTCATCTTAACTGGGGCGAGCACCGTGGGTTTAATCGTGGGAGGCGTCACGTCCTTTCTGCTCGCAGGGCGATTTATACCTGCCTTTGTCAAGACTCGTCAGCTCATGCCTCAGGGCATCATGAGCGTGTTAGCCGGCGCAGGTACCCTCAGCGCACTCGCCGCTTTGCTCTAAAGTCGAGTGTCTCTACGTGAGCTTTTAGAGAGGTGTTCAGAAGTTTTCTTGCGTTAGAGCTATCTCTCAAATTCGAAGACCACTTGGCCGTTTTCGAGTTTGAGGCGCGCGTCGAACTTTTTGCCAGCCTTACTTTTGAAGCCTTTCAGCAACTGGGTTCTCCCCGGGCTGATGAGTTTACGTGCCATGGCAATGGTGACCTTCTTGCCGGCTATAGTTTTCCAAATTACAAAAGAGCACCCTTCTTTCCAACGAGTGCAACCGAATGACTTGGGTGTTTCCTGCACAGCGCTTTTGCAGAGGGGGCAGGGGGCAAGGGCGGGGGACTTTCCGTTGGAGAAACTAGAGGAAGTAGGTTCTCGCGAGGTCTTCGTGCCTTGAGAAAAACGGGAAGGGTCTCTTAAATGGGAGACTTTGCCCTCTTCGGAGAGATAGAGCACACAATGCTCATTGTCCGTGTGGTCTAACTGGGGCAAGAAAACGCTTTCGGAAGACAAGTGGCGCTCTAGTAGTTCAGTGGCCTCTGCGTGCGAAATATTGTGTCCTTTGTACTCTTTCCACAACACAAACTGGCAGCCCTCTTTCCATTTGGAGCAGCCATAACCTCGTTTTCCCTCGACAATGGGAGAACAGCACAAAGGACAAGAACCCAATTGTTCGGGAGAAACTAAGGCATCACTTTGATCGATCAATTCGCGGGTAAACTCTTCCACTTCGATCATAAAAGCTTGGGCCGAGAAAGAGCCCTGCTCGATATGAGCTAGTTTTTCTTCCCACTCGCCAGTCATTTCGGGGGATTTAAGAAGTGGATCTTGTATGAGCGAGATGAGGTAGAGACCCAAATCGGTAATCTGTAACTCCTTTTTATTCCTCTCGACATACTTTCTACGAAGTAAGGTCTCAATAATTGCAGCGCGGGTAGCAGGAGTACCCAGACCGCGTGCTTTGAGAGCTGCCTTAATTTGCTCATCGTCTACCAGTTTCCCGGCGGTCTCCATCATGCCCAAAAGGGAGCTTTCTGTGTGATGCTTGGGGGCGCGTGTGGCTCCTTCTTTTACAAAGGGCGCATGAGGCCCGCTCTCGCCTTTGTGAAAAGAAGGTAAATTTTGAGTGTCGTAGTCGGAGTCTGCACCCTCCGAGCGAGAATTCTTTCTTTTGGGGTAAAGGCTCGTCCAACCGGGGTCGACAATGCGTACGCCCCGAGCGCGAAACTTCGCCTTTTTAACGAGTGCATCCACGCTTGTTACTTCTTTGAGACAAGGGGCTGAGAACGCTGCAATCATACGGGTTTCTATTGCTTCTAGGATGCGCCCCAGAGGGGAGTTGTCCGCGGCGAGGGTCTTTTTTGTGACTATGATGGCGTGGTGATCGCTGACCCGACTATCGTCGAAAATTCGCTTGCTTGTTGAGAGCTCTTTGATGTTGATGGGTGCGAGGTCTTTTTTTCGACGAGACTGAAGCTGCGCGAAGACCGTTTGCACCTCACGGTGCATATCTTTGGTGAGATAGCGCGAATCAGTACGAGGGTAGGTAATCGCCTTTTTTTCGTAGAGAGTTTGCGCGAACTTGAGAGTGTCCGCAGCCGAAAAACCGTAGCGTCGATTCATATCGCGCTGCAATGCGGTCAAATCGTACAATTGGGGAGGAAGAGACTTTTCACACTTCGACGAAACCCGCTCAACGGTTAAAGTTCCCCCTGTAATTTCTTGTTTGAGTTGTTCTGCCTTTTCCTTCTTGTCAAAGCGGGGGGCGCGCAACTTAAAAATTACCTCGCGGTAGCTCGTGAGCAATTCAAACCAAGGCAAAGAAACAAAGTGTCGAATTTCGTTTTCCCGTCGCGCCAAAAGGGCCAAAACGGGGGTTTGAACTCGACCAACACTCCATAAAATACCATTGTTTCCAAAGCGAACTGTGTAATTGCGGGTGGCATTCATACCGACAATCCAGTCGGCCTCTGAGCGACAGCGTGCGGCAGCAGAGAGATTATCGTAGAAGCTAAGAGACTTTCTATTCTCAAATGCTCGACCAATTGCAGTCTCAGTAAGGGAACTGAGCCAAAGGCGTGTCATTGGTACCGGGCGTGAGCGCTGTCTCTTGGTTTGGGCTAGTTCTAAGATATAGCGAAAGATGAGTTCCCCTTCGCGCCCCGCGTCTGTAGCGCAAATGATTTCACTCCCCTGTGAGAGGAGTTTTTTGATAGTTTTAAATTGTTTACGTGCCCCAGCGTCACCAACCTGCTTTAGTTGAAAATTTGCTGGAATGATGGGGAGGCTCTGTAAATTCCATTTTTTGAGAGCAGGGTCGTATTCGTCGGGCTCCTTGAGGGAGACCAAGTGCCCCAATGCCCAAGTTACTTGGTACCCGGCTCCCTCAATATAACCATCGCGCCTGGCGGTGGCTCCTAAGTAACTCGCAATCTCTCGAGCTACAGATGGTTTTTCGGCGATCACGACCTTCATGTTGGTGCTTTCTTGTTAGCCCTCAATAGAGCAAGGGTCGAATTTACTCGGCGCACTGTTACAAGAAGCCATGGCTCAGGTTCCTCTTAAAGAAGGTCTCGACGAAAAAGCGCTTCTTCGACTCGCTCGCAATCTAAAAAAAGTCCATCCGGGCTTGAAGGACAAGGAGTTTATTTGTGCTGGACTCGATGGTTTGGACCAATTGGAGCTAAAAGATAGGGTCAAACACGTCGCAGCATGTCTTCGAGAGTATTTGCCTGCTTCCTATCCCGTCGCCTTAAAGGT
>CAYWLO010000039.1:10693-39974 GCA_964459035.1 uncultured Polyangiaceae bacterium | reverse complement strand
ATGTGGCTCGGTTCCTCTGAGGAATTGATCCCAGCTCAATGCGATGCTGTTTAGACAGGTGAGCACCGTTTTCGCAGTAGAAAAAAGCCGCCAACAACGAGAGAAAAAACGCCAAAAATGATAAAGTTTCCTTGCCTCACGTACTCGAACACTCCCTCACCGTAGAAGTACGTTAGAGAAAAGAGAGCGACATTCGTCATGGTGCATGCCGCCCAATCGGTCAGGGCGAATTTGCCAAAATGCATGCGAGAAAGTCCCGCACTTAAGAACAAGGCGTTGCGCACCCCAAAGGGAATGAAGCGACCAAGAAGCAACGTAAACGTCCCATAGCGCTCATAATAGGCTCCAATCGATTGCACGCTCTTCTCTGAGATCAACTTTGCGAAGAACTTTACCTTCCAGAGACGTCGACCCAAGATTCTCCCCACCCAGTACGACTCCAGATCGCTCAAATAGGCTCCCAAATAGACACCAAGAAAAAGTGAAACCACCATGTCGGGGTGCTTCACAGCGAGCAAGGCAGAAACAATGATCAAGAGATCTTCTGAAATTGGCAGGCTCAAGCCCGCCAACATCAAAAGTCCAAAAACGATAAAGGGTGCGTACGCAACATTGTGTTGCACAAATCCGACAATTGCATCCATGAAGATAACTTAAACATTCCGCCCCAAAATAAGGGGTCGTTCTAACTGCGCCAAGGCGGGCAAGGCATTTAGCCGAATCCTCGCCGGGGCCCAAGAAATAACCACGTAGGTTCAGCGGTTAGCGGGTCGCGAGTTTTTTTCCGCGATATTTGGCGAGTAATTTTTCGGCCTCAGAGAAGTCCGGGTTCGTCCGGAGTACCTCCTCAAGAGTCTTAATGGGATTACCCCTCAGGGTTGCCCTCTGAAGCCTTGCCAGAGCAACTCCGGCTTCAGGAGTCCCCGCCTGTTTGGACCAAAATTGAGCGGCCCTATAAGCCTCGCCCCAAGCCTTCACCCCTCGCGCAGTTGAAACCAAGCCGCGAGCCACAGCGATATTATTTGGAGAGTGCAGAGCGAGACGCTTCATTTGATGGTGCGCCTTGATACGAGCGCCTCGTTTTTTGAGAGCTAAAATAGCTTCAACCTGCTTCCGAAGAGGGTCTTCTACAGGCGCGGACGAACTGCCTTTCTTCGTGGCAACGAGAGGCTTCGCCTGCTGGGACATCGCAGTATCCCCACTATTCTTTGCGGTCTCAACCTGAGATTTTGCCTCGTCGCTTTCCACCTGGCGAGCCAATACATCTACGTCAAAGCGGCGAACCTCCTCCTCTTCTTGCGCTTGAGACCCTCCCTGAATCCAAAGACCTCCACTTACAATGAGCAGAAAGGCAGCGGCTGCACTAAGAATGGATAGTTGAGATGTTGACGGCACCTCCAATTTGCGCTGACCGATTGTGCGAAGTTTCGCCACGACCTGCGCAGAGCTTGCCAGGCGTTTCTCGGCATCTCGTTTGAGCATATGAGCGACAACGCGATCTAGTTCTTTGGGGATGCGTCCCTGTTGAATGCGAGCTGAAGGCGCTGGGGGTATCAGAGTGATTTTTGCGGTAAGCAGAGCGGGTAAAGTGGGAGATCCCCCATCACCCAGGGGGTGAGGCACGCTGCCCGTAAGCATTTCAAAGAGCACGACGCCAAGCCCATAGATATCACTTCGCACATCAGCCTGGCCCCCTGCGGCTTGTTCCGGTGAGATATATTCGGGAGTACCGACCACTGTTGGCGCATCTGCGGTCTCCTCGTCACCACGCTCCTGACTCTTTGAAACTCCGAAGTCGAGCAACTTAACCTCACCCTCCTTCGAAATAAACAAGTTGGCTGGAGTAATATCCCGATGCACGATTCCTGCCTCATGAACAGCTCCTAATGCCTCAGCCGCATCAGAAATTAAACGAATAGCCTCGCGCCAGGGCAAAGGCCCCCTGGTTAAGCGAGCCTCAAGAGTCTCTCCCTCGAGAAATTCCATTCCATAGTAGCAACGCCCATGAGCTGTAACCCCAAAGTCATGTACCTCTACCAAGCCTGGATGATGGAGCCGTGCCAAAGCACGCGCCTCTGAGCGAAACTTACGCCGAGCGCCACCACTTTGCGCAGCTCCTTCGGGCATCAATTTCAAAGCAACCTTTCGACCAAGGTCGACATGAGTTGCCTCCCAGACCTCCCCCATTCCCCCGCGAGAGATACATCGATTGAGGCGATAGCGCGTGCCGGAGAGCAATTTGTCGTTTTCTCCGTCAAGCTCTGGGGGAAGAGGAGATGGCTCGGGAATTCCGGGGCGTCTGGAGTTGCTTTTTTCTCCCCCCAAAACTTCACGCGCATGAGCGACTCTTCGCGCAAAGTCGGCGCGAGAGCGTGCTGGTTCTGCGGGGTAAAGGCTCTGCATCAATTGAGCAATGCGCCCCCTCACACTTCGATCACCGTCCGCTAGTGAAGGTGCCGATTTTAAGAGCATAACCAAGTCTGAAACAAGAGATTGGCAAGATCCGTAGCGATCCGTAATTTCGGTGGCTGTCGCCTTGGCCAAAATTTCGTCCAATCGACAAGGCGCGCCGACATTTTCCGCCATGGGGGGTAGAGGGCGATTGCCATGAGCAACCTGCGCTTGATGCTCGACAGCGTCTCCTTGCAAGAATCGACGCCCGCTCACAATCTCCCAAAGCATTACTCCCAAGGCGTAAATATCAGCAGGTGCAGCCCCCGGGATCTGATTTGCCACCTCAGGCGCTACATAGCCTGGCTTTGCATAGACTATTCCTGAAACGGTTCGACAACGACGATTTTCACCACGCGCGGTGCCGAAGTCGATGAGTTTTACGTCTCCTCCATAACCCACCATTACATTTTGTGGACTGAGATCTCGATGAGCAATCTCTAGGGGACGTCCAGCCGGATCCTTTCGTTCGTGCACATGGGCAAGAGCATCGGCAAAACTGATACCAATCGCGACAGCGTCCGCCCAGTTGAGGGGCACACCCAACTGATTGCTACGTGAAAGAATTTCTCCGAGGTGACGTCCCTCAATGTACTCTACGACAGCGTAGGGGCACTCTTCCTCATCTGTTGCAGCTTCCAGGATCTGCGCCACCCCAGGATGCTGCAGCTGAGACTGAATGCGAGCTTCGTCCAAAAAGCGAGCTCGAAAGCTCTTGTCGGCTTGGTGCTCCCGCCGAATTTTCTTCACTACACAAGCGCGCTCAGCTCCCTCAATGCCGCGCGTAGACGCCAAGTAGACCTCTCCCATTCCCCCGCGAGCAACTCTCCGTAAAAGAGTAAGACGACCGAAAGTTCTCGGTAGACTTTCTTCTCCACCACGTGGAATCAGTGAATTCTCTTTAGATTTCAGTTGGTTAGAGGAGTTTTCTGTCTTGGACATAGGAGCATGGTGCCGATGTAGGATAAAGTAATCAAGAAAACGACATAAAATTCTTCCGATGTACTTATCAAAGTCACAGAAGACGGGAACAAATTGGTAAAAGAACTGGTTCTCCTCAGCAGCGCCCTCTTTTTTCGTGAATTAGACAAACGTTCGTCGCCAGCCCTCGATTCTGAGCCCACCTACACATAGACTCCGCACTCAGTGATCCAATACGCCGCCCTTCCTGCTCTCATGGAGCCCAAGTTGCACTCAGTCAGCGTGCTCTTTCGCGTGATGTCGGTGGCACTTTTTTTCCTCTGCGCTCTTCTCGGGAACGAAGAAAGAGCCTTGGGGGCATCCGTTCTCGTCGATTCAAGGGCCGAACAGCCGATCTCCCACAAGAAGATCTCTGCGAATTCAGGGTCTGTTGAGAATGCCTCACCTTCTGCGCGCTCGCGGGAGACAGTTTCTAGTTCTGCTACGACGAACTCTAGTTCTCCTACGGCGACTTGGGGGGACCCCTCACCTGCTCGACGCGTCCCGAGCGGCATGTGCTCTCCTCACGCGCAATCGGTAGCTGCTCCTTCTCCGGTGTTCCCCAGCAATGACACCAGTATTATCGCCTGCAACCAATCGGGCAATCAGCAGTGGAGTACCCCCATTCCCACCAGCCCCTCTGAGCGTCTCGCGTCCAGTCGGACTGAGTTGCAGCAATACGGAGTACTTTCGTCCTTCCCCCAGCTCTGTCTCCCACGAGGCATCCTGCTGACGATCGAAAAGACACCTCGAACCATCGAAAAAGAGCATCGCCGGGCGACCTTGCGCCCCCCTCGTTCAAACTGACGGCGTGACCAATTTGTAGGCGCCTCGGTTCTTCGAGGTGTCCTCAAATCATCAGCCGTCCCCCCCTATCGTGTAACAATTTTGGAGGCATGCGCTGAAGCATTTTGGCGTGCGCTCTCCTGAACCCATACTTGCGTCCCGAAGTATTGATTCGGAGCGCTAAGCAAATCAACGGAGAAGTAGAATCATGAATAAAGGAACCGCAATTGTCGGCTTCTTCATTTCGTTTCTTGCAGGACTGGGGCTCATGGCAGCCTACGATCGCAGTAACGGAGTGGAGGTTTCGGCTGAATCGGCAACGGCTGAGGCTGGCCCAGTGGACCACGCGTCCGCAGTCATCCCAGTAACTAAAGACGATCCCACCTGGGGTAACGCAGACGCACCCGTCACCATCGTAGAAATCAGCGATTTCGAGTGCCCCTTCTGTGGTCGAGTCAATCCGACCATGAAAGCGCTCAAAGAAAAGTACGGAAAAGAAAAAATCCGTATTGTTTGGAAGCACCACCCCCTTCCCTTCCACAAGTCAGCTCGCCCAGCACATGAAGCTGCTGCCGCAGTTCACGACCTCGGCGGTAACGACGCATTCTGGAAATTCCACGATCTTGCTTTTGCAAATCGTAAAGGACTCAATGCTGCCAACTTCAAGAAGTGGGCTGTCGAGTCTGGTGTAGACGGTGCGAAATTTGACGCAGCTATCAAGACCAAGAAGTACTCGGCTAAGGTCGATCAAGATCTGGCCATGGCTCGTAAAATTGGCGCCAATGGTACCCCCGCATTTCGTATCAATGGCGTGGAGCTCAGCGGAGCACAACCCACTCCCAAGTTTGTTGAAATCATCGATGCTCAATTGGCTGAGGCGAAGAAGCTGATTGCTTCTGGCAAAAAAGCCTCCGAAGTTTATCCCATCCTCGTGGCTAAAAACGCGAAAACAGGTGGAGACAAAGCCAAGGCAGAGCGCAAAGCTCCGCCACCAGACACAACAGTGTGGGCCGTTCCAGTCTTCGACGATGATCCTAAAAAGGGCGCAAAAGAACCCCTGGTTACCATCGTAGAGTTCTCTGAATTTCAATGCCCCTTCTGCAAGCGTGTTCTCGGAACCACCAAGCAGATTCTTGATACCTATGGCGATGATGTACAAATTGTCTGGAAAGACAATCCATTGGGTTTTCATCCTCGGGCCACTCCTGCCTCCAATGTTGCTCGTGCGGTCTACAAGGCTAAGGGCGACAAGGGTTTCTGGGCTGCTCACGATGCAATTTTTGCGAGTCAGCCCAAGTTAAGCGATGAGGAACTTCTCGCCGCTGTGAAAGATTTGGGAGTTGCGCCTTCAGTATTGAAGCAAGCTATCAGCAGCAACAAGTACGGCGATAAATTTGAGCAGAGCTCAGATATCGCTCAGGACTTTCAGGCTCGTGGAACTCCGCACTTCTTCGTAAATGGTCTTCGAGTAAAAGGCGCTCAGCCCTTTGCTGCATTCAAGAAGATCATCGACGAGCAGTTGAAAAAAGCCAAAGCACTCGTTGCTAAGGGCACTCCTCGCTCGAAGATTTACGAAACCATCATGAAAGAGGGCAAAACCCCTCCTGCTCCCCCTAAAAAGAACCTCGGAGCGGCACCTGCTGATTCTCCAGTAAAAGGGAACCCCAACGCTAAGATCGTCATTCAAGAGTTCTCTGACTTTGAATGCCCCTTCTGCAGCCGGGTAAACCCGACTATCAAAGAGGTCATGGCTAAGCACGGCAACGAAGTTAAAATCGTTTGGCGACATATGCCTCTGCCCTTTCACAAGAAGGCTCCCCTCGCTTCTGAAGCCGCTATCGAAATCAAGAAGCAAAAGGGCGACAAAGCATTCTGGAAATTTCATGACAAGCTTTTTGCCGGTCAGAAGTCACCCGGAATCGAGCGCGTCAACCTGGAGAAGTACGCCGAAGAAATCGGTGGTATCAACATGGTTGCGTTTAAGAAGGCCCTGGACGACCGTACCCACAAGGCACGGGTTGAAAAGGACATCGCTGACGGCAAAAAAGCTGGTATCAGTGGCACTCCTGGTTTCGTAGTCAACGGCTACTTCATCAGTGGCGCACAGCCCTACGGCGCCTTCAAGAAAGCTATCAAGCTGGCAAAAAAAGAACTCTGATTTAGACTCTTTCCCTCGCACGCCGGGGGAAGCAGGCTCAGAGATACAGCCAAACGGAAACCCTTCGGGGTTTCCGTTTTTCTTTTGTGAGGCAACTCGCCTCTCCTGCCTCTAAATCCTCGTTACATCCGTTTGGCCCCAGCTATAAGTAGCTATGCTTTCGCCGCGAACTTCCCCGTTCTTTCCCTTTCTCGCTCTCGCCCTCGCGGCCTGTTCGACGCGTACACTGCCTCAAGTAAATGAGGTGGCAAAAACTAGTTTAGAGAACGAAAACGGAGCGATTGGAAAGTTGACGCAGCATGAGCCCATCACCTCTATCGCGGTTGAAGCAGACGACGCTCAATTGGGAAATGGAGATGCCCAAGTCACCGTGGTCGCATTTTTGGATTATCAATGCTCTTTTTGCGCGGAAGGATTTGAGACACTTCTCAAATTGCGTCAACAATTCAACGCCGAAGAGTTACGCATCGTCTTCAAACACCTCCCCTTACGTTCGCACCCTCAAGCAATACCAGCTGCGACGGCAGCCCAGGCAGTTCAAGAGCTTGCCGGTTCAGATGCCTTTTTCCAGTTCTCCAAGTTGGCATTTGCTCATCAGTCCGAACTAAGTTTCCCCCAGCTTCGAGCATGGGCAGAGGAAGTAGGGGTCCCGCGAGACCTATTTGATGAAGCGTTCTACGAAGAACTCACATTGCGTCGAGTCGCGCAAGACGCAGCCGTCGCCCATCGTGCCGGAGTCAGAGCGACGCCCACCTTTTTCGTCAACGGATATCTTGTGGCGGGAGCACAAGACCTCGAGTTCTTCCAACAGGTAATTTACAAGGAGCTGGAGGCAATGCAAAACGCGGAGGGAGACAACTGGGCGTCTCTCTATCAAGAGCGCGTAAACAAGAATATGAAGGGCAGTCTCATCAAAACCCTTCTCGCTGAAGATCCTCATGACTATTTGCTATCGATAGATGAGTCGCCTGTATTGGGACCAAAAGAAGCCCCAGTCACCGTCGTCCTCTTTACGGACTTCGAGTGCCCTTTTTGCAAGCGTGCTGATAAAACTGTCATTTCTCTCCAAGAAAAATACAAAAAAAAGGTGCGTTTTGTGTTCAAGCATCTTCCTCTTACCTTTCACGCCCAGGCACGCCCTGCCGCCTTGCTCAGTTCCGCAATTCATCAATATCGTGGAGAAAAGGCGTTTTGGGAGGCCAGCCATCGACTCTTTGAGCTAAGTCCCAATTTAACTCATGAATCACTCATTGACGTGGGTCTAAAGAGCGGGCTCAGCAAAAAGGAAGCAGAAAATGCCATCGCTGGAAAGAACAATGAGGGCAAGCGGCGTCTACAGAAAGATCAAGATTTGGCCGATGACGTGCTGGCAAGGGGAACTCCGCACTTTTTTATCAATGGCAAACGCCTCTCGGGTGCGCGTCCCCAAGATCATTTTGAAGCGCTCATTGAACATCAGTTAGAGCGAGCTAGCGCTCTTCTAGCGGGTGGAGTTGCTCCTATAAAACTCTATGAAACGATGCAACAAGGCGCACGCTCCCCCGGTGCACCTCAAAAAATCAGTTTGCCCGTCCCCTCAGTTGGGCGTCCTCGAAAAGGGCCAAAGACCGCCCCGGTTGTGATTCATATATTTTCAGACTTCGAATGTCCCTATTGTCGGCGAGGAGAGCAAAATCTAACAGCACTGGGTAAACTATACCCCGCCGAATTCAGTTTAGTCTGGCACAATACGCCGCTCAGTTTTCATGAACGGGCGCGACCTGCAGCTCGGGCCGCTCATGAGGCATATTTACAAAAAGGCTCCACAGGGTTTTGGCTCATGCACGAGGCTCTCTTTGGACTCAAAAGTTCTGCTCCCGAACTCGAACGCGAGCAAATACTGCACCATGGACAAAGCATCGGCCTTGATCCAAAAAAATTGAAAGTCGGTCTCGATTCAAATAAACACGATGAAGCGATTGACCAAGACATTCAACTCGCCGATAGCCTGGGAATTCATGGCACTCCCGCCTACGTAATAGGAGACTACTTAGTGACCGGCGCGAAGCCTCTCAGCTACCTTCAGCGTATTTTAAAACTCGCTCTGAAAGAAAGTCTACCAGCGAAAAGTTCAGCCAAGTAACTCGCTAACGAGCCTTGGGCCCCGGTAGATCCGTGTCCAAGGTAGAAGTCGCGGCCCTCTTGTCGATACTCATCAGAGCATTCTCTAAGTCTTTACCGTCACGCAGACAGGTATAGCAATCTGACTTCTTCCTTCTGCCACAGCCTTGAGTCTTCTCTAACTTGCGCAATAAGGGTAAAGCGCGCGTGTCGCCCAACAAAATAGCCCGCTTTACCAAGGGTAGTGAGTCTTCGCAGGTCTTGGCGTTCGTCAAGTCTAAAACCAGAAGGAGAGCTGGAGAGGCAGCCCCTCTTACTCCCTCTTGACTCAGTAGACCCAGCGCCCGATTACGGATCCCCCAATTGAGACCTTTTGTGTGAGCAAGGTCGTAAATAATTCCGACTCCAGCCTCACCCATCGCACCCTGCAGCAATCGCAAGGCGTCTGCGCTCGCTTTTTCTGATTGGGCTGCACGAAAAAGAGCGCCAGCTATTTTGGGGTTTTCGTTCAATTTCGGATCAAGTGCGAGGGCAATGCGCGCCGAGTCCACCGCTTCGACGTAGCGCTTTCCTTTTGCAAAGCTCAGCGCGAGTTCTGCCCGCACCTCTGCCTCACCAGGGTACTTTTCGGCCAACTTCTTCAGGCCCGCAATGCCCCCTTTTCGGGCTTCAAGCAATTGAGTTTTGATCTGGTGGGAATCCTCCGGTACTTCGAAAACCCGAGGAGGTGGAGCCCTGTCTTCGAATGCCTGAGTTTCGGTTTCGGGCGAGGTAACCATCGCGCCCACGATGAAAATTGCAGCCACCACCCCGAGGGCTCCAAATGTCAGAGAGACTAGCAAAGCCCGACTCGTACGGCTCTTGACCACCCGAGCAACAGGTTCCGGAATATTCTGGGCCACCATCTCAATTCGTGATGTGACTTCTTCGAGACTTACAGAAAGTAAAGAAGACCCCCTGCCGCGACCCGCTCCAGAGAGTTTACCAGCAGCAAGAGCTTCGCTCAGGGCATCCATCTGCTCCCGCGCAGACGTTGCCGACGAGGTACGCTTTTTTGCGTCGGGCTCAAGGAGTTCCACGACTAATTGCTCAACCGCGGGAGGCACTCGTACCTTCGCGACATGCCCCATTTTGGGCAAAGGAGTTGCCAACTGTTGACCAAGTAGCGCGACTGTTGGCCCAACGTAGGGGCGTCTCCCCGTCAGCATCTCAAACATCATCACCCCTAAAGCGTAAAGATCAGCACGGGCGTCAACCTCCTGGCCCAATGCCTGCTCCGGGGCCATGTACTCAGGCGTTCCATAGACCATCCCGACTTGAGTAATCGCCTGACCCTTTTCGTTCGGCTCGGTGGGAACCTTCGCTATACCAAAGTCGAGCACCTTGATGAAGTCGTCGTTGCTCTCGTTGCTCACTAGGAGGAGATTGTCAGGCTTCAGGTCTCGATGGACAATTCCGCGAGAGTGAGCCGCCTCAAGGGCAGAGGCAACTTGTGCACCAATGGTAAGAACCCGCCCAATATCCATGGGGCCGGCCTCAATTGCCTTTGTTAGAGAATTTCCCTCTACGAACTCAAGAATTAGGTAAATTCTCCCATTTTCTAGTTTTCCGAAGTCTGTCGCCCCAGCCACGTGGACGTGCTCGATATGGGCGGCTGCGCGGGCCTCTCGCTCGAACCTTTGAATGACTTCCGGGACTGTCATCAACTCTGGGTGCAACACCTTGAGGGCGACCCTTTTGCGCATCAATATATGCTCGGCCAAATAGACGCGCCCCATCGCCCCTTCGCCAATCAAACGATCGACGCGATAACGCTCTGCGAGCACAGTTCCTATGAGAGAATCATCACTCATAGGAACTGTGTTCATGAATAGCCCAACCGCTCAGCCACAGTTTCAATCTATTTCTTTTGACTAGAAAGGAAATAATTATCCTGGAGTCTTGTCCGGAGCACTTGGTACCGGGGCTTTAGGTGTCTCAGGGACGGTCTGGGGGGCCGGAGTCGGAGCTGCCGGAGTTGCCGGAGTTGCCGGAGCCGCCAGTTGAGGGGATTGCTGAGGAGGCGTCGGGTCCTCAGTGGTCGGTGTTGGAGTACCTAGTTCTTTCGGGGAAGGGCTGGGGGTAGACTTTGGTGCAACGGAGACGTCCGGATCGCTCTTTGTAACTTTCGCAACTGGTGGCTGTTTCTGCCGTTTTCTCCTCCGAATGGCAGCCTGCCTCGCTCGTGCTTTCTTTTGTGCCTCATCGCGAGCGGCCTTCTCGCGAGCTACCTCTTCTTCTAAAAGCTTCTCTTTTTCCGCGACCGCTTGTTGGTCTGCTACTCGTTTGAGTTCAGCCGCTGCTAATAAAGCCTGTTCGTCGGGCACCTCTAGCGCTGGCTCAGCGGGCAAAGGCGTCGCGGCTTTGCTCGCTTCGAGAGGAAGCTCTCCCTGAGTACCCTGAGAAGGGACGGAGTTTAAGCTAGAATCTCCCTGGGCAGCCGAAGCTTCCGCCTCGATGCGATGCGAGGATTGGGTACTACTCTTCGTGACAAAATAGATTCCAAAGGCAAGAGCGAGCGCGGCCAGAAGGGTCAGCATTGCCCGGCCCCCGCCCTCTTCACGCTCTTCGTGTCCGCCATTGCTGGTACGCGATTGTGAGCGCTGCTTCTCTGTGGAGGGAGCATCGGTTTCGCGATGAGCGGAAGGCTTGTGCTCAGGTGCGGGTTCCTCCTCGACAATAGATTCATCCTGTGGAGATGAACTCAAACGAGTTCGCTCGGGAACTACGGGTGCAAAGCTCGATGTATTTTTCGCTCCATCACCAGCGGGGCTCTCGGGAGCTACCTCCTCTGATGACGGAACTACGAGTGCCGGAGCAACTGGAGGAGTATCCCCTGCAGCCTTTCGGAGTGCGTCCTCAAGCAGCTCACTCGCGGGCTTCATGACCGTGCGGTCTTCCGGTGCGGTCTCTAGAGGAGCGCCAGAGTCAGGAAACATCTGAGAGGGAGTCGAGTCGGGTGATTGATCGAATGCCCCCGAAGTCCCCCCCCCACGCTCGTCCACTAGTCGATGGATCACAGCGCGCGAAGCTTCATCAATTTTGATGAACTTGATACCCATTCCAGCAGGATCATCCTCGGAGTCACCCGCGACGTCGCGTTTCCATACGACACGCCCCACCCCCTGCATGACCCGCTGCTCCTCTGCAATCTTCACCTCGAACTTAAGTAGAGTTCCGGGAGGAAAAGGAGAAGGCGTTTTGATGAACATGCCACCATTGCTGACGTCATAAGAATGATGCTCAATGAACTCCCCTAAGGTCGCACTGCGATAGCGCACCGTCATTGAAAGTACTTTTGCTCGTCGATTTTTGCGCGTATTTTCGCCCATGTTGGTTCCTTAGCCGCGAGTTGGCTCACCAGTCCCGCGCAGCTGTGAAGCGCTACCATAGTAAACTTGCACTCGCTGCCCCAAGTTTCCCGTATCTTAGGGAAAAAAAAACTGACACCAAGAAGAGTTCAATAAGAGTCCTCTCACCGAGAAAGAGTGACTGTTGAACGAACAATTGCTTGGGAGAATTTCGAAGAACTGATTACAGAAGGGCGCAAGCCCCTGTACGCTAGGAAGACAGATGGCAACTCGACATTTCCGCGCACATCGACGACTCCCTATCAAATTGCCGCTCACCGTAAGCGCCGACCTGCGCCCTGTGGCCGCCAAGGGGCATACTTGCGACCTCGGTCTAGGTGGAATGTCCTGCGAACTCGATACGCCTTTGCGCCTCGGGGAAAAGGTAACGATCGTCTTGGAGACTCAGCAAGGGGTGCAAATTCAGGGAAAAGTTGCCTGGGTCGGTTGGGCCGAGTCCAGCGCGGTACGCCTTGGGGTAAGCTTTGACGTGAAAGATGAGGCACACCTCCCCTTAATATTGAGTCTCGTCGAAGAATCACAGGAATTCGCTACACCCCCCAATACGTAAATTCTATCAGTCGAAGAGGGCTTTCATCACTCGTCAGTTTCGGCTACTGCAAACTCAGAGCACCCGTAGCTCAGCTGGATAGAGCGTCCGCCTCCGAAGCGGAAGGTCAGAAGTTCGAATCTTCTCGGGTGCACTCCGCCCTACGTCCTCTCTCAGCTCACCCTGACATAGCTCGAGTCGCCCGCCGGTCGCCAAGAGGCGGTAAGTGTTCAAGACGCCTTTGCAAGTTTCATTGAGACGACAGCAGAAAGGGCCTTTTCGAGCATTTTGGGAGAGAGGGGTTTGGTGAGAAAACCTTTGACGCCTAAGTCACGAACCTGTTTGACCAACTCGCCTCCACCCGAAACCGTCAAGAGGAAAACGGGTGTGTGAGAAAGATCAATCACGGCGGGCGCTGCCTCCAAGAACTTGATTCCGTTCATACGAGGCATATTCAGGTCGAGAATCACCATGTCGATCTGAGGCTTTCGCTCTAAAAACGAGAGCGCCAATTTACCATCTCTCGCCTCGAATACCTCATGGCCCAAGAGCTTCAACATGTACTTCGTTGAAGCACGAGCCGTCTCAGAATCGTCCACGACGAGGATCTTCAAGGAACTTTCCACGGAAAACATAACGTCACGCAATGCAATGGCCTTAGGGCATCGAACAAATAGATTGAATCTCTGATGGATTTTCGTGTTTTCTCTGCCTTTCAGTTAATTTTTTCGAAAATAACTAAAAGAGGCAACTGATCTCGTCTGGGTCCGAAGAGGTAGATATGCTCTTGCAATCGTTGCTCAACTCGCTCTTCATCGGCACTTGCACCCGTTGCGGAGCGGAATGTAGGACAGATACCTGTCCATCTTGTAGCAATACTCCCCCCAGACAATTCTACACAGAATTACCTCTCTCAGTTTTGGCCCTAGGTCTGTACGAGGACGCACCCGGTAGTGAGGTTCGAGCGCTCAAATACCATGAGTCAACTGTCTTTGCCTCCCACTTGGGCTGGGCTCTCGCTAGAATAGTGCCGGATAAGTGGCGTCACGCTGTGCTTGTCCCTGTGCCCTTGCACCCCAATAAACTTGCCGAGCGCGGCTACAATCAATCCGCTCTCATTGCTCGGGCGCTCGGCAAAAAGTCAAACATGTTGGTGCATTGGAACCTGCTTGAGCGCAGTCACGAAACAGGGAGTCAGGCTCGGCTCAAAAGGCGTGCGCGAAAGAAAAATATGGCGAACGCATTCAAAGCAAGAACTCATAAAAGGGCGTTGCCGATTGTTCTAGTCGACGATGTGGTCACAACAGGAAGTACAGTGGACGAATGTGCGCTCGCTTTGCGCAAAGAAAATCATCAAGTACTGGGCGTTCTCACCTGCGCCTTGGCTCGGTGACCCCCACCAAGTTCAATTCAATCAACTCTACATACCCACCCAAAAGAGGGTAAACGCGTCCCCTCCTTCGTCTCTTTCGGCCGGGCGCGATTCGGCCACGCAAGCATGCCCCCTCAGGTGTTGTCTCACAGCTTCTTTCATCGCCCCCGTCCCGTGCCCATGTAGAACGAAGCCTCCAATCTCTTGTCGCCGCAAAAGCTCGTCAATAAATTGGTCCAAATTAAGCAAGGAGTCTTCTACCCGCTTACCTCGTAGGTCCAAGACAACATCGTCACTTCTCACTGGAGGCGTTCTCGACAGGGAGCCCTCTTCGAGGACGCCCTGTCGCCGAATTGAGTGTGTTTTTCGTGATAACTTGGCAGACTTACCTGGCAAAGAACCTGGTTTTTCTCCCGCACCAGCGACTTGCAGGTCGTTCACGGAGACACTCATCTTCATCACTCCAATCAGAACGCGAATTTGGCCTTTTCGTGGGAGTTCCACAACTACCCCAGGAGAAGAAAATCCCTTAATTCGCACTTTTTGTCCTAGGTGGATATTGGCCGGGCTCAGAGACTTTCCCTCGTCTTGCCGACCCGCCCGTAGAGTACGTTCAACCGGGCCGCCGAGAGCCACCACCTTACTCGCCTTGTCCAAATCAGAGGAAAGCTCACGCAATCGATTGGGCTCTGCGGTCTTTAATTGTCCTCGTAACTTACGAACCAAGGCTCGGGCGTCACCAATTTCAGCTCGCAAAGCATCCCCTTCGCGGGTAATTTCTCTTCGCCTGGCCTCCTTTGTTCTCTCAATTTCCGCTTGTAGACGCCGATTGAGAGTATCCTGCTCCAGGCGAGCCTCTCTAAGTTCATCTCTCTCTCGCTGAATGGTCACGGCTTGTTCTTCAAGCTTCAGACTTTCTTCACGCTTTTGAGCGATGACATCTGGCAAGAGAGCGAGCGCTCGCTCAGTAACGCTTGAGGGTAAGCCATGACGCTCCGCGACGATGATTGCACTAGAGGCACCTGGACGACCCATTTCGACCAAAAACGTGGGATCCATTTTCTCGAAGTCAAAACCGACTGCGGCATTTTCCAAATGTGCCACCTGCCCCGCATGTCTCTTGAGCGGCTCATAGTGAGTAGTTACACAGACAGCAGCTCCTGCATGAACCAATTCATCGACCATTGAAATCGCCAAGACGGCTCCCTCGTCAGGATCAGTTCCCCCCATCAACTCATCAAAAAGAACAAGAGTTCCATGTCCGGCATCGTCCAATATTTGCCGAACCCGTTTTACATGACCGCTGAACGAGGAGAGAGACATTGACAGAGACTGATCGTCGCCAATATCGCTCAATACCTCACCAAAAAAACCAATTCGACTCTCTGGATGAGCGGGAACCGGCAGCCCTGTGGCCTGCATTAAAGCCAAGAGACCCAAAGTCTTCAGGGCAACGGTCTTTCCCCCTGCGTTGGGACCAGAAAGCACCAAACCGTGATCCGGCGTAACTCGTAAATCGTTCGCCACCACCTCAATACCGCTCAAACACAGAAGAGGGTGGCGCGCCTCTTTTAAACAAAGAGAGCCGGGATCACCGAAAGGCACTACATTCGCCTTCACTTGAGCGGAAAACTGTACGCACGCTCCCAGAAGGTCCGCGCGCACACAAACATCTTGAGCCCAATTGATTTCGTCAGCATGGGGTCCCAATGCCTCGCTTAGGCGAGCCAATACAAGCGCGATCTCCCGCTCAACTTGTACTTCAGCTAGACGTAATTTATTTCCTAGTTGTCCCAATTCTTTTGGTTCAACGTAGAGAGTTGAGCCGCTAGAACTTGTGCCCAGTACGATTCCTTCCACACGAAAAGGAGCGTCCGCACGCACAGGCAGCACATAGCGCCCTTCACGCTCAGCATAATAGCCGTCTTGCAGAGCTTCTCGGTAGCGTCCAATGAGTTCCTCTACACGCTTTTGCACTTGGGCCCGTAAAGATCGAAGCTCACGCCGAGCTTCTTTCAGTCCCGGCGATGCCTCGTCACGCACGACACCTCCCTCGTCGATTGCTTCGTCCAATTGACGGGTCAAAGGTCCCAACTCGCTAGATACCGCCAGCACTCTGCCAAGCAGAGGGCAAGACTCGTCATGGTTTTCCCCATAACGGTCGAGAGAACCTGCAACTCGCAGCAATTGAGCTATCGCGGCCAACTCTTCGGCCGAGCCCACGCCACTGCGACGTAAGCTCTCTACAGTCGGAAAAACATCCACCACAAAACCTACGGGTATGGGCGTACCTTCTTTCTGCAATTTCATGGCCTCGGCTAACACCGAGAGCCGCAGCTCCGCCTGCTCTTGGTCTTCGGTAGGCCCCAAATCAAGTGCGCGCGCCCTCCCCAAATCCGACAGGGTATACCGGGCTATGCCCTGACAAACCTCCGGCCATTCGAGATCTGCCAAAGAACGCTCATGACCTCGCTGACTATCCACGTGCCGCTTATGACACGGGGGGCGAGCCGTGCAAGTTGAGAGCCTACGCCCTCATCACTCAACCAACTTTTGCTTGATACGGATCGACTCGTCGACCAGCAAGAACAGCGTCTGCAAGTTGTTCATCCGCATGCCAAGAGCGGTCCCCTACGCGAGCCATGAGCCCCACAGGAGCCCCACGCAAAGCACGCTCCAAGCTTGCTCCGAGAGCGCGAACATCAGAGGCTGCTCGTTTTCCAGCACGCTCGTCCACCGTGAGGGTCAAGTGCCCTTTTCCGAGGAGACGGAGGCGAGAGAGCAACCCTCGCGCGAGAATAGAACGGGCAGCCACCGAATCGGCGTCCGTACGACCATTGGAAACAATTACTATCTTGTCGAGACTCCATCCAACGGCCTCGAGACGCGTTGTGCGAGAAGCCACCTGCGTAACCAAAGAACTAGGATGTCCCTCGTAGTGTTGAGCGACCACTGCCATATCGCCACCCGCTGTGGGTTTGAGCCAACGAGGCCAAGCCGCCGAAAACTCAATTACTACCATGGTGGCCGATCGAACAATGCGCTGCATGCTCCTTGGGTAGCGGAGCCTCCCAGCGCGGGCCAAGTTCTCGGGAGCTTCTAAAGCTCCTCGTTGTGAGCCAGAGAACGCCGACGCTCGGCAAGCTGCAATTCTTCGAGCAGCTTTCGATTGACCGCGAGTAAATCGGCCACAAAACCAAGCATCATCGTATGAAAACCCATCATTAAAAGAATCGAAGCGAGGATAAGGGACTGAATCATACCCGTGCCCTCGCCCTGAAAATAGCGATAGACAAAGCGCATGCCCACCGCTGCCCCCATCATGAAAACCATAAATCCGGTAATCATAAAAAAGCGAAAAGGACGATAGACCACAAACATACGAATAATAGTGGTCATCGACTTGCGAACATACCCAGTGATACTGCTCACTAAGCGTGATGGGCGCAGGTCAGCGTTTACGCGCACCGGCACACAAGCCACTGTCATGTTCTTTTGCCCCGCCTGAATTATCGTCTCTAAGGTATAGGTATACTTTGAAAACACATTAAGTTTGAGCGCGGCTTCACGACTAAATGCTCGAAATCCGCTGGGAGCGTCTTCTACCCTTGTTCCGCTCACCAACTTGACGACTGAGCTACCCAAAACCTGCAATAGCTTTTTAATAGGTGAGAAGTGCTCAACTGTGGCGATGGGGCGAGACCCTATCACCACGTCAGCGCTTCCCTCCAAAATGGGTTGTACCAAGCCGACGATATCGGCTCCATTGTATTGATTGTCAGCGTCGGTGTTCACAATAATATCAGCACCACGCTCTAAACAAGATTGAATACCCAGCATGAAGCCCCGAGCTAATCCCTTATTGGTCGAAAAGCCCACAATATGATGCACCCCATGCTCTTGGGCGACCTCAACCGTTCGGTCCGTACTTCCGTCGTTGATAATTAAGATCTCAATCTCATCAATGCCGGGAATTTCTTTGGGTAAATCTGCCAAGGCAATTGGCAAGGTCTCTTCTTCGTTGAGGCACGGTATTTGGATGATCAGTTTCATCTGGAATTTCTCTGGGGGTAGGATAAGAAAGAAAATTTATGTTCTCGGCAGTTGTCACAAAGGCTCGTTGCCCTGGATGAAAACGCCTACATCAAGCAACGTTCCATTTGGTCTGCGTTGCCTGATTTCATTGCGCACTCAAATGCCTCACGACTCACTCGAGAAGCACACTCGGCAAAAGCAGGGTCCAGCTGAGACAAGCGACGCGCCTGCATAATTCTTTCTTCGCGCTCGGCCGGACGAATTGAAGAAGTCGACTGGTCGATCATCTTATTTGTGTAACGATCGAGGAGTTCATGACACTCGGCCTCACTGAGCCTTTTCCCAAAAAGCGAACCATTGCAGCCTAAAATACCCGTACATAGACCGACCAACCCAGCAAAGAGCAGGCCGCGTTTACAAAAAAGCAACTCCGCATGCCTCATCTGAAACATACCCTAGAAATCTCGTCAGCCGTTTTTGCGCTGCGAACGCACTTGAGTACGCCCTTCGTGATGCGCTTACCCACACATTGACTCATCATCTTTTTTTCCATCGAGGCTTCGATTTCTTTTATAGAAGTTTCTATCAGCTGAGGATCGCTCAATTGGTCGTCCAAAGCCAATTTGGCTGTTCTATGCATGATTTCACGACATTCTTCTTGGGTCGCGGGGTGGCCACAAGAGACAAGAATGGGCAAAATAAAGAGCGCATGAATTAATAAATATCGGGGAGGTTGAGAGAGCAAAAGAGAACGAAACATGGATAATTACACGGGATTTTTTAGCAAACCAAGAATGCATGACCTGGCGAGGGCGTGCAAACTTGGCTCTTTTTTGGTCACTTGGGTAGCACTTGCTACCATTTTGATGTGACGGATACCGGTCGACCCACTTTTCCTTCAAAACCAGGACTCTCCTTCCCAGGGACGCTCAGTCGTGGCCCGCGGGATGCATCCAGCTTTCTCTTACGTGCACTTGGTACAAAAGTGGCCCAAAAGAAGCGCAGTTTTGCAGAACAGGGGCTTCGCGCCCTCGACCTCCTTCCTTTAGATGACGAAGAGGATGACGAGTTGGAGGCATTGCTTCTTCGGCAAGTCTACCTCGCCGATATCGAAGAGGGTCATGATAAAGAAGCCCTCATGGTCGCCACCGAGATGCTAGAAATTGGCGCCTTGGGGGATATTGCCCGCCAGGATGCAGCTCGGGCCGCCTTGGGCACTCAAAATATCGAGGCTGCAATTGAGCATCTCCAGGTGGCGGCGACCATTTGCCCCCCAAGCCGCCGCGCGTTTCACTACGGACATCTCGGAGCCCTTTTACGATTTTCTGGTCACGCCCAAGAAGCAATCGACGCCTTCAAGACGGCCCTACGCTGGGCCACCGAGCACCGCACTCTTTACTACGCCCAGCAGGCCCTCACCGAAGCGGCTGATGGTGCTACCCTCGCCGATCTTTCGAGCCTCAGGAAAAATTTGGAATTAGACGAACCGCGTCCTGGTTATGCCTTATGGATCCTCGGTGAGCTTTGCGTACTCCTCGGGGACGAAGTGGCGGGAGCAGACTATCTGCGGCGCTTTATATCTCGTCAGTCCACCGCTCCCCGCGCAAAAAGCTTGGCTCTCAAGGAAGAGATCGCCCACGCTCATGCTCTTTTGAATCAAATCACAGCCTAACGCTCGCGGGCCACCCCAAAGGTCTCTTTAGGACCAACGACCGAACCCGGTGGACGATTTTGAGAAACTTTTTCTCTGGATCGAGCATAGTTCAGGTAGGCCAGAGCACGCTTCTGGCCCTCAGCTTCTCAAAGTTGAGTACTCCCCTCTGAGATCTCCGTGAAAAATCAGCTTTCCCCTACCATCTCCATCACCTCGCTTTTTTTCCTCCTGACCGCGTTTACCCTTTTTCCAAGTGTTGCCTGGGCCAGCCCAGGACAAGACTTTGCAAGCGCCGTCGAAAAAGGTCCTCTTTACGCGGCGGGAATCGCGCTATTGGGCGGTTTGTTGGTGAGCTTAACCCCCTGCGTCTATCCCATGGTGGCCATCACCGTGAGCGTGTTTGGAGCCAGAAAAACTACGAGTAAGTTACAGGGTTTTGCGCTCAGCAGCGCCTTCGTTCTCGGAATCGTCGCCATGTTCACTCCCTTGGGGGTTGTGGCGGGCATGACCGGCTCCCTCTTTGGGTCGGCGTTGCAGAGTCCCTGGGTTCTTTCAACAATCGCCCTACTTTTTTTGGCCATGTCTGCGAGTATGTTGGGGGCCTTCAATGTCGCCTTGCCCTCCGGGCTTACCAATCGATTGGCGCAAATGGGCGGAGTGGGTCCCCGGGGCGCCTTCGGCTTAGGTCTGGCGTGCGGTCTCATCGCAGCTCCTTGCACTGGTCCTGTCTTGACGGGAATTCTCGCCTGGATAGCAAAAACACAAAGCGCTGGATTGGGCGCTTTGGCAATGGCAGCGTTTTCTTTTGGTTTGGGATTTCCCTTCTTAATTGTAGGCACATTTGCCGTCCAACTCCCCAAGAGTGGAGCCTGGATGGATAAAGTGAAAAGCATTCTCGCCATCGTTTTGGCAGTGGTCGCCTTCTATTATTTAGAAACGGCCTTTGGTTTTTTAAAGAACACCATTGAGCGCACTCCCACACTCATGTTGAGCGCGTCCCTCGTGGCTCTTTTCGGTCTCGCAATAGGAGGAGTTCACAAGAGTTTCGAGTCTCCCAAGACAAAAGATCGCGTACTCAAAGCTCTGGGTGTCGCGTCGACCACAGGAGGTATCGTAGTCCTTCTTCTTGCCCTCTTGATTCCAGAGAGGGAACTTGATTGGCAGACCACTTCCTTTCAGGAGGCCCATCAAACGGCCATCGCTGAAAAACGCCCTCTTTTAGTAGACTTTGGTGCCGAATGGTGCGGAGCCTGCAAAGAGCTAGAGCTCCACACCTTCGCCAACTCAGAAGTAAGCCGCGAGGCCGGACGCTTTTATGCGCTCAAGATTGACGCCACAGACGATGAAGATCCCGCTATCGAGAAGCTCATGAGCGATCTGCACGTAGTTGGATTGCCCACGGTGTTGCTCTTTGATTCCACAGGAAAAGAAGTAAAACGATTCACTGACTTCGTGGGCGCAGAAGAATTTTTAGGAGCGTTGCAGCTGGTGAATTGAACAAGAGAGACGCCCCGGCTACTCTAAGAAGTCTGTGTCAATAAAACACCCTTTCTTTCGGTCTCTCGGGCCTGCACTCTTGCCCCTTTGCTTTGTGTCTCCAGCTCTTGGTGTGGAGGCCGGGGTAAAAATAGGGGCTCCCACAGGAGCCTTTTGGGAAAAAGGCCAAAGCGCCATCTATTCGGTCGCCCCTGAGGTGATGCCTTCCATCACGTGGAATCAAGGTTTACGTCAATATCGCTCCAGCGTTTATGGCGCCGCTCGTTTCGTTTCCCAAGCGTGGGTCCTTGACGCGGGCGCGCGCCCCCTGGACCTCCTGATAGCCCTGCCCGTCATGGGACAAAGCATCGGTGTAGGAGCATTTTTTGCTGGAGACTTAGGGATCCGCACCAATTTTGACGACCTAGACTTTTATGTGCGCCCTGTCATTGGTCTTTCGATGGATGAGTTGATCACGGTAGAAGCTCGCTATAGCTATGCATTTACTCACTCAGTTCATGGGGTAGAGACATCAATTGCTTTCGACGTCCTACGATGGGCGAAAATGTTTTTTCCTAGTAATCACGACGAATTTGAACAATGAAAAAAGCATTAGCGCTAAGTGGTGGGGGCTCAAAGGGCGCCTATACAGTAGGTGTTCTAAAAAAATGGGTCCAAGAAGAAGGACGTGAATACGATATTGTGGCAGGTGCAAGCACCGGTGCTCTAATAGCCCCCATGGTGCTCTTAAATGACATCGAAAGGTTAGAGAACATCTACACATCTGTCCGAACTACAGATATCTACACCCTGCGTCCCTTGACGAAGATATTGAGTTCTACATCACTCACTTCGACACTTCCTTTATGGAATCTCATCAAGAAACACCTTACCGACGAGAAGGTCGCTCACCTACACTCTCTGGGGCGCGGAGCAAAAAAGAAAATCATCGTCATCGGCTGCTACCGTCTGGCCGACTCCACGATAAACTACTTTCACACAGGACCCAAAAACTTACGATTGCCCAATTCTAAGATTCTCCTACCCGATACGGTCATTACATCGGTAAATAGTGCAGAAAACCCAGCCGATTGCCTACGACGAGCCATTTTAGCCAGTAGTAATCAGCCTGCTATTATGCCCACTCTTACCGTGCCCCGAGAAAGTCGCTGGCAATATGTCGACGGCGGACTTCGTGATGCCCTTCCAGGAGAAATTTGTGCGGCTTTGGGCGCCGACTCATTAGACGCTGTCATGCTCACTCTAGCGCCAATCGATCGCTCAGCCCCTCCCTACAAAAAATATAGAGGCATATTTAACGTAGCGGCTCAAGCGCTGAACAGTTTAATAAAGATGTCGAGCGACCGCAGCATGTCTGCCACATCGGCCGCGTTTGCGCCTGGCACCGTGCATGTCGTACGCCCTGAGAGTCCAATCATAAAAGACTCAAATAAATTCATCATCAAAGAGATGAAAGCCGCCTTGGCCCAAGGCTATCGCGATGCACAATGAACGAGCAAAAATTTAGCGTCAAAGTATCACGCAGCTAGCTCAGCGGCTTCTCCAGACTTGCCCTTTTTCTCTACTTCGTGGCGAGCCCGCATGCCACTGGCAAACATCAATCCGACAAAAGTGAGGCGGATTGTCTCCGGGCGGATGAGCCCCTCGAGAGCGAGTTCATTGAGAGACGTCGCAATTTCTGCCCGCGAGAGCCCAAGTTTCTCGGCGAGCACATGTACACTCGCGTGCTGGTCGGCTTGAGCGAGATTGAGAAGAGTTACTACGATGTCTTTGTTCAGTGTTGTCATACAAACAGCTGTACATAGAACACTGAAGAGATGCCTAGTTTTTGCAGAAGAAAATACTGTACAGATGCTCAAGCCTCGCCAGAAAACTGGCTAAGCTGTTAATATTACTAGCCATTTTTCCGAGATGGGAAAATATATTTATTTCTCATCTCCGCCAAGAGTCATTGAGCGACCGGCAAATAAACCACTGAACATGCCCCCCTCATGGATAAACTATACGCCAAAGTATAGCTTATGCTCATTTATCAGACAAAACATACTCTAGCGTATAGATACTTAGGCTCAGCTTGACCTTCAATCAATATTTTATGCCCTTGCAACGATATACGGGGAGCTTTATCCGTCGCCCCGCTCTCAACTTGGGAATAATCGAGCGCTAGAGGGGGTTATTCGACAATCGGAGCCGAGCATTTAAGATGCCGCGATGCACCCTATCTGGGTGCGTCGATACGATTTTTGTGACCCCACCCTCTGTCAGTAGGAGAAAGTTTCTCGATGCAAGATGTCCGCGCCCTCAACGAAATAGTCACCCAAGAAAGTGCTTTCTTGGACGATTTACTCGCCGAAATTGGAAAGGTTGTAGTGGGTCAAACCTATATGATCGAGCGCATCCTCATGGGGCTCCTCACGGGGGGTCATATCTTGATTGAAGGTGTTCCGGGGTTAGCAAAAACGCTCACGGTACACACCATCTGCAACGCGGTCTCGGCGCAATTTTCCCGCATACAATTCACTCCTGATCTCCTCCCTGCGGATATCATTGGCACACGCATTTACAACCAAAAGAGCGGTGAGTTTACGAGTAAACTCGGACCCATATTTGCAAACTTGGTTCTTGCCGACGAAATCAATCGCGCTCCAGCAAAAGTTCAAAGTGCCCTCTTAGAGGCAATGCAGGAGCGACAGGTAACGATTGGTGACACCAGTTACCAATTGCCAGACCCCTTCATTGTCATGGCAACCCAAAACCCTATCGAGCAGGAGGGCACCTATCCACTCCCCGAAGCGCAGATGGATCGCTTCATGCTCAAGATCAAAGTGGGCTACCCCACTCGTGATGATGAACTTACCATCATGGAACGCATGACAAGTTCTCAAAAACCAACCGCGCGACCCGTCACCACCCCTGAGCAATTGATGAAGGCACGCGCCGTTGCAAGAGATATTTACGTGGACGATCGAGTCAAAAACTATATCTTGGACGTGGTTTTTGCCACACGTCATCCCGAAGAACAGGGAATGAAAGACCTAGGCCCTCTCATTGAGTTCGGCGCCAGTCCCCGAGCAAGTATTGCCCTCAACCTAGCGGCACGGGCCCACGCCTTCATCCGTCGTAGAGGCTACGTCACACCTGAAGACGTAAAAGCTGTCGGCCCCGATGTTCTGCGTCATCGCATGGTGCTCAGCTATGAAGCCGAGGCGGACGAAGTGACAGCCGAAGATGTGGTAAAGCGTGTCTTTGAAGTTGTCGAGGTGCCCTAATTTTCGCCCAAACTAGTTGGAGCCTTCGCTCGTGATCGAAAAAGAATTACTCAAAGCTTTGCGCAAAATTGAGATCACCTCAACGCGCCTTGCAAACGAGCAGCAACTTTCCGGCAACTATAAGTCGGTCATCAAAGGTCAAGGACTCGCCTTTCAGGAGGTACGTCAATACCACCCCGGAGACGATGTGCGCGCTATCGACTGGAACGTTAGCGCGCGTATGACCGAGCCCTATATCAAGGTATTTGCCGAAGAAAGGGAGATGACCGTCATGTTGGTCGTTGATGTTTCGGCAAGTGGGCTCTTTGGCACAAGTGAAATGAATAAAAGGAGGTTGGCCACCGAGGTGGCGGCCGTATGCACCTTCTCAGCAATAGCTCATAATGATCGAGTCGGGTTGATCACCATGAGTGACGAAGTGGAAAAAGTGATTCCGCCTCAAAAGGGTAGAAAACACGGCATGCGTGTCCTGAGCGAAATCTTGGAGACCAACCCCCGCCGTAAAGGTACAGACCTTTCATGTGGGCTGGAGACCTTAATGCGAGTTGCCAAGCGCAAAACAGTCACGTTTCTTCTTAGTGATTTTTTTGGCGAAGGCTACGAACGCACCTTGGCCCTCGCGGCTGCCAAACACGATCTCATTCCCATTGTGTTGACCGATCCAAGAGACTTTCAATTACCCGATGTGGGCCTCGCGCGATTCGAAGATCTTGAAACGGGCGATGATTGCCTAGTTGATACAAGTAGCGCCGCGGTACGCGAGCACTACCGCGCGCAAATGCAAGAACGTCGTGACGCCCGAACAAAAACATTTCGTAAGTTGGGCCTCGATCATGCTCTTGTTTCCACGGACACCCCCTACATGAAAAGCCTGCGAGAACTCTTTGCCCGTCGTGCAAAAAAGGTGTTTCGATGAAGATGCCAATCTGGGGGGCCTTAGCCATTGTATTGCAACCCATCGGCGCCTGGGCACAAATCCCGGCTCCTCAAACCGCTCCTCAGGGGCCCCAAGCAAGAGGGACTACTCTTGCAAGCGCCCACACCCCACCCCCCTCGGGATGCACCGACACCTGGCCTCAGGACCGCAAGCGCCCCCAATTGGTAGAAAAGTTTCCAACCAAAGCAATCAGTGGTCATCTTGCTCTGTTACAATTAGAGATCACTCATCTGCCGGGTGAAAAAGTATTTCCTGCGGGGCTCAGCCTCGCGCCCGATTCTGACGAAGTAGCTCTGCTCAAGGCCGCCTCCTTCCAAATTTTAGATCCGGCCAGTGCAACAAAGCCGGCGCTTGAAACTCACTTGAGCGAAAAACAGGCGACGACGACCGTCAACCTACCTTTGCTACCTTTGCCGCCAGAGGCAGGTCGCTCCACTCTCACTCTACCGCCCTTGCCCGTGAGTATCGCCCGTGCCAGCGGCCAGGTGCACACACTCTGTACCCAAGCGCATGTTCTGGTAGTCGAAGACGTACTCGCCTCCGAAGCGAACCCTCAACAAAAACCTGACCCCGAGCCACGACCCCAGCGAGAAGTCTGGACTTCGTTGCGAGATATTTTAGGAGGCCTACTCCTTGCAATTCCCCTAGCGGCCCTCTTAGCTTGGCTCTTTTTGCGCCTTCGAAAAAAGTTCAAGAAGGTTCCCCTGCCTCCCCCACCACGCCCCCCTTGGGAAAGAGCCCTAGAACAATTAGCAGCTCTCGAATCAAGAGGATTAGTAGCATCCGAAAAGTTTGATACTTTCTTAGATGGCGTCTCAGATATTCTCAGAGAATACTTAGGTGAGCGTTATGGGTTTGATGGCCTAGAGTCGACCACTCGAGAGCTTTTACGACAACTGAAGAGACGCGCGCCGCAATTCACGGAAAAAAGCGTCGTTAAAAAGATTTTGCAACGTGCCGACCTGGTAAAATTCGCTCAACGTTTGCCCTCAGAAGACGAATGTCGTGATGCATTTGCTCAAACAAAAAAGCTAGTTCGCGACACCGTTCATCTTAGGGTAGCCCCCCCACCTAGTTCCCCCACACCTAGTTCCCCCCCTCAAAGGATGCCCAAGGAAACACAGGCTGAAGAAGCGAACTTTTCGGGTCCCACCCCAAAGAGCAAAGGAGGAGACTCATGAAGAAGCGCACCCTCGATTTACGAAGGCTCGGCATCCTTGCGAGTTCTTTAGTTGTATTGACCTGCTTGGGAGCGCTCTATCCCCTCAGCCGTTACGGCGCAGAGTGGTTAGAAGTGACCTGGCAACAACCCTTATGGCTGGCTTTGCTCCTACTTTTGCCTTTGGTGCTTTGGCGTTCGACTTACGGAAACGACGCCCGAACTCCTCGCTTACGCATGGGCTCATTGGTGGGATTTGCCGGCGGCCCACGCGGTTTACGCGCTCGGCTTGTCGATTTACCGCCAGCTTCACGGGTAGTGGGGCTCGCCTTTTGTATTTTCGCTCTTGCTCGACCTGTAAGCGTGTTGCGCCCTAGTTCTTCCGAAGAAGAAGGCATTGACCTCATCGTCACTTTGGACCTTTCAGGATCCATGCAAGCGGTGATGGATAACCTTCCTCCGGATTTGGAACGCTATATCACCCACAAAAATCAGGGGGGCGTACCCAATCGCCTGGATGCGGCGAAAGCTGTGCTCCGAGATTTTATCAGTCGCCGTGAGTCCGACAGAATAGGAGCCGTAGTCTTTGGACGCCGCGCCTACGTCGTATCCCCACCAACTTTGGACTATCAACTCCTTGACGCCCTCATAGCGAGAATGGAACTCAGTTTAATTGATCCTCATGGCACTGCCATTGGTGATGCATTGGGGGTAGCTGTCGCCCGTCTTCGCAATAGCCAGGCCAAGAGCAAGGCAATTGTTCTACTCACCGACGGTGACAATCAGCATGGCACTGTTGCTCCCGAGTACGCAGCTCATCTAGCCAGCAAACTAGGAATTAAAGTATTTACGATTCAAATTGGCGAAGGAGAAAGCGCCAAGATATTTCGTGGTTTCGATCTTTTTGGTCAACCACGATTCGAACAAGTCGCCTACCCCACAAACCCAGAACTCCTAAAAAAATTGGCCGATCTCACTGGAGGCTCCTCGTACATCGCCCAAGACGCCAGCAAGCTGCAGGCAAGCTTTCACGACCTTTTGGACAAGCTAGAAAAGACGGAATTCGAAGCTCCACGAGCTAGCTACGAAGATCTCTTTCGCTGGTTGCTTCTTCCCGGCGTAGTACTCATATTTTTTGAAGCCTTGCTTTCTGCAACATGGTTACGGAGGTTTCCATGAGATTTGCAGCAGACGAGTGGTTGTGGGGAATACTCCTCTCCTTAGGATTGGCGGCAATTCTCATTGCCCAAGGGGTACGCCTAAAAAAAGACCAAGATCGTTTTGGTAAGCAGGTTCAATTGAAGAATCTGCTCACGGCCAAAACAAGTGTGCGTCGGACAATTCGCGGCGTCCTTTCTAGTCTCGCGGTGGCATGCGCATTTCTGGCAGCGGCCCAGCCGCAATACGGAAAAGGCACACGAATGCTGCCCGCCACTAATTTGGACATCGTCCTGGTTCTTGATTACTCAAAAAGCATGTACGCCCGCGACGTGAGCCCTTCGCGCATTGGGCGGGCAAAAGTTGAAGTAGCTCGCCTGATTCGCGCGTTGCCTGGCGCGCGTTTCGCTGCGGTGGCCTTTGCCGGTGAGAGTATTTCTTTTCCTCTGACGAGCGATGGCAGCGCAATTGCTCAGTTTTTTCGAGGAATGGAGCCGAACGACTTGCCCTTAGGAGGAACAGCCAGCGCTCGTGCCTTGGACAACGCCAGGCAGCTTCTGGCCCGTGACCCCCTGAGTAAAAATCACGAGCGTGTGATGATTTTGATCACCGACGGTGAAGATTTAGAAGGCGACCCTGTGGCTGTTGCGCGCGCTGCAAAAGCTGAGGGTATTCGTATTGATGTGGTGCAAGTGGGCGGCATGAGCCCCGAACCCATACCTAATATTGACGAACAGGGAGTTGCCCGCGGCTTGAGACGCAGCGCCAATGGTCAAATAATGACAACAGCTCTCTCCCCCGAAGGGCAGGCCCAATTGGAAGCTGTGGCTCTAGCGGGAGGCGGTCAATTGGTACGTGCAGCGTCTAGTGAAGAGGGCATTGCTCAGCTCACCACACAATTGAGCCATTTGATGACCGAAGAATTGTCCGAGCGAGTTGAAACGGTTTTTGCCGATATTTTTCATTATCCACTCACTGTTGCAGTCCTACTCTTGATGCTAGAAACCTGGATCGGAATCGCCCCCAAGCGCATCGTGGTTCCCGAGCCCCCCCGAGGTAAAACGCCCAGGCGGCGCCCTGCTCGATTGCGGGCCACAGCAGCACTTCTGCTCCCCGCCTTTCTCCTCACTCTCCTCGGTTGCGAACCTATTGATTCAGTTTTCGAGCGAGAAAGCCCAGCTGTAAATGAGGCAATCGATGCCCTCAAAACCACCAATGGGCAAGAAGCCTCGCAATTACTCATCGAATACTTAAAAACAGGTCCCTGCGAAGAAGGAGTCATTGGCGCCGGGGAACGAGCTCGCCAATTAGGAGACGCTTCTTTTGACCTAGCTCTCGCCTTTGCGGCTCTCAGTGGGCCAAAACTCCCTGCTCCCTCTCCACTTGGTTCCGCTCCCCCTCAGCCCTTAACCAATGGCCCCACTTCGAACAACGGTCCCGCCCCCAATGCGCCCTCACCAGAATCACTAGCGACGATAGACTGTGCCTTGCGTATGCTAGCTCCCCTCGGAGGCAACAAAGAATTGGCAACCGCCCTACGAGCTCGTAGTTATTACTTAGCCGGCAATTTAGATCTCTTACGAGAGGAGTTTGCGGCCGCCGTTTCGTCTTACGATCTCGCCCTGCTTCTCGCCCCGGGAGCCCCTGAAGGACAGGGTGATCCCATCGGGATCTCCATTGCCTACAACCGCTCGCTGGCCTTGCGACTTCTCAGAGAAAAAGAAGAGAAAGAGGAGGACGACAAGTCCGAAGACGACAAGTCCGAAGACGACAAGTCCGAAGACGACAAGTCCGAAGACGACAAGT
>CAYWLO010000039.1:0-10593 GCA_964459035.1 uncultured Polyangiaceae bacterium | reverse complement strand
CCGAAGAGGGTAAAGAACCGCAAGCCCCTCCTCCTGAGAAGCAAAGCCCCAATGAGGCTCGTGATCAGCGAATGCTCGACCTCTTGGAGCAAGCTCCCACCCTGCAGCAGCACGAAGCGCAAAAGAGAAAAGGACAGCGGGTTCGTGGACGCGCCACGATGGAGGATAAATGAGCGACATGAGAGCCGTTTGCACAACCATCTCCCGGTCTTTTGCGGGCAAAGGTGATCTCGATGAGAGCTTCCCCTGCAAAATGCCTCTATTCACCTTGTTCAACGTTGCTCTTTGTTACCTTTGGCCGTTCCATACTTGTGCAACGCGCTTTAGGGGGCGACTTCTGCTCTTCTGCGTCATTTTGTTCAGCGTCTTCTTAGGGGTTCCCACCGAAGCTCAGGGGGCGAGCCTAAAAACTGAAGTGGGTGCGCGAAAAGTCGGAGTTGGACAAACTTTCGAGGTGCGCGTGACTGCCGTGCGAGAAGAAGGCGAACCTGCGCCCGAGACCCCGCGCCTGCGGGTACAGGGAGAAGCTACGCTGCGAGGCCCCTCTATTTCGACCCAGCAATCTGTACGCATGCTCAATTTTAGTTTTCAGAGAGAGAGCAGCATCGTTGCGACCTGGCAGGTGACGCCCCGCAAGGAGGGTAAGCTGGTTGTTGGGCCTGGAACATTTCAGGTGGGCAGTCAAACCCTCCGAGGCGAGGTAATTGTAGTCGACGTCGTAAAGAACCCTCAGAACTCCCGAAGAAAACGTAGTAGTTTCTTTCGGGATGACCCTTTTGAGATGTTTCAGCGGCGCAGACGTACCATCATGGACCTGCCCGAGGCGCCCCGTCGATATCAGGTGGCTCACGCCCCCCACGGTACAGGCTTTATTCGTGCGATAGTTGATACAAAAAACGCGGTTTTGGGGCAGCCCATTCGTCTCACTTTAGTCGCCTATGGCAGCCGTGGTAACTTTCGAGAAGTAACGCCTACGGAACCAGCACTCTCCAACTTTCTCTCTTACTCAGTCATAGAAAGTTCTCACGATACCTCCCCCATGCGCACCACGGTGGATGGTAAAAACTTTCTAGTTCGAGAACTACGACAATTTATCCTCATTCCTTTAACGACAGGCGAGCTAGAGGTGGGCGTCATGACCGCAGTGTTTCAAGGAAATGGACGTTCTTACCCGCCCCAGGGCAGTCCTCATGGTCTCAAAGTAGCTAGCCAGCCTCTCACAATTACAATTCACCAGCCGCCGCAAAAAAACCGCCCACCAGGCTATTTCCCAGGAGACGTTGGGCGCTATCAAATGCAGGTAGATCTCAACCCAAGAACCCTGCAAAATGGACAATTTACGGAGGTGATCGTATCGATCAAAGGAAAAGGCGAGATCCCTTCAAAAGTAATTTTACCCGAGAGTTCAAAATTTACGTGGGAGCCACCTTCTCTGCGGGGGGGGCCAGAAATTAAAGACGGTGAGCTACAAGGAACCCGCGTATTAAAATTTATGCTTCAAGCAAACCGGGAGGGAAGTTACGAGCTCGGCAAGGTAACCCTCCCTTATTACGATCATCGCTCACGCCGCTACCGTGTGGCTGAAGCCTCCTTGGGTAAAATCAAAGTGAGTGCGGCCTCCATCCCCTCCACCCCTACGGCCTCAGCCAACGACGCGCTCCCGCAAAAAAAAGAGTCCGACTCGGCAGAACTTTCCAGCATGGCTCTCAGATTAAAACCCCGCCAGCTAGCTCAGCCCTATCAGGATAGAACTCAACTACCTCTACCTGCCTATGCATGGTGGCTCGCGTTAGGGTTCCCCCTCCTGCTCTCGGCATTCTCGCCTCTCAAAAAATTGAGCCGCTCCCTATTCTCTCGCAAAAATGCCCCTAGCAAAAGTTTAGCCAATGAAGCTCTCAAAGGAGCTAAGAATGCTCTACGTGCTGAAAACAAAAAAGATGCTTTCAGATATTTGGAGCGGGCTCTCTACGAGGGAATTGACGATGCTACCGGAATGAGATCTCGGGGCTCACTGATCGCACACTTGGCTCAAGAAGCGGAAAAAGCTGGACTCAATCAAGAGAGCGCTCAGCAAGCACAGGCATTGCTGGAGAAAATTGAAGGCGCCCGCTACGGCGCACCTTCGCTGCCCGTTGAAGAATTGTATCAACGAACAAAAAAACTCTTGCTTCAGCTTGTTCAAGCAAAGAAGCGACGCCTAAAAAGTCGACTCAATGTAACGAAAGGGGCACTCTAATGCTTCAGCGAAGGGTCTACTTTCTCGTCCTCTTCTTTTCTCTCTTCTTGGGAAATCTCTCTCCTTCATACGCTCAACCAAGCAATGGCCCAGGAGCGCCTCCAACGCTCAAGTCTATTCTTAAAGAGAGCTCCCAATTTATCTCTGAGGGTCACCCCGAATCCGCAATTCGTCAGCTAGAAGCAGCCGCCGATCGGGGATTACATCATCCAGATCTCAGCTTCAATCGAGGGCTCGCTTATCAAAGAAGAGCCCAATCAGCAGACTTTCATCAAGGTGACTGGGGACAGGCAATTGCCGGTTTTGCGGAAACGTTGCAACTACGCCCCCATGACGCCGAGGCAGAAAAAGCAATTTTAGGAAGTCAGTTGCAAGTGGCCAAGAAAAGTAAAAACGACCCCCTCGCCTCAAACGCTGCCTCTCTCGGTCTTATCGAAAGAGCACTCCTCGCCCTCAATCCTTTCTATTTACTATTGGGCGCGGCCTTGGGAAGCCTAGTTTTTTCTCTGGGTCAGGTCGTGCGTTGGAGCAATGACGAACACAAGCGACTCATAGGAGGACTCACCCTGGCGATTGGCGCGCTTGTTCTCGTCACGAGTGCAGGTCTTGCCGGAGCCCGCGCTTTGGTCTTTTCTGATACCCAACTAGCTATCACCATCAGCCCCAAAACCCCGCTACTCGATGGCTACGGGAGAAGCATTGAAGGTACCCAGCCATTGACCGAAGGTACGATCTTACATGTAGGTGCCGCCGACGACGCCTGGTTACCCCTGGCGGGGTTCGGTGAAAAAAAGCAGGTCGGCGCCGCCACCGTGCGACAAGTACCCCTCGCTAACCCCTAATTTTTCGCCTTTTTTACCGAAAAAAGAAGTATTCGTCTCTCGGTGATAGTTTGGGTGTGTGTGGATTCGGAAAAGTTCTATCCGGCCAGTCTCTTCCTATGCTCGGATATCTAGGAGCACCCTAGAAAGAGTGCGCCATCAATTGCTCAACGACGGCGAACACGCGCTGGAACGCCTCGACGACGCGTTCGAGAACTTCGAGGTCTCTCAAGCGGCTCTTTCGGATTCCATACGCAAAGTACTTGATGGTCCCCTAGGAGAGCCTGCCACCGCTCTCGGCTTCTTTCTCAGTCTGGCCGTGTGGATGGCCTTTGACCAAACCCAATCCGATGGTCTGCGTTCGATCACCAGTGAGGAGCTCAACTCCACTGAGCTTCTGGTCGCCCTCGATGAAAAAATTCGTGCGGACGAAACGGGCGAGATCATCGAAACCGACGAGGTCATTTCGATGGAACAGCCGAGTCTCGTTGAATTTGTGCGCGAACACATTAGCACAACACTCGATACCCAAACCGAGTACGTCGATCCTGAAGAACTCAAAGAGATCTACTCCATGCTCTTGATTGAAATGCTTGCTCTATCCTACGCAGTGCAAGCGCCTCCAGATCAGTTTCTTCAAGAGACCGAGGTCTTGGCCTAAATGACGCACAGTAGCCCAAAAAATTCCCATGCAAATTACATTGATCTATTTTGCCGCCCTGCGCGAGCTCGTCGGAAAATCTGAAGAAACGATTCAATGGGCCACCCCCGCGATGACCGTGGCCCAATTGCTCGAGCAACTCATCGAGCGACGACCCAATTTAACCATGCAGGGGGTCCGCGTGGCGTTGAACGAAGAGTTCGTTGAGACAGATGCGTTCATTCACGAGGGAGACGTCCTTGCTTTCATCCCCCCTGTGTCGGGCGGCTGAATCGATGGCCAAACTCACCTCCCCCCCTGGGGCCAGAATCGGCATTGACGAAAACGGCCTGGGACCACGTTTGGGCCCCCTCATTGTGACGGCCGCCCTGGCCCAGGTCGACGAAAAAGGAGCTCAACAACTGGCGCGCCCGCTCCCGCCTTCGTTAGCCCTCGACTTAAACGACTCAAAAGTACTCGTCTCCTGTAAAAACGTCTCCTTGGGCGAAGCTTGGGCACGCACTCTTGTCGAACGCACCCTCGGAAAAAAACCAAAGACCCCGGCGCAACTCCTCAATCTTCTTCTCTTAGAAAAAGAAAAGTCGCTTAAAAAGGATTGCCCCTCTTCGACCATCAATCAGTGCTGGTTCACCCAAGAAGAAAAATTTGAGGCATCTAGTGAAGAGCTTAGTCGAGTATCTACACATCTTGATACCCTCTCCAAGCTCGGCATAGAAATTTCTTCTGTGCGCACAGACATCACCTGTACAAGCCGCCTCAACCAACTCAAAGAACAGGGCATTCACCGTTTTTCTGCCGATCTACACAGCATGGAGCGCCTGATTCTCAAGTTGCATCGCCTGGCAGATTCTCAAGTTGTAGCCACCTGCGGAAAAGTCGGCGGTATTGGCAAATACGAGCGGTTTTTTGGCCCCCTCAGCGGTCGACTCCACGTTGTATTAGAAGAAGGGCGTGCCCAAAGCTGCTACCAATTTCCTCAGCTGGGCGAAATTCGATTTGTACGAGACGCCGACGCTGCGGACCCCCTAGTCATGCTCGCCTCCCTCGTAGGAAAGTATGTGCGGGAGCTCACAATGAATCGCATCGGTGCATTTTATCGCGAAAAAATGCAAGACCCCACCCTGCGCTTTAGCGGGTACCATGATCCAGTGACCAACGCTTTTGTAGAGAAAAGCCGCGCCCTAAGAAAACGATTGCATATCGTTCAAGATTGTTTCGAACGTCGTCCTGCCGATAAAAGCACGCCCCGTAAAAAAGCCTCAAAGTCTTAGGGCAAGCCGTGGCCTTTTCCCAAGATATGAGGCCAGGCTTTTTCTACCTTCCAATCATTGCCAACATGAGGAGCATGATGACATTTGCTTGCGCAAAGATCTTTTGCAGGCATGGCCACAATAGAACTCTTAGCTGTCGGATCTTGAATATGAAGAGAGCCTGGTCCATGACATTGTTCACACTGTACGTTCTTTAATTTCTCCACGTGAGTCACAGTCGAACCACCTGGTTTTTCGTAACCCGTAACGTGGCAGGATACGCAATCAAGATTAAACTCTTTGTGATCGGATGAGAGCGTTTTGTAAGCGTTGGCGTGTCGGGTGGTCTTCCAAAAAGCATCTTCCTCGACGTGGCATGTAGCGCAAACTTGCCCTCCCACGTAGCCCGCCTCGCCCTCTGGAACAGAAGGCGGCTTCAGGTCTGCAAATGCCTTCTTATTGTATTGATTCACATGTTGATAATAAGCAGAAAGGCGAGAACCCACCGCCTTGTCCTCACCCAGGTCTTCGCGTACCTCCACCAAGGTGTACTGAAAGAAGCTACCCGAGGCTGGAATAGAGGGGGACTTGAGAGCTTTCTCCTCTTTTTGGAGACCTAACAACTTATTTTCTTGCGATTTGACGTCCGCCGGTAAAATGTCTTTGTCTTTCTTCAAAGCAATGACCCGAGCTTTTAACTCGCTAATGCGTGACTCTAAACTCGCCCGTCGCGACAAGAAGGTCAATCCCGAGCCGTCCTGAAATTGATGGTCCCCATCTCGTACGTAGAGATCAACCACCGACACTCCTTGCAAATGATTGGTAGCTTGCAAGGTTAAAGTCTTTCCAATTATCTCGGGTGCGTAGGGTTTATCGTTCGCTTCGCCCTGATCATAAGCCTTGCCAATGATAGCAATTTGATACCCCGGGGCTCCTTCTACCAAGCGCAATGCCTCGCCACGTTGAGCAGAAATTAGGGCAACGGTAATTTGTGCACCAGCTTTTGTTAGGGACTCATACCCATTTTTGAGAGCGTTTGCGGCACTCTGAATTTCAAAAAAAACCTCTCCTTGAGAATATCGAGGAATGCTCACTCCGACGATGCCCACTTTTAGCCCAGAGATATTGAGTAGGTGATGCTTTTCCACCGCTCCGGCCTGCTTTTCGAGATTGGCGGCAAGAGGATGGGCGCCACTTAACTCGGTGAGGTGGTTGAACTTTTTTGCCCCCAAAGCCCAATCGTTTGCCCCCGGTGCCCAGGCAAGTAAATTCATGTCTTTGAGAGATCCGGCCAACGCCTCTGCTTTTAAAAATCCTTGCTCCTCCCTACCTGATTGTAGGTGTGGATCTGCAAAGAACATTGGACCAGCGCCCAAGACAATTGCATGAGGAGCCTTCTTTTTTTGGCTCTTGATGAACGCCGCGGCATGATCGATACCGCCCAACATATCTCGAACGCAGCCACAAGGTTCGATCGCCCCAGCGGCCCCAGCAAGGGCGTAAATGCGCAAGGTCGGCTCGGCTGGAGTGGCTCTTTCTGCGGGAGGCTTAGCCTTCTTATTTCGTTCGCAGCCCGTAGCCAAGGTGACTCCGTAAACCATGAGCAGGCCGATTTTTAGTGTACGGAGTACTTGAAGGCGCATCCACATGATGTGCCCTTTACCATTCCTCCGCATATTCACAATTTTTCCCGAGAGCAGAAACGGTTAAATTGCCGTAAAATGTACGAAACCTGGAACGTTCTCAAGATGTTTCGTACTAGGTTATGCCCACTGCCATGAGACTAAGAAACGTGGGTTCCCTACTGCTGCTTCTCGCGCTCTCTGCGTGCCTTCCGCAAAAAGAGACGCAGGTTCCGCCAAAGAAGGCAAAGGCACTCCAAGGGGCGAGTGGCCTCAAGGAGAAAAAAAAGGCAGATGAAAAGGAATCGGTCTCTGAGGAGCAAGAAGCTCTCCCCTTGCTACCCTGGGCAAAGTCGACCTACTCGCCACGCCCTGGCTCGCCTCCTGATCCGCGCCTAGAAGAGGCCGCCGCTCTTTGTGGTCAAGGCGACTCAGCACTCCATGAGGTAGCGCTGTTGCTTGCAGAGCAAGAGCCTGCGCAAAGAAAAGGTACTCGCCTGGAAAGGGCGAATTTTCACCTCCGCAGAAAGGGCTCACCTTATGTCATGCCGCGTCTCTGGTCGGCAACGATGTCCGAGTTTGCCGGAGAGGAAATTGCAGACAGCATCAGCGAATGGGCGCAAACTCGTCCAGCCCTAGGTGAATACCGCTGTGGTCTCGGTAGCGCTCAACATGCTGACGGCTCCGTTTCTGTTACCGTTTTACAAGTTGATGTTCTCGCCGAAGTGAGCCCCCTTCCCACTCAGGTCGAGTCGGGTCAATGGCTCGAACTACAATCCAATTTTCTCCGGCCCACGAACTCTGCAACTGTGCTCATTTTACCACCCGAGGGACCTCCACGTCGCCTCAACCCCCTTGTAAAAGGCGATCGAATCAATGCGCGATTTTCTATAGAAACGGCAGGTACTTGGTTAATTCAAGTCATGGCAACCCAAGCAGGCGGGCCAAGACAAGTTGCACAAATTTTAGTAACCGCAGACCAAGCCCCCCCTAGGGGACCAGACTCACGCCCTGTCCCCGGAGAAGACGCTTTAGATGCTAGCCTGTCTCCCGAAGCCGCGCTCTTTAAACTGATGAATGCAGCCCGAGAAGACCAAGGTTTGCCTCTCCTCAAGCGTCACCACTCTCTCGACAGGGTGGCTCGCCACCATAGCATCACCATGAGAGACCAAGATAGAATCAGTCACAATACGGGGTCAGGCGATCCGGACCAACGTGTTCGCCAAACAGGTCTGCGCCCCAAAGCAACTGGCGAAAATGTAGCGCGAGCGGCAAGCGTATTGCGGCTACATCGCGCCCTGTGGTCAAGCCCTGCCCACCGCGAGAATTTGCTCCTTCGTCGGTGGGATCAAGCGGGCGTTGGTATAGCAAAAGGAGAGAATGGCTCCTTATTTGCCGCCCAACTTTTTATGGATGCTGATTGAGAGCGGGTTTACCATTCAGTCTCCGCCAAGACAGGTAGGCCACCGAAGCACGAAGTCATGAGCTGCCACCTTTTCTTCGGCTCTTCAAAACGTGGCTCCCCACCCACAGACTTTGGTGAGGAGCCAAACGTCAAAGTATCTCCCTCAACAGTATAAGTCTCCGCAAAACTCTCTCCTTTTGCTTGAGCGGGGCAAATGTAGCCCCCCCCCACGCTTTGGCCGAAGATCGGTGAGAGGAGTCACGAAAAGTTCCGCAGAAAACTGGGTTCTTCTCCATGTCTTGACTTGCCGTGTATCGAAAGCGACATTCTCTTTAGAGAATAACAGGATCAACGGGAACAACCACATTGTTGACGGGTTTCACGCTCATGCCTGCTGGATACGCATAACTCACGTCGTCGTCCCAGCCCCACACTGTGAGCCCAAATGGGGTAGCACTCTTTGCTGTGTGCAAGCCGTTGTCGCACTTGCCCTGGGGAATGTTGTCCGTCACCAAGTCCACTCCCAAAAATTCAAATTGTCCCCTCGTACCCACGGCCTCCCAACCGGATACCGGACCGACGCAATCCAAGGTCACGTCGTCAAAAAGCCCCGCCTTGTTCTTCTTTCGAACGAAAACCAGATGCGTCGTCCTATATGTTAAATCAGTGAAAAAAAGATACTCATCCAAGTATTGTTCAGAGGAAATTACATTGACAAATTCTGGATCTCCATCGGCAACTACGCTGTCTTCGATTAGTTCAGCCGCCCCTTCCATATGACTGGCTAGATAAAAGGGATGGCTTGAATCCTGAGAGCTTACGCTAAACGTTGAAGCCGCATCAAAGAGAAACATCTCACCCAACTCTAATTTGCTTGGTGCGCCGGGAGGCGGAGCTGGATCATAATTGAGCCGGGTCCCATTCACTGCTCCTACAATCGTGTAAGGATAATTCTCTGCCATTTTTGAGCGATTACGAAATCCAGCGCCCACGTACGAATATCCCATGGACTTGACCGGTAAAAGCTGTTGATGGGCCGACTCGCAGGCACCACTTGTGAGAGGTATGATCATGCAGGAAGTTCCTCCCCATACGCCAACGGGCTTGTTCGAGCGGATCGGACTACCTATCAGTCGTTCTCTTTGGGAAATTTGTAAAAACTCGCCAGCGTCCAAAGTATAGCTAACGGGGACTCTCTTAAGAGCCCCCGTCACCCCATTGCCCTCTTTGATTTCGACGAGAGGAGAAATCGTGACTTCAGTTCCGTCCATCGAAGCTACGATCTGAGTATATGGAAAGTCCTGCTCTGTGCCAGGTATGGCCTCATAAGCATCCGCTGCTACGAAGTTATCACCCCAAGACGGCACCGGCTGCAGTAAGGTCGCGCTACTGATATGGCTTGTTGCACCGCCATAGGGATAAATATCATAAGCAATCACAGGACGATCCGTTATGACGCGAAATGCCTTCCCCCTCCCAGTGCCAGAAATTTGCATCTGCTCAGTTGTGAAAGGCACGACGCCGTCGGGGCAACTTGTATGATAGATATCGCCCGAATTGAACTGGTGTAAAAAGACAATCCCGACCTCGCCCGGCTGGAGTTTTCCGTCAGTGAGTTCTTTGTAAACAGTGCCCTTGCCAGAGCCCGCCGGGACCCTAGTATGTACAGCTGCATCCACAGGTGATTGGGCGCCCAGAACCACCTGAATGGCGAGGGGCGTCGTCCATGTATTTGCAATCAATGCGGCAAAACAAGAACCCGTCGACTGAAATTGTGGACTTGGCATCATACTGTAAAAGTCACAACCAATTGTCGACTGATTGGACGAGGCTGATTCGCAAGGAGAAACACAACTACCGCCCAAGCGACAACCTTGGTCGGCGGAACATTCCCGAACAAGTTTGCCCTTGCAGTCCAGGACCTGATGTAAATCGGTCGAGCAAGTGTTTTCACAAGTGGAATCTTCTTTCTGATCGTCGCGCCGCTGGGGAGTCACCAAAATATCCCCTCCTCCTTGCTTGGTTCCCGGCTCCCCACGATGACTATTGTCGTCCTCAGTCGAAATATCTGTGTCGATTTCTTTCGGGCCCGCCGAGCATGCTTGAATCACAATGCCCGATATCAGGAGGAAAGAACCACTTAACAAGAACTTCTTCATAAAAATTTCACTCCCCTTATCCGTAAAGAATACTCGGACGGTAAATTATCAAAAAGGAGAACTCACAATCCGAACCGGCGTAATTGGTGGTGCACGCTACCATAGAAAATGAAGCCTTTCACCTCTTGAGGTGAAACAACAACCTAGGGCGGCGCGCCTGAAGTTTCGGTCCTTAGTGCTCGGCTCATGTCTCACAATAGTGGTTTTTTGTATGTAATTTACTTACTAGCAACGGGCAACACCTACCAATGGTAGACAGTTTTTCAACGTGAGTAGGTCCCTCTTATCTGCCTTTGTTGTTTGGGGCCGCAAGGTGCATTTCGGGGCCACTCCCGAGGTGTCACAGTTCGGCCTAACTGATCCGTACGTAGCTCGGCTGGGGTAATCCATTCGAGGCTTGAAACGACAGGGCCAGCTCGGCCTGAGTGATCCGTGACCC
>CAYWLO010000038.1:0-41021 GCA_964459035.1 uncultured Polyangiaceae bacterium | reverse complement strand
CTAAGGGTCGACGTTGAGGGGGGAAGTATTGCATCGGGAAACGGTTTGACTGATTGCTCCTTGGCAATTGTCGATTCGAAATTTACAAGAAATTCGGTGAAGGTGTCGGGGCGCGGTTCAGTGTCCGTCGGGGTAACTGCTCGGGGTGGGGCGTTGGCTCTTCGAGGGGGTACGCTCCAAGACGTCTCGCTGAGGGTCGAACGTTCGGGGTTTGTTTCCAATAGTGTGAATGTTGCGGGGGATGATCGTGAGGCTTCAGTGGGTGGAGGGGCCATTAGTCTGACGGGAGGGAGAGCCCTGAGCCGCACTACGGCCCTCTCGATACGTAACTCAACCTTCCATGACAATCAGCTTGGTAGAGCAGTGGAAAGTATAAATGGCGGGGGGGACTTCAATGGTACGGCGGTGGCTATACGCCAATTAAACGCTGGAGGAAGCGTGCAAGCTCAACTCGATTTTAATACCATCTCCTTTCGTGGTTCAAGTACCAGCGAGCCTGCGGTGGCGGGCATCTCTGTCGAAGCAACTGAGCAGAGTAGCTTCTCATTTGTAGCTAATGCTATGGTCAATGGTGATGCGCGAGGTAACTTTCAAGCGCTGAACTGTGAGGGCAGTTTCTCTTTTTCGTCACAGGTCAATCGTCTTGATGAGGCAAACTCATGCAATGGCTTCGACCCTCTTGAATTGGGCTTTATTCAAGAGGACCTTCTGTTGGGTGAGCTCATTTTTTCGCCTACGGAGCTCCCGCACTTCATTCCTGCAGGGAACAGTGTGCTTGTAGACGCCTTGACCCCTGTTTCTTGCGTGGACTCAAAGGGCAACTCTGTGACGAGGGATCAATTGAGTCGACCACGAGGGGACGGTGCTTGCGATATTGGTGCGACGGAACGCTAGGCTAAAAAGGGGCCAAGCAAAATCGAGGCGGCCCTACCCGAGGTTGAGCCATCAACGATGCCTAAAGTCGAAGAGCAAAAACCTGAAGTAGGATCTTTTGAGTGGACGCAGAGGAACTTGAATCCCCGGCCCCTGCCGTGTGAAGGCAGTGCTCTACCAACTGAGCTATGCGTCCGAGGCCACGGCTATAGCTGCTCGTTCTTGCTGTCGCAATGGTAAAGTAAGTGATACGTACCCCGTCCAATGGGAAGTTCTTCGCCCGATTCAACAGCTCAGTCGACCTCAAAATTTTCGCCGCGCCGCCGCGATATGGCAATCGGTCTTGCTACAATAGCGATGTCATTTGCAGCCTGTATGGCCTTGTCTTTGTGGGGGCTTGGGCAATCGACCGCACGGTTAGCTCCAGCTCCAGCTCCAGCCGAAAAAATTGCGATCAAAGACTATCCTCAAGTAGGCCCTTTTGAGCTCTTAGCACGCTCACGACAGCTCTCGGTGCGTTCAAAGTTTCGTGGCTTGGTCGCCAAAGGCGTGACCCCTGACGGCAAAGTAGATCTTTCTAAAAAGAAATCATCCCTTCGCTATTCGTTTCAAAGCCCCGCAGGCATTGGCTACCAACCCCTGCGTCAACCCGGTACTTTACCTGGACGTAGAAGTTGCGGCTCTCAATCGGTTGTAGCGGACCAAAAGGGGCTTTACGCAGAAAAGGATCGCGCTAACGGAGTGTGTCCAAAGGAGCGCCCCCAGCAATTAAAAATTGAAGAGGGCTGTACCTTTCAAGACGTGTGGAAAGTTGCCCGCAAGAAAAAATTCGCGCGCAAGAAGAAGGTTGCCACGATTGAATACTTTGAAGCAGAAGGAGGCCCTGCCTTTCGCTTTATGGGAAGGCGAAAGAAGTCTTTTGTCCTGTCTGCACGGGACTGCAAAACCATTTTTAAGGGAAAAAAAGCTCGCGGTCGAGTGCCTTGAGAGCCAGTCGATTCGTTTTATTCGGTCTTTGATCCGTCTGCATCGCTTGTCGCTTCCGGTGCAGCTACAGGTTGTGTTTCGTCACCTTCGGCAACGTTTTCTGTGGTAGTGTCTTCTTTGAGAAGGAGCTCTTCTTTGGGCATTTCGCCGACGGCCGCAATGCGACGCAACCGGCGCCAAAGCTCGACGCGGCCAATGGCGTCCACTGCAGAAAATCCAATCACTTTCTGTTGAATTTCTCTTTGTAGAGCGGCGATAGCGGGCTTGTGTTTGTTGACCGGTAGCTTGTCCAGCTTGGTGGCGACGACGGTGATTTCTAGCGCCTTACGACTTACCCTTGGTTGATCGGCAAGCATCTCCAAGAGTTCTGCATCGTCGGGCTCCAGACCGCGTCGCACATCGATCAACAGAACGACGCCACGTAATGTTGCGCGCTCTAGTAAATAGCCTTCAATGAGGCCAGCCCACTCTTTTCTCTCGGACTTGGAGCGTTTTGCATAGCCGTAGCCGGGCAAGTCGACCAAATCGACAATTGCCTTATCGTCACTTGTGGAACGAAACCAAGAAACCTGGCGAGTGCAGCCGGGAGTTGAACTTGTGCGAACCAAGCCTTTGCGACTGGTGAGGCAATTCATCAAACTACTTTTTCCGACGTTACTTCGACCTGCAAAGGCGATTTCAGAAAATGCTGGAGGCGGAAATTGCGCTAAATTCATGGCTCCAGCCAGAAACTCCGCCTCAATGATTCGATCGCCGGGCCGTGAGGGAGCCTCCTTTTTTATCGATTTGGCGTGAGTGTGGGAGGGGGCCTGCTTGCTAGAAGCGTTTTTTGTGGAGTTGGACATGAAGTTTCTTGAACTGGGGGCCTTGGATAGGCGTTGCACGCCGCGGAGACAATGGTCAGCGTCTGAAGCGTCTCAGAATTGGAGCCGTGATGGTGTCGAGTTCTTTGCTGCGTAGGAGTCGCGCGCAAGGAATAAAGACAATAAAGAACGCAATTGAAGCAAAAATTGCAGAAAATGGCCTCAACCAGGCATCTGAAGAGAGATACCAGGGAAATAACCTGACGGTCGCCAATGCGGCGAGGCCACCGGCTGCTGCCGCAAGAGCGGACTTACTGAGGGACGGGACTAGACTACGCAAAGGGGTGGAAGGGAGGACTTGTCCTAGAGCAAACCAAAGCAGTGAAAATTGCGTGATGCGAGCCGCTGTGACCGCAATGCTCACCCCCACGTGCCCCCATTGTTCGCGGAGGCCCCAACCCAGTGCAGCAAAAACTACCAAATCGACCATAGCCACGTAGACGGGAATTTTCGTTTTACCCAGCGCGAAGAAGACTATGACCAATTGACGCACCCCGGCGACCAAAAATATACCAGAACCCTGCGCCATGAGCGCATGAGCTGTTTCTTTGGTGTCATGGGGGGAGAATTGACCACGTTGAAAAACGGCACTTACTAGGGGTTGGGCCAAAACTACCGTCAGCACTGAGGCGGCGATTCCCACAAAGAGCGCCATGCGCAGGGAAAAGAGGAGGGTTTGAGAAACCTCGGTCCACTGCTTTTTTGCGGCGAACTTGGCCAAACTTGGAAGGGTCGCAGCAGAAAGCGCCATGACAAAGATGCCTTGGGAAAAATCGCAGAGGCGCATGGCGTAACTGAAGTAGGTCACGGAGCCTTCGGCCAATTCAGTCAAAAGACGGCGCCCTACCATGACGTCTATTGAATAGACGCCAATGCCCAGAAGGGTGGGGGCCAGTCTGCGCAATGCCTCTTTGACCCCTGGGTGGGAAAACTCGAAACTTGGCAATTGCGCGTACTTGATAGCGCGTAGGCTGGGCCATTGGGCAACGACTTGCAGGGCTCCTCCCGCAAGACCACCCAAAGCCATGGCTAAAATACGCTGATTTCCTCGGGCGCCGAGCCAACCTGGTAAGAGAAGGGCGCAGGTGAGGAAACTAATATTGAGCAGAGCGGGGGCAAACGAAGTGACCACAAAGCGCTTGTGGGTATTGAGGGCTGCGATGCCTAGGGCAGCTGTGCCCATAAAAAATATATAAGGAAACACCCAGCGAGTGAGTTCGACTGTGCGTTCGAATTGCACCTGGTCGTCACGAAATCCTGAAGCAAAAAGCGAGACGAGTTGAGGGGCAAAGAGTACCCCTAACAGACTAGTTAGAAGTAGGGCACACACCGAGAGACCGCGCACCGCCCGAAAGAATCTTTGAGCGGCCTCTTCTCCTTCGTTTTCGCGAATTTGGGTGAGAACCGGGAGCACCGCCGTCTGAACCGCTCCTTCGGCCAGGACTTGGCGCAAGAGGTTTGGTAGCTGCCAAGCTACCATCCATGCGTCGGTAGCAGCCCGCGAGAACACGGCCGCCAAGACCATATCCCTCGCCATGCCTAAAAGGCGGCTCGCGAGGGTACCCGCTGCGACAATTCCGGCTCGCCCGGTGATTTCTTTGCGTTCTTTGTCAGCCTCGGTGGCGGTCACGGGCCGACCATACAGAACTTTTAATGCGGAGCCTAAATCACGTGAGTGTGCAGAGTACGATCGATGATTTGGGTTGCGATGGCGATAGCTTCGCTTGAGAGGGGAAGGGAGGAGCCTTGTTGGGCATCGTTCAGTTCAGCACGGAGGGCGCCCGAAACTTGAAACGGACCTCCTCCGCATGAACGACAGACGAGTCCGCCCCGCTCGGGATGAATCCACGCATTTTTATTTGGAGGGCAGGAGCGTGCGCAGGAAATACAGGTGGAGAGATTGACTCCCCAGCCAAGGACCCTGAGCAAGTTTAAGCCGAAACTTGCTAGGTGTGAACTGGCGAAAGGCTGAGCCTCTTTCTGGTCGAGTCGATCGAGAAAAGCGGTGAGCGCTTGCCAGATGAGGGAATCACTTAAATTCTGAGGGACACTTTTTTTTACCCACTTGAGAGCTTGCCCTGCTGTGGTCATGGCCTCTAAATGGGAAGTCAATCTTGTACGCGCGTGTTCGATTGAAGCGCCCTGTAGACTATAGAGTTCTCCGCGTGGCTTTTCACCCAATTCGAGTTTGAGGGTGTGCATCGGCTCAAGCGCACCACCAAATCGCTTATGATTTCTTCGCGCTCCCCGAGCCAAAGCTGCGATGCGGCCAAAGCGAGTTGTGAGGACTTGTACGATCAAATCTGCCTCACCATAGACAACCCGGCCCAGAATGAGCGCCTCCGTTTCGACAATGGTGTTGGAGCCTGCTCGACCCATTGAAATCAGACTTTTTGTTGTAACGTGGAGAGAGCCTGCGCTGCTGGATGAGCTGCTAACGACGGTTGAGTCGCTGGAAAAACCTCTGCTGGCGCTGATGTCCGCTGTCGAAAAGGATGTAAATTGAGAGAAAGCTCTTGAGGCATGTCTCGGCCGCGAGGTTTCAAAACGATGCTCAAGGCAAGTGTGAAGAGTATAAGGAGCAGGACAAAGGCGACCGCGACACCCACTCGCCGACCGCGCGCAGGTTTTTGCGCTGAGGGTAGGGGCAGGGGAGTCACCCAGGCGACTCGCCGACTGGAAGTGTAGCGCGCTAGTACGTCGTCAGCTGAGACGCCAACAGCTCGCGCGTAGGATTTCAGGAAACCGCGTACAAAAACTTCGGCGGGGAGTTCGTCGAACTGATCGGACTCGATGCGCTCGACGCTTGCGACGGGTACACGTGTGGCTCTCGCAAGTTCAGCGATGCTCATGCGCCGCTCTTCGCGTTTTTCACGAAGATATTGTCCGAGGGAGGCCATAGGGGAGTATGTACACTACCCACAAAGCAAGCGAAGGAAAGACGTTTACGACTCGGATGATGGTGATTTAAGCTTCCGCGCCACAAAATCTGTCAAGATAAAAATGAGCTAGTTTTCTGCTCAATCGAGAGAACCAAGTAGGGATTCGCAACGTCGCCCGGTGTCGCTCGTTTTGGCCAGTTCAATACATCTATCAAGATCAGATCGCGCGTCTTCTTGTGCACCCAAGGCTACCTGAACTTGAGCTCTTTCGAAAAATGCATCCTGTAATTTGTTGCACCCTGCCGCGTCGGTCTCGAGCGCTCGGTCCAATGCCTCAAGAGATGATTCGAGGGCACCCGAGCGGTGGTAAGCGACTCCCAGGCGAAAACTTCCAACGCAAAAGAGAGGTTGCGCGGCCACGGCACGCCTGAGTGCGCGAATTGCCTCTTTGTTCTTGCCCATCTCTATATAGACCCAGCCAAGGTTTCCCCAGGCGACCTCGGGAGTGCCGTACAGAATGTTTTCTGTGATGGGCACCAGCAATTGAGCGGCTTCTGGATATTTTTTGCGGTGAATGAGCACTACCGCGAGGGTGTTTTGCGCCTCAAGGAAGTTTTCGCGGTGGGCGATTGCGTTGCGTGCGTGTTTTTCGGCCTCTTGAAGATGACATTCACCTATCTGAGATGTCCGACAGAAGTCCAAATAGAGCAGGGCGACCAAATGAGCTGCGTCTGCATTCTCTTCGTCGTATTCGACGGCTCTGAGTCCGTGGTCCAGAGCCTCACGTGTGCGCCCCAAGCGCTGCCAAAGATCGGCGGCGAGACTTGCCTCGCTCTTGCTCATTTTGATGGGATCACCCTTTTCTTTTGAGGAGAAGCTGGCGCAGGCGCTCAGGGATGCGCCGAGGGTAAGAACGACAGCCAGATCGGTGAGGATTCTTCGGGGGCTGTGAAATGAGAAGAGAGACATGAGAAGAAGTACATAACGAAGCGAAGGGGGTGTGGGCCAACTTTTAGCGGTAGTCTTTGCCGTGGGTAAGGCCCACTCGTGCAACACCGTCGATGTTCTTGCCCGCTAAAAAACCCTCGATGATGGGAAGAAGCTCGTTTTCGTAGACGGGGCCGGGCCAGAAGTATCTTAACTCGCCCCTTGCGTCGAAAAGGAAGGTAGCGGGCAGCATTCCCGGCCACTTGGGCGTCATGGCGTCCTTAAATGGACCCAATGGGCGCTGGGCCACGTAGATCGGCGACGGAACTCCGTGTTGCTCTGCAAATTCCAAAGCGGCGTGCTCTGTTTCGGTATCGTCTACAGACACAAAGATTACATCTACACCTTGGTGCCCAAGGCTGTCTTTGAGAGCAACGAGCATCGGAAATTCGCGACGACAGGGACCGCACCAACTCGCCCAAGCGTTGACAATCGTTGCCCGAGCGGTCGATTGGGCAATTTCTTTACGCAGCTCGAGCCCGCCAATGGAGTGTATTGGTCCTGACTTGGTGGATGGGGGCGGGGTACTGGTTGGTGCAGTTTCTTGAGCGGAAGGAGATGTCGCAGCGGCAACTCCGCGCGAGTGAGTCGGTGGGGTCCGTCTTGAAGATTTTCGACTGCACCCAGGAAAGAGAGCCACAGAAGCGCCAAGAGCGACCACTGCGAACAAGCAGTGGGGAACCGGAAAGTTGCTAAGCACTTCCATTTCGTACGCTAGGCAAAGTGCTTCCGTCAAACCCCAAAAAATCTTCTCCATAAATTGAAATGAACACTTGAAATCGGAACGCGAGCGGCTAAGTTCCGCGGGCTTTCAACGAGGGGTTCCCCTCGTTAGCCCTGCAGCTCCTCCCCAAAAATGGGAGCCGCTCTCGACGATTAATTTTCTTGAAATTTGGGTGATGAAGGTGTCCGGGGCGTAGCGCAGCCTGGTTAGCGCACTTGTCTGGGGGACAAGGGGTCGGGTGTTCGAATCACCCCGCCCCGACGGAACTAAAAAAGCCTCTCACTGAACGGTGAGAGGCTTTTTTAGTTCCATTCAAGAAAAATGCAGTCTGTGACATGTTCAAGACTAGGCAGCGTCCTCAGGGGCTTGTCCGTTGGGCGCTGGACAGAACCACAGGTACTGCTTGGTCGTCCCAGTAGTAAAATTGAACCTTTGTGCCTGCGATTTGACCATTCTCTTGAAAGTCGAGCGGACCCGAGGCGCCCTGATAGTCGACTTCCTCTCCTGCGAGCAAAAGCTCCTTCGCTTTGAGATAGTCCAAGGGGCCAAAAGAGATACCCGGCGGACTAGCAATTTCTCTCATTTTTAGTGCGATATCATTCATGTCCGATTGATCGCCGATCTCCAGGGCGAGGCCAAGAACTAGAAGCATATCGTACCCTGCTAAAACTTGCAGAGAGGTCCGCCATCGCTCCCCCACCGCGTTCGCTCCGTATCGATTGAGGTCGTCGTATTCGGCCCCACCCGCGAAAGGCACAGCAGCCCATACCCGCTCGGAGACACCTTCCCGAACAAAGCCATCTAGGTCCGTAAAGGCAAGACCTGGCCCAGCATACCAACGGCCCCCCCAGCCCAAATTGAGCGAAGCGCGCAGGAGTTCGATTCCCTCAGCTGCGATGGCACCGATAAAAAGGGCATCAGGGGCGTGGCTATGAGCCTCGCTCATGATCTGAACAACATCGAGTGGGCCTGTTTTTTCAGGAGGAGTGCGTACTACAATGAACTCACACGTGGCTTCAGTGCAAATCGTCTCCCAGGCTTCCTTGTAAATTTCGACGAGCCCTTTGCCCACGGCGTCCTGGGTGACATAAACGATTTTTTGGTAGTCCAACGAACGCCAATATTTTACAGTAAATAGTACTTCGCTGTTACTGAGTGGTGCAGTGCGCAAGAAGCGCCCCTCGATGTCGGGCGAGGCGAGCTCTGGGTTCGGGTTCAGCCAGTTGAGAACGAGACCATTTTGGGTGGCGTAGGTGTCCAGTAGAGCCTGGCTAGGGTCCGAGCGGGCAGCACCAATAGCAATCGCCAATTCGTCCTCGACCGAAGCTTCTTTTGCAACAGCCATGGTCCGAGGGCCGTTTGCCTGGGTGTCTCTTAAGGTGAGGTGTAGGTTTCTTCCGCGAATGCCTCCGCTCTTGTTGATCTCATCTACGGCAAAGAGGGCGGCCACATCCACGCCATCAAGAAGGGAAGAAATGCCACCGGAGTAGGGGAAAAAGAAACTAATATTCAAGTCAGTGTCGGAGCTGTTGCTTTTGGAATCGCAGCTAACGAAGAATATTGCGCACCCTAGGAAGAGCAATTGGCAGGGCTTGCGCCACCAGCGCCTAGAACCGCCTTGCACGCAGAGCATGCCTTATACAACGACGCAGCGTGGGAATTCTTAAATACATTGGTGCACCTACTCTTAAGGTGCCATGATGTAATGTATATGGTGGTCGCAAAAGAGCAGCTCGCGCGTTTTGGTCAGTTTGCTAGTGACAATACGGCAGGAATTTGTCCGCGAGCATGGCAAGCGATGAATCGCGCGGGGACAAACTTTGCGCTCCCCTACGGAGATGACTTCACTACTGAGGCCGCTTCGGACGCCCTGAGGGAGCTTTTTGAGATCGATTGTCAGGTCTTTTTTTGCTTCAATGGAACGGCGGCCAACAGTATGGCATTGGCGCACCTTTGTCGTTCCTATCACAGTGTAATTGCTCATTCCCTCTCGCATATTGAGACTCATGAGTGTGGTGGTCCCGAGTTTTTCTCTCAAGGGACGAAACTGTTGCTGGGTGAAGGAGTTGATGGAAAACTGAGCCCCGACTCCATCGAGGAAATTGTTTCTCGCCGCAGCGATATTCACTACCCCAAGCCAAGGGTTGTGAGCCTCACCCAGTCCACGGAAACCGGTACCTGCTACAGTGTGGACGAGCTGCAAGCAATAGGCGCTCTTTGCAAATCGCTTGGGCTTTCTATTCATATGGATGGAGCCCGATTTGCCAACGCAGTGGCGCGATTGCAAGTTGCTCCCAAATCTATCACCTGGCAAGCCGGCGTCGATGTCCTGTGTTTTGGGGGGACAAAAAATGGCATGGCAGTCGGGGAGGCTGTCGTGTTCTTTGATAAGAATTTGGCGCGAGAGTTTGACTATCGCTGCAAACAGGCCGGTCAACTTGCTTCAAAAATGCGATTTTTAGCCGCTCCTTGGCAGGAGATGCTCTCCTCGGGAGATTGGCTTGACAACGCTCGACAGGCCAATCGCATGGCGCAAAGTTTGGGCGAAGCCATGGCCCTGGTCCCGGGGATCTCCCTTGCTAGAGAGGTGGAGGTCAATGCCGTTTTTTTGAAAATTGAGGCCACTCTGGCTGGGCGTCTGAGGGCGCAAGGTGTGCAGTTTTACGACTTTATAGGAGAGAATACTCGGTGGATGTGTTCTTGGGCCACCACCGACAAGGATATTCAAAGTCTAGTGAAATTGGCTCATCGGGAGGCGGAGCAAATAGCTTCCCCATGAGCTTTCTCGGTGCGCGTTAGCTTGAACAGGAGGGCCTGGGGGCTAGCAGCCCAAATTTCCTCCTGGCTCGACCCCAAGTTGATTGGTGAAGTGTTTGTACGCGTTGATACGATTGTTGACCTTTGAAGGAGCCTGACCGTCACACTCGAGAGGACCGTTGACCTTGCGAATAGTCGCGCCAAAGCCGTTGCCCTTAACAATTTCCGAGTGGGGAGAGTCAAGAGGCTGGGGGGTCATCCAGAACCAAAGAGCGGTCTTGAAGGCCGTCGCTGAGTCGCTAGCAACCAAACTGGGTTGGCTCAGTAATGGAAGCCCCAGGGCGGCACCCGCAGCACCATAGTTGTAGTTCCAGGTAAGTTGTAGTGGACCTCTGCCGAAGTACTCTTGCCCGCTTGCGCAGGGGTAGTCTTTACGAGAGCTGTCACAATAGACACCCCCGGCGAGCTCATTGATGTACGTGAGACCTGAATTGACATTAGTGGGTGGGCTACCCGTTTCCTGAATAAAGTGTGCGAAAAGAGCAGCTACGTCACGGAGCTTATCGTCATTCGTTCCTTCTCCGCAAAATGTGGGAAACTGCGCGGCCGCAGAAACGAAACCGGCGTAAGTGTAGAGGGCGTTACGCGACGGAAAAAGGCTCTCAAATTGCGTGCGACTGATCAGATCTGCGCAACTGCCGCTGCTCTCGGTGGTGAACGCCACATCATCAATCCAAAAATCGAAATTGTCCTTGTTGTCGGTAGGAGCAAAGTTGATAGCCATGATCTTACTCTTTACTTCGTATCCTCGGGGGGCTGCTATGCCCCAACCCTTTTGGGCCAGTTCTGCCCAGGTTTTTGTGACCTCCTGCCAGCCATCTTTTAGAATTACGTCGGCGCTGAAGTGGTCATAGCAAAGGAGATCGCCATCGGGACACATTCCTCCTGCGGAGACTTCTGTGGTGGGTGGGGTGGAGATTGAAAATCGTACTGTTTTGCCTGCGGTGCCTCGAATACGAAACTTAACGCCGGCGTAGGCGCTTGCGTCATAACATTGGCCTAATGGCACACCAAAGGTTGCCCAATTGTCTGGCTCACCAGCCTCAACTCCTAGTGACACAGCGCCTCCCGATAGATGCAGCGCACTTTGTTCTAGCTTCATAGTGCCGAGGGGACTGTCCGTTCCAATTGCGCGAGCCTGAAACCATTCCCCATCGCGGCTGTCGATGACGTTGATGCGCATATCGCCGTCCTCGAAGGCGTCGATGATTTGAGAGATCCCGTCTCCCTTTACGACACAATCACAGCGATCCGTCTGGGGAACGCACTCGCCGTCCGTAGAAGTGCTGCCTCCCGTTGAGGTGGAAGCTCCCGCGCCCGAACTCGATCCCGTTCCAGCACCAGTTCCAGAACCAGCACCAGTTCCAGAACCACTGCCAGAAGTTGCACCTGCCCCCGAACCGGATTTACCACCGGTGCCCGTTTCTAGACCACTACCAGTTTTGGGTGGGGCTGTGGGTAAGACATCAATCTTTAAATCGTTGTCGGTATCTAAACCGTCAATGATGCCATCGTTATCGAGGTCTATGCCTATAGCGTCTCGCCGACCATCGCCGTTGGTGTCCACTGCGATTCCATCCGCAATGCCGTCCCCATCTACATCTACTTGATCGAAAATTCCGTCGCCGTTTTCGTCTACGGCCTCGCCCAGGCTATCGGGCACACCGTCATGATTTGCGTCCAAAAAAACATTCGCACCGTCGTCCGTTTTTGGGGAAGGCTGCTCGGAAGTGCCTCCGCAGGCGGCGAGATAGGTGAAGGTGCTCAGCCCAGCGAAGCTTAGGGTGCGGTAAGGATGTTTCATAACGTCAGGCTAGTCTAACAAGGGACCGAAACCAGTAATATCGGCAGCTTGTTGGGTGAACACTCACTGGATATTACTGGAGAGGGAACTCAATGAGGAATTGTTCACCAACATTAGAAATGCGGTGGCGAAAACGTCCAGGCAAGGTGAGGAGCTGACCAATTCGCCAGGGCTTTGGCGCTCGCCACATCTTTGACAGATTGCCTGGACTTCACGTTTAAAATAGCTGAAATTCGCCGGATAAAGCAAGGGAGCACAACCTGGCTTAGTTGTTGCTCCGCTCAGGGAGTAGGTCGAAGGACTACTCATCTGAGGGGCGCATGCATGCAAGGTCAAGGAATAGCTAGGGATGAAGCGGGGCAATCTGCGGTAGAGGCGATGTTAGCTCGAGCACGTAAAATTGCAGGAGACTTCGAGGGCGCTCTAATCAAGGAGCAGGACAAAAATATCGAGTTACCAGACTTGGTTCGACCTGGGGAGCTCATGTGCCTTCTGGACCACGTAGAGGGGCATGCGGAAGTTCTGTCTCTTGACTGTTTCAGTACACTGTTGTGGCGACGTACGAGCACGGTCTCGGGCGTCTTTCTTGTCGCCCAAAACTCTCCAGAATTTCGAGAATTCGGTTTGACTGCCACTTTACGCGAAGAGGCAGAATTAGGCGCGAGATCTCTCGCATTTGTGCGACGAGGAACGCGGGAGGTTGGACTAGCTGAGATCTATTCGTTCGCCTTTCCTGAATTGAGGGAGGCAGATATTTCCAAACTTTGTCTCGCTGAACTCGCAGCGGTGAATCACTGTTGCAACGTTTTTTCTCCGATAGGAGATGCGATTCATGCCGCTCAATCAAAGGGCATGAAGGTTGCCGTTGTGAGCGACTCCCCCCTGAATGAGGGGCAATTGCGCTGGCTCCTTGGGCAGCAGCTTGCACCGGATGATTATGATGCCATTGATATGGTGCTCTGCTCCTGTGATGTGAAGCTTTCCAAGAAGGATGGTTTGTATGGCGAACTCTCGCGCCAATTGGGGGTTAAAAGAGAAAGAATTGTGCATTTGGGTGAGAATGTTCAGTTGGATAGAGACGCCGCTCGGATGCAGGGGGTAGCAGGGATACATTGGGAGACTCAGTCTGTGGTGGCGGACGATGTCCTGAGGCTCAACGAGAGCGCTGGACGAATGATTCTGCCCGAATTGGGAAGCGAACGCCCCTTTACATCCCCCTATCGCGGGATATTCATGGAGAAGGAGCATCAAGAGGGGGGGGCCTATCTTTTGGGATATTTGGGGCTTGGTCCCGTATATTTTTCCTTTGCTAAGTTGCTGCAAGGGGAAGTGCGGCGGCTGCGTGCCGCCGGTGAGAGACCCAAAGTAGCATTTTGGGGTGCGCAGTCGTACCTGGCTCGATGTTCTTTTGAGGCATTGGGTGATGGGGAAGCGTGCAGCACTGTGGAGTTGAGTCTTTACGCCGTTCGCGCGGCATCGTTCGTCGACTGGGAAACGATAGAGAGGTATCTGGTAGAGGAATTTTCAAATGCTTCCTTAAAAGAACTCTGTAAACAATTTCTCCTCCGAGAGGACGAAGTACAGCGAGTTGTCGATTCTTGCGCGGGGCGAGAAGCGAGTGTGAGGTCCTTGGTGCTTGAACTGAAGCAGGGGGGCCTTATTACGAGTATTGTTGAGCGATCGAAGGCCTACCGCGAGCGGCTATGGAGGCACCTAGAGAAACAATGCGCGCTAGGTGAGGGGGATACTCTTGTGATCGTCGGGATCGAGGGTGAATCGGCGGTACAAGAGTTGCTCGCTACCAAGATCTTGTCTGAACGAGGAGTTGGTCTATTTGGCTGCTACCTCTTCGCTCTACCTCGGCCGCGGTGGCAGAGCGATCGCGTGGGGGTGCTCGATGCCTCTTGGTGTGAGTCCCGGGTGATGGACACGCTTATTCCGTTTCTAGGCACATTAAAAACACTGAGTTCTTCAGGGCGGGGAGAAGTGAGGGCTTATGAGGACTCAGGGGAACCTTTGTGTGAGGAGAAAGAAATTCCCCCAGAACTGATAGCTTGCATTCAACCCATTTTATCCCATTGTGTTCGCTTCGTGGTCCAGACGGAAGAGTCCTTTTCCAAGGCCAGAAAAGGACCTCCATTGGGAGAGCTACGAGAGGCATGCCTCGCCGGGCTGACTCGTCTCATCTATTTTCCGCAGGCAAAAGAAGTGGAACTCTTGGAGAGCCTTCGCATGAACGCCTCGTTGGATGGATCTGAGAAAACGGAAAGCAGGTTTCCCTACTTTGACTCTCAGAGGGGGCTTGACGCTTTGCGTCGTCGTGGGGTGCTCTTCTCCACGAGGCAGCGAATGGGAGTGTCCTCTAGTTACCCAACTGAGCTTCGCGCCGCTGGGGTCGAAGCCTCGGTGCTTTTGCTGGCTCAAAGCCGATACGGTGTGAAGCTAACGCCCGCCGATTTTTCGCAAAGGGGGGAGCCTATTGGTGTCCTTGCTTTACGGGGCGAGGAGGCGACCGGTACAGAACTTTACGCAAAGGCGACGCACGATGGGTGCTTTTCTTTGGAAATATCAGTGGGAGCCTGCGACTTCAACGTGGGTTTGCTTTTTGGGAGAGCTTTCAAATACATACAACTTTATTCAGTCGATCTGATCGAGGCTTCGCAACTTTATGCACCTGGCGAAGACCAGACCGTGTGCGAAGTTCTTCACGAAATACAGTGTGAAGGCGCGACGGATTGTGGCGAAGGCTTACTCTCGTTTGGCGACCGAGATGGATTCATCTTTCTTTCGCCTGGGGCTCATCGGCAAGGGAACAAGTCGTTCATTTATCGTGTGGTGTTTCGTCCTTTGGTGCGGCGTCAGGAGGGGGCCGATATATTGAACTTAAACCCTTGAGCTTATGTATGTGTAGGAGTGTGACCGGGTTAGTCTGCGCCGCGAAGTCATGAGGCCCGCGGGGCCTCGGCGGGTGCTCTTGCCAAAAATGGCTTCGAGGTTCCCATTGAGTGACGGCGGAGGAAGGTGTGCCTACACTCAGAACATGCAGGCTAGGGTTCTTCTTGTATCGTTGGGTGCGACTCCCGAGGGATTGAAACGCGAATTAGAGCGGTTGAAAGTGCATGTCGTTCCATGCGCGTTTTCTGATACCGAAGAGATGTGTGTCGGCGAAGGGCCCGATCTCATTGTGCTTTGTGGAACCCGCGGAGCGATAGAACTAGCAATGATACTGGACGACCAGGCGGTCGAGTGCCGGGTTCGCATGGTGATCGTCTCTGAGAGAAAAGAACTTGCCAAACTACGTGGCCTCAATCGCGATATAGTTATCTCATTGTTGGCGTTGGAGACGTCGGACCATGTTGTTGGGCAGAGAATTGAGTCCTTGGCACGACGGGCCGCAAGAAGGAGACCGCAAGAATCACCCTCGCTAGGCGATGTTGAGAAGAAGACCTCATTGGGGTTGCCTTCGGGGCAAGTTGCCGTCGCTAAAATTCAACTAGCAAAAGGCCGAGTAGCCGCGTCACCCCCATCGCCCGCCAAGACAGCGGCTCTTGGTGCAACCAGCTCTGAAAAGAAGGGCCTGGACGGCGCGGCGGCAATGGATTCTCCGAAATCGGGGCAAAAAGATCTTGACCCCGCGGCCCCTGGAGAATTGGACACCTCCAATGCCTTGAGCGCATTAGAGGATCTGGATAGTCAGAAATTTGAGATCACTCCGGCAGTTGTCGCTGCCGCTCAAGCTTCAATAGCCGCGCAGGATTTTGCAGAGACTCCGCTACCACCAGCCGAAACGGAAGCTTCAGAATCTGGGGAGCGACCCGCCGAAACGGAACCACCAGAACCAGAGGAGCCACCGGAACCTGGCGAGGCGCCAGATTCTGGAGAGCTGAAAGTTGGTAAGAAGAAGGACCCGAACGACTCAGTTGAAGTTCAAGACGTGGAAAAGTCCGCGGCTGTTGATCATGGCGGCGAAAAAAGAGCCAATCGGGAGCGAATCGCTCTCCCCGCAGAGAGGGCCGTCGAACCTTCGCCAGAAACACTAACATTCGGAATGCCTCAGGAGCATTTTTCGGAAGGAGTTTCCCTGGACGCGGGGGAAAGCTCACCCAAGCCTCCACCCCTGGGGAGCTCGGAGGCGGTTCCCGCAAGGCAAGACGATGAGCCCCAAGAAGATTCGTCCGCAGATGCCTCATTCAGTGATGTATCAGAACTGACAGTCAATGCTCTTCCTGATTTGTCTGAGGTGAGTGCTTCGAACGGGGCGCTGGCAGAAAAAAAACGGGGTGGTCGACGTTTGCTCTTTGTAGTGGCAGCCTTGGCGGCCGGGGCCGCTGGATATTTGTCTCAGAATATGGGCTGGGTCAACGAAGCAGGTTACGGCGAGGGGTCTCAAGGTGATACCCAAAAGCCAGCCGTTCGACCGACATCTGTCGTCGCAGCTACACCACCGGAGGGACCCGCACAAACTGAGGCGGACGCTGCCCTCGCAGAGCCCCTGTCCGCTCGCGAGGTAGCGAACTTACCCGTCCCCTCCAAGCCAGAAAAACAGAAAAACGTATTTTGGGTGGCAGACGTTCACGCTCCTGGATGTCGCGAGGTGGTGGCAGAGCTGTCCCCATCGGATAGCCGAGATCCAGTTCACGAGGCGAGTTTACTTTGGGCTCAGGCGAGGAAACTCATTGTAGGCGGAAAAGATCAGGGAGCCCAGCTCTTGATGTGTCAGGCCGCGTTGCTCAACCCATCAAGCTTGGCCGTCGAGGGGCTCGCTCAGCATTATCTGAGGGTGGGGAGTCTAGCCCGATCGCTCACATGGGCAGACAAGGCATTGCAGATACGTCCCGGTCAGATTGAAATTTTGAATCTGAGGGGCGATCTCTTCAATCTGATGGGCGAGGTGGAGAAATCTCGACAGATTTGGTTGGAGGTGCTTCACGTTTCTCCCGATCAAGAGGCAAGGATCGCCTCGATATCGAAAGACTATTCAGTGGAGGCCGGGCGCCATTTGCGCAGAGGGGATTTGCATCGTGCGGAGCGATGGTACAGACGCTCCATCACCTTGGACCCCGAGAACTTGGCCGGCATGATGGGGCTTGCCAAGGTATATGCCCGCTTGGAGAAACCCGCGTCCGCCCGCGCTTTTTGTGAAATGTCTCTTCGCCTCAGTGATGTGATCCCCGAAGTGCATGTCCTTCTTGGAGAACTGGCCCTTGCAGAAGGAAATTCAGCGGAGGCCAAGAAGCGATTTGAACGGGCCTTAAAAGTTCGGCCTGGTTTTTATCCAGCAAAACGAGGTCTGAGAGCTAGCTCGCAACAGTAGGTCCCCCGCGGGGGGTACCCAGCGGGGCTAGCGCAAGTTCCTTTGAGGGGAGGAGCTAGCCCAAATCGTCTGTTGCGGGGCATCGAAAGCCTGTCACGCTATATTCCTTCCTGTCCAACCATCTTGTTGGCAGAGATCTGGCTAGCCGATGCACCCTCTACAACTACTGGCAGATTTCCATGAGCGGGGCCGTGCCTCATCGGACCTGATCATGCATCTGATTGGCGAAGACCTCTTAGATCTCGCGCAATTTTTAGTACGTGATTCGCGTCAGGCAGGTCTTACCGGCTGCTTGGCTCGTAGAGTTGAGCAGCGGCAAGCCGATTGGAAGGCTTCGGGCAGAGACACCACTACCAATCGTTGGATCCGCAAGGCTAGACGCTCTTCGGATTGGTTGAAATTTCGAGCAGCCTGCGGCGTCCTGAGCGTGGTCGACTTTGAGCGTTTATGGCGAGATACCACCTTGGCCCTTGCCACTACACCGCCTGTCGAGAGACTTGGAGTAGCCCGGCACTTGTACCAAGCTTGCTCGCCCCTCAGTTTGGAGTTTTGGAGCCAGTACTTCTCTTGGGATGCCCAAGAAGTTCGCGAGCGCTTGGGCGCTCTGCCCGTGTGAGTTTCCAGACTATGACTTCATTCGGTTCTAACAATGATGTGGTAGCCTCGGCTACTTTCTACTACGTAGCTCAGCTCGTCGAGCGAAAGAGCGAACGCAGCGTTGCCAAAATCACTGTCGAGATCGCCTAATTCTACTCGTCCTAACGCTCCCTGAGTTCCTTTGCCTGAGTCAGAAAACTCGTTGACTGCGTCGAGCCAAGAAGTTCCGCTCTGCAACGCTTGGAGGGCCTCAAGAGCGTAAAGACATGCTTCTTGAGGCGTGCGGGTAGCCCCTTGGGCCCGTTCTAAATTGTTGTGGCGCACCAGAATATGGGACACTGAAATTCTGTCGGGCGTGTCGGGTTGAGGAGAGCGCTCAGTAGCCGCTGCAGACATGCAGTCTTCGCCGGGGTCAGATACCGTCGAGAGGGCGGCACTTGAATTCTGAGAAATTCCCCCGCAGGCGTTGAGGGGGATCACGAGAAGGAAAGAACTCCAAGTCCAAAGGGGGAGACTCATCGCTTTTTATGAATTGGGTAGATTGAGTTTGACCACTTTACCCTTGGGAGGAATTGGATCTACGGGGGGTAAACCCAATACATGGCGTTCGATGAGGGGAAGGGCGTGGAGGGCGGCACCTTCGACCCTGAGCTCCGAAAAAGACCCAGGAAAATAGGCAATGAGTAGATAGATGCCTGCAAATGAGCGAGCAAAATACCCCATACCGTCTCCATGAACCAGGCGTCGAAACCCCGATTCATCAGCCTTGTGCTCTTTCCATGCCTTTCTGATTGCGAAGAGTGCTCGCGCGTGAACCAAACGTGTCTGACGGGCACGCAGCGGCCGGGAAGCCATTCGCGTCACGAGTGACTCGAGTCTATTTCTTTCGGCCCCATCAAAACCAGAAAGTGCGGCCACGCGGTCGTCTTCTCGCAAGCCGCTCACGACTGCCAGATCGATGCCGCGCGACCGACTGAGGGCGTCTAATTCAGCGACCGCCAAAAGGGTGTCGACGTCCTCGTCGGGATGACGACCTTCTGAACAGCCCCAAATAACGGGCGATTTCGCGTCGATTACCGTCGCCCCTGCTGCCCCAGTTCGGCCGGAAAGAGCGCACAGTTCGTCGTCGAGCCTGCGCTGAGCTAGGTGGTGCTCGGCGTCCTCGCGCGGGGTAGGAGGGGTGAGACCGCTGTCAAAAAACGAGCCGGCAAGTTGGCGGAGGCGCAGGTGAGCGCTTGCTCGGTTTTCCGGAACGCCATCGAAGGTGGCGACCAGGCGAAAGCCACTGGGTGTTGAGGCAATGACTGTGTCGGGAGCCTCGCTCGCTCTCCCCCCAATCTCCAGACGCACGTCAGCGCATCCCATCTCTTGCCGTACCAAACCAAGTGCCCGTTCAATTGCCTCAAGATTCACGCCCCTACACTAGCATCTTGAGTCGGGAGAACACCTAGATTCAAATGAAGCGCTGGTTGTCCTGCTTTGGGCTCATTGAAGTCGACTTAGGGGAGTTGCCGGTCGTGAAAAACTAGTTTACCAGTGGTCGGAAGGGGACCCCCGCGGCGGGGAATTTTATAAGTTCGTCGAGCTTGTATGGTGGTCCCGCGCAACCCATTGGCACGCTGGATTGCTCGAACTGATGTTCCGTAGCGTCTGGCGAGGCGGCCCAATGTCTCTCCTTTTCTGACTCGATGATGAGCGAAAACGACGACCGGTTTGACCAGCTCGTTTTCTAAGAGAAAGGGATAGGCCCGTTGGGCATTTCCTTGAGCATGGGGACTAAAAAATCTTACGTGAATGTGGGTGGCGTGGCCCCGGACATGACGCACAATGGCGGGACGCTTTTTGCTTCCTTTGAAGACTCGATGGAGCCAATTCTTGTCTTCGCCAATTTTGAGAGCATGCTTTTTTAAAAGAGATTGCAGGCTTCTATCGATAAGGATCATCTCGACGTCCGTATCGGTGATGAGGCTACGTACCAATGTCCAGGTACGTGCCGTATCGAGATTTTGCCAGGTAGCCCGCCGGTACCAAGTGCGCTTCTTGGTGTAGTAGTAGCCGATATCGACGTCGCGGCCCGATTGATGACTGAGGTGGGGGCTGAGGTATCCGCCGGTTTTTTTGCTGAGGTGTCCGATGTGTAAAGGTGCGGTGTCTGGATGTTTCTTGTGGACCGCTTGGGTGGCGACTTGGAGAAATTGAATGGTCTCTTCAGTGCCCCAAGCAAAATTGGGCGCCACGATTTCAAAGAGTTTACCCTCCTCGGGCCGTATGCCGTTGAGGAGCCTGCCGTTGTTGGGCAAGCCGACTGAGAGCGAGCCGATGGCGTGCAGATCGGTGGCAACCTTTTCTTTTAGGTCGGCGTCGCTCCACTGGGAGGGTGAGCTCTTGGCTAAGGCGTTTCGCTGCTCTAGAAGGCCCCCAACAACGGGCACGCCGCCGGATTTTTTACTTTGGGCTCGCTCTGCAAAAGAGCTCACGCACAGAAAGCAGCCGAGAGCTGCTGCTACTTTCAGCTGGTGAATTGAGGGGATAAAAACGGTAAATTTCACAGAAAACGTTGGACAGGGGACATTGAATCAGCGCAATGATTGGCCATTCTGACTTACTTTGCGTCGTGCTGCCAATTCTCAAGCAATTTACGTAATCTTTGCGGTATTCTACCCTCTTTTCTCGAAATTCTGCGTTCGTTCGTGGGAGACCACCGTGCTATTGAGTGGGCGTGAATTTTGAAGCAATTACGGACCCCCTTGTTGAAATGGATCTTTTTCGCGCGCGGGCCGAAAAAGAGGGCGTTCTTCTGCCCGAGGCGATGACGCTAGCCACAGTGGGACTTGATGGGCGCCCCAAAGCGCGCGTCGTTTTGCTCAAGGGTCGTGAGGGCCGTGAGCTCCAGTTCTTTACAAATTATGAGAGCGCTAAGGCACGTGAGTTAAAGGTGCAACCGTGGGCGGCGCTGTGCATGCATTTTGCCGCTCTGCAATTGCAGGTGCGAGTCGAAGGTGAGGTCCATCGAATCGGGGCTGAATTGTCGGACGAATATTTCAAAACTAGGCCCCGAGATAGCCAACTGGGAGCGTGGGCCTCCAAGCAGAGCCGTGCCCTGGCTTCTCGAGATGAACTTGACCGAAGTTTTGAAGCTGAGCGACTTCGGTTTGCTGGTCAAGATGTACCGCGCCCAGCCAACTGGGGAGGTTTTTCTCTGAAAGCTCAATCTGTCGAACTCTGGGTTGGTCAGGGGGGGCGTTTACATGATCGCGCAGTTTATCGCTACGAAGGGGCAAAATGGCTCTGCCAGAGGCTTTACCCGTAAACAATCGATTTGGCGCGGTTGGGAACAATCGGTAGGCTTGGGCACATGAGCTCTCGAACTAAGTCTATTGGTATTCTCACAGCTGGGGGGGACTGTCCCGGCCTCAACGCGGCAATTCGTGGTGTTGCAAAAGCGGCGATGCACTATGGAATGAGTGTTGTCGGCGTGCAAGATGGCTTTCGGGGTTTGGTTGAGAATCGTACGATTCACCTGGATGGCCAGTCGGTGAGTGGCCTGTTGACTCAGGGGGGCACGCTTTTGGGTACCTCCCGCGATAAACCCCATAAGATGCGTATGGGCTCCGAAGTCATGGATATGACGGAGGTGGCCATCGCTAACATGAAGAAAATGAATATCGATTGCCTAGTGTGTATTGGGGGCAACGGTACTCAGAAAAACGCCCACAGATTGCGACAAGCAACGGATATTGGGGTTTTGACTTTGCCCAAGACCATTGACAATGATGTAGGAAGCACCGACATCACTTTCGGATTCGACTCGGCTATGTGTATTGCGACAGAGGCTATCGATCGCCTGCACACAACGGCCACGAGCCATCACCGTGTGATTGTTTGTGAAATCATGGGTCATGACGCAGGTTGGCTCGCCTTGGGCTCTGGTATAGCGGGTGGCGCCGATGTAATTTTGATTCCTGAGGTGCCTTACGACTTGGAGGTCGTGGCCGACCACTTGCGTGAACGACGAAAGCACGGCAAGCGATTTTCGATCATTGCCGTGGCCGAGGGCGTGCGTTCTATTTTGGAAGTTGAAGCTGGGGAGGCTGAAATTGCCATGTTGAAGGCCGGGGAAAAGAAGAAGAAACGAAAGAAGTCCTCGCCAGGATTACACGTTTCCGAAGACGGGATCCCTTTGGTGCAGGAGGCTGTTGCAAGTCGTATCGCTCGCCGTCTTCAAACACTCACAGGAGTGGAAGCGAGGGTTACCTCGTTGGGCCATGTGCAAAGGGGAGGGCAACCCTCGGCTGCTGATAGACTTTTGGCCACAAGGTTGGGAACCAAAGCCGGAGAACTGCTGGCCGATGGCGTGTACGATGTAATGGTGGCAGTGCAGGGCACGGAGATCCTTCCGGTGCAATTGAGTGAAGTTGCAGGGGTGAAAAAAGTGGTCCCTCCGGATCATCCTTGGATCTCGACTGCTCGCTTGGTGGAGACCAGTCTGGGCGATAGACGCTAAGGCAGGGGGCGGATGATTGTGACTCGGGGTCGTTTCATAATTTCTAAAGATCCCTAAGCTAGGGGCCATGGAGTCGAAGTCCCCTGGCCAGCGTCCGCAACACATCATTATGGTAAAAAAGCGCCTTTTGGACGGTGAACCATGTAAAAAGTGCGTCCAAGCTGAAGACTTACTCGTTCGTCGCGGGCTTTGGGATCAAATTGATGAAGTAATTTGGGCCCAAGAAGGAGACGAGACATCTCGCGGTATGGTGCTTTCAAAGGAACATGAAGTGCAAGTCGCTCCATTTTTTCTTGTCGAACAAGAAGGAAACGTAGAGGTCTACTTGAGTGTGATGAAGGTGGTGAAGGATGTTCTCACCAAGGGACCCTCAGGAAAAGTGGCAAGGGAGCGTGCGCGCGAGGCTGAAGCATCGGGAGCAAGCCCTCTGGTAGGGGAGAAGGATCTCACCGAAATTGCATCCACGATGGAGGCCATGTCACCTGAGGAGCTAGTACATTTTGCGCTCAAAAAATTGGGTTCACGCTGCGCTATTGCATTCAGCGGCGCAGAGGATGTGGCCCTGATAGACATGGCGTCCAAATCAGGATGTGACTACTCAGTATTTTGTTTGGATACGGGCCGTCTTCACCCAGAGACCTATCGTTTCATCGATTGCGTTCGCGAATTTTACGGAATTGAGATTCGGCTGATATCGCCTCAATCTGAGCCCTTGGAACAATTGGTTCGAAAGAAGGGGCTTTTTAGCTTCTATGAGGATGGTCATGGTGAATGCTGTGGGGTGCGCAAGCTGGAGCCCTTGAGACGGGTGCTCGCGCAATACGATGGTTGGGTTACCGGGCAGCGCCGTGATCAGAGTCCCACACGAGCGGACGTTCCTGCTCTCTTATGGGACACCGCCCACAAGAAGGTGGGCATGCTCAAAGCAAATCCTCTTGCGGCGTGGACTCAAAAAGAAGTGTGGAATTATATTCGCGAAAACGGTGTTCCCTACAATGAGCTGCACGATAGAGGCTTCGTTTCGATTGGGTGTGAACCGTGTACTCGCCCGACTCGACCAGGGGAGCATGAGCGCGCCGGCCGATGGTGGTGGGAGGAGTCTACTCGTCGAGAATGTGGCCTACACTCCTCTCCCACCAAGAGCACACCCTGAAACTAGGGCGTCCTAATCGAAATGCAGGGCGCCGCAGTTACGCTATTGGGCTAGGTGAGTTTCCAGAATTTCGAGAAGACCCTCGGGGTTGTCCACGTGTACCCAATGACCCGAGTTGGCCAAGCGATGGATATTGATGCGAGGTAGAGTCGCCAGGCAAGCGGCACGCTCTTTCATGCTGCCGCTCCAGCGATCGGAGCGCTCCGCAAGGAGTAGTTCGTAGGAAATAGCCGCAGATTCTGCGATTGTTTTGCGAGTTTCGAGGAAGGGCCAGAGATCTTGAAGAAAATAGTCGTCCAAGAGCATTTCGACCTGCTCCAGATCGAAACGCCACCTAAAGCCCAACTCGGACTTGAGAAGACTCGTTCCGAGCCAATTGGCAAGGCCGGTGGAGAGACCCTCGCCGACGATTGCCGCAACAGCTTCTCTCCGATTTTGAAATGGACCTGGGTTTTTCTTTAATGCAGCCAGGACTTTTTGAACTTCATGATTGCCGCCCGGCTCTTGAGCGCCCGGATCAGAATCGAGAGTCCAAACTTGGCGCAACTTAGTCTGCTGACCGAGGGCGACAGCGCGCTCCCCAGGATCACGGGACTCGTGGCGTCGACCATATCCTAGGGCGACCTTGCCGCCGAGGGAATGACCCAAGACCACGCGCGGCGATCGCCCCAACGCTTGGTTGAGATCGAGTAGATCGTCTACGCAGGAGGCGAGAGTATGAGGCGGAGGAGCGCCCAAAGAGGCTCCGTGATAGCGAAGATCGATCAATGCAATTCGATAGTCTGCTCTGCGCGCGACCAGATTGCGCGCCAAACTACGCAAATTATGGCCAGCACCTAGGACGCCATGCATTAAGTAAGCGAGATGGGGAGCGTCAGCGGAGCCCACGAATTGGTGAGCTGGAATCATGCTTGGGGGAGTACTTCTACAATCGCGTCGACCTCAACGCTGGAACCCAGGGGAAGTTGTTGGAGGCCGAGTGCGGTTCGTGCGTGGGGGCCAGCTTCGCCCAGGACATCAGCCATGAGCTGAGAGGCACCATTGATCACCAAATGTTGGTCGGTGAAGTCTTCTGTGCAATTTACGTAGCCGCCCAGGCGGACAATACGGACGATTTGGTCGAGGGAGCCGAGCTCTACTTTGAGTAGGCGCAAAACATTTGCAGCACAGAGGGCAGCGGCTTGTTGTGCGTCTTGCAGACTGACGTCCCTTCCAACCTTGCCTTTACTTGCCAAATTTCCCGGTCCGTCGAAAGGTACGCAACCAGAAACATAAGCGGTGGTTCCGTGCACAACGACTGACCGATAAATTGCACCCGGCGTGGGTACTTTATCAAGGGGAAATCCGAGGTTTTCGAGCTTTTCTTCGCGGGTCATGGCACTTATGTAGTCGGAGTAATGCTTGAGGTCCAGGATAGGATAGAGACAACGCCCTCCTTCCGCGTTATCTTATGAGCATATGGAACCCGCTGGAAGCGCGACCGACAATATGTTTGCTCAACTTGAGCGTTTACGACAGGTATGGCCCAAGAAAGGCTGGAGCTGGGATTACAGGTTTAGCTGTGTCGCCTCGTCCTTTCATGTGGACCTCACACGAGACTGTGAAAAGGCTCTACTTTCTATTTTTCCGGATGTTTTCGATCATCGATCAATGGATCGAGCACCTGAGCACATCACAGAAATGACTGAGTCAGTGGGAGGCGTTCGCTCGGACCAAAGAATCTATACAATGCGAGGTAGTGGGCGGTTGATACCCTACGCCATGTGGTGGCCTTGGGGCGACGAGATCACCATTTCATTGAGGGTGGGCCTGGCCGGCTACGTCGGTGAAGCTGACAACCAACGCATGCAAATAGATTTCAACGCCATCAGTTGACGTTGCGCCAAGTGTCCCAGGGCATCTCATGCCTTGGGGAGTACTGGGTCCGGCATTAGTCTATCCTGCCCCCTTATCCTCTTAGGGAGCGGTGCGACCTTTCCAGACTATCTCAGCTAGAGGGTTACCATTGCTATCGATGAATGCTCCCTGGGGAACCGTTAGACTATAGGCAACTCCCGCTGGGCGCTCGGTTGGGTTGAATTGAATGTGTGTGCCCGCCACTACTATTTTACTACTGGTTGGTTCGTAGACTTGCCTGAAGGCGTCGTCTTCTCCTTGGATGACGATGTTGCCGACTCCTGGAAATACGTTCGTCGACGAGAAAATTGTGAAGGTCGTAAGCGGTTCTGTCGTGGCTCCATATTCTGGAAACATGCCGAGTGCTTGGGGTGCGCTAGGGCTCCATTTTTTTACCAAGTAACCGAGGAGGACATCCAAATCACCGGGGAGCATGGGGCCAACGATCATGATCTCTCCAACTAAGCCCCGATAGGAGTCACCCAGGGGCGACCCGCCTAGACCGAGGGCCAAAGTGCTTTTCAGGAAGGTGCTTCCCGTACCGATACTGCGCAGCCCGCCTCGCCTCACCTCGTTGTCCTTGAGGAGCGAAATGGCGGGCTCGAATAGAGTGCGGGTTGAACCAGGCTCCCAAAAAAGTGTCTCTTGGCCCTCGGGACCGTGATTGACATATCCTAAACTATCACCAGGAAATTGAGCCAGAATTGAAAACCCGCTCTGTCCCCCGTGACCTAGAAGTGTGCGAGTCCCGTTGAAACCTGGTGAAGGTACTTCGCTGTGGTGCACGACGAGAACAGAAATATCTCCTTGATCGACAACGACGCCTGGAGCGAGCAAAATGTCTTGGCTGCCGTCAAACCAAACCCCCGGTAGCCCTGGACCGAAACCGTCCAAAACCAGTGTTGGCTGGGCCTCTGCGTTCGTCTGTGTCAGGTGGTTGTTCCCCTCGGCCCGATCGCTCCATCGACGTACCCCGCGTCCTCTTTCGAAGGCGTCCAGCTGAGTTGCGTCTAACCAAAGAAGGGGGGCTGCAGAAAGCGGCCATCCAGTGAGTTTGCAATCGTCCGTGCAGCGAGAGCTTATCTGTCCGTCGTCGCACTCTTCACCCTGTTGGGTGTTGGTTACCCCGTCACCGCACTGGGCTTGGGTGCAGTCCCCATTACAAAACGCGCTTTGTCCGCGATGATCGCATTGTTCCCCGGGGTCGAGCAAGCCGTCGCCACATAGACCTCCCTCGCTGGGACCGAGGACTAACTGGCAATTCTTGCAGTTTCCCAATCCTTCTTCGCAGGTTTCACCTGCCGCAAAGTTTACAATCGCGTCGCCGCAGACTGAGCTGGTGCAGCCGAGCGTACAGAGGGGCGATGTCCCTTTTGCATCACAGTCTTCACCACGTGCCTGATTGAGCACTCCATCGCCACAAAATGCTATTGAACAATCCTTGTTGCAAGCAGGGGTCTCCATTCCTCCGTCGCAAGACTCCCCTTCGTCGATGTTGACAATGCCATCACCGCAATTCGGCCATTGACTTGGAATGCCGCCGGTGCCGCCAGTGCCGCCGGTGCCGCCGGTGCCGCCGGGTTCCACGTCGCAGCCCTTAGGTGGGCAGTTACTTGGAGCTTTGATGACAGCGCTCACACATTGGCCTCCCCGGCATGTTTCGGTGGCCTCGCACGGCAAATCGAGGCATTCTGCCTCCATAAGTATCGGGAGCAAGAGGTTGCGGGACGGAATGAAGCTGAGGCTACGGCGTGCGACGATGCATCCACCGAGGTATCCGTCTAAAACGCATTGCTCAGCTGATTTAGTGACGCCGGTGACTATGCGTACCCCAAAGGCTTGCTTGTTGCTTGCCTCTGGCACAATTACAATTGAGCCGATGCGTCCGTTCTGCGGATCACACTCTTGGGTGTGGGCAGCAATGAGTTGCTTCTCCAAGGACTCGAAGGGGCCGACGGTAATACTCGTTCGGGGGCCGTCACGGCAGTCGACATCTGTAGTGAGTTCGAGTGTTACCTGAGTTGCAGACTTACAGGAAACGGCCTGGCCCATAGCCAAGAGTCCTAGGGAGAATCTTAGAGAAAGACCCAAGGGGAAGCGGCGGGGGCAGAGTCGGGGCACCTTGAAACATACGGCCAAATTTACTTAGGGTGAATACCCATGAGACTCGGATGAGTCTTTACAAGAGTGCCTGCACGCGCTTGAGCAACTCGTTGGTCCGATAGGGCTTGGGTAGAAAATCAAAGGCCCCAGGGTAGTGCGAGGCGATAGGGCGTTCGGCGTAACCACTCACAGCCAGGACTGGAGGGGCAGATTCGCGTTCTTTGAGGCGTTCAAGAAATTGATACCCGTCTAGTTCGGGCATACGCATATCGAGCAGAATGAGGTCGAAACTTTCTTTCTCTAGGCGATTGAGGCCGACTTCACCGTTCTCAGCCTCGCTCACATCGTATCCGGCCCTCAACAATGAGCGCAAGACAAGGTGTCGGACGGGCTGATCGTCCTCGACCACCAATACACGTGTTTTCTTCGCAATAGTAGTAGGCTTGGGCACCTTCGCTGGGCCCTGTGGTCTGCTCTGGTTTTCGGAAAAATCTCGGAGTCGGCGCACCAAGTTAGCTGCACGCTCTACTGCGGCGGTGGCGTGTGCCAGTGCTCCCCTTTCTTCGCTGCCGCTCGGGAGATTTTCATAGGCCAAGTCAATATGGCCGATAATCGACATGAAGAGGTTGTTGAACTCGTGGGCGGCTCCAGCCTCCATCTTACCGACTTTTTCCGTCTTTAATTGCGACTCGAGCTCTTCGCAGCGCGCCTCTGTAGCTTTCTTTTCGCTCTCGTCTGCGAGAGAGGCTGCTACAAAGATCAGTTCGCCCAGACCATTGTAAATGCCACGTCCTTTCTCGCGAATCGGCTTATACGAGTCGTCCCGTTGACGGAGGCGGTAGGCAATTTCGTATTCCTTGTGCTCTTCCAGCGCCCTCCGTTTGTGCGCGAGCACGTGGTCTTGTTCCTCGGGATGACAGAGCTCGTCTAGGTCAATGCGATTTGATAAAAACGCGGCAGCGCCATATCCACAAAGAGAGCGAATCCCGTCGGACATAAAAAGCATCGTAGCGGAGCTGTTGGGACTGCGCATATAGGCAATGCCGGGAGCGGTTTCCGCCAGTATTCTGAAGAATGGACTTTCTCCTCCGAGGGCGGGACGCCCCACCACCAACACACGGGACGTCTTTTCTAAGACGGGGTGCAATCTCCAGTCCGAAGTGTAGTAACTTCCATCGGAGGCGCGCAGACGAAGCTGCATCTCCCCAGGTAACCCCGCAAGGGCGTCTGACAGACTTGACCTAAATACTTGATGATCTTGCGGGTGGATGAATGAGAGAGGATCTAGGCAAAACTCCAGTGGACTCACGCCCAAATGTTCAATATGGCTTTGGCTGGCGCGCAGTAGAGTTCCCTCGCCGTTCAGCTCCCAGATGAGCAAGTGCGCATCGTGAAAGAGGACATCTAAGGACCCGGGGATTGACCCGGCTACGCTGGGAGGTATCGAACTCATGGCTAGTCAAACTACCTAACGGCCCTAACCCCAACTTGATGAAGTGATTCTACCGATCGTATTTGATCGGACGAATCCCGCCCTAATTCTTGAAAAGATCCGGCAATTGTCCGCTTTACCGAAAAGCAAGGAACGGAGAGATAGCCCGAGGGCAATAAAAGGTGGTAGAGCAATTTAGAGAAGCTCTCTGCTTCCCCCGTACACACTGTGAACTACGAAGACCCTCCGCCCCCTGCCGTGCAGCCTTCAGTTGATGGCGAAAGCGGGTTCATTCCCCCCTCGATTCACCGATTTGACTGGCATTATCGACTAGCAATTGCCTTTGCCGCTTTTGGATTTGTCGTCTGTGTCGGTGCGATTTCCATTTACCTCACGGGCGAAGACCAATATTCGATCTTTCAGTCACTTTACTTCTCGCTCATCACAGTCTCGACTGTGGGGTATGGGGAACTCCCTCATTTGGGACAACACCCGTGGGCACGAGCTGTTGCCGCCGGGACGATCGTTTTGGGCATTACCGTCCTGGCATTCTTTCAATCGACGCTGACGGCACTTTTTCTCGAAGGGGTGTTCAGCAAAGCTATTCTAAAACGTAAGATGGATAGACGTATCTCGAAGCTAAGTAACCACTATATTCTTGTCGGCTGTGGTCGCGTGGGGCATTACGTCGCTACCGAGTTAGAGCGGGCTGGACACAAATTTGTGGTCATCGACAAGAACCCGGATGCGCTGCAACATTTGGCAGTTTCCCTCAAGGGCGATGTCCATCATATTGAGGGAGATGCTGCCGATGATGATATTTTGATTGCCGCGGGAATACACCGAGCGCAAGGGTTGGTGACGACCTTGAGTCTTGATCGGGATAACCTCTTTGTAACGCTTTCGGCCCGCACCATGAACGCGTCGCTACGTATTATTGCCAAGGTGGCGAACGCGCAGAATGAGGGAAAACTTTTGAGGGCGGGAGCGAGTACTACCGTGAGCCCTCAACAAATTGGCGGAGTACGTCTGGCCAATGAGTTAGCTCGACCTCATGTTACCGAATTTTTCGACCGCATGTTGCATATGCCCGAAGAAATTCGATTTCATGAACTAGAGGTTACCGCCAATAGCGCATGGCAAGGGAAGAGGTTGAAAGATTCAGGTATTCGCGCCCACGGTAATCTCCTCGTGATAGCGTTTAGACTTCACGATGGTACCTATCAATTCAATCCGGGACCTGAGGAGCGCTTAACACTTGGGTCGCAATTGATAGTGCTTGGACCTAGCGAACAGGTAAAGCGCTTGCGTGAGAGCCTTTAAGTTTTTCTCCGGCAATTGGGGTAAACTGCCGTTCGTACGCTGTGAAGGGATATTGTAGCGTGATTCATTGGCTTTCTACCCATACGGCTGCGGCCTGCACCCAATGTGGAGTTGAGCTGGTGCTCACTTGCCCAACTGATGTCCTTGCGGTGCGGCCTATTGACGTGGAGTGTCGATGCCCTTCGTGCTCTCAAATATCAATCCATACTCTGACTTCAGCTCAATACTTCGAGTCGTTTACAATGGCGCCGCCACCATTGGAACAACTGAGGGCAACATTACGCCCGCCCCTGACTCGCTCCAGCGTACCGGCGCCCTCCGTAGACTTGCCCCAGCTGCCAGACGATAAGGTCGTGGCTGCAAACGATGTGAAGTCTACCCAGATGAATACTGAGTTCGCCCAAGCCACCACGGAACGCAAGCAAGAGCGCAACGTGCACTCATCGGGCTATAGTCTTCATCTTGGACACTGGGATGTAATTGCACCTCGGCCGCGGAAAGAGAAAAACGCTGGGTAGCGAGAGACTTCGCGTGCGGGCGAGTGGCCAAGTAAATCGTGCCATTTGGCTTCCGCGGTGCATGAATGCCCTCAACTTAGCACAAATTCGGCCGTTCATCTGCGTTAGTGTGACCACCAAATTTGGGTGGCTTTCGCTGCTGCTTTAACCCGCTGAATCCATATGTTGAATCGAAGCTCGTCTTGTCTCGCTCCTCATTGGTGGACACTGATTTCGGATCGAGGGGTGGCGTGCCGCGATCCACTTCGGCGGGAGTATCTGCGAAGCCAAAAGAGTAGAAGCACGCGGGAGTCGAGCTGATGATGATTACTGCGGGGGGGGTACCGATTCTTCTTGTTGGCGGACTCGTCGCACTCGTTTTTCTTGCAGTACTGCTTGGGGCGCGACTCGTGCAGATTGCGCGCCGAGAGAAGCGCGCAGGGGAGGAGTTCCTGGTCGAAAAGCTGCGATTCGAAGAAGCGCTGGCGATTGCGAGCAAAGAGGAAGCTCTACTGCGTGGGCAGCTTGGCGAGGCTCACGGGGAGATTCGCGAGGTACATTCCCAGCTATCGGAGTTAAGCGAAACCAACGATGCGAACGAGAAAAAGTGGGAGGGTACGGTTGCAGCGCTCCGGGAGGCCAGCGATGACGCTCAGGCGGCAGTAAATGCTCTCAAGAAAACTCAAGCGCAGCTGATAGACTCGGAAAAGTTGTCAGCATTGGGGGGCCTGGTGGCGGGGGTTGCCCATGAGATCAACACACCTGTTGGTATCGGAGTCACAGCGGCCTCACACCTGAGAACGAAGACTGTTGAACTTCGTGCGCATTTTAAAGACCAAACCATGACTCGTAGCGAGCTTACCAACTTTCTGGAAGTAGCGGATGAGGGCAGTTTGATGATTTTGTCAAATCTGGAGAGGGCCGCGCAACTGATTCAAAGTTTTAAGCAGGTAGCCGTCGATCAGTCGAGCGAGGCAAGGCGTACGTTCTTTTTAGATCAGTATTTGGCCGAAATTCTGGTGAGCCTCAAACCGAAATTTAGGAGAAATGATCACAAGGTATCCATCGAATGTGCGGAGGGTATCGAAGTGGATTCATTTCCGGGAGCATTGTCCCAGATAGTGACCAACTTGGTGGAAAACTCTTTGCAGCACGGTTTTTCCAATATGCAGGGCGGAAAAATTGAGTTTCATGTCTCAGAAAAGTCGGGGTCGATCAACCTAATCTACCGCGATAACGGGTGCGGTATGACTCCTGATACATTAGCAAGAGTATATGAGCCTTTTTTTACGACAAAACGCGGGGCGGGGGGCAGCGGGTTAGGAATGAACTTGGTCTATAACCTGGTTGTTCAAAATTTGAGAGGTCGAATATCCATCAAATCAACCGAAGCTCACGGTGCCGAATTCACCCTCACCTTTCCCGCAAATGTTGACGATAATATGAGCGATAAGGGGCGTCACGGTAGGGCTTTAGTGATAGATGATGAAGAGGGTATCCGCTCGATAACCCAGAGTATGCTCAATCGGTTGGGGTACGAGGTGGAGACCGCCGAATCGGGTGAGAAGGCGCTGAAGGTCTTTAAGGACCATCCGCAAGACTTTGACCTAATCCTTCTTGACATGGTCATGCCAGGCATGAACGGCGAGCAGACTCTTCAGCGCTTGAGGGAAGTTGCCCAAGAGCCGCCAATTGTACTGGCCTCTGGGTACGCGATGGCGCGGGATGAAGCTCAGAGATTTCTAAATCAGGGTGCGAATGGATTTTTACAGAAGCCTTTTGGTCGCTCAGGCTTAGAGCGCGCAATAGATGAAGCGCAAAGTGGGTGCTATAATTATGCTTGAACAAGGACTTTTTGCTGACGAACCCGTACCAGAATCAGGGGTGGAGCAAGCCGAGACATGGAAGGTGCTCATCGTTGACGATGACAACGAAGTGCATGCTCTTACGCGGCTTGTTCTTGCTGAGTTTTCTTTTGAGGGAAAAGCTCTCAATTTCATCAGCGCCCATTCGGGCAAAGAGGCGGCGGCCATTTTAGAAGAACATGACGATATAGCATTGGCATTTGTCGACGTCGTGATGGAGACAGAATTTGCAGGCTTAGAGTTGATTCGTTATGTGCGCGATAAACTAAAGAATACCAAAACACGCTTGGTGCTACGCACCGGACAACCGGGTGAGGCGCCTGCGCGAAATGTGGTAGTTGACTATGATATTAACGACTACAAAGAAAAAACGGAGTTGACCGCGGATAGACTCTTTCTAACCACAATAGCTGCTCTGCGCGCTTATCGGGACCTCGACAGCATTGATAGAAGTCGAGTGGGTCTGGAACAGATAATTGTTGCGGGGCAGTCTCTTTTTGAGGCAACTTCCTTGCGCCCATTCTGTCAAGGTTTACTGGCGCAACTCGTATCGGTGCTACGTTTAGATCCCAAGGCTTTTTTGGACCACGGAGGCGCATTGGCTGCCGTCGGAGTGGATGGCGGTGGCTATCGGGTAGTAGCGGGGACAGGATGCTTTTCTAGCGCTGCTGGACGAGCGATGAATGATATTATTCCCCCGGGAAAGTTGCCCAACCCGAAGAGTGGAGTCGCCGAGCACGAGGACATATTTCAGGACGATACCTACGTTGGATATTTTGAACGCAAGGGTAGCTTGAAAAATTTGATCATGCTCAAGGACTATCGCCCGATTGAAGAATTGGACCGTAACTTACTGCGCGTATTTTCGTCCAATTTGTCTGTAGCCTTTGACAACTTGAGTTTGCGCCAAGATATCATGGCGACGCAAAGCGAGGTTCTTTGTACCTTGGGCGCGGTGGTTGAATCTCGCTCGAAAGAGACAGCTTACCACGTGCGCCGCGTGGCTGAAATGTCCATGTCAATGGCTCAATGGATGGGGGTGCAGGAGAGCGAGGTGCACTTGCTTCATGAGGCATCACCCATGCACGACGTGGGAAAAATTGCGATTCCCGATGCGATCCTCAATAAACCGGCACGTCTGACGCCAGAAGAAATGCTTGTGATGAAGACCCACGCGGAGATTGGGGCCGAGTTGATGTCTAGATCGGAGCGCCCCCTCTTTAAGGCAGCGTCGATAGTCGCCGGACAACATCATGAGAAGTGGGACGGTACGGGCTATCCGCGCGGGACCAATGAGAAAGAAATTCATATATTTGGACGAATTACCGCTCTTGCCGATGTCTTTGACGCCCTGGTCAGTCGTCGTTGCTATAAAGAACCTTGGAAGTGGGAGGACGCGATTGAGCTTGTGCGCAACGAAAGAGGTAAGCACTTTGACCCGGCACTCGTCGACCAATTTATGGACCACCAACACGTAATCAGGGATATTCAGAGCCGCCTGGCAGACTGAAGGACAGCCTTTGATTGTTCGTGCGACCCGTGGCCCGTGCTGCAGATGTCTGCAGGGTACGCCGGTTTGTGTCAGCTATTGGGTGGCCACACCCGTGGGGGCCTGACCTATGATGGGGCGTGCCAGAGATATTTCTACCATTGAGGGAAAATACCAAGTGGTAGCTCAACTGGGAAGGGGGGGCACGGCAGACGTATCACTGGCATTGGTCAATGGACCCAGTGGATTCAGTAAGTTAGTTGTTCTCAAATCGATGCTCCCTGAATTGAGTGAAGAACCAGGGTTTTTTGCTATGTTCATGGCTGAAGCGCGTTTGGCCGCACAGTTGACTCACGCAAATATTGTTCAAACCAACGAGGTGTTTGATTTTGAGGGGACGCCCGTTTTAGTGATGGAGTACCTTGAGGGGCAAACACTAGCGGCCGTTGTGAATCGCTCTCAATCTAGCGGAAAATTTGGTGTTACCCTACGCCTTCGGGCCCTCACTGAGTGCCTCTTAGCTCTGGAGTATGCCCATGACGCACGGGACTTGCAGGGGCAAGAGTTGGGCCTTGTACATAGGGACGTGAGTCCATATAATATTTTTCTAACGTATGATGGGCAGGTTAAATTACTGGATTTTGGCGTTGCAAAACTGAAAACTGCGCGAGTGCATACTGATGTGGGCGCCATCAAGGGGCGGGTTCGCTACATGCCTCCCGAACAGGTAAACGGCGAAGAGGTGGATTGTCGGGCGGATATTTTCGCCGTGGGTGTGCTCTGTTGGGAGGCCGTGACCGGGAAGCGTATGTGGGAAGGGCGCACGGAGGTAGAGGTGATTCGATCACTTGTACAGGGCGATATCCCCGCGGTTCGTTCTTATTGCCCAGATATTGCGGTGGAAGTTGAGTCGATTATCAACACGGCCCTTTCTCCCGATAGGCACCATAGATTTGCCTCGGCTCGCGAGATGCGCATCGCCCTGGATTCGTTTCTGAGTTTGGGCGATGAAAACCCGCGGGTTCGCGACATCTCAGAGGTGGTGAATTCGCTTTTCTATCGAGAACGCGACGAAACTCGCGCCGTGATTCAAGAGCAAATAGTACGGGTTGGGGAAATGGCTCGTGGCGAACGCACTTCCTACCAGCCAGTCAGTTTGCGAGAGGTGGGCTCTCACTCGGAGCGATTGGCCGTTCAGTCACCCGCCTCTGTGGCTCGTCACTGGCGCGCGTGGGCCGGTGTTCTCCTGGTTGGCGTGGCCGCGTTGGGTTACTCTCTGACTCAAGAGTACCAACAGGGGGAGCGCGCCACTGAGGTAGGGGAGGCGGCGCTTGTCTCGTTGCACATTACGGGCTTTCCTTCAGGCGCACGCCTACAGCTGGATGGGGAAATTTTGGAGGCGAATCCCTTCTCCGGTCGGAGGCTACCTGGCACTCAAGAGCACAAACTTCGCGTGACGGCTCAGGGCTACGCAACGGAGACCCGCGTCTTTTCTCTCACGCAGGACGTGGATCTTGTCGTGTCTCTCCGTAAACTACGGAATTCGGCGAAAGAGCGAGGGGGAGAAAAATCGCGCGACCTGCCCAGCCCTCAGGCGAGTGGTGTTGGCCCGCGAGAGCCGAGCCCGTCGGTGCCCTCGAGAACGTCCTCTGATGGCGCTGTAGTTCCTAGGGTGAGCTTGGGGCAGAAGGTGGTCAAGAAGAGCCCCCTGCCACCGAAGGCAGAGGTACAGGCCGAGGAAGAAGTCGCCAAGCCCCCCCCGCTTGGCTCTCAGTCTACGATTTTAGCCCCCACCTTGGAGCTAGAGCCCCAGCCTTCCGGGTGCTCTCCCCCTTACGTTATCGACGAACGGGGCGTGAAGAAGTTTAAGGTTGAGTGTTTATGAATCGACCCGACTGGCAGGAATGGCACTATAATGTGGACTTTGAGGCAGGGGAGCCGCTCCCCTTGGAAAGCGGGAGGCAAACTCATCGCCGTTCTCTTCTTAGCCTCGAGCACCACCCTAGCTAGCGCGGCGGATTCGATGAGTGTGTCCATGTGTGTGGAGCTGCACGAGCGTATTCAGGTGCATCGCCTAGGGGGACGATTTTTGAGAGCTCAATCTAGCATCTCGACTTGCCTGTCGTCCAAGTGCCCCCAAATGATACTAGAGGACTGTGAGTCGTGGGAGTTGAAAAATGCCCGAGATTTACCTTCATTGGTCGTCATTGCAAGACAGGGAACCCATGATATCGCACTCTCGGGTATTTGGCTTGACGACGTATTGATAGAACTCAAGGCGAATGAGCGTGAGATCGATGTCGATCCCGGGGAGCACACCTTAAGGGTGCGGCCAGCTATGAACAGTCCCCAGGTGCAGTCTCGCCATCTAATAGTTCTCAAGGGAGAGCAAGGTAGAATTGTAGAATTTACGTTCGGTGAACATTTACACCCGGTAGAACTTCAGTATCGACCCATTCCCCAGGCGAGCTATTGGCTAGGCGGGGCAACAGTAGTGGCGCTCGCTTTAGGTGCAACTCTAGGCGCGGTGGCCGTTGCTGAACGAAATAGACTCATGGGCTCATGCTCTCCCTATTGCTCGGAGACTCAAAAGAAGTCTGTTGATAAAAAATTGATGGCGGCTGATATTAGCTGGGGAGTAGCACTGGCCACTGGGGTGGGCACGGTGCTTTCTTATTGGCTCCGTCCCACTCGTCTCAAGGAAGCCCCTCCCTCATCAACCACCACACTATTTCCGGAAGCAGGCCCGAACTACGGAGGGGTGAAATGGACAACGCAGTTCTAACGGGCTGGATTGTTAGGCCAGTCGGGTACCGCAATACCTCCTTTTTGCCAACTTTGGTAACTTTACTGGCTGCTCAATGCCTGGTTTTTGGCTCTTGCACTGTCGTCGTGAGCACGAGCGAGCTGACGGAGGGCGACGAGGCGCTGGGGTGTGTTCAAGGGGAAAAAATCTGCCCAGTAAATAGCAATGAGCAGAGTGGCGCCAAAGAGTGCATGGATAGCACCAGCCCAGTGAACGGTTGCATGATGGAGAGTTGCCGTTCTTGTCAGGTGCCGGGAGCGGTGCCCCGTTGCACGTCTTCGGGGCTTTGCGGAATTTCCATTTGTCTCAAGTTAAGGGGCGATTGTGATGGCGACGAGTCGAATGGTTGTGAAATAGATCTTGGCGGAGATGAGCTAAATTGTGGCGCGTGCAACACTCCCTGTGATCGTAGCCATGGTATTGCTACCTGCGTGGCTGGCGTGTGCCAGTTGGTGGTGTGCGTCGACTCCTTTGCTGACTGTGATGGAGTTTCTCTAAATGGTTGCGAGGTAGACCTCGATACGAGCATCTCCCATTGCGGAGCATGCGGCATCGAGTGCACCACTCAATGTGTCGAAGGGGTCTGCGAATGACCTTCTATCAGCAATGTATTCACAGAAACATGAAGGAGAATCGATGAGGGCCTTTTCAAAAATTTCTCAAACTATCCCAAGATTCGCGCGCTTTGCTCTTTGGGTGTTGCCTATTGGTCTGTGTGCGTGTTCTCCGGACGCCCCAGAGAGAGAGAATGCCGAGACCGAGTCAACTCTAGAGCTTTTCTCGTGGTGGACACAGGCCGGGGAAAAGGAAGCTCTTGCCGAGCTGATTGAGGAGTATCATAGCCAATTACCCCAAGTAGAGGTGATCAATGCTGCGAGTTTTGATCCTGAAACAGCTCGGGAGAGACTAAAAAAACGCATGGAGAGCAACGAGCCCCCCGATTCATTTCAGGCGATATCTGGAGTCGACTTGATGACTTGGGTGGTTCAAAACAAGATGACGCCGTTGACAGAACTAGCAGTCGAGCAAAACTGGAAGGAGGTGTTTCCTTCCGAAGTTCTCGAAACGGTAAGCAAAGAGGGGGTCATCTACGCTGTGCCCCTCAACATTGAGAGAGACAATAACCTCTATTATAATAGAAAAGTCCTCAAGGAGAACAACGTTACCGCCCCCAGCACTCTGGAGGAGTTTTTTGACGCATGCACCCGCTTGAAAAAAAGCAAGATCACCCCGCTTACTCAACCTGCTGCCGGTTGGATTATGGCATTGCTAACTTTTGAGAACCTGCTTCCTGCCGTGTTAGGTGGTGAGTATTATACCGAGTTTTTTTCTGGCACGGCCAGTTTGCAGGAGGAGGAACTTCGTTCGTTTTTCGAAGAAGTGAAGAAAGTTCTGCAGTGCTCTGACGTCCAAGAGTCGACCGCGAGTTGGGGGGCCTCGGCGGATACTCTGTATAGGGGGGATGCTGCTATGTACGTCATGGGCGATTGGGCCAAGGGCTACTTGGAGGGGGGCGAGGACGTCAATCTAAAACCAAGGAAGCCGTGGGTCCCCAATGTCGATTTTGGTGTGCTACCGGGCTTAGGCTCGGGTGACTACTTTGTGTTCAACTCGGCTGTCTTTGGCCTGCCCGTGGGGGCTCTACATCCCAAAGCTTCTCGAAGTTTCTTGCGCATCGCCGCCTCGCGCGCTGGTCAAGAGGCATTTAACCCATTGAAGGGCTCCATCCCCGCTCGTACAGATGTTGATTTGGGGCTTTTTGATGAGATGGTGAGAACAGCGGCTGATGACTTTACCCTAGCTGCAGAGGGCGAGGGTAAGCTCTTGCCAGGTTATGCTACTCTCACGACATTTGACTATCAAAAGGAAGTCAACCCCAGCCTATTGGTTTTTGCCGTGGGTGGGGCGCGAGCGCGCCAATTGGATCCTGCCAATGTGTCCATCAATGAGTTGGACGTACAGGCTCTCAATGTGGGGTATATCGTGGGTAAGATCATGGCAACCTATGTGCTCTTGAGTCCTGCCAAAGAATAGAGATATCAGGGAACGCTCTCGACCATCTCCTCGGCTATGGGGACGGCGCACACGCCGTGGCCCTTAGCTACGATGGACTCTGGTTCCACCATGAGCACATCGACTACTTGCGGGTCGAGGTGAGAGCCCGACATATCAGCTATAATGGAGAGCGCCTTGTTGAGACTCATGCCGGCTCGATAGGGACGATCCGTCAGAAGGGCGTCCAACACGTCAGCCACGGCTACAATACGTGCGTCTCGCGGTATTTCTTCTCCCCCGATGCCGCGGGGGTAGCCGCCGCCATCCATGCGTTCATGATGGGAGCCTGCGACTTGAGCCAAACGACTCGCCCAAGGTAAGTGGTGAAGAATATGCTCGCCAACACTGGTGTGCGTCTCAATTTCTTTTCGCTCCTTCGGGGTGAGTTTACCAGGCTTGTTGAGGATGCCATCGCAGATGCCAATTTTTCCGATATCGTGCATTCTGCCGGCCAATTGCAGGCGCTTCACATCTGCCTTTGGCAGGTTCATTCGTCGACCCAGCTCGGCGGCGTAAAGCCCCACATTTTCACTGTGAAAGCGCGTATAATGGTCACGTGCGTCCAGGGCGGATCCAAGGGCCATCAAGCTTTGTAATGCGCCCTTTCTTTCCTTACCCAATTGCTGGCGACTCGCCCGCATCAACCACCACAAGAGAGTTGTTGTCGCCAAGAGCACTATGATGATAGCGATAGAAGAGGTGATGGACGCTTGTTCCTGTCGTGTTTCAAGACGTTCGGCAGAGACCGAGACACCCACTCGGGTTTTTAGTCCTAGGAAATGTACTGGTGCAAAGAGTGCGCGTACAAGCTCGTTCTCCCCGTCAGCCTGGGGCCAGCAATAGAGCTGAGCCTCACCCTGAACTCCGGAAAATGCATGAGTGAACGATTGGAGGCAAGGGCCCGCTACCGTGCGCAGATCTTCTCCTAAACGTGCGTGGCTATTACCCGCCAGCATTTGCCACGTGTTCTCATCGGCCCACCAAACCTGGTCCATTCGGTCTGGTCGGGCAATGCGATCGGTGAGCAGGCTGAGGGGAATGTCGACATGAAACACCTTGCCATCGGGATTTCCCGGCTCAAGGGGAACCATGATGGGTAGAACCAAGCCCTCTCCTATGCAAATGGGACAGGGAAGGGCGCGTACTTGCCCGTTGCGCTGCACCGGATGGGAATGGTGGTGCTTGCCCCCCAAATCAAGAGCGAAGTCCTGGGTTCGAAGAAGGTCCCCCCGGGCGCCGAGATCTTCCATTGCTTCCCTGAAGACTTCGACAAAGGGCGCGTTCCCTGTCTTGGGGATGCCTTGCTGGCGCGCATTCGCCTGTACTCGCGAGAGGGCGCGCTCGAGGCGACCAGCGGTTCGATCGAGTTGATTTGCAGCCTCATTCGCGATGAGTGCTTGTTGAGCAGAGTATTCTTTGAGGGCTAGTTGACGAGATTGCTCCCGGGCGAGCTCCACAGCCGTGAGCACTAAAGCCGTGACAGCCACGATGGCTATCAGGACCCATCTGCCTCGGGTGGGCCACGCTTTTGGAGGAGGAAGAGAGTCTAGCACCGTGGTCTGTACGGGGAGGGCCGGAGATAGAAAACTGAACAGATGGCCATTGGGTCACACCTGTTCGAAATAGAAGGCGCTCAAGTTGCTTCAGGGGGCCCGTCTTACGGGAGAATCATCATGAAGAGACTCAATGGGTTCGGTCGCAGCTTAAACCGTGTGTGCGCGCTAACAGGTACCAAGTTTCGTTCGTTTTGCGAAAAATTGCGCTTACTAGAAAAAGAAAGGAATGCAGTTCATGATTTGACGCTGGACGAAGTGGTTACGTCGTTCTTACGAGAGTGCGATGCATTACATTCTCATTAGCGAAAAACATCAAACGAGAGACAAGACCATGGCATATAATTTTGGAAAATTTATCTGGCACGAAGTTCACACCAACGATCTAGAAAAGTCGAGGGCCTATTACACCGAGGTATTGGGATGGACTGCCGAAGAGATGCCGGGGATGTCCCGCTCCGTGTTGATCATCGAAGCGGCGGTCGGTTGACTTTATA
>CAYWLO010000037.1:9792-42116 GCA_964459035.1 uncultured Polyangiaceae bacterium | reverse complement strand
AAGACGCTTCTACAATTGGCCCCGATGGGCTTACACCAATGAAACCGTAATCCACGAGGTGCTTTCCCGCACTCATTGTGATTACTCCATCATCTCGATACTGGAACAAGCTCACCTCGAGAAGGAGCGGGAGCAAGCGAAGGCGCGACCTCTACTCGAACGAGTCAGCGGGCATACCTCAAGCGTAAGAGGCGATGCTTCGGCCTGAGCCACGGCTTTTTCCCGAATTTTAGGCTTCGAATTTTTCGCTTCATTGCCCAGAGAATGCACTCAGACTGTGCATCCGCCAGAGAGCGACGGTCGGAGGGTTACCCCATAGAAGTAGAAATTGCGTTGTACCTTCAGACAAAATCTGCAGAACTAGAGTGTCAACTGACGGAGGGGAATCTTACACTTCGACGGTGAGCGCCCTATTGGGAGAAACGTGACATATCCATTTCGTGCTTAGATATGTCAGGAGCGGGCTGTAACCGTAAAGAAGCAATTGAGAGGCGGATAGTTTGCTCTTTGAGCAATCAGACTCTGCTGACTCCATTGATGGGTTTCGGGCCACAAGGTTCCCCAACACGCGCAAGTTGGTGGCGGGGCTGGATGCTGTAATCAACTTTGGGGTGTTTGGGCTAAACCCGTTCATTTCTCAACATTTATCATAATTTGTGTTAGCGGGTGATCGTGATTGAAGAGCATATTATTCGCCATGACAGCTCAGCCTCAGTCTCTGACACGCCTAGAGTGTCGGTTGTGGTTCCCGTCTACAACGTTGAGGTCTTTTTAGAAAAGTGTCTCACTAGTCTTGTCTCTCAGACCCTCGATGAACTTGAAGTCCTGGTGGTGAACGACGGCTCACCTGACGAATCGCAGTCGATTATCGATCGGTTCGTTGAGGCGTATCCGGGGAGAATTCGCTCTCTGGTCAAGCCCAATGGAGGTCTATCGGACGCCCGAAATTATGGGATAGCTCATGCCACTGGTGAGTATATAGGTTTCGTGGACGGGGACGACTATGTGCATAGCGAGATGTTTGACCTACTTCAGAAAAAGGCGTGTGAGACTGACGCTGACATAGTCGTCTGCGGATATGAGGGAGTTGATCTCATTACGGGTAAGACGGTCTATCATATGCAGGGATTGGAGAGCGACTATGGGCGCCCGCTTAGCGCAAGCCCTAGAACCATGTTGGCGTCGGCTCCCTATGCGTGGAATAAAATTTACCGCAGGCGCCTGTTTGAGGATTCTGGAGTTAGGTATCCAGTAGGAAAGCTTTTTGAGGACATTCCGGTAACTTATGCTCTCTTCGCACTGGCCAATCGAATCGAAAAGGTTCAACGCCCTTTGTACTACTATATGCAAAGTAGAGAGGGGGCGATTACCCATTCGTATAGTCCACGCAATATTGAAATATTTGATACCCTAAGGCTTCTGGGTAATTTCTATCAGGAGCAAGGAATATTCGAGCAATATCGTTCAGTTCTTCTGGAATTGCACTTTCGACATATATTCAATCGATTCCGTGAGTTGCCTCGTTATGAGGGCATGGTGGTGAAGCGGCTGTTCTTGTCCCGCGGTTGGTCTCATCTGGATGAGTTTTTTCCTGACTGGCGAGAGAATGAGGTTCTGAGAGAAAAGTACAAGAATAATTTTCGCTTCTTGTCATTTCGTCATTCGCTCTTGGGCTATGCGTACGCCTTGGCCCCAACGCCCCTCCATAGAGGGGGGGAGAAGAGTTCTGCATTGGCGAAACGCTCGTATCGTCGTTATCGAAAGAATATCAACGCGTGGTTTAGAAGAAAGCCGTACGTAGATTCTTTGAGCCAATTGCCAGTCAATCCAGGAATCGCTCTCTTTGAATCGTTTCACGGAAAGAACATATCAGACTCTCCTTTCTACCTAATGCGAGAGCTTCACGCTCGCGGAAGTCACGAAATTTACGTTGGGGTTTTGGATGTTGAGGGTGCTCGTCGCTTTTTAAGCGATCACGACCTTAGTGTGACTCCTATTCGAATGTACTCCCGAGAGTATTTGCATCTAATGGCGACAGCCGGTATATTAGTGAATAATGTTTCATTCCCTGACTATTTTTCCAAGAGACCGGAGCAAGCTTATCTGAATACGTGGCACGGGACTCCTCTCAAGACGCTGGGCAAGGCGATGCCTCATGGGATGTCAGCGCTTCCCAATATTCAGCGAAACTTTCTGAAGGCAGATATTCTTCTATTTACAAATGCATTTACCCGAGAGTGCATGATGCGTGACTACATGCTTGAGGATGTCTATGCAGGTGAAGCTGTAGTCATGGGATCACCTCGAAACGCGGCGCTTTTCGATACCGTTCAGCGGGAAGAGGTTCGCTCGACAGTGGATTGGGGGAGTAAACGGGTCTACCTATATATGCCTACATGGAGAGGCGGGGGGACAGGAAAGCTTTCAATAGGAAAGTATCGTGAAACAGCACTTCAACATCTGAGGCTTCTTGACCAAGCGTTGGACGATGAGGCGATTGTACTCGTAAAATTTCACTCCCTAGTTTCAGAGCATATATCTCTTGAGGAGCTTGAACACATCAGACTGGCTCCGGCTGACTTCGAAACATATGAATTGTTGAACCTCGTCGATGTACTTATCACAGATTATTCAAGCGTAATGTTCGACTTCGTAGCGACTGGTCGCGAAGTCCTCTTATTCGACTACGATCGGGAAGAGTACACTGGAACTCGTGGATTCTACTTTGACTTTGCATCGCTTCCATTTCCTTCGTTTCAGACACCTGAGGCATTGGCTTCTCATATTCACACCCGTAGAAGCTTCATAGCTACGCCGGAATATTCTGATTTTGCTCATCGCTATACCTCTTTGGACTCCGCGCTTGCTCCACGGCATCTACTTGATCGATTATTGAAAAAGTCATCGGAGTTGATTGAGCATGCAGCAAATACAGAGTGGGATGTCGGGCCGGAGGTAGATGTGGTGTTTGCTACTGGCTTGGCCACCAAGGCAGGCCAGGCCAGGTTTCTCGAGCTGCTCGATAGCGGATACGAGCGAAAGGATGTCCTTTTTGTGTTTTCTCAGGGCAGGAATATTGCCGTTGCGCATGAATTTATTTCGCAGCTCGAGAGGGATCGTCCTTGCAGGATTAACTACATTATTGTTACGGGGAAGATGCTGTTCTCTCTGTCGCAGCTATGGGCTCTTGGTGCAGAGAGGCTATTGGGCAAAGATAGCGCGGCATTAAAGATCGCGTTTTCCGCTGAAGTTCGCCGTCTATTTGGAAATGTGCGTATACGATCGGCATATTCATCCAGCCAGTATCGGAGGTTTGGCGAATTGGCCAATTTCATTGAGACCACCGTCAATCGGTAGGGTGAGATGCCCATCTCACGTTATTATGAGGTGGCGCCAACCATCAGAGTCTCTCTAAAGCGTTGACTTCTAGCTAGATTATATAGGCGTTAGAAGTCGATGACGATGTCAATCTAACTCGGTTAGAATGCTCTCCAAAATAGGGGTATTTCGTTTGAAGTCGAATTCCCAGTTTGAGTAGTAAGCCTCTGCGCTCCAGCCTTTAGTGGGGTGCTCAATATCCGGTTTGCTCCATATAAAGTGGACCGGAACATTTTTAACAGCGCCATAGAGCTCCTCGTTTCTCGCTGTGTAGGCTTCATGATTGAGGCTAATTATTGTGCGAAGCCCCTTAGAGTACATCATATTGAATAGTGCTGAGCCTCCAAAGCCAGCAAGAACACGAGACTTGGTGAATATTTTCCCCTGCTCTTGGAGATATGCTCTTCTGGAAAGATGATCTGAAAACCACGTTTTCTAAAGAAGTTGTCGACCTCTCGCGCATTTCGGCAGCAACGGTTGGATAGTAGCTCCCGACGGGAGACGAATATTTTATCGGTTGCCTCGTACTCTTTACCCACTAACGAGTCACAGAGACGATTCCATGTAAGCTGAATGCGTCTGTCGGCGTAGTGTGTGAATTGATTGTGCCATTGAGGAGTAGTTGCTACGAGGCGATCTAACTTAACTGGAACTGGGGACCAGACAATATCGTCTCTAGCAATCCCATATGCTTCAAAAATCTGCTTTTCGAGGTGCGGCTCTCGCTCACCGGGGTGACGAATTCGAAAGAGTAGCTTTAGGTCCGGGTATTCTTTCTTCGCGTGCTCCCATCCCCAAAGGTGCGATAGCACTTCAGTCACTAAGTGACCAAAATGGCCCGAATTTTCGCAGTCGACATGAAAATAAGTTCCAGAAAGGTGCTTCCAGCGATAATTCCAGTTATTCTGAATCATACTGAAATCACGTGTTACGGACTTCAGGCGGGTATTTCGCAGGGTGGATGCCATATGGAAACGGAAAGACTCGGGAATGACCGTATTTTCGTGGAGTGCAAGCATCTGTGCGACAACGGAGACGTCTCCTTCATAGACTCGAATCTTTAGCTCTGGTGTGTGAATTTCATGGCCGATCAATTTGATGGGCACGCTTGCAAAATGAGAGGTAGTTTTCGCCTCACGGGTGTAGCTACTGGCGGGTAGACAGTGGAGCTCCCGAACCGAACCCGTACGCGTTCTAGACTGAATGACTCGGTTTGCCTCATGGTCTCTAACGACGAGAACGTGGTGTCCGCACTTCTCGATCGTCAAATGGGCGGCAAATGTTTGAACTCGGGAGACATACGTGGCGACTGCTGGGTCTAGAACTAGCCGGTCGATTGAATGACTCTTTGTTTCTGTGACCATTTTGCTCGGGTTGAGGTTCAATAGAGAGTTTTTTAGTAGTTCAAATTGCTTGTCGGACGTTAGGCTCTCCTGCTCGAACACGAATATTCCACCATTGCGCAAGTGCAGGAAGATTCTGTTGAAGAGCCGTTGATGCCGTTCACAGCTTTCTTGCTGGGTGACGACGATGCGATCTACCAGGCCAATCATCTTCAGACACCAATTGATCTCGTTTAGGTTTGACGCAGCCCAAGGAGAGAACTTGCCGAGACCTTCGATGGAAGCCAAGACTTTTGGCGGGGCTATGACGTGTAGTTCGGTGCCGCTTTTTAGAAATTCTCGTAGCTTCGCTTGGGCTCCTTCTCCAATCAGCAGGACCGTTACACTACTTCGCTGGCTGGGCAGCGTGGCCTTTATTGAACCTTGCTCGGTGAAGCGAGATAGAGCCTGTTGGACGTCGAAGCGAGCAGGGAATAGGGAGCTGAACCAACTTTTGGCCGGAATGTCCTCCAGTTGAGGGGGAAAGGGTTCATTGCTGCTTCGGCGTTCGATGCTAGAGAGTTTCTCGACCAATACTCGGCTGATAGTCGTCATACTCAGTTCTTTTTTGAGTGAAGCGAAGCTTTTGCGTAGAGCGTTGGGGGCCTGAACAATTGATGGCATTGAGTTCTGATCTGAGCACTATCATGCGCTTTACCTGTCTCATCTTCCCGTGGAATACGTTTTTAGCAGGGGAAAATTGCAGAATTTAGCTATTTTGCGAGAGGTGGGGTATTTATGGAAGGTTATTATCTGCGCTCAGATTAGCGAACATGAAACTCGCCCATTCTGACGAAGAGGTCGACGCCAGAATCATATTTCCCATCCAAAATCTCGAGTACAAGACGGGCAATAACTTCTGGAGACTGAAGGCGATTGGAGGGTAGCCCGAGTCTATTTCTAAATTGAGTATCGGTGGCGCCGGGTGAGATCGAGAACGCGTTGACCCCCTCGGCCGCGAGGGACTTGGTGAGCGTGATTAGCCCGGCCTTTGCCGCACAATAAGCGCTCCATTCCTTGTAGGCCGCATAGCCAGCAGTAGATGCGATATTGATAATGGTGGCAGAACCTGTGCGTAGGACTGCATGGGTGAGAAGGTAGGGGCCAATTAGATTGACCTGAATATCCTGAAGCCAACCTTTCGGATCGCCTTCGCGCACCGTACCTGGATGAATAGTTCCGGCGGCGTTGACGAGAAGCTGAGGCGGGCCATTTTCGCGCACCCATGCTTCGATAGAGGTCGGATCCGCGATATCGAGTTGTTCGCGACCTGGGGCTTGGACTTTATGGGTCTTACTGAGTGCGGCGACTATTGCTCGCGCAATCCCCCCTCTTCCCCCGGTTACGAGCGCTGTGGGTAGTGTGCTCATTTATCTTCAGAGCCAGGTCTTGTGTGAGTGTCCACTTCTTCTCTGAGGGTCTGGTAGCGATCAACAATTCGATCTTTTAGTTCAGTCGATGAGATTCCCTTCCCGTAAGGGAAATAGAAGACCTTCACCCCTTGGTCGCGCATGTAATCAAATTTCCCCCGCCAGTCATCGCCGACCACAAAGATATCTAGGTTGAGATCTTTGATCTTGTCTCGATGATCGAGTGTGTGCTGGGGAATAACGACGTCTGGGTCAGCTAGAGCTTCTACAATTGCGATGCGTTCCTCAAAAGGAATAATAGGAGCTGATTTGTAGGACCTTACTAGTTCATCGGTACTGACCCCGACTATAAGTATGTCCGCGAGGCCGCGGGCATACTTAATCATCTTCAAGTGATTGGAATGAAATAGATCGAAAGTACCGCTTGTGAGCACCACTGTCTTAGCGTTTTCTGTTTTACTCATTCTAGTTCAATTTGGGAAAGGGCGATGAGTGAGTGGGAATATTTTGAGACCTACTTGCGACGCAATTTTGCTTTGATTGGCAGCTCGGATTCATACACGCGTTTCTTTCCATCACCGAGCGCCTTTTCTATGACGCGAATATCGCGGACTAGGCGTGAAATACCGCCGGGCTCAATGGAGGCCGCTTGATCAGAGCCCCACATCGTTCTGTCCAATGTGATGTGTCGCTCCACGACGGCTGCTCCAAGGGCAGCGGCAGCCAAAGAAATCTGTAGGCCGACTTCATGACCGGAGTAGCCGACTGGTACATCAAATTTTTCCCTCAGCGTTGCCATCATGCGCAGATTGATTTCTGCGGGATCACACGGGTAAGTGCTCGTCGCATGGGTGATTACCAAGCGGTCTCGAGGAAAGAGATTCACCGCATGTTCGATTTCGTCGAGGGTGGACATGCCGGTCGAAAGAATGATGGGGCGCCCGGTAGCAATTTTTTTCTGCAAGAGCCCATCGTCCGTCAAAGAAGCTGATGCGACTTTGTAGCAAGGTGGCTCGTATTTCTCCATAAATTCTACGGAGGGTTCGTCCCAACAAGAAGCGAACCAGTGCATGCCCTTGTCCTTGCAGTGGGCGTCGATAATATCAAACTCAGTCTCTCCGAATTCGACGCGATGTCGGTACTCCAAATAGGTCATGCGTCCCCAAGGGGTGTCTCGCATCACACTTTGCTGTTCTTTGGGAACGCAAATTTCTGGCGTTCGTTTTTGGAATTTGACTGCGTCCATGCCAAAAACGCTCGCCACGTCGATCAGCTTTTTGGCGATTTCTACGTCGCCGTTATGATTGAGGCCGATCTCACCGATGATGTAGGTGGGATGTCCTGCGCCGACTGTCTTATTTCCGAAGGAAACTGAGGTACTCAAATCTATGCTTTCTCGTGGGGCTTGGATGTCGACGCTGCCACACGCTCTAAGGAGGCGCAACTAGGAGAAATCGTCGAAGCTGGGGATTTGTCTCCAAGGGAGACATCCGGGTCAAGGAAGACTAAAAGCAGGCAAGAGGCCCGCTGGGGGCCTATGGTGAGACGTATGCGCACGGTTGCTTTTATTCCGGTTCGGGGTGGGTCAAAATCGATCCCGAGTAAAAATATTAAACTCTTGGCGGGGCGGCCCCTCTTGCACTGGACCTTAGCGGCCGCTCTGGCCGCTCGGGAGGTTGATGAAGTGTACGTATCGAGCGATAGCAGGGAGATTCTTCGCGTCGCACAGGAACTAGGTCCTCGGGTGAAAGTACTGCTACGTGCCTCTGCCCTAGCGACCGACACTGCCAGTACTGATGCGGCGCTCTTGGATTTTGCGCAACAGTTTGACTTTGAGCGTGTTGTTCTGATTCAGGCTACGAGTCCCCTGACTGGTCAACATGATTTTGACGGAGCCTTGCGTAAGTTGGATGAGCATAGCCTCGACTCTTTACTCTCGGTGACTCATGAACACCGATTTCGTTGGCGAAAGCTCGGCGAGGAAGTGGAGCCCGAGAATTACAAGCCGGAGGCTCGCCCCCGCCGACAGGATTGGACTGGAGAGTTCATGGAAAATGGGGCGTTCTATATTACAAGCCGCGCTCAACTATTGCTCAGTGGCTGCCGACTCAACGGCAGGGTGGGATATTGGAAAATGCCGAGCTACACGGCTTTTGAAATTGATTCTCCTGACGATTGGGAAGTATTGGAGGCCCTCGCAAAGAGAGAGTTGGGTATCGCCCCCGCCCTCCGTCCCCGGGATATTCGTTTGCTGATTTCTGACGTGGATGGGGTGCTCACGGATGGGGGAATGTTCTACGGACCAGCGGGCGAAGCCTTGAAGAAGTTCAATACACGCGACGGAATGGGCATAGCTCTTTTGCGGGAGTCAGGGCGAGAGATTGCCATCGTCACCGGCGAGGATTCACCGGCAGTAATGAAACGTGCTGAGAAATTAAAAATTGATAAGCTGCACCTAGGAATTAAGGATAAGCTACCAGTTGTCCGAAAAGTCGCGGCTGAGCAAGGTATTGGACTTGAGCAAGTTGCCTACATTGGCGATGATATCAATGATTTGGAGGCGTTGGGAGCGGTGGGGCTAGCGGCTTGCCCTCGAGACGCGCACGAGAAAGTCCGAGCGATATGTGAGGTATCCACGATCGCCCGAGGGGGGGAGGGCTGCGTTCGCGAGTTGATTGACATGATTTTGGAAATGCCCGTTTCAGGGGAGGAAAAGGGGTGAGTACCTGGTCGAAGTCCCCTTTTGTGCGGGTTTTCTCTACCTTGTGGCGAATGCTGGTCACTCGTCAGCGCTGGGGCTTCTGTTTGTTGGTCGCATTGCTATTTGTCGCTGGGCTGATGGAGATGGGAGGCATGCTTTTTATCTTTGAGTTCATCAGCGGGTTGAGGGTCGATGCCGAGACTGGCTTACGTAGTGGGCGTCTGGTTTTTTTGCTGGAACGAGCCTATGGGGGGGCTTTGCCGAACGACGACTACGCCCTTCTAGCTGGCGCGGCTGTGATATTGGTTCTCTTTGTTAAGAATGCCCTAGGTATTTTTGTCGGTTTTGGGCTCACTCGCTTCTTGATGAAAATCAATCAGCGAGTCTCCGAGAGTCTATTTGAGGGGTATTTGCTGACTCCTTATGACGAAGTCAGCCGTCGCGGAGTTTCGGGTCTTACGTCAAATATTCAGCGAATATTTGACGTATTTGGCGAGTGCTTTTCGTCAGTTGCTCTGGTGCTTGTAGACGGCGCAATGCTTTCAATGGTGGCCGTGCTTCTTCTGGTGATCAACCCGGGGCTTACCTTGGGAGCGGCTCTCTTGTTTACCTTGATAGGGATGCTCATGTATTGGGTGATGCAAAGGTCGCTTTCTCAAATGGGCAAGGTGGATAGAGTGGCGCGCGAGGATGCTGCCCACTATTTATCAGACGGTATCCAGGGTCTTGTGGACGTCCGCTTACGAGACCGACGCCCTGTACTCACAGCGGGTTATGCGCGTGCGCTCCAGCAGACAGCCATGCAGCGCCGAAGAATTGACGTACTGAAGCGCTTGCCACGCTCTGTCAATGAACTCTCACTCGCCTTCATGATCGTGGGTGCCGTGTTTTTTCTGACTTTCTCTGGTGGCTCCGTTGCCGCGGCATTGCCTACCTTGGGCATCTTTGGCTTTGCGGGGTTACGCATGACGGCTGCGATGACGCGAATCAATGGTGCCTTTCAATCGCTCAAGCGCCTTGCTGGCGAATTTGAGCGATTTTACAAGGCAATTCTTTCAGCCGCTCCGCAAACGTTTGGTGAAAGCGCTGGAAAAGCAGCAACCGATTATCTGACGGAGGAACGGGCGTTCAAGAAGGGCGAGGACGGGCTTCTTCATGATGCCTTAGATGCAGCAAATCTTACGTTCACGTACGAAGGGGCAAAAATACCCGCCGTAAAGGGCGTGAGCGTATGTATCAAAAAAGGACAGTTCGTTTCTTTTTGTGGTCCTTCGGGGGGTGGAAAATCGACTCTGGTTTTGCTTCTGCTTGGTCTACTCAAACCCCAGAAGGGAACTATACGTTGCGACGGCTGGAATGTGTATGAGCATATTCGCGCTTGGCATGCGAACGTGGGTTACGTCGGGCAACAGATGTATATTAGTAAGCGTGCGATTCGCGAGAACATTGCGTTTGCAGTTCCACCCAACGAGATAGATGACCAGCGTGTATGGCAAGCACTCCGCCTGGCTTCGGCTGAAGACTTTGTGAAAAAGCTCCCCAAGCGTCTCGCCTACGTCCTTGCCGAAAATGGTTCGAATTTGTCGGGTGGTCAGCGCCAGCGTATCATTATTGCGCGAGCCCTTTACAACGACCCTGATATTGTTGTTTTTGACGAAGCGACAGCTGCTTTGGACAATGCCACCGAGCGGGAAATTACCGCAGCGATTCAATCTCTCTCGGGGATCAAAACGGTGATCTGTGTAGCCCATCGATTGAGTACAATTCGCAATAGCGACGAGATCCACGTAGTGGAATCCGGGCGTATTACAGCGAGTGGCTCGTACGACGAGCTGCTAGAAAGCAGTGATACCTTCAAGAATTTGGCTTTTGTGAGTTCAGTTGGCGAAAAAGAGCGTAAAATCATCAATAAGCGCTGAGTTTTTGTCAACGAACGTCCAGCGGAGGCAATGGCGTACGTCTGTAAAAATACAACACGTACGTCTTTGCCTCTCTTACTCCCTGAAATTTCGGGTGATTTCGAGAGCCCGAACGGGGCGCTTACTGGGATGCAATCGGCAGCCAAATAGAGAATCTATCAAGGGATTTCATTTTCTTGTAACGGGTCTGTAGCCAGGTTTGGAGTTCGGGAAAGTCAGGGAGGGAGTCGGTGGAGTCGAGACGACTGCCGGTGACAAAGTGTATGGCGTCCCGTTTTTGAGTGACGACGACTTGGGGCGGGTGTGCGCGGAGATCATTCATGAGACGGCGCCGGGCACGGGCTCTTTGCCACTGCGCGCGCTGGGGCACATTGTAAATGTAGCGTGATGAGGGGCGAGACTTTGTGAGTGAATAGAGAGCTGGTTCAAACCCCCAAACGTAGAGATAGTCTCCTGGCTGGAGATGGTGAGTGATCTCTCGCGCTGTTTTGCGTACAATATCAAGATTGTAGCCTCCAACATAATGCAGTCGTTCGTCTAGTTGGTTACGGGACAAGGCATTGCCGCTGCTTAAAAGATATTGCATTCTTGAGAGACTGCGATTCCAAAAGCTGCCGGGAGTGTCGTTGACTGGCAGGCGCATCAAGGCGCCCAGGAGCACAAGGGAGCTGAAGGCGAGGGAACCCGAGAAGGAGCCGAGGCCGATTCGGCGCCAGAGTTTGTAATATCCTTGCCCGGCGATGAGAGCGATGAGAGGAATACTGGCCCCAAAATGGTATTGAAAAAACTTTCCTTGAATGGTGATGCCAATGAGCTGAAAGGCGAGGATGCCTAGGAGAAGTGAGAAACCGGAGCGTTCTTTATTAGCGCGAGGATGAATGGTTAGGGCTGCCAGAGTGCCCAAGGCGAGCAAAGACGAAAGGCCGAAAAACGCCTCGTTCATCCCATGAAAGGCCATGCCTGCAGCCGAGCGATTCACCCAACTGAGGGCTGTGTAACCCGGCGCAAACTCAAAAAGGGTCCAACTAAGAGCGGGCCAGCCACCCCGCGACCAAAACCAAAGGCAGAGGGCGATGATGGGTACCAGGCTAGCGAAACCGATGGTGACAAAGGGGGTGATACGTTCGAAAATGCGCGAGCCCCTCTTTGAACTTGGGGGAAGTGCTTGAAAAGAAAGATAGAATGCGCACGCAATCGCCCCACCGCCAAAGGGTGGTTTTAGTAGAAATGCCAGGCCAAAAAGAATGCCTGTGGCGAGTTGGGCGAAAAAGCGGTGTTTCTTTGACCAGGGGTGAGTTGTGAGAACGATGGCGTAAATGGTGAGAGGCCCGGCGAAGGACTCCGGTTGACCCGTATGCCAAAAGTCGAGCTGGGCGTGCAGCAGGGCAAAAATAGCCCCCGCCATAATTCCAGCTGTGCGGCTCTGAAAGAAGACCCCACCTAAACGCCGAAGACCAAGTACTGCTCCAAAAAGCATCACCACTTCGACGAGACGCGGGGCCATCATTGTTTTGCCAAAAAGGGCAAATGATGAAGCGTAGACAAAGAAGATGCCTGGAGGCTTGAAGTCCCAAAGATCGCGATAAGGCACCTCGCCTCGCAATATTCCTTCGGCGACTACACCGTAAATTCCTTGGTCTCGACCAAAAGAAAAGACGAGCACTTGGGCAAGACTGAAGACTACAACCAGCCAGGAGCACACACGCAACCATAAATCTGGATCATGTTTTGCTTCTGCAGAAAGTACACTAATGGGCGGGGGGACCGACGCGCTCGGCATGGGGTGAACCTAGTACCAAAGACCGGAACTTCGTTCCGGGTTTTGTACCAAGGAGACAAAAAGTAGTTCCAAGGGCAAATAAGGAGGTCATTGCCGGTTTCATCAGGCCCCCACTTCAGTTAGATCTGGCGAAACCCGCACGAATTTCCGCCAGGAGACACCAGTCGGGGAACCCCTGCTCCTCTAGGCGCCTTCTCAATTGCTTGCCTCATCGGGGCAAATGGAGCGGGGGGCCTCTTGGTTACTCAGCCAAAGCAGTCCTCACCTTTTCATGGGGAACTAGATCTCAGCTGGGCATGTGAAGCAAGAAATGACTCAACCCCCGAACCGCCATTGCTGGTAGTCCGGGGGTTGAAGAGGACGATGGCGGGGCGGTTGGCTTCTATTGGAATCTCCGTGCCTCCAACGGGATGCTGCCAAATCGGCCGCGTTTCACAACATCGAGAAGAGGAGAAGAAGCCCGTCTGATGGGACGGCCTTGGGGCACCACCGGTGCGCCATCTATGATTGTACAATGGATCCTTTTTATTGATCTGCCAAGGAGATCAATAAAGATTTCTGCGATTTAATTTTCTACTCATGGTTGTCTCATCATTTTCCACGAAAACTATAGATGATGAGCATACTAGGAGAGTGGTTGGCATGAAAAAACTTTTAACGAAAGCTTTGGTCTCTGGGCAATAGTTTTAGAAATTGGAATGAGACCAATCGAACAATGGGGCCCAGCTCTTTTTACTTTGGTCAAAAAAAGGTCTTGATGCGATTGAATCGTTGCGAAGACATCGATGAAAGGCGTAATTCGTTGAATTTTTGCGTCCTCGCCGATCTGGATATTTGGGCCTTGGGGGTTTAAATCACAGACATGATAGATTTTGAACAGGCTCGTGAGCTCGTGATAAAAACGGCGGGCCAGGTAAAAGCGCTGCCAGGGGAGCGAGTCGCCTTGCCTCAGGCAGTTGGGCGTGTGCTTGGTGCTGCAATCGCTAGCCCCGTTTTGGTTCCGTCTTTCGATTATAGCGCGATGGACGGCTATGCTCTTTGCGCCGAGGACGTCCCGCAACAGGGGGACAGAGAGCTGCCTGTACGAGGAGAGAGTCGAACGGGTCATGATGAACCTGTTTTTGAGCGCGGCTCTTGTGTGCGCATCTTCACGGGAGCGGCCATTCCTAAAAATGCTGATACTGTTGTGATGCAGGAGAATGTAACTCGCAGAGGTGAGCATGCTTTGTTTGCGACTGCACCCACGCGAGGTTCTCATATTCGGCGTGCGGGCGAAGATCTTCAGGTAGGTTCAGATGTTTTACCAGCGGGGGCGCGTCTCTCGGGTTTTCACCTGGGGCTTTTGGCAAGTGTTGAACAGACAGAGGTGTTCGTTGCCGCTCGACCACATGTGAGCATTTTATGTACAGGAGACGAGTTGCGCCCCCCTGGCACCTCCCTGGGCGCTGGGGGTTTGGCCGAGAGCAATGGGGTTGCATTGGCCGCACTCGTCGAAGACGCTGGGGGTATTGCCCAACGCTCGGCAGTTGTTCGCGACGATTTGGAACTCATGAAAGAGGCCCTCACTTCTGCCAAAAGAAACTCGGATGTGATCATCACGGTGGGGGGCGTCAGCGTGGGAGATCACGATGTGGTGCGCCCAGCTTTGGAGGCATTGGGGGCTGAGATCTGTTTTCATAAGGTCAAAATCAAGCCAGGTAAACCTGTGCTTTTTGCCCGGTGGGGCGAGACTTTGATCTTGGGTTTGCCAGGAAACCCGTCTTCGGCTCAGGTGACTTTTTGCCTGTTTGGGTACCCCTTACTGCGCGCGTTGCAAGGGGACAATTCGCCTCTACCTCAGGAGCGTAGTGCTCAGCTCTTAGAGAGTTTTCGTCAAAAGACCGGGCGCAGAGGATTTTACCGGGCTCATTTACAGGGCGATCAAGTGAAAATATATCCCAATCAAGCCTCGGGGGCCTCGACCTCAATGGCCTGGGCGAACTCTTTGGTCATTCTTCTTGAAGAAGAAGCAGAGCTTCGGGCTGGAGCGAGGGTGGGGGTTCTCTCCTACAACGATCTATGAGAGCCCCTGAGGAAAAAACGAAAGAGGCGGGGGCACCTGCTCAGGGAGTGCTGGCTGGAATATTTGTAGGCGGGGAGTCTCGTCGTATGGGGCGGGCAAAGGGGCTTTTCATGGCGCCCGGCGCTGGGGGACACAACTTGGTTGAGCGATTGCATTCTGAGCTAACTCGAGTTGCTAAGCAGACACCTTGTGTACTTGTGGGGGCGCGCCCCGAGTACGCTCACTTGCCCTTTGCCACGATTGAGGATGCTCAAGAAAAGAGCGGACCTCTCGGGGGACTCGTTTCCCTTTTGATGGAGGCGGAGAAGCGTGGAGCCAAGTCGGTCCTGGTATTGGCTTGTGACTTTCCCTACCTCAGCGGCGAATTGATGGGGCGCTTGCTTGGCATGCCCCTAGAGGAGGTGAGTTGCGCCCACCTAGACGGACGGTTTCAACCTCTTTTTGCCCGCTATTCATTAGCTGTTTTACCTCGTTTTTCTCAGGCTTTGCACGAGGGGCGTCTAGCCTTGCAACCTCTTCTGCGAGAGTCTCAAGTAGCTCTTTTGACTTTGAGCGAAGAAGAAAAGTTGTTGTTGCGCGATTGGGACACGCCCGAAGACGTCGGGCTTGAGCCTCGTTTCGGTTCCGTGCCGCACTGAGAACTGAGGGGGCATCGCAGAAAAACGGTTTGTGACTCAATGACCCGGCGTGTGGTCGTGACCATGTTTTCCCGTGCAACGGGCGTCGTGCCATCCCACCCAATAGGGGCCGTCGGGACCGTGCTCACGTTTCCATACTGGAACGTCTTTTTTGATGCGATCAATCAACAGACGGCAGGCCCGAAATGCTTCGTCACGATGAGGAGAAGCTGCGGCGCAAATGATGGCGGCGTCTCCTATTTTGAGCGTGCCCACTCGATGCACGGCGGCCAATCGAGTATTGGGAATTTCTATTTGTATCTCTTCGGCAATTTTGCGCATCTGTTTTTCTGCCATGCTCTCGTACGCTTGGTACTCAAGGAGCGAAACGGGGCGCCCGTCACTGTGGTTGCGCACCTTGCCTACAAAAACGGAGAGTCCGCCCATTTCATCGGAGGAAAGAGCGTCGACAACTTCTGATAAATCGAGAGGCGTATTCTGAACGGCAAAGAGGCTCATTGTGTCTCCTTTACACTGGCTGATGGGGCCCCTCGGTCGCTTGTGAAGGTGCCGGAGCGCCCTCCCGTTTTCTCAAGAAGAATAGTGGGGCCAATACTCATACCCCGATCGAGAGATTTGAGCATATCGTAGATAGTGAGGGCCGCGATATTTGCCCCCACCATAGCCTCCATCTCGACCCCGGTACGTCCCTCGACTTCGACAGTGCAAAGTACACGAATTTTTGATCTCGCGACGTCTTCTTCAAAGTCAATTTCTGCGTGGGAGAGCGCAAGAGCATGGCAAAGTGGTATCAAATCGCTCGTTTTTTTCGTGGCCATGATTCCCGCCAGGCGGGCAGTTCCCAATACGTCTCCCTTAGGAGCGGTGGCTGCAATGAGGCGAGCGAATGCATCGGGTGTTGTTGTGATCCACGACTCTGCGATGGCTCTGCGATGGCTCACTTTTTTCTTGGTGATAGATACCATATGTACGCCACCTTGAGTGCGTAGGTGGGTAGAGATTGCAGTGCTGCCAATGATCTCATCGTAAGCGGCAGAGACTCTCTCTGTTCGATTCTTTGCCGTCACTTTTTGCAGCACGTAGCGATCGAGGGGCATGAGATCTTGCCAGACTTTCAGAGGCACGGGGCGGTGCTCTCCCAATCTGCTGATAATTATTTCAGGCACATTGTCCGTGGGGGGCGCGTTGAGGCGGGGGGTGGGTGCTCCGGGGGGCTGAGCCTGAGAGATACTTGCGCGGGCCGCCGTTTCGTCAACCTGATCCATTCCGCCAGCTCGCACGAGAAGGACTCTTTTATCGAGGGGCAGAGAGTGAAAGCCCTCCAAGCTTAATTTTACCCCGATTGTATCGAGAGCGCGGCGTGCTGCGAGGGGGATCAATTTGAGCGTTTCGTCGATATGATCAAATTCGTAGAGTTTCACGCTTTTGATTTTATGGTCCTGGGCGCGAATGTCGAGAAGGAGGGCGCCGAGTTGCAGCTATTGTTGACGCGTAGGCTATTCGAGCAGCTGCTCACCGCGAAAGCTGAGTATTTCGCGAAATGATTGCACCTCTTGAGGTAAAGGAAAGACGGCGCCGGGGCTCAGAAAGGACTAGGCTTTTTCTGATGTCTCCCCAAGGCGAGGAAAAACTGTCTTCAGTGTTTCCAGATGATTCTGGACCATGGCGCGATCGCTTGAATCGCCCACTTGTTGATTTACGAGTGAGCGTGACCGATCGCTGCAATTTTCGCTGCGATTATTGCATGCCGCGCGAAAAAACAGATGCGAAATCATTCTTGCCCCGCTCACATATTTTGGGTTTTGAGGAGATTGCTCGTCTTGCAAAAGTATTTGTGCACGGAGGTGTCAAAAAGATCCGCCTGACAGGCGGCGAACCTTTATTGCGTAAAGAACTAGCGACATTGGTCAAGATGCTCGCTTTGTTACCCGTTGAGATTGCTCTTACAACCAATGGCGTTCTCTTGCCTCGTTGTGCGCAAGAGCTAAGAGACGCCGGGCTGCAGCGTCTGACCGTGAGTTTGGACGCCCTCGATGACAACATTTTTCAGCGTGCGTGTGACGCCCCTGCATTTTCGCCAAAGAACGTGCTTGATGGCATTGAGGCCGCAGAAAAAGCCGGGTTTAAGTCGATCAATATCAATTGTGTGGTGCGCAGAGGGCTCAATGAGTCGCAAATAGTTCCCCTTGCTCGTCACTTCTCGGGAACCCCTCATACGGTGCGTTTTATTGAATTTATGGATGTTGGTACCCGCAACGGCTGGGAGCCTTCGTTGGTTGTGAGCGAAGCTGAAATAAGAGAGCAGCTGGCTTCGATACAAAGTCTTCGTCCCCTGCCCGCGAGAGTTTCCGGCGAGGTTGTGAGACGTTATGAATTCGAGAATGGTGGAGAAGTTGGCGTAATTGCCAGTGTGACTCAGCCCTTTTGCGGAGATTGTTGTCGGGCTCGTCTTTCAGCCGACGGACAACTTTATTCTTGTCTGTTTGCCCAGGGAGGCATGAAGATCATCGACTTGATGCGTGGGAAAATGGCTGACGAAGAATTGGAGAATGTTTTGCGCTCTTGGTGGAGCGAGCGGGTAGATAGCTACTCGCAAGAGCGCGGGGGTATACTTAACCCCGAGGAGGGCAAAGAACGTACTCGCTTGCCCGTTCTGAAATCGAGAGTCGAAATGTCTTATATTGGGGGCTAGCAGTTGTTTGCTATTTGTTGTTTGTTTTCTTGACCGCTGAGTAAACCCCGTTGTTCGCCTTTGAGGCGCTCGGTTCCTATTTTTTTGACTTAGCTTTTGATTTGCGACGACGACGTAATTTGTCCAAGGGGGAGGCGGGGGTCTTCACGGCTTGAAGTTCTTGAGCGAGTAGTCGGCTGCGCTCTTGAGACTTTACCCGTGCCTGGTGTCTAAAGATGAGTTGACTACGTAGAGGTGGGCTCTTTTTACGGGAAATACGGGTGTAGCGTCCGTCGGGGTTGAGGGCCCAGCTTTTGATATTGTCCCCAGCCATGACCTGGAGGATCTCGTCGTGCATTCGTTGTTTTATTTCTCGGTCGAGGATGGGAAACATCACCTCTACCCTGCGGCGGAAATTGCGTGGCATCCAGTCAGCACTGCTACAGTAAACTTCGCTTTTTCCGGCATTATCAAAGTAAAAAATGCGTGCATGCTCCAGGTAATGATCAATCAATGCTTGCACGCGAATATTTTCGCTCATGCCTTTGACCCCTGGCCGTAAACAACAAATACCCCGCACCAAGAGATCGATCTCGACACCAGCTTGTGATGCCAAGTAGAGAGCATCAATGATGTCAGCGTCCACTAGGGAGTTTACTTTTGCGATAATACGCGCGCTTTTTCCGGCGCGGGCATGAGCAAGCTCTCGATGAATTAGCCCCAAGACCGCTTCATGCATACCTAAAGGAGCTGTAATGAACTGATTCCATTTCTCGGGGGCTGAGTAGCCGGTAAGGAGGTTAAAAAGGGAAGTTGCGTCCTCTGCTAGACTTTCTCGCGCGGTGAAAAGCGAAATGTCTTCGTATATTTTGGCTGTTTGTTGATTGTAATTGCCTGTGGCCAAATGCAGGTAACGGCGCAACTTGTTTTCTTCTTTGCGTACGACAAGAAGAACTTTTGCATGGGTTTTGAACCCCATGAGACCGTACATGACGTTCACCCCCGAGCGCTCCAAAGTACGCGCCCATTCGATATTGCTCGCTTCGTCAAAACGAGCTTTCAGCTCGACCAAGACTGTAACCTGTTTTCCCAATTCAGCCGCGCGTTGCAAGGCCGAGACCAGTGGAGACTCACCCCCAGTACGATAGAGCGTTTGTTTGATAGCGAGTACGTTGGGATCTTCTGCCGCTTGGGTTACAAAATCTATCACGGCTTCAAAGGACTCGTAGGGGTGATGTAGGAGAATATCCCCGGCGCGAATTGTTCTAAAAAAGTCTTCACTTTCTCTTAGTGGCGGCACATAGAGTGGGCTAAAGGGTGGGTCGGAGAGCTCTTTTCGTCCGTCTGCCTTTGCAAGAGAGGAGAAGTTTTCGAGCATCAAGGGGGCGCGCAATTGATAGAGATCTTGCTCCTCGTCCAAAGAAAGCTCGCTACACAACCAATCGCGAGCGTGCCGTGGGCACTCTCCTTCAATCTCTAGGCGCACTGCGTGGCCGCGTTCTCTCCTTCGTAATTCTGCCTGAATTGTGAGAAGGAGATCTTCGCCTTCGTCGTCGTCCAGTTCAATGTCAAAATTGCGCGTGACACGAAACACAAAATGCCCAATGGCCGGTAGGTGAGGGAATAACCTTTTTACTTGGCGAAAAATGAGTTCTTCAAGAGTAACAAATGCGCGATGATACTTTTCGTGTGTGACCGGCACGAGACGGGGTAGGGCACTGGGTAGTTGGACCAAACCGTAGCGCGGAGCCGAGATATTGTCGGACTCAAAAATGATACCTACATTGAGGGTGCGGTTGCGCAGATGGGGAAAAGGATGTGCCGGGTCGATAGCAATGGGGGTGAGAACGGGGAAGATATCGTTCTCAAAACATTGGTCGAGTTCTTTGAGAGCACTGGGCGAGAGATCTTGCGGATCGAGTACCGCCAGGCCGACTTCGCGCAATGCAGGATGCACCCGGTCGTTCCAGATCTCGCACTGAAGTTGGCATAGCTCGTGGGCGCGCTCTGAAAGAGCCAGTAATTGTTGTTCAACCGTGAGTCCATCGGGGGGGACCTCGTGAACATTGCTGAGAAGTTGAGCCTGGAGCCCCGCAGCCCTCACCATAAAAAATTCGTCCAAATTGGAGGAATAAATAGCCAGGAATTTGAGGCGCTCGTAGAGAGGCACGTCGGGGTTATCGGCCTCCGCTAGAACTCGTGCGTTGAACTCCAGCCAGCTGAGCTCCCGATTGATGTAACGATCGGGATAGTTGAGGGGCTCGGACCCCACGGAAGCAGGAGCCGACGAGGGCGCTCGTGGGGCACCGTTGCTAGGGGAACTTTTGCTCATTCAGGAAATAGTTCCCCTAAAGCAATCAAAAACCAAGCAGCATGTGGCATCCATTGTTCATGCCAGCGCCAACTATTGTCGCCGTCTAGATCATTGCGACCATAATCTACGTCACTCTCGTCCTCATAACCGGAGGTAATGCCATTGGTGATCCCTCCTAATACATTGGGCCATTCTTTCATGTAGTTTCCGTTGTTTCTACCGAATCCGTGAATCATGCATGAGTCAAAAGGATTTTTTCCGCAGATCCAATCGAGTTGATTCATCGCGTAGCTTTTGAGGGACTCTTTGAGAGTTCTATTTGTCGTATGTGCTGCAACGATGCCTGCTGCTGCCGCTAGGGAGCCCAACCGGGCGTTTTCGCCTTGCCACCAATACCCCGTCTCGTTGTCGTGGGGGATGAAAAATCGGGTCTCTTTTTTACCGTGAATGTCTTGAGTGTATTGGCGCGCATATCCAAAAGCGTTGGTTTTTTCGCCTGTGATGGCCAGCTCGTAAACCATAAGATCTTCACTTGCATTTTGGTAAACGGAGGCTCGTTCTTTGTCGACCTTTGCTGCGTTCATGAGGGCTATGATGGGCAACCCGGCCTCTGCTGCGTGGAAGTAGGGGCGGTCGAGATCGTCCGCTCTGAGCCACCCCCCCACAGGGCCTGTCTGCACTCTGCGATTCATGAGCTGCGCTGCGCGTTTTCTCAGGGGCTGCAGATAGGTTTTGTCCGAAGTGGCATCCAGGAGTTCGGTCGCTGCCATGAGGGCGCAATAGTCGTCGATGATATTTTCTTTTCCGTCGTCTAAGTAGGAGAGACCATATTGTTCTAAGTGTGCCCAACCTTTTGCTGCAGCGTCGACGTAGGCTTGATTTCCTAAAACTCGTCCAGCTCGTGCCAGGGCCGCAACCGCCATGCCGCCTCCTTGTCTCATGCCAGCTTGGTAGGACTCCAGGCGCTCTCCACTTTGCGTCTTGTAGGCGCAAATGAGACGGCGCGAGGGGTCTTTGGACCATTGGTCAAAGACCGTAGTGTAGAAATAGCCAGCAGGGTCTTGCATTCGGCAGAGAAACTGGGCCCCATGGTTCGCTTCATCGCGCAAACGCTCAAAAATTCCAGCCTCATGGCAGTGGGCACGTTTCTCAAGGTGCTCTAATAATGCCCAAAGCGCCATGGGGGTTTGCTGGGGGTTCATGAAGTTGGCGTAGGAGAGATGGGAGAGATATTTGCTCACGTCTCCCGACGCGTCGTACCAACCTCCGTGTACATCGACGCTTCCCTCGCGAGAGCCAAAGAACGAAACACTTTTATCGTCCCACGGTGAGGAGCATCGTTGGCTCTTGAAGTAGTCGAGCACTAAGCTCAGTGTACTTTTAACCAGAATATGCTTGCCAATGGCGAAGGGGGGCGAGTTCTCTTCCCCGTAGCGCAGGGTGTACCGCCCAGCCTGCAATTCGCTTAGATCGAGAGCACCCAGCTTGAGCTCACGAAAAGAGATTTGCCCTTCTGCCGGGGTGAGCTGACTTACCGTGCGGCCGGTGGCAGTGTTGACCACTTCGACTGGGGTGGCGTCCCAGTCGGACAGATTGAATAAGGCGCAAGCCGAGGAGCCTTCTTCAATGCCGATGTGATTAAAGTAGAATCGTGTTTTCATTGCAGATCATGATGAGGGGCGCCAACTGGCACCAGGATAGAGGCTGATGGCGCTTGTTTCGGCTAACTCGCCTTCTTCGAGACTATATCCAGGTACTCCAAGACGCTCTATTAAAGCCGAGCGATTGGTTGCCACCATCAGGGTGATGCCAGGATCATCCCGTAGCTCGCAAAGTATTTGATGAGTGACTCGCGCGGTGCGCTGATCATTGCCGACATCAGGATCGTCAAAGAAGAAAAAATTAGGTTTGTATGCGATTGCTCGCGCTAGGGCCAAACGTTTTCTGTCTCCAAAAGAAAGATGGGCGGGGAGAGTGTACCAGTGGCTTTTTGAAATTTGTGCAGATTCTAAAGATTCCTCAACGCGTTGCACCACTTCGTCGTCCGATAACTTGAGGATGTCTTGATGATAATAGAGGGCGAGGGAGACGTTGGAGAAAACGTCAATATTCGCAAGTAAGCCACCGTCTTGAAAAACAAAACCCGTTCGCAAACCTCGACGCACACGCTCGCTGGGGAGCATTTTTCCAATAGGATGCCCGGCCAGGAGGACTGCTCCTTGGTGAGTGGGTAGAAGCCCTGCGGCAATTTGTAACAGAGTGGATTTTCCGCAACCACTCGTGCCCGTAATGACCGCGTTTTGCCCTTGGTCGAGTTCCCAGCTGAGGTCGTTAAAAACGTTCACCTTTTCGTAATTGTAGTGAATTCGGTCGAGAGTTATACCGGGCTCACCGCTTGTACTTAGGTTGAGTTGCATCAGCGCAGCCCCGAGCCAAAGAGCCAGTAAAAAGTGATTGTGATGAACGCGTTGTAGACGATGCAGGCAAGGAGAGTTTGTACGACAGCTCGGCTCGCCTTTTGTGGAATTTCTGTCGGAGAAGCTCCAACGTCCAAGCCATAATAGGAACAAAGCCACCCTACGATGACCCCGAGACCAATGGTCTTAACAAAAACTAGGGGCAAGTCAGCTGGACTGAGGGCGAGCATTGCCCCCTGCTGCCAATCGGACAGACCATGTCTATCAATCAGGAAAGCGGCGATATTTCCCCCAATGATTGCCATTGCAGAGAAGAAGATGGTCAATAGGGGAATGCTCACCGTTGTGGCGATGAGGCGAGGCCAGATGAGAAAGCGTGGAGGGTCGATTCCCATGGACGCGAGCGCCAACACCTCCTTGTTGACTCGCATGACGCCCAATTCTGTCGCGATTGCCGTGCCGCTTCTACCGGCGATGATAATAGCGGTCACCAAGGGGGCGAATTCGCGCAGAACGATGGCGACCAAAATACGCCCAGCCGTTTCTCGTTGAAGGGCACCACCCAAAATTTCAGTCTGAGCAGTGAGAGTGGAGCCGACAAAGAACGCCACCACGCTGATCATGGGCAATGCTTGAAAGCTGGTATAAAATATTTGCCGAATGCTGATTGCACGGACGACTTCACGGGCGCCAGCGCCAGGGGTAGTCAGTGATTGTAGAGCGGAGACGAGGGTCGTTACCAGTCCTTGGGATACGTTGGCATAGTGAACTGCCGTGGCCCCTATATTGGCTAGTAGTGAGGACTCTTTTTGCTCTTCGGCCATTAGTGTTGGGCTCTCTTCCGCGTGGGGGGCAAATCGCGTGGCCCCTTCATGGTCCTGTTTGTGTTGTGCTCCGACGAATGACTTCGAGGGGTAAAACGTGTGGTTCGGGAGCTGAAATATCAGGTTGAGGTGATATTAGCTGTAAAATCGCTGAGCCTGCCCATTGTCCAAAGCGTTCCATCGGCTGACGAATGGTGGAAAGACCCATGACGTCCACTAGAGGTTGGTCATCAAAACCAATGACCTGAATGTCTTCGGGAACATTTTTACCCGCGAGTCGCAATTCGTCCACAATGCCAATTGCCGCGAGATCGCCCGCGCAGGCGATGGCATCGATGTGAGGATAGTTCTTCAGGATGGTACGTGCGATGGTTCGCCCCCCTTCTACGTCCATCAGTGGCAGTTCAAAGACCGGACTGCCTGGTGGGCAGCGTTCCATAAATCCTTTTTCTCGCTCAAGAAAGGCTTTGCCACTTCGTTTGCCGATAACGAGCGCTTGTTGCTTGGCACCACATTGGCTCAAGGTTTCGCTGAGCAGGCGTCCACCCTCAACGTTGTCGATGCGAATATGAGGAATGGTCTTTGTTTCGCAATCAAGAGCAACTAGAGGGATGTTGAATGTCTTAAATTGTTCTTGGAGTTCGTCGGGTAGGTCCATGCTGCATAGAATGACCCCCTCGCAGGAACGCTCGCGCAGGAGTCTTTCTAGATGCTCACGCGCCTCGCTGTCTGAGCTCACATCGACCAACATGAGGTCGGTATTTCCTCCTGCTAGAACAAGAGAGAGAGATTTGCAGACGGAAAAATAGAAAGGAGTGGTCGCCAAGGGCATGAGAGCGGCCACTCGATGACGATTAGGAGCACCGGCGGCTAGTCGCCGAGCGGCGTTGTTGGGACGAAACCCGGCTTCTTCCATCGCTCGCTGGACTGCTTGACGAGTCTTTTCTGAGACACGTTGGCTGCCATTGATGACGCGGCTGACCGTGGCAATGCCCACTCCGGCGCGTGCGGCGATATCGTAGATAGTAGGAGCGCTCATGGGGGAGTTTTCTTTAGTGAGTCACGGTGGGAGTCTGATCTTCTTGCAAAAAAGCGATTGGCCAAGAAGCACTATCTCGAACCCAAAGATCGCTCTCGCTTTTTCTTGTGTCTAGGTAAAGATCATAATGTCCCAAGACTGGTGGAAAGGGTACGCCGAGGGTGCGAGTGCGTAAACGGGAGGTGGCTCCGCGATGTTTGGCAGGATCGGTGAAAGTCTCTAGGCCGGTGGAGCCCACCAACGCAAAGCGCATTTCGAATTCTTCGCCTAGCTCGGCAGGGTCGAGGCGGAGGTAGGCATGGATCTCCAGAGGGATGCGGGTATTCGAACCAGGCGTGGCGCCAGGCGGAAGATTGACCTGCTCAACCAGATTGAAAAGAGTGACGTTATTGCTCTGTTGGTCGAGACTAGAACCGGCAGCAAGAGCGATGAGATAGCAATGAGGCATTTGATTGAAAAAATAGACGACGAGAGGAGGGCGCGGGGTGCTGCTCAGCCTAGGAGTAGGGAGATCTGCCCCGTGGCATAGCCTAACAACGCAAAGACCCCAAACCCCGCGACAAGAAGCCCTACAGAGCCGGCAAGAAAAAACTCCCAGCGCGCGAGAGGGGGAGAGGGGCCTCGCGTGACTGCGATTGCCTGCACGGTGATTCGAGCGGAGAGCCAACCAAAGCAGACCATGACCCAAGAGTGGAGTAGGCCGTAAATAGGCAGGTGGAGCCAGGTGCGTGAAAGACCTGCTGCTAAATCAGAAGCGACCACGGGGGGCGTGGGGAGATGAATAAAATCCCCTAAAATTAAAAGGTGTCCCCACGAGAGAAGGCAAACCCCTACCCCGAGACGCTCTTCGCTCCTTGCCTTGGGAAGAAAAAGCGCGAGGGCAGCACCGAGAACAAGAAAGAGTAGCCAGTTGACCCCATGGGGTAGGATGAATCCTTCGCGCAAAGGAGCGCTTGCCTGAAAAGTGAGCAGAAGACTTGCGCAGAGACCGCCCCAGAGGGTGAGCCTTTCAATCAAAACTAAATGGCGTGGACTGGTCGAGTCGAGAGTGCCTTGAGAGAGTCGGGTCATATTTATGCAGCAATCGCCGCGATAGGCCGTCTAAAGCGGCGAGAATGGCAATGGTACCATGGATACTTTGGCTGTCTTGTCTCCAATGGTAGATGAGAGGGGAAAATGCCGTGCCTTGGGAGAATGTTGAATAATTTGCGCCCGGGAGACGCTCGCTGGCGCCTTTTTCGACAGTCCAGCGTTGGTTTTTTATTCGCGTTGGGGCTTTTTGCGTGTCGCCCCTCCCAGCAGGGGGTGCCGCAAGTAGCCGTTGCTTCCAGTCGAGAGGCTCAAGAAGAGCTGACGAACTTGGAACTTCGTTGGGAGTCGGAAGGCATTGTAGGGCGCCGAGCCTTGCGTGAAGACCTTGAGCGGTATGTCAGTAAATACCCTTTCGACACGAGTCGCTTGCGGGCCCAGTTGATGCTTGCGCAAATTGCCCTTCTTGAACGACGTTCTGGTGGCGCCCGCGCCCTCTTGCAGCCTCTTGTCGAGGGAGATGCTGGGCCCAGCCGAGACGAGGCCATCTTATTGTTGGCCGCGGTCGAAAATCGAGAAGGTGAACACCAGGTGGCCCTGGAGCTTTTGGCCCCTCTTGAGGGAAAGTTACTGAAAGATTCGGCGAAGGATCAATATGCCAGAGAGCGGACAAATGCCGCGATTCATGAGCGCCGCTGGAGACTCGCGATTGTTGTGATGACATCGTGGTTGGTAGAGTTAAAGCAAGAGTCGACCCTCAGTCGGGAGTGGATACATGCTCACCTGGCCCAGATACCCCATCCGGCAATTTTACATGTATTGGCCGACTATTCATCGAAATATTCCTCCGAGAAAGAGCGTGCTTCTCGTCAATGGATGCGTAAGGTGCTGATCACTCAGCTAACAATTCAAGCTCTCGGTCAGCGTGACGCCTATCTGGCCAAGGACCTGCTTTCGGTGTCCCCTGCTTGGTTGAGAGTCAGCGAGGACGGTGACCAGCTGGCAGAGTTAGCCGCCCTTGCGCGTTTGGCGGAGCAACAAGAGCAGGTGGTTGGGCGCGTCTTAGGAGTAGTTTTAGGTGGAAAAAGTCCCCAGCAGCGCAGACGCTCGCTGAGAGTTATGGCAGGGCTTGCTCGGGGACTTGGTTTGGGTCAAGGCTCAGGCGAGCGACAAAGTGTTGGCGTCGTGGCGGTGGAAGATAGAGGCTCTTTGAAAGTAGCCCTCAGCACTTTGAGCGGTTTGGGAGCATCGGTTCTGTTGGCAGGTGTGGACGCAGAGAGCGCCCACGCCGCCCTGCAGTTTGCTGAGTCAAAGAAGGTTCCGGTCGTCACTTTTTTTGGTGAGCCTGAGAGAAATAGTCACTTTGGTTTTGCCTTGGGTAGCTCGATTCAAGCGCAGACGGACGCCATGAAAACCTGGGCCCAAGGAAAAGGTGAATGGGCTTTCCTTGGGAATAAAGACTTTCATTGTGAGCCTCATCAAGAGCGTCCCGGAGCCTTGCACTTTCCAATTGAGAAGTGGAAAAACTCGGGAGTGAGCTTTGTTGGAATTCTGGGCGGAAGACGGTGTGTTAAGAATTTTCTCATGGACCTGCGTTTTAGCAAGTGGTCTCCTCAAATTGTAGTGGGACTTGCCGGGGCCCACGGGCGCTATGCTGAGGCTTTTCAATTGAAGTCTCTACGAGCCTCGGCCTTTCCTCGCAATCAAAGACAATCGCCCGGGAATAGAATTTCCAATCGAGAACGTGCACCCTCTTCGGAGGCTCACGAACATCGCACAAACGATTGGTTCTATTCTTTGGGCTTTGACGCGGCCCACCTCTTGCGCGCGGCTCTTCAGTCATTGCCCGATACCGAAGTAACAGAAATGAAGGCCGTGAAAATTCGCCATGACCAAGTGCGTAGGGCTCTCCTTGATGTGCGAGTTTCTTTGAAAACCACGGTAACTCAGGGGTTTATGGGCACCCACGGCATTGCACGCAATTTAGTTGTGAGTTCTTGGGGAAGCGCAACCGACGAAGAGGCTGCCATTATGAAACCTTCTTCTGCTGAGATTCAACCATGACCTTTGTTGATATAAAGTTCAAACTAACTGCCGAAGAGGATACAACGGCGTTGGCTCGCGCCATGGCCCCTTATTTGAGAGGCGGCGACTTGTTGATTCTTTCAGGGGGGCTCGGCGCAGGAAAGACATTTTTTTCTCGATCTCTTTGTTATGCATTGGGATTGGACGAAAGAGAGCGTGTGACCAGCCCGACTTACACCTTGGTTCACGAATACCCCACGACCCCCCCACTCGTTCATGCGGACCTCTATAGGTTGGGCGAGGAAGAGGAAGTATATGAGCTAGGATTGCATGTGCGCCGCGCAGCCGGAGAGCTTCTGGTAGTGGAATGGGGCGCCCCCTACGTTCGACCCCTGGGCGGCGACGCTATTTTTCTAGATCTTACCCCCGAGCCCCATAGGGGGCGTGTTCATGGCGAGTCAGCAAGAGCGCAAGAGCTGATTTTTTCTCTGAAGGCGCTCTCTTTGCCTTGGGAGCGCTGATCGATGACTTTCTCAGGTGGAGCCCCTCGAAAGAGCGCTCAAATTCGAGGCGAAAATACATTTTCTAGGTCCCTTTGGCCCTACGTGAGCCTTTTGCTGCCGACTCTTGCTCTTGTCGGAATGGATGGGCAGTTACGGGGCACCCGCCTTGCTTCTTTTGACGCGCAGAGCTGGTGGAGCTACGCGCAAAGCGCTTCGTTGCTCGCCATTGTCTGGGCTTTGTTGCTCTTGGGTTCGACCGGAAGCAAGGGGCGTGTGCGCTGGCTCATGCGTCTATTCTTTGTGGTCTTGTTGACTCTTTGTTTGGGGGCTCAGGCGTATTTCTTTAAGCAATACAATGCGTACATCAATCTAGATGTTTCTCGTTTCGCCACCGATTTTAGCGAGAGCATCCTGCATCAAATTTTCGCGGACGCACAAAATTACCTATCAGCTCTATTCCCTGCTCTTTTGCTCTCGTTCCTCATATTATTAGGAGCGATTGGTACGTTAAGACCCCCCGCCTGGTCTCGCCGCCTGGGCCTCATCCTCTCCCTTCCCGCAATTGTTGGAGTGTTCTTTCTACCAATCGAATACAAGAGGCGCCAAGCGAGTACCCCCGACGCTCTTTACCTTCATGCTTTGGGAGGTGTGGTCATGACTCAAATGGGACTCACGAAAGATAGTGGAAAAAGGCGGCCCCGGGCTCGCCACTCGCTGGCTTTGCATAAAATTGTTCCGCAGCCCAAGCGCAGACGCAATATTGTGTTTGTGATCAGTGAAAGCGTGCGTCAAGACGCGACCTGCAATCAATTTGACCCCCAGTGTCGTCGTACTCAGGCAACAAATTTGGCCTTTCCTCAGCGTTTTCCGTTGAATCAAATGCGCTCTCTTGATTCGTGCACCGCAATTTCTATGGCTGTTTTGTGGAGCGGCTTGGCCCCTACAGAAGATCGCGAAACGCTGCATTCATGGCCATTGCTCTTTGATTACGCGCGCGAGTCTGGATATTTTACCGCCTATTGGACGAGCCAAAATATCATGTTTGGAAATATGAGACTTTGGCTGGGAGACCTCGGCGTTGATAGTTTCTTTACCGCGACAGACGTAGACCCCGAGAGTGATATCGATTTGGGGGCACGCGAAAGACTTTTTAAGGACCGGGCCATTGCCGAAATAGGTCAACTGAAAGAACCCTATTTTCTGACGATTCAACTTTCAAATGGGCATTATCCTTACCTAGTTGAAAAAGATGGGCCCCAGCCATTTCAACCGGCGACGAGAAATAAGGCCCCGGAGAATAATAAAAAGTTTTTCAACTACTATCAAAACGCTATCTATCAGCAGGATATGCACTTGGCGAAATTGCTAGGTGCTTTGCGCAAAGCACCTGGTGGGGAGCGTGCTGTCATTGTGTACACAAGCGACCATGGTGAGGCATTTCGAGAGCATCATCAAATGGGGCATACATTGAGCCTCTACGATGAGGAAATATTGGTTCCAGCGTGGATAGACGCCCCTGAGGGAACTCTGAGCTCCTTTGAGCGCAAGAATTTGCTTCTTCGCCGTGATGCTCCAACATTTCATCCCGATCTCACCGCGACTATTTTGGATCTCATGGGGATTTGGAATGCGCCCGCCATCTCAACTTTTCAGGAGCGCATGGTGGGGGAGAGCCTCCTAGGCTCAAAGATCAACAGGCGCGCTTTACCGATGAGCAATTGCGCCGAGGTTTGGAGCTGCGCGTTCGAAAACTGGGGATATATGCGCGGCACGATGAAGTTGGAGGCGCGAGAGTGGGATATGCAATACCATTGCTGGGACGTGGCGATGGATCCTGCTGAGTCCGTGAATTTAGGAGTGGAGGCTTGCGGCAATCTCATCGATTTGGCGAAGCAAACGTTCTCTCGCTTGCCCGGAAAAGAAAAAATTAGCAATTTAGACCACTAATTATGCGTGGTTACAGGTAAGTTGAGCTGCGACGTTGCACGGTGTGCATTTCATGCGCATATTATACGCATGCCTACAAAGCCGGGAATACGCCTCAATCTGAGCCTTTCAAGTAAGACTGCAAAGGCGCTCGAGAAACTCGCAAGAGAAGATGAGACGAGTCGTGCCGACGTGATTCGCCAAGCGTTGACCTTGCTTGTGGCTGCTAAAGAGCATGAGAGACGAGGCCACGAGCTTGTTTTCATCGACAATGAGGGCAAAACTTTTACGAAGGTTGTGGGTCTTTAACGGATGGAGTTGGATCTTAAAGGATACTCCAACAAGGAATTTAGCTTAAGCGCCAGCGACAGTGAGAATGGCTTTTCCATCAAGGAAGAACAGGCCAAGCACGCTATTTGGAAAGATGGCTTCGTCGCCAGATGGGCGATGACACTATTGCTTGCTGTGACTACTATTTGCTGCCTCATCATTGTCGGATCAGGCTTTTACGGAACGCACAACGCAGAAGGTAAGGCTTCCGAGGTCGTTGAGTGGAGTATGGAAGTTGTTCAGACGATTGCTGTTGCGTTCGTCGGATTCTTGGCTGGTGGAACAGCGGCTTCCAAAGAGACATAACCGAGCGGAGAGATATTCAATGTGCTTTTGGGTGCCTAAGCTCATACGACTACTTGTCTCATGGTCAGAGAACCGGAACGCTCGAAAAATGTTTCACATAGAGAATGCACCTGGGGCGGCGATATTTCAGTGTTAAGAAAGCTCTAACATTTTTTCAATGGGGGCTCGCGCTAGAGTGCGCTCTTGTTCATCCATCAAGAGCTCTGGTTGCAGATCGCGCAACGCAAGGTAGATTTTTTCTGGCGTATTGAGCCGCATGTAGGGGCACTCGTTGCAGCTACAACTTTCGTTTTCTGGCGGAGCGGCAATCAGGGTTTTTTCTGGAGCTAACTTGCGCATTTGGTGTAAAATGCCGCTTTCTGTCGCAACAATGAAAGCAGGGGCACTATCATTTTGCACAAAGCGAAGCAGTGCGGCCGTGGAGCCGGTAAACTCAGATTCGTCCAAAATATGAGGCTCGCATTCGGGATGAGCGATAATTTTAGCGGAGGGGTTCTTGCGCTTGAGTTCTAGGAGGCGTTTGAGACTGAAGGTTTCATGAACGATACAGCTACCCGGCCAGAGAAGCATGTCACGCCCGGTTTCTTTGATGATGTACTTTCCTAAGTTTCTATCGGGGGCAAAGAGTATTTGCCGATCGGCGGGAACCGATTGCACCATTTTAATAGCGTTGGAAGAGGTGCAAATGAGATCGGACTCTGCCTTCACCGCCGCGCTACAATTTATATAGCTAATGGTGAACGCTCCGGGATAACGAGCTTTCCACGCACGAAATTTTTCAATCGGGCAACCGTCGGCCAAGGAACACCCCGCGGCCATATCAGGTACTAGAACCTTGCGCGTTGGGTTTAATATTTTTGCCGTTTCCGCCATAAAATGCACCCCGGCGAAGAGGATTACGTCGGCAGATGTTTTTTTGGCTTGCTGAGCCAATTGCAGGGAGTCTCCAATAAAATCGGCGATGTCCTGAATTTCGCTTTCCTGATAATAGTGGGCCAGGATGATAGCGTTGCGTTCTTTCTTGAGACGCTCGATTTCGACGTCCAAATCAAGATGTGCCAATTCGGGATGGGATTGTGCGACAGGAAGATTCATTGTGCTCCTGCGGATCTGCGTCGAAGGCGGGACGCGGTCAAGCCCCTGAGGTGAGATCTGTGCCAATTGTGCAGACGAGGGAAGAGAAAATCCCATTTTCGAGCATTATTAGGTATTTTGCGCTTCGTAGACGCGAGAGGCTGGGGGGGGTTGGTGCTCTCCAATTCTAATTGAAGAAAAGACTTCGACACACTCCGGCAACATGAGACTGACTAATTTGAGTTCGCGTAAGGGCCCTCTTGCGCTTCGTTGCTCGGCGAACTCTGCCCGCGCGAAATTGTTCAGGAGTCAAAAAATGCATATGAAACCTACCCTTCGTACTTCAATTTTCATGGTGAGTTTGCTTGCTAGCAGCAACGTTCTTGCAGAAGAGTCTTCAGCAGTTCCAGCCGTTCCAGCAGTTCCAGCAGTCGCGGGGACATCGACCCCCCCCGAGACCTCACCTGCCAATGCTACCCCCGCTGGGGATTCGACTGAAGCAAGCCCGGAGCAGCCAGCAGAGGGCCAAGCACCCCAGACTGCGCCAGCTGCTGGCGAGGAATCAGCCGTGGAGACTCCGTCTACTGCAAATACCGCAAGCTCTGCTACTGCAAATACCGCAAGCTCTGCTACTGC
>CAYWLO010000037.1:0-9692 GCA_964459035.1 uncultured Polyangiaceae bacterium | reverse complement strand
TGCAAATACCGCAAGCTCTGCTACTGCAAATACCGCAAGCTCTGCTACTGCAAATGCCGCAAGCTCTGAGCCTCAGGCTCTGAAGAAAGAGGAAACCATTGAGCCCAAAGCAACGGGCAAAGCGCCCCGTCAGGTAGACGAGACAGTCCAGAGTGAAGGACAAGACATCGATGCTCCGGTGGAGGATGAAGCTGCCGACCAGGATGATAACAAAGCATCACTTTTTATATTTGCTGATACCTGGGGTGGCTGGCAAAGCGCTAAGTCAGGGACGGTGGACGGCGGCGGTGGAGTCTACTCGGGAACCGGACTGGCAGGAGAGGCCGAAAGCGGCTTTGGACTGAACTGGCTGGGAGCGGACGTGGGCTACGACGGCGGCGAGTGGGGCGTCACCGGCAGCCTGCGCTTTGGCGACGGTGTGTTCATTTACGGCACCAATGGTTTGGGTCCGGTCACCCAAGCCTATGCAACTTGGAGACCCGTAGAAAACCTAGCCATTGATGCCGGGGTATTTGAGACGATTTATGGCGCGGAAGTAGCCAAAAGCTGGCAAAACCTGAACTACACTCGTGGTGAGCTTTATTTCAACATGCAACCATTTTGGCACACCGGTGTTCGCGCCGAATACACGATGGACGAGATTGTATTGCGCGGCATGGTGGTCAACGACGCCAGCGCTCCCAACTTAGGTTCGGGCGCCATCAATGGGGGAGCTCAAGTTGGTTATGATAACAATGATACATTAGGTGTCTATGTGGGAGTTCTCCAGTCTTTGCGTCCTGCGACTACCAACGCGGCGGGCGGTTTCATTGACACCTTCATTGATGTGGTCGCCAATGTCTCTCTGGGAGATCTGAGTATCGTTGGAAACTTCGATATGAACGTCGGCTATGAGGACAGTGCGTTTTGGGGCGCGAGTGTTGCCGCTGGCTATGAGCTGACACCCTCCTTTAGTGTGGCTGTGCGCGGAGAGTATCTCTACTCGCCCGATAGCTTTCTCTTTGCCGTTGCCCCCGACGGAAACGAGAGCCTGATGACAGGCACCCTTTCCCTCAACACGAAACCAATTGAAGGGGTAGATAACTTTCTCATTCGCTGGGACAACCGTGTGGAGCTTGCCTCGGAGCAGATATTTCGTAACTTAGACAATACGCAAGACACCGACTTGTGGTTCTCTAGTACTGTGGGCGTTGTTGCGTTCGCGGACTTGCTCTGAGAATAAAGGGGGGAGGCTTTATTAGGAGCCTCCTCCCCGTAGGGCGCGCTTTTGCCATAGACGCAACACGCTTGAGTGCCCTCGATGCGCTCGTAGGGGCACGTAGTGCGGCGGAAGTTCACCGCCAAACCCGTTGTATTCGATAACGAAAGTCCCCACCGGGGCTAGGGTGAGTAAATCGTAAGCTTGGGCAACATCTTGCTCAAAAGTATCCCAACTCAAGGGGACCGATTGATCCAAGTGCAGCCCTTCTTCGGGCTCAAAGAGATTTTCGCCGAAGGGATTGTAGAAATAGTAGGCGTCACAAGGGGGCAGGAGGGCACTCTGAAGCGTACCCTCGGCAAATTCAGTCAAGGAATCGAGGGAGAACGTTTTGGCCAGAGCGCGCGCTTCGAAGACCAGGTGTTTTCGTTGCTCTAAGCCATAGAAACTCCCCTGACTGAGAAGGGCTGTAGCTACACAAAACTTACCCGAGCCCGAACCGACGTCTACGACGGAATGGATGTTGAACTCATTCATCCAATTGGCGACACGGGCACAAATTGAAAGAGGCGTCCAATGTTGGAAAGAGGCGGCCGCGGACTCGCTTCCCATCAATCGATCGAATACGGCATCTGCAGGAATATGCCCTCGGATGAGTAGGGCGCGTATCTCTGCGGCGGATAATATTGACTCGCTCATTCGAACTGGCACGCGAAATTACACTGGGTTCACCCCCATTGTTAGCAGATGAACAAGGAAAGGTGGAGAAAAATAGGTTGCGCTTGGGCGTGACGGGAGCTAATCACCTGCTCTAGGCCCCGTGCACTATGTCTAACCCTTCGCTCTCTCAAAAAGGCTTCGGCTGGCTACAATTTGTAGCCCTGCTCCTTTTGAGCGTGGGGATTTGGTCCAAAACAACAGAGGCATTGCGCGTTGATGCGGCTGATATTGCCTCCAAGTTATTCGCGGGCGAGCTCTTAGAGCTCGTGGACAGCGAGGGGGACTTCGAGTCTCCGGAGGATGGAGACGCCGATGGGGAGGTCGCAACCGTACCAGGTGCCTATGGCATCGAGGTCGGGCCGCTTGCATCTAAGTCTTTCTGCGCGCCGTCCGTCTTGATGGGCGCATGGCATCGTTATTTTCGGAGTTATCAGGCGCGAGCCCCACCATTGAACTGAAGAAATAGTCGCGAGGAATATTCCCAGGGTCTGCACCCAGGTGATCTCGTATTTTTCTTTTGTTCAATTTGTGAGGTGTATTTTGGCCAATTTGAGTCGAGCTCCTGCGGGAGTTGGGTCGACGAAGAACGACCTGCGTTCTGGTTTTTTAGTGTTTCTAATCGCCCTGCCTTTGTGCTTGGGTATTTCAATTGCAAGTGGCTTTCCGCCGGTTGCCGGCATTTTGTCGGCAATCATCGGTGGCGTTTTGGTCTCTTTTTTGGGGAGCGCGCGTCTCACTATTAAGGGGCCTGCAGCAGGGCTCATTGTGATTGCAGTGGGCGCGGTGCAGGAACTTGGTCAGGGCGACCCCGTATTGGGGTATCGCCGTGCCTTAGCGGTGGGGGTATTGGCCGCCCTTGTGCAAATTGCCTTAGCGCTCCTGCGAGCTGCCACCATGGGTACAGTGATGTCTCCCTCGGTTGTTCACGGAATGTTGGCTGCAATCGGCGTGATTATCATGTCCAAGCAGGTACACACCGTTTTGGGAGTGGTCCCCGAGGCGCGAGAGCCTATTGAGCTATTGTTGGAGATCCCCCACAGTATCTCTAGAGCAAATCCCGAGGTTTCTCTCTTGGGGGCAGCGGGTTTGGTGCTTCTTTTTATCTGGCCAAACCTGCGTTTTAAGTGGGCAAAGGTCGTTCCTGCCCCCTTGGTGGTGCTGGCTATTACAGTGCCAATGGGCCTCTACTTTCATGTTTCCCAGGCCCATGACTATCAGTTCATGGGTCATCATTATCACTTGGGACCAGAGTACCTGGTGCGTTTGCCTAGCTCTCTTTTGAGCGCAGTGGTTTTCCCGGACTTTTCGGTCGTATGGAGTGGGACGTCTCTCAAATATGTGATGATGTTTGCCCTTGTCGGTACCATCGAATCGACTTTAAGCGTCATTGCTGTGGACTCGATGGATCCGAACAAGAGCGTTTCGGATCTCAATCGAGATTTACGTGCGGCAGGTATTGGTAATCTGGTTTCAGCGCTGATTGGCGGGCTTCCCATGATTTCCGAAATCGTGCGCAGTAAAGCCAACCTCGATTCGGGGGCTAAATCTCACTATGCCAACTTCTATCACGGGCTTTTCCTCCTAGTATTTGTGGCGCTGATCCCCGGAGCTCTCCAGGAGATCCCCTTGGCGGCATTGGCGGCGATGCTTGTTTACACCGGGGCGCGCCTTGCCTCTCCTGCCGAGTTTCTGCATGCCAAAAAAGTTGGGCTCGATCAGCTCTTACTCTTTGTCACCACCTTGGTTCTCACTCTCGCGACCGATCTCTTGGTTGGCGTGGCTGGGGGGATGGCTCTGAAGTTTGTTCTTCATTGGAGCCGTGGTGTCTCGCCCAGATCTTTCTTTTCTCCCAAGATCAGCACTTGTCGTGAGGGAGATGTTTTTGTCGTGAAAGTAAACAACGCGGCGATTCTTACAAACGTTCTTACTTTACGTCGATCCCTCGAGGCGGTGGACGATTCTATTCGAGAAGTCCGTGTGGAATTTGAGAATGTGGCTCTTGTCGATCACACATTTCTTCTACGTTTACAGGCAATCTCTCAGGAATGGACTCGGGCTAAATTGACGTTGGTGGGTCTCGAGAACATGCAGGCCCTCTCAAATCACGAGTATGCAGCAAGAAAGAGCGTTCAATGATGTCGAAAGACCGCGCTCAAAAACTAAGCTCCGAGGGAGAAGTTGATTCTGCAGTACTTTCATTGCACCGTGCCATGAAAGAGGTAGAAAAATACCTCCCGGAGCAGGCGCCCCTGCATGCCTTTGTGCATCACAATACTCTGCATGCCCTCGAAGGACTGACCTTTGAAGATGCCTTGGAGGCGAGTGCCGATAAATTGGGCGCAGCGGCCTATCCATCCAACGAGCTATTTTCTCAAGCTTTTAAAGATGGGTACATCTCTCGTGCTGCTTTGCTTGAGGTGTGCCGCCATCAAGTGATGGAGAGAGAAGAGGAGGAAATTGGCGGGTTAAAATACGATGAATTCCTTTATGGTCGCTTGGAACAATTCTTTGACATTCCCTCCGCCTATACAATCGAATGGTTAGAGAGTGAGGGCTTGCTATTTGATAGACGCGTGGCTGGAGACATTACTTGTGAAAGACGCTCCGCGCTGCGATCTTTCGCCTTGAGACAGAGTCCTGAGCCACTGGCCGAATTAAAAGAATCAGTTTGGCAGAGCTTGAGGGCAGGGAGCGCGCGTTTATGTGTTTCGACAACCAACAAGGTTCCAAGGGCGTCGCTCTCGCGGGTTGAATGGAAAAACTGGGTAATTCCCCACATGATTCGCTTGGCAGCGGCTTATTTAGATCAAGGCATTGCCCATTGGCATATGCCCCAGCGGGATAGGGGGTTCTGGATCTGCTTTCGCGAGCTTTCTACAGCGTCCTATGTCTCGCCAGAGCCTTGGTTGCAGGGGTTTGCGCAGACCCTTCGCGCTGAGCCCGGGCTGCAGGGCTCCTCGGAGCAAGTAGTGATTGAGTGCTTAAGAAAGTTACAACATCCTGAAGAACAATGGGTCGAAGTGCTGCACGCTTTTTTGCTTCCTGTGAGGGGCTGGGCAGGCATGTTTTTACAGTTAGAGAAAAATCCAGACAAGGCGCCCTTTCGGAGGCTGCCCGCTAGATTGCTCGACTTTGTTGCCGTTTTATTGTCTCTAGAGGTGCAAGCGAAGACCGACAAGGGGCTGAGTTGGCAGGGGGGGACTCAAGCTCAAAGCGAGAGCGGCGCAAAAGAAGCTCATGCTGAACTCACTTTGCGCAACGAATGCATTGGCCTGGCGTATGAATCATATATTTTGGCCTTGAGGTTGAGTGTCGATCCTCTTGTACTACTCACTGCTGAGGGAGCTACTCAATGGGTGCAATGGGTCGGCGCTACACCACCCAGAGTTCGCTCCAGACTTTTGTTGCGTGCCTTTGAAAATGACGCTCTGCATGATCAGACGAACTGTCTAACGAATCACTCCCGATGGATTGGCGGGCAAAGGGTGCCCTCGGTCGCTTACCAGGCGGTCTTTTGCATCGATGATAGGGAAGAGTCTTTACGACGACATCTCGAAGAGACCGATAGTCATGCGTCTACGTATAGCTATCCAGGTTTTTTCGGTATAGCTATGCGATATTTGGGGAGCGGGGAGGTGCGTTCTCGTGATTTATGCCCAGTTTCACTGAAGGCGAGCCATGTCGTGGAAGAGGAGGCTCCCCTCGTTCAAGGACGATTTTCTCTGAACTACCACCTGCATATTGGGAGCAGGACCTTGGTTCGAGGCTATTTGAGCTCATTGCTGGGCTTTTTCTCGATCATTCCTTTGGTCTTGGGCGTGCTTTTTCCTCATTGGTTTGCCTTGCGAGCTAAGAGGTCGAAGGCAGGGGCGGGGGAGCTTCGCCTCACGAGAGACCAAGGGTTTTCTCCCCAGGCTAGGTCCTTGTCCTCAGGACTTTCTTTGGGTTTCACCCACGAGGAGATGGCAGATATCGTTGAAAAATTGCTGCGAGAAATTGGCTTGGTCGAGGACATCGCCCCTGCGGTTCTACTCATCGGTCACGGTTCCTCCAGTGTGAACAATCCTCACCTATCAGCCTACGGATGTGGGGCGACGGCAGGAGGTTGTGGGGGACCCAACGGGCGTGCCTTTGCTCAAATGGCAAATGACAAGCGAGTGCAGGCGCTTTTGAAGAAACGCGGCCTCTGTATTCCTCCTGAGACAGTTTTTGTTGGAGGGGTGCACGATACCTGTACAGACGAAGTCACTTTGGATGAGCTGGCCATGGCTAGGTTGAGCCCGGCTCTAGGACAAGCCATCCAGGAGGCATTACGGAGCGCCAGTGAACTCAACGCCCATGAACGCTGTCGGCTCTTTGATACAGCGCCGAACAATCTGTCGCCCCGCCAGGCAAAAAAATTAGTCGAGGCGCGCTCTGTCGATCTTTCGGAACCTCGCCCCGAGTACAATCACGCAAGAAACTCCTGTTGCATCGTGGGGCAGCGCCAATGGACGCGCGGACTTTTCTTGGACCAACGGGCCTTTCTTGTTTCCTACAATCCAAATCAAGATCCTCAAGGAGACCGCCTTTACGACGTCCTCATGGGTTCGTTGCCGGTGGGAATGGGCATCAACTTGGAGTATTTTTTTGGCTCGATTGATCAGTCATTCTACGGCGCCGGCTCGAAATTACCACACAATGTGAGTGGTCTTCTGGGGGTGATGGACGGTCATAAATCCGATCTTCGTACGGGGCTCTACAGTCAGATGATCGAGAAGCACCCCCCGGTGCGTATGGTCGCAGTGGTAGAAGCAACACCCGATAGCCTAGAAAGAGTATTTGTAAGGAATCCCTCAGTGCGGCAGCTTGTCGAAAGAGGATGGGTTCATCTGGTCTCGTGGCAGCCAGAAAAAGGAGAAATGTTTCTCTATAGCCGGAGCGGCTTTTCACCATTTCACCCCCGAACTCGCGAGGTGCAATCGTTTGCTAGGTCTCGAGATGCTTATGGGCCAAGCGACGAGCCTCGCCCTGGTGCCCACTTACTCGCTTCGTTTGCGAGGGTTGCTTCATGAGCGAATTGCACGAATCGTTTTGGACCACCTTGGCCATTGCTCCCCCTTTGGTCGCCACTCTTTTTCTCGGGCTCTGGGGGCTGCGCTTGCGCAACAAAGGGTGGGCAGAAGCGTTCATTCATCAATTAGTTTCCTGGTCCTTTGGGCTCTCGTTTATTGCGTGCGTAGTACTGGGGGTGGAGCTCTGGCTTTCGGGTCGTGCGCGTCTGTTCACCGACTTTGAACCTTGGTTCAAGGTCGGTCACTATGAATTTCATCTCAGTTTGGTGGCCGATAGGCTCTCGGTGCCGATGGCGGCATTTTCGAGTGCCCTGCTTTTTGTAGTAGGCGCGTTTTCTCGTAAGTACTTGCATCGCGAACGGGGCTTTCTACGCTTCTTCTTTCTCTTGGCCCTTTTTGGATCTGGAGTTTTGCAAATGCTCTTCGCCGGGAGTCTCGACTTTGCTTTCTTTGGTTGGGAGCTGGTGGGGCTCAGTTCGGCGTTGCTCATTGGTTTTTTTCATGAGCGACCAGGCCCAGTGCGCCACGCCCTGCGCGCCTTTGTTATCTATCGTATTTGCGATATCGGTTTACTTTCGGCGGCCGTGCTCTTGCACCATCAATTGGGTCATACAATGGCGGACAACCACGTAAGTGGTGTCTCTTGGGGGTCCTGGGCCGTTCCAGAGAGTGAGAGCGCCCGGCTCCTGATTGGCTTCTGTATTCTCTGGGCATCTATGGGAAAGGCCGCCCAATTTCCCCTGGGGGGGTGGCTGCCGCGCGCGATGGAGGGGCCAACCCCATCGAGTGCCATTTTTTATGGGGCGATTTCTGTACACCTCGGCCCCTATTTGTTGCTGCGCGCCGCTCCCCTGATCTCGGAGACGCCGGTTTTGGCCTGGGGGGTGATTGCCGTGGGAGGCTTTTCTGCTCTCTATTCGACCTTGGTGGGAAGGGTACAAACGGATATCAAAAGTGCCCTTGCTTATTCTGTGATGACCCAGGTCGGGATTATCTACGTAGAAATTGGTTTGGGATTCTACCACCTTGCTCTTCTGCATGTAGTGGGACACGCGACTTTGCGCTGTCTGCAGATCTTACGCTCTCCCAGTATATTGAGTGATAAGTTTGCGTTGGAGCGCGCGCGCGGGGAAAAGCTACCTCAGCTATTTGTTCGCTTTGAGAAGGCATTGCCTCTGGGACTGCAGAGAAAGTTGTACCGCTTTGCGATTGAGCGGGCCTATCTGGACGCCTTCGGTCGCGTGCTTCTATTGAAGGGTCTGGCCTTGCTGCGGGCATTGGATTCGCTGGAAAGACAGTGGGTGAATTTGTTATTGGGCAGCAGAAAGCGTGCCGATCCAACTCATCTGAACACTCCACCGGAGAGCAAGCTATGATTGGTATCACGCCTCTCCTCTCCGGTCTTATTCTGCTTGCAGGCGGCCTGTACGTAGGGCGGCAAGGGAGCGCACGGGCTGCGCGTCTGTGGGGGATACGCTGGGCGGGCGCAGCATTGGTATTTCAGGTGCTGAGCTTTTTGTTTTTGCCAAACAAGATACCCCTTGTCCTTCCCGGCGGAATCGAATTTGTCCTGGCTATGCCCAGACAAATTCGTAGTGTTCTCGGGGTCCATGGAGTCCTGGCGATGGCTATCGTCGCTCTTTCGCCCCTGCGTTCTCATAGCGTGCGCTCGTTCTCTCGCATGCTTTATATTCTTGCGATTGGCAGTGCTTTTTTAGTGACGAACGACGCCTTAGTCCTTGCGTTCTTGTGGGCTCTTTCGGCTCTTGTTATGTGGCGCGCCCTCTCTCCACTAGAAAGTAGCGCTCATCTTTTTTTGATCTACCAATTGCCTAGCATTTGTTTCTTTTCTGCGGGAGCGTGGCTCTCACTTGAAGGGCGCCATGAGTGGTCCGTTGTGTGTATTTTATGTGCGGTGCTATTGCGGGAAGCGATTCTTCCCTTTCATAGTTGGTTTTTGAGGTTGGTTGAGGAAGCTCCCCTGGGCCTTCTCTGCGCGTTTGCAGCTCCCCAATTGGGGGTCTACGCGAGCCTTGAGCTGATTCACGGCTCGCAGCATGGACACCTCATTACTCTGATTGGTGATATGGGGGCTGTCTCTGCCTTGATTGCAGCTTTACTCGCCCTTGCACAAACGAGTATTTTACGTTCAACAGCCTATCTTTTGATAAGTCAGACCAGCTTGATCTCTTTTGGTCTCGCAAATGGAACGGAATTGGGGCGAGGAGGAGCGGTCTTGGCTTGGGCGACGCTCTCGCTTGCCTCTTCTGGCTTTGTCTTGGCAATCGCCAGCGTCAGAGCTCGCAGAGGCGAATTGTACTTTTCGTCCAGCTCTGCCCATCCTGAGCAATTGCCCAGATTGGGCACTTTTCTCCTTCTCTTGGGTCTCACAACTGTGGGGTTGCCCCTCTCGGCTGGTTTTGTGGCGGAGGACCTTCTTGTGCAAGGCAGCGTGAACGAACATCCTTATTTGGGCTATATTTTGATCGCAGTCACGGCCATCAATGGCCTGACAGTATTGCGTACTTATTTTGCCCTCTTTGCGGCTGGTCCGCGGCGTCCAGGCGAAGAAGACGTTCACGGTATGGAGGCTCTGGCATATACTGTCTTGCTCGGCGCTCTCTTTCTATTGGGTCTGCTTCCGGGGGTTGTACTCGGCTAAAGAGCCAGGGCAATCGCATGACTCGCCTAGCGATATCAACAAGTTAGCTCGTTGGGCA
>CAYWLO010000036.1:42221-42604 GCA_964459035.1 uncultured Polyangiaceae bacterium | reverse complement strand
GTACCGAGGGCAAATAGGGAGGCTATTGCGGGTTTCATCAGGCCCCCACTTCAGCTGGGTCTGGTGAAACCCGGCACGGACTTCCGGCAGGAGGTACTAGTCAGTTAAAAAGGGTGCTCAAGAATTACTGAGGCCCACCGTATCATCGTAGGTACGGAATCAATCTTGATGCTTTCGAATTTATCATCATCCAGCAGAGTGAGCGGCCCGAGTGCTCTCCATCAGGCGCGGACTGTATTGCCGGTCCAACCAGTGCAGAAAGTGGGAGCGCGCACTCTCGGTGATGATTCTTTTGGGGGGGAAACAGACGCTCCTGACGCGAGACCGTTTACCGTAACTATTAGCGAAGAAGGAAGGGCCCTGGCGGAGGGTCGTCCTGCGCC
>CAYWLO010000036.1:0-42121 GCA_964459035.1 uncultured Polyangiaceae bacterium | reverse complement strand
CAGCGAGGTAGCGCCCAGCGAGGTAGCGCCCAGCGAGGTAGCGCCCAGCGAGGTAGCGCCCAGCGAGGTAACGCAACAAGGCGAAGTGGGGGCACTCGCGGTGGAAGGTGAATTAAGCGAGGAAGAACTCCAAACTGTACGAGACCTACAAGCACGAGACGCGGAGGTACGTACTCACGAGCAGGCTCATAAGTCGGCTGGCGGCAGCTATGCTGGCTCGATCAACTACGACACCCAACGGGGGCCGGATGGCAAGTCGTATGCAGTGGGCGGAAGTGTGGACATTGACACCTCAGCCATTGGAGGAGATCCAGCTGCGACAATTGTTAAGATGCAACAGGTAATTCGCGCGGCTCTCGCTCCCAGTGATCCCTCCGGCGCGGACAGGTCTGTCGCGTCCTCCGCTCAATCCAAGATGGTGGACGCTCAGCGTGCGCTCACCCAAGAGTCCCAGACAGAACCAGAGACGAGCGCGGTGGCCGGCTCTCCAAATCTATCCCCAAGGTCGGAGCCTTCCCCAACAGGTACTGAGAATGTATCCGCTCTCACGGGGAGCGCGGGTCCCCAAGAGTCAAGGGACGAGAGAGGGAGAGCCCCATTGAGTCTTGTCGCTTAGGGGGGAACGAAACACCCTTCTACCTTCGGGTATTGGTTGTGCCTCAATATGCTAGTGAGAGACAGTGTTTCCGCCTTTACAAGACCTGATTCCCCACCGAGAGACCGCTCTCTTGTTAGATCGGGTGCTCGCCCACACAGCCGAGCAGACGTCCTGCATTGCCGTTCTTGAAGCGAGCACTCCCTACTTGGTGCAGGGGGAGATTGACGTAGGAGTCGCCTTGGAGCTGATTGCTCAGACGGCGGCCGTACATGGTGGCCTCGCAGCGAAGGAAAGTCAGAGACAAATCGCAGAAGCTGGTTATATCGTCAGTATCCCTCATATGAAATTTTTTGGTGGAAATTTCAAGAGAGGAGATCGCTTGGAGATTAGTGTTTGCTTGCAATTTTTGGAAGGCAATTTGTCGCGCTATGAGGGGCGCGTATGGTGTGGTGCTGAGGAGCGAGCAAGAGGAACGCTCCTCATTTACGCTGGCCCCATCAACGCGGGTAAGGCGGAGTAGAGTTAAAACTCAGAGAAGACGAGAGCTTATGGTCTCGATCTTTAGTTGATAGCCGTAGGCTCGGTTGTGCAAAATTGTTATGGGGGGCGGAGTGAAGGGTGTGTAGCCCCCAGGGTAGGTCACGACCAAGGCAGAGCCGGTTCCGGAGACATTGAGATATGTTCGTTTGATTAAGGCCCCCCCTTTGAAAAAGTCTACGATATTCTCCTCGCCCCATTGCCCCGCGCGTTTTCCTGACTCGGGTAGATTATTTACCAAAAGATGAAAAAAGCACCGGTGAATATCGATGAGAATTGCCTCTGGAGCAAAGGGTAAATCGAAGGGGACGAACTTTTCGAACTTGAATTGAAGCCCATTCTGCTCAATCAAGAACGCACGGCTATTGAAGGGCGTGAGACCAACAATGAGCAGCTGATTCTTTCGTTTTTGCACGATAGCGTCGAAACTTGTAGTGCTCTGAGCATGGCGGGCTGTGATGCGCTGCTGCCACATAAAGTCAGAGGAAATTTCGTTGGGAGCAACGCGAGGTCCCCGGTAATTGGGGAGCTTCGTGTGAGGGGCTTTTTGGCTTGTAGTCTTTTCGTTTGAGGCGCACCCCAAAGGGGCTGAAAGTAGACCATAGAATACGAGTTTGTGAATTTCTCGGCGGGAATAGAGCGCTAAGGTGTTCATGTTGTCGATTGGGGAGAGACGTGCTGTGGCCCGAGTATGAGAAACGCCGTGGGCGCCAGCACCAAAGAGAGTAGCACGCCCAAACCAATTGTGAGTCCCAAAGAGTGTAGCGCAGGGGAAGTTGAGAGTGCCAGGGCACCAAACGAGAGAACCGTACTCATGCACCCAATAGAAATGCTGAGTAGAGAAGCCGCTAGGTGAGAAGAGGTCGCATCAACAAGAAAGATGCCATAATCGACGCCCATACTGCACACAAGCAAAAGACCCAAAAGGTGGAGCAAGTTGATCTCCACACCACCGAGGGTTAGCAGACCGATAGTAGCCCCTGATGCAAGCAACGCAGGGGCAATTGCAGCGAGGACTCTTCTGGGCTCTCGATAGCGGAGCCACGCAACCAGAGTGACCAGCAATAAGCCCACGAGAAGTAAAGCTGTAGTGCGCTGACGTAGCTCGTCATAGGCACCATTGAGCACTTCTTTGCGGGAGAAATAGTGCGTAAAAGGAATGTTCCTGAGTCTGTTTTTGAGTGCAGTTGGCTTCGAAACTTCCCGTAAGGGGTTCAAAATAGCATATTCATCGCCTGATTTGATGACGAGGGACTCAAGCAGGGGTCTTAAGGCGGTTTTCTTCAACATATTCCAGTCGATGCTTGGATTCTCTTTCTGAATGTCTTCCTCCAAATTTTCAAATGCATCGGTCACAAATCCCTCTCGTTTGAGAAATGAACGGGTACGAGACGGTAGGGACTTCTCTTTTTGAACGAGGGCAAGAGCGCGCTCTTGTAGGCTATGGGAACGAAGGAGCGAGGAGGGCGATGTGAAACCATGAATCTCACCAGCCTGCATGGCTTTGCGAAGAATGCGCGAGCTAGTCTCGCTCGCTACGAGCGCCTGCTCTAGGCTTGGGGCGATGTGTACAATCAGTTGCCCGCTCTCTTGGGCGTCGACGCGCTTGCGAACACGTGCGTCCTCATTCATCAATACTCTATCCAGGGGGGCTAACGATTCGAGTCCGGGAGCAAAGTGGGTGTTGGCGCCTCCCCAGAGCGTCAGAACCACCGCCCCTGCGACGAGAACCTGTAGTAGCCTTCTATTCTTTCCCAAATAGGTCAGTGCAGAAGTCAGGTGGTCTGCCGCTACTTGACTAGTGCGCGACGAAGGTAAATTCTTCTTAAGAAGAAAGCTCGAAAGAAAAGTGAGAACTAGAGCTGTAGCCACCCCGCTACAAGTGAAAAGGGCAATTTCGCGCAAGCCGGGAAAAGCCGTCCAGGCAAGCCCGATGAGGCCAAGCAATGTTGTACCAGCTGCGAGACACAGTGTGTTGCTCAGGCTCCGAACGGCTGTTGGCCCGTCGCCCTTGTCCCGATCCAAGTCATAGTAACAAAGAACGTGAACGGGATAATCAATCGCCACACCGATGAGGGAGCCTCCGAAAGCCAAAGTCAGCGCGTGAATTTGACCGTAAACGATAAGTGAAAGCCAGGTAGCGAGGAGCAGGCCGCTGACCAGGGGCAAGAGAATGAAGAGAATTCGCCGCCATGAGCGAAAGAATAGAATGAACAGAGTCAAGAGCCCCAGGGTGGAGAGCAAGGCAATGCGCTCTATGTCAGCCTTCATGTCTTGCTCTGTTTTAAGAGCAAACCTATTGGCTCCCGTACTTTCCAGTGTCCACCCACCCACGAATTTGCTGTGAAGCTTGGCGGTCTCTTCGTCGAACCTTTGTAGTAAGGGACCTTGCGCTGCTGAATTGAGAGCCGAGTCCGCAAGTTCTATGAAGAAGACAGCAGAGGGGCTTTCCGTGCTCGTGGCTCTGGGGCGGGAAAAAAACTGCCCATTGACTACATCTAAGGAAGTGTTTTTCTCCTTTAACTCCTCTAGAAATTTTGGAAAGAGTAGCCAGGGGTCCTGGGGGGCGAGCTTTTTTAGATAAATTCCAGCAGGTCCAAGTAATTGTTCTTTTAAAGAGTGAGCGCTTTTTGAGAGCGCCTCGTCTGAGAAATATCGCTCAAAATCCTCCTCGGGAGAAAGGGAGTAGTAAGAGAACCTTCGTGGGAAATAGATGTCAAAAAAGGCGGGTTCGAGCCCCGCGGGAGGGCCACTCACAATCCTTTTTATGCCAGAAATCTTTCCAAAAGAGCTCTTTAGTTCATCGCATATAGCTAGTTTGTTGCTCAAACTAGTATCAAAAACCGGAAGATCGCGCCTATCTTTGGAATCAATTTTGTCTTTGGGCCATGATATTGTGACCAACATACGCTTTGTAAGCGTCGACTCGAGGACACTTCGAGAGACTCGATAGAGTGCTTTTTCCCCAGCGCTTGGAAGGAAATGGTCCATCGATGTACCTACCTTGAAGCGCAGGGATGTGTCCCAAGCAACTAACACAAGGCACGCCAAGAGTAAAAAGAAGGGCCAAGGAGCGTTCCCTGTCTTTTCGATTTCTTTATTTTTCATGCGGGAGAAAATCGTGCTGAGTGCGCAATGAGTGACGAGATTGAGTTTCAGTCCTTAGTTTTAGCGGGCGCGAGTTTAGATTTTGAAGAATTTCTTTAACTCACTTTTGGAGAACTTTCTGCGATCGTTGATCTTTGAAAATCGAGTAAAGCTTTTGTCTCCGTTGGCTTCTAGGACATGCAGTTCATGCAATTGAGAACGCTTTCCTAAGAACGAGAAGGAGCGCACCATGTTGAGCACTTTTTCGTTTCTTGGAACGAGCTTTAATGACCAAGTTTTATCGCTAGAGCCAGAAAATTCGTGTTTATAATTGACCATGAGGTGCAATTCATTCCCGGCTAGGACGTGCAAAATACTATGAACTAGTTCTCGTAAGGAGGGTTTGTCCGATAGGTCAATCGATCTTCTCCCTGATTCATCACGGGCAATGACTCTGTTTCCTGAAAGGACAATATGGCTAGGCCGTGGTTCGGTGGTGAGCCTGGCTAGCTTATTGGGAGGGTAAAAGTAGATTTTACCCCGTTGAGTGAGGGGGGCTGCCAGGAGAGCGATGTGTTTTTTTTCCTCAAAACGAGCCTCGAGGCCCGGGCATGAGCGAAAATTCTTCAGCACTCGTTTTAGCTCCACCGGAAGTTCTTTCTTGGGCGCGCGGGCTCCAATACAAAGAAGCGCTCCAAGGGCAATGAGTACACGACGAGAGGATGTTTTTATCATGAAGAGAGAAAGATGGTTCTTAGGAGTACGAGTTTTCTAAACGTAAACTACCCAGGCAAGCAACTTTGGCTAAAATGAGCAGTTCAAAGCGAATGAAACCGGTGTTGGCGTTTTTCTTCAGTCGTAAAATGATCGATGTGCCTGGGCGAAGGGGAGCTAGCCACTTGACGCGCCTCAATTCCAGCAGGGCGCCTCCGCCAAAAGACGCCCGCGCGTGAGGCAGGATGAAGTCTGTCATTTGAGAGACGGCTGGCAATATCTGGTTTTGCGGAAAGTGGCCCTCGAAGCGTTGGAAATCATTCGGAATGAAAAGATGAAATTCTCGCCAGGGCGAGATGGATGGGGATGAATCATTCATAGCGCATCTCTACCCTTCTCCTCTGTAGAGAAGAGCTTGAGAGCGTTCGCCTTCGAGATTTTTCCTCGCTCATCTAGTGGAAGCCTCTCTACTATTCGAATTCGCCGAGGCACGAAGGTGGGAGGCAGTTGAGCACGCAGCCCCTCTCGAATGCTTTTTCTATCAAGATCTCTTCCCGCAACTACCAGCCAGATCTCGCATCCGCGTAGGGAGTCTACTGCATGGCTCAGGGTAAGTGCATCAGTGACACCTTTGATTTGTCGCGCGTAGCAACTGACCTCCTCCAAATCGATCCTTTTACCTCCAACTTTTACGATATTGTCGGCGCGTCCCAAGTACTCAAACGAGCCATCGGCGTGTACAATTCCGCGCTCTTCGGTGAGCACGGCCTGGTCGGGAATTGACAAAAAAGGGGAAGAGAGAAGAACCCGTTGATCGGCGCGTACGTTGACGCGCACGCCGGGAAGGGGGAGCCATCTGGTAGAGAGAGCTGAGCGTCGAGTGGCAATGCCCCCCGTCTCCGTAGAGCCAAGAACATCGAGCACCTCAACATGAAATTGTTTTTCGAATGCCTGGGCGTCCTCTTGGGCGAGAGGTGCGGCGGAGCACACTACCTGTTTTAAATCTCCGAGATTGGGCTTTGCTTCTAAAATCGCTCGTAAGTGTGCGGGGACCAAAATGAGGCGAGTTACCCGATGGTGGCGAACCAATTGGGCAATCTGAAGCGGATGAAAGTTCTCGGGTTCATTCCTTTTATCAGCGACTATTTTTGCTCCGGCAGCCCAGGGAGCCAAAAGGGAAAAAAGCAGGCCATAGACGTGGTGGATTGGCGTCGTGGCTAAAACGGTATCGCTGGAGTTGAGGGCGAGAAAATTTACCAGGGCGAGAGTTTCGGAAAAGAGTTGTCGGGCGTTCTTGTCGTGGGCTTTCGCCTCTCCGATTGTGCCCGATGTGAGGAGGGTGATCAGGGGTTTCTCAGACTCGAACGTAAGCAGAGAATTGTTCGATGCATCTTCAATGGTTTTTCTGTCTTCTTGGGGCGTCTCTGTGCTGAAGAGATGAGAGCGAGCCGAGAGAATCGCTTTTTTTTCTGCAGCCCAGACCAAACTGAGGGCATGAATGAATTCTTTGCGAGAATGGGTCTGCAAAGGAACTCCATTGGGGCCAGAATTCTCTTGTAAGGTAGCTTGATCCCAGACTCGCCCTGCGGGAGCTACGCCCAGCAAAGAGGAGAGCAGACTCGTTCGCTTTAGCTGAAAATAGCCATCTAGTTTTCGCAGGTTGAGCATCGTTGGACAAAAAACTCTAGCTAGTTTGGCCTCAAAATCGACACGAGGCGCGGATCTCTTTTTTAGAGCTGCTACTCCCTTTCAACTTCTTGCCCACGATGGGTCCAATCGAGGGTTTGAGCACACCGTCGGCAGTAGACCGCGTCGAGTAGGTGCCCATGAATTCCACAGGCTGGGCAGGCCCCGGTCGTTTCGTTTCGCTCAGAGTTTTCATCAGGAAGGCTCCCTGATACCAACCCGGTGGGAACGCCGATGATGGCGAAACCTGTCAAAATCATGAGAGTGGTGAGAACTCTGCCAATATCGGTCGTTACAGAAATATCCCCGTATCCTACGGTGGTGACGGAGACCACCGCGTAATAGATGCTGATGGGAATACTCGTGAATTTCGTATTGGGCTCGGCTCCCTCCACAAAAAAGAGGAGAGTGCCTGCGATTGTACAGAGCAGGAGTACCGCCATAAAGAAGACGGTGATCTTAGCTCGCGCCTGGCGCAGTCCTGCCAGCAAGAGCCGTGCCCCCTTGAGGTGATTGATCATCTTGAGCACACGAAAAACGCGCAGGAGGCGCAATACTCGAATGACAGCAAAACCCTGTGCGCTACCAAATACGAGGGCCAAGTATTGCGGAAGGCAGGAAAGTAGGTCCACTAGACCAAAGAAACTGGTGGCGTAGCGCATCGGCTTGCGACTGAGCCATAGACGCAGGAGGTACTCTGCGGTGAACAATCCCGTAAAGAACCACTCGGCAATGTCGAGGTGAGGCCCCCATTTGCAGTCAATGCTCTCGACTGTTTCTAACATGACTGAGAGCACGCTGGCCGCAATGAGCCAGAGAAGCACTAGATCGAAGAGCCTGCCCTTTGGGGTCTCTGCTTCAAATATAATACGCCACAACTTCTCTCTCTTTGAGGGAGGCTGGGCAGGGCCGCTAGAGGGTGGGGTCACGTGCCTAGCCTACTCCTAAGAAACGTGCCGATTCAAATTCTAGCACGAATAGCTTGTTTGAGCCCTTCGATTACCAAAAGCGCGTCATTTGCCGTTCTTGTATTGGTGAGATTACGCGATTCGCTCTGTTTTTTTGTATTCCTCTTTTATCTGACGTCATGTCAGCAGGGGGAGCGCCAGGCTTCCAAGGATGCTGTCATTCAGAAATTTACTGAAGCCGACGCCGAGTTAGTCGTAGATGAGTTTTTGAAAAGTAAAGGGGCCGCTCGACGCATGGAAACGGCGTTGATCCCCCAATCAAAAGATTACCGCCTAGCTTTTGAGGGAGCTGCCGCCACCAAAGCTTGGGCTGCCTATCTACAATTATTTCGAAGAGGGGCGCCGCAAATTCGCCCACAAGGGGGCGAGACCGAAGTTTTGATCTGGTCGGCGACGACTGAAGAGTTGAGGAGAGGGGAGGGGGACTCCCTAGCATTTCCGCTCGGCTATCGCCGAATAGCTCCATACTTTCAGAGGGGGCTGAGGTGGTATGCCTTTCGATTTGTGCGCCCAGGCAACCAAGAGGGATCTTCGTTTGATGGTTTGGTTTATCTTGGGGACCATTGGGCACTATTTCCTCAACCCTGGCGCTTACTCAAACACTCTCGAAAGCGCCCTTGATACTTGCCATCTCACCGGGGGCCTTGGCATCGAAGAGCTTCGCGTCCATGCTGGAAGCTTATGTCTGAGAAGGCCATTTCATCGGCTAAAAAAATCCTTACTTACGGTATTACCCCGCCCAAGACCTCCTATTCGGAAGAGCGGAGGCGGAATACTGCTGAGGCGCAAACGGCTCGCATTCGTGAGCTGCCGATTGACGCCCTCGTCACCTATGACTTGCAGGATGAATCGAGTCGAACGGACGTCGAGCGCCCTTTTCCATTCTTAGAATCTATCGATCCCCTTGAATATGCCTACGATTATTTGAGTGGGGTTCCCCAGTCCAAGATAGTCTATCGGTCTGTTGCGGGGCAGACCCCCGATTCGATGGTCGCTTGGCTTAAGAAATTGGCTGAACATGATGGAGCAACCGTCTTGGTCGGAGCCCCTTCTGCCAAGCAGGAGCTAAGCTTGCGCCTCAGCGAGGGCTATTCTCTGTTGCGCGAGCATGCTGGTGATGTGTGTCTTGGTGGGGTTCTCATCGCTGAGCGTCACGAAGACCGCGGAGGCGAAGACTTGCGCGTCTTGCGTAAGGTAGAGCGGGGGTGTGAGTTCTTTATAACGCAAGCTGTGTATTCTGTAGCAGCTAGTAAAAATGTCCTGAGTGATCTGTATTACCGCTGTCAATCTGAAGAGCGGGAGATGCCCCATATTATGATCACCTTGAGCCCTTGTGGTTCGGACAAAACCCTAGCTTTTATGAATTGGCTCGGTGTTTCTGTTCCTGGTTGGCTACGCAACGAACTTTTGCACGCCAACGATATATTGGACAAATCAATCGATCTCTCGACGTCAGCCTTCGAGGAGCTTTACGAGTTTTCCAAAACAAAAGGGTTTACCTTGGGTTGCAACGTAGAGAGCGTTTCATTGCGTAAAGCGGAGATTGATGCATCGGTGGAGCTTGTCCATCGAATAGCAAAAATATTGGGTCGCTCTTCTTAGGCCATCTTTTCTAGCTGCTTTCTGCACTTGAGCCAGAGTGCGTCGGCGGCAACCTGATTCAACTTTAGTAACTCAAGAACGGTATCCGGTGAGTCATTGGTTAATTCGGACCCAAAACCATAGCCCATTTGCGAAGCGATATGGTCTGCTAGATTGACTACACACGCCATGGGTAAAGGGTTTTCTTGCCTCACGCAACCATGGTGCTGCTCTACTACATCAATGATATCTTGAGGAAAATTCCACTCTTTTGCAACTAACCCTCCCGCGTAATGATGTAGTTTCTGAACCGCCGGTTCCACTTCGGCGAAAGGGGGGATGGGATCTTTTGCCGCAATGCTATCCACCAACGCTATCAAGGTGGCGGCTGTGCCAATATCGTGGAGTAGTCCGCAGAGAAACGCCGATTTTGAGGGTACTTTCGCTGCCCGAGCTATAATCGGTGCAATTTGTGCAACGCAAGCCGAGTGGCGTTGCAGTTGACGCATCGGTTCTTGATACCCCGCAACACGAAAAACACGACTCTCCAGAGCGACGCGCACGAAAAGTTCCCCGGTGCGCTGTAACCCTAGGCGCACGATGGCTTCTTCAAGGGAACGAATCGAGCTAGCACCCCCGTAGGCAGGACTTTGCGCAATGCGAAGAAGCTCCCCGGCCAGCATGGGGTCACGACTCAGAAGTTGGACCATCTCCGTGGGGCAAATATTTTCTTGCTGGGAGAGTTGTGTGAGCTGAGTTGCTGTGGAGGGAAGTTGAGGCGGTCGGTAGTCTTTCGAGCCTAAGAGGTCGAGAAGACGAGAGATGAGAGGGAAGCGGTGCGCTTCACTCCGAACTTCACTAATGACTGCCACCGATTCGGGTGGAACTGATTTGAGTGCATTCACCATGAAGAACCCGGTTAAGAGTGATACCTCTACCCACATGTAGGTATGACCGTGCGCAAGGGGCAGGTCTAGGTATTAGGTACGGTTCCTCAGGCGAGAGCTTGAGTGATCTTTTGATGTCCCAAGATGTCCCCCAACGCCCCCAGAGAACGATCGCTCCCTAGCCTCGTTTTCTAGGTAAAACTAGCTGCAAGCGGCGACCTGTTGCTTGTCGTGGCGCCAAGTCGCGGGAGGCGCTCCCACATGGCGCTTAAAGGCACGGCTAAAAGAGGCTTCAGAGTGATAGCCGATATCCCGAGCGATCTCGCCGATGGAGTCGTCTGTATCGAGTAGTCGTGCGGCAGCCATTTCAAGGCGCCAGTTTGTTAGGTACCTGATGGGCGATATATCCATGATGTCGACGAAGCGCTCCGCTACCACAGAACGGGAGGTGCCAGCGCGCTCTGCGAGACTCTGTACTGTCCAGTCTCTCCCAGGCTCGTTGTGGATCAATTGTAAGATCCGACCGAGTATGGGATCAGAAAGCGCGCGCAACCAACCACTTGGCCTGTCTACAAGCTGCTTTTGCACAATCTCCATGAACAGTAGCCCGACCAATTGCTCTATCAATGCCCTTCCGCCCGGGCGCTTCTCCAGGGTTTCATCGAATGTACGTTTTAAAGTGGCGATCAGCCACGGAGTGCGTTCAGAGTCCTGGCGAATGATCACCACGTCCGGCAGAGCATCCAGGAGAGGACTGTAGAGCCGAGCGCGACAAGCAAAAAATCCGCACAAAACTTTTCTCTCGTCACCTTGGGCTTGTCCTGGCTGAGTGATGGTCGGAGGGATGCCCTTGGCTCGACACAGAATGTCAGGAACGACCACGAGTTCCCGGTCGAGGGCGTCGCTTAAGCCGTGATGCGCACCGCGAGGAAGGACCAAAATGTCGTCGGTGTTCAGCTCGACCGGGTCATTGCCATCGATATGAAACCAAATTGGCCCCTGACTCACCAAATGAAAGGGCACGAGTTGCTCCGAGTCGGGCGCAAAAGTCTTCCTCAATGCCTCGGCACTGCTCGCGACAACCGCGAAGGGCGGGCTCATATGGACTCGGAGGAACATCCCTCCCGTCAGGCGGATAGCCCGCAGCACATCGGAGAGTGGGTCAGTCTCCATCTAAGGAGTCTCGGACAAGGTTGCGGGAGCTTTGGACAATGGCAAGCATGGCTCAAAATAGTACTCCTGAAGGGCTGCATTGCACCAAAAAAGGAGACCTAATGACGGCCTATATGATTTCCCAAGTGACTGTGAAGAACAAGAACAAGTTTGAAGAGTACGTCAAGAAGACGCGCGCCCTAGCTGGCAAGTTTGGCGCAAGACCGCTCGCGGTCGGCGCTCAGCCGCAAATGCTCAATGGTGAGAGTGACGGCCACCAGATGGTCTTTGTGATTGAATTTGAATCAATGGAAAGACTCCAGGCGTGGCACCATTCTGAGGAATATCAGGCGCTTGTCTCCTTGCGAGAGGAAGGTTCCGATCAACATATGGTGGCTTATGAGGCAATGAGCCTGCCCTCATAGCAAAATGGAAAAAGTCGCTTAGTTTTTTGACATAAACCCACCACGAAGAGAGCCACCGCCCCTCGGTAGAGCCCGCTAGGACAGGAGGCCATCCTTGCAGCCAACTATTTTCCGACAAGCATTGGGAAATAGTCGGCTGGTATGCGAGGCCGATGAACTCGACTACGCGCAGCGGAATCGAGGCAACTTTGCTGGCGCAGGGGGGGCACCTCACGCGGATCCTCCCCAGCCGTTTTTCAAGCCAAGCTCGTACTTGAAAGACTGAACACTGCTATTGAAAAAGCTCGGGTTCGAGGAATTCCTATCATCCTCATGCAACATGAGGTTTCTGGATTTCTAGAGTTCGAGAGTGAAGAGTGGCAGCTCGCCGCGGGGCTTAAGTGCCAACCGTGCGATCTACGGATAAGGAAGAGCGAGGCCGACTCGTTCCGCGAGACGGGTTTGGAGGAGCATCTGCGCGCGCAAGAGATAGAGAGTCTTACAATCGGCGGATGCTCCTCAGAATTCTGCGTTGATTTCACAATTCGTCGAGCTTTGAGCCTACGATTTACAGTTCAGCTCCTTTCAGACGCTCACACAACCCACGATAAGGCGCATTTCTCCGCCGAGAAAATCCGTGAACATCATAACATCACGCTCTCAATGAGTTTCCTGGTGATCACGATGACTGCCAACGAATGGTAAGAGCGGTCCTGGGATCCTAAGATGCTCAGTGCGTTTCTCAAGAGCCTCAACGAAGGGGCAGGCGCGCGGATCGGGTGGAACCTGTATTTCAACCTCCTCAGTTTCTAACTCCGTCTTACCGACGATGTTTTCCTGGCGCATTCTGAGCGCTGTCGCTTTTTGGGATCCTGCTCGATTTTGCCGCCTGGCATCTCGCTCTGCAGAAGGAACTTTTTAGGACTTCTTGCCGAAAATCCTGCGTTTCATGGCCTCAACTGGCTCGCTTCAAAAGCGATGTGATATTGGCCCCCGTTCGGTTCAGCAAGGTGCTTTAAAATCGCTATTCCCGCCATCAAGGAGTCGAGACTCGTAAGCAACGTTGTGAACGTCTAGCGACCGGCATGTACCACCCTATTATTGATGAGGACGGCATCTTTTCTGACCCAGGGGGACGCCAAGTTGACCTACGACGCAAAGGTTTCAGAGTAAGAACCTTTGAGCCAAGGGTTTTAACACCTCTGTAGGCCAGAGTAAGCGTCTTGACCGCTAGTGGACCTCGTTTGCGCTCATTATGGACACAGTTCAGATTGAGCAGCAGGCAATATGTCACCATGAACAATCCTATGGCGTTTGTGTTCTTGTCTACGGTTATTTCTGGTGGAGCGCTGATTGCTTGTGGTGACTCTGCTTCGGACTCTGAGAACAACGAGAGCGCGGGAGGTAGCACTGCCTCTTCCCAAGGAGGGGCAAACGGCGATACGAGCAGTAATCAAGGTGACTCATCTGAAACCGTGGAGCCGTCGGGAGGAACCACCGGTGACCAAGACGGGCCGGGACCGCGTCGGGTGGTTGGCTACCTGCCAACGTATCGTAGCCTGAGCCCGGCGGGGATAGATTTCGACACCCTGACTCACCTTTGCCTCGCCTTTGCTAATCCGACAGGTAACGGTAGCGAGAGCGATTTCGAGGAAAGTGCGCGTAGTCAGATCGGGCCTTTGGTTGAAGCGGCGCACGCGAAGGGGGTGAAAGTTCTGGCCTCGATAGCAGGAGGGAGCCAAAAGTCTGGGGACTTGGTTGGCGCGCAACTTACTCCAGATAAAGTGGACGCCTACGTTGCATCTCTAGTCCAATTGCTCACTCGCTATGATCTGGACGGCATCGACAACGATATCGAAGGTGACGCTGTCAACCAAAACTACGAGACGTTTGTCATTAAGCTGAGGGCTGCCTTGCCTGGCGATACTTTGCTGACCGCTGCAGTTGCCACGAAGAACGGTGATCCAGTTTCAGACGCCGCCCTGGCGGAATACGATTTTCTCAACATCATGGCCTATGACCACTGTAGTTGGACAGACGAAGCTTGCGACCAGGCTTCAATTGAAGGCGTCAGGGAGGATCTCGAATATTGGACCGTGACGCGCGGTTATCCCCGACGGAAAGCCGTCTTGGGGGTGCCTTTTTACGGCTGGTGTTGGGGGTGCAGCGACAAACAATCCGCCATCACATATGGGCAGGTTCTCTCTTCGTACCCCCAAGCGAAAACCGAGGACTGGATTGTGAATGGTAACGTGACGATTTCCCTCAACAGTGCAGCGACTATTGCCAAGAAAGCACAACTGGGTCACGAATATGGCGGACTGATGATTTGGGAACTTGGTCAAGACGCGAGTGGAGACGATTCGCTCATGAAGGTTGTCGCAGACGCTCAGTGAGCGTTCCTTCGTCTCGATTGCGTCTCCCTCGCTACCTTGCGAACCCTACCGGCAAGGTGCTTGCTTCTAGATTGCCGGTGATGGTCTCATGAATATCGTGAGATGAGCTAGCGAGTGAGAGTTCACAGTTACCGGTGGCAATTCCCCCCTTGTAATTCTTACCGTCTCAGGTTGCGAGTAAACGTGGGTCGATGGTTAGGGGTATTTCTTTGGGCTCATCAGGAGTAAGATAGACTTTTTGATAGGCCGCCAGGCGTTTCGGAGCCTCCCCGGCCTTCTCGTTTGAACCTTTCGCCCGGCTCTCTCAGCGCGCACCATTTCTCGATTGAATGAAATGGCTCTGCACCTGACGTCGCTCACGACGCGCCCTCAATCAGACGCCGATACTCAAACGCAGGTTTTTGGGCTCGGTTGCCATCCGCGATCCCAGAAAAAACAAACGACAGCGGTAGCGCGAGGGCTTCGACCGCCTTCCGCAAGCCGGCTCATGTGCCGGCCCGTCTTCTGAAGCCACCAAAAGCGCGAGTTAGGGCACCAAAAACGGCTATCGTTTGAGCCGATTTGAGAACCAAAACGTCCCCAAAACGTCCCCAAAACGTCCCCAAAACGTCCCCAAAACGTCCCCACGATTCCGAGCGATCGATATTAAAGGTGCCCCCGACGCGATTCGAACGCATGACCTTCGGCTTAGGAAGCCGCTGCTCTATCCAGCTGAGCTACGGGGGCGAGTGGCGCCGACGCTGGCACGTGGTCGGGACCGAGGCAAGACTGCAGTGATTTTTCTCCTGGGCGCGTTCTCGGGGGTCGAGTTTGGTTGTCACGTACGGTTTCCATAGCCAAGATGCGGCTCATGCTGCTGCAACCAGAGGCGCCCCTACTCACCTATTCGTTTTATGCTCTCGTGGCTTGGGGGCTCTCGGCTCTACTCGTGGCATTTCGCATCTTAGCTGTGGACGAGGTCCGCGACGGACTGTTTTTTCGCCTAGGTCTCCTAACCTGGCTGGTGGTGCCTTGGTACCTGGCGATGAATGGGTACTTGATAGATCTCTCGATGACTCCACCAGCCCTGATGCGCTTGGTGGTCGCGATGGAACTTGTAGTGGTTGTCTTCTGTCTTTCTCCTTGGGGTCGGCATGTGGCGGAAAAATTGCCAACAAGTCTCCTCGTGGGAACGCAGGTGTTTCGACTCCCTCTTGAGATATTGCTCTACAAGTTGGCAGCCGCGCATTTCATACCCAACGAAATGACCTTTGCCGGGTACAACTTTGACATCATTACCGGAGTTCTTGCCCTGCCTCTGTGGATTTTTTTGCACACCGCAAAAGTTCCTCAATGGATTGTCTGGGGATGGAATTGTCTAGGCAGCGCGCTTCTGCTCACAATCGTAACCTTGGCTATTTTGAGTTTTCCCAAACCTTTTGGCATGTTTACCCCTTACAGTACGTTAATAGCTTTTCATCCTTGGGTGTGGTTGCCAACCTTCTTGGTTCCCATCGCTTTGGCTTCTCACCTTTTGCTTTTTCGCAAACTGATGCTGCCCAAAGAAGAAGCTCTCCCGAATATTTAGGGAGGTCGGACGTACTTCGTCTAGAGTGTGGAGAAACCGCGGAGCAAGCCGCGCAAACAAGAGCTCTGGGGTCTATTCGACGTTTAAGGAGATATGCCCCATGCGAACCAATCCTACAATTTGACCCAGGGTCATTTCACGCGAAAGAGGAGAGAGGTCGATGGCCTCCTCAATGCTTAGACCGCCATCGAGGCGCGAGAGCAGAAATGCCTGTTCTGGAGAAAGTCGCACGGCTCGATTGGCTTCGGTGCGTACCTGAATGATCGAAGAAAGATTACCCAGACGCCTTTCAAATGCTCGATGAAAGAGACGTGCGTTTTTCGATATGATTTTGCTCACTTCAGGATCATTTAAGTTCTGAGAGATTTCTAAGGCAGACTCAGCGCAGCTTACAGCGAGGTCGAGGTTATCGAGACCCATCTCTTGACGCGCGCGGTCGACTAATCCTTGTACTGCCTTGACGGGATCTTTCGAATGCCAAGAAGTGCGATGACTTCCCGTCGTCTTTTGTCCAGAAGCCTCCTGATTGACCGAGGCGCCAGTGGGGGTTGCTCCTCTGGGGGTAGGTGAAAGACGCTGATTCGGTGCCGGACTCAAGCGATGGGCATTGCTTTGCCCTGCGGCTTTTGTCGCGGCTGTTTGCGGGGGCGCCCTATTGCGCGTGGGAGATTCGGCATGCAGGGGAGCGCGCCTCAAAGCAGGATCTGTCGTGCGTCCCAAATTCGGTGAGCTCGAAGCTCCCGCGGATTCAAGTGCTCCCTCCAATGCTTCCGCAAACTCAGTAATTTGGTCAAATCGTTCCTCCGGCGTTTTGGACATCGCTCGCAGAAGGATATGGTCTAACTGGGGCGAAAGCTCGGGGCGCAGGGTTGAGGGAGGGACTGGAACGTCTCGAATCACCCGCTGAAGAAGTTCCATCACATCGTCGGCGGTGAAGGGAACGCGCCCGGTGAGCATTTCATAGAGAATAATGGCGAGGGCATACTGATCGCCTCGCGCGTCGACAGCTGCCGTGCGGCCCAGCGCTTGTTCGGGAGCCATATATTCGGGGGTTCCTAATATATCAAACTCACCAGTGAGTCGCCGCCCGCCTTCTTGGAGTTGTTCTCCCGTTCTTTTGCTGATGCCAAAGTCGAGTAACTTAACAAATAGCTCATCTCCAGTGTCTACCAAGAAGATATTGGCTGGCTTGAGATCGCGATGGATAATTCCGGCTTGATGGGCCGCAGAAAGTGCCGAGGCCGCCTGAATGGCAATTTTAACGGCGGGACCCATGCCCAATTGGCTGTGACGGCTCATTACCGCATCTAGAGGGCGGCCTTGCAGTAGCTCCATGACCAAATAGGGGCGCCCGTCTTCTGTCGTATTAAAGTCGAGAACTTGAACTACATGGGGATGATGCAGTTGACTGATAATCTCAGCTTCTCTCGTGAACCGAGCGAGAGCGTTTGCGTCGTTGGCAAGATGGCTCGCCATGACTTTGACCGCCACCGGACGCTTGAGACGAACGTGCTCAGCTTGGTAAACGAGTCCCATGCCCCCTTCGTCGAGCTGGGATTGGATCAGGTAGGCTCCACCTAGGATCTGTCCTAGTAGAGCTTCTGGAGGTAAACTATTTTCAGACAAAGGTGTGTCAAAGCTAGCCGAGCTAAGAGTTGAGGTCGATAGCTTGTGAGGGCAGGGGGGTGAAAAAACGAACGCCCCTCATCGTATGACTAGGAGCCAAAGCATGAACACTTACAGAAGTGTTCTGGGGAAGCGTGCGTCAGAGCGAACTATTTATTCTCCCCTGTTGAGTTTAGACGGTGATGAATGGGGCGCCGAGTTAGTCAATCTGCCAAGCCGATTTATCGCTGCAGAGAGCGCTTTTGTTGAGTCGGCAAGGCGTGTCACCTCCTTGGGTGTCCATCGCATACCCCCTTTACGCAAAAGATGACGCTCTTTGGCTAGACCTGAAGTTGTATTTTTATCTGCCGTTGTGCCGTTGGCTTTGGTACCTTGACGCATGTCACGGGCCGAGCGCCTGGGAGGGAATTATGAAAGCACGACCGAATCGCGGTTCAATCGCCAAAACTTCAAAGAATCAGATGCCAGCATGCGCGCTCGCCCTTGTGGCTAGTGTGATTGCAGCACCTACGCACGCACAAACGCTTGACGCGGGGGCCCCGTCTCCAGCGGAGTCAGGAGCGGCCGGTACAGAGCAAACGCCTAGTACAGAAAGGCCAGATTCTCCGCCAGCAGCCAAAGAAAACAAGCCGGAGGGCAGCGTAACTACCGGAGGGAGCGTTGAGCTTTCCACTGGGGGTGCGGTTTCAAACTCTGGCAAGGCCGAGTCTGTGATGGCGGTGCCTTCATACGCTGGGAAGCGCGCGTCTCGTCCGCAACTGACGGTTTCGGAGCGTTTTGAAGCAAAGAGCTACATGCAGCGGTACCTTCCCGAATCTCATCTCTTTGAGATTGGAATGTTCACAGGTATCTTGTTTCCATCAGGTAGCCATAACCTGAAGGTTCCGGAGCTACCTCCCGAAGAATATTCTAGCGCGGCCATGTTATTGGGCGGGCATTTTGCCTACTATCCGCTGCCCTATTTAGGGGCCGAGGTTGAAGGCTATGGTGGAGGCGGGTCTACTAAAGACACTAAGTTTAGTGCGGTATTTTACTCGGTACGTGCTCACGTCATAGCCCAGTTACCCATGTACAGCGTGATCCCTTTTGTTCTCGTCGGCGGGGGTATTCTCGGGGCGGCATCTGAAAGTATGGGCCACGATAGGGACCCAGCGTTTCATTTTGGTGCAGGTGTAAAAGCACCTATCAATCATATCGTATCTGGTCGATTCGACATTCGAGATGTGATGACACAAAAAGGATTGGGCGCGGACAACGGCGCACAAACCCATCATCCCGAGCTGCACCTAGGTCTTACTTTCACTTTTGAGCGCACAGTCCCCCCGGCACCTCGCGACCAAGATTTTGACGGGCTTTACGACAGCGAAGACAAATGTCCCCAAGACGGCGCTCTCACTCTCGACGGCTGTCCATCTGACAGGGATCAAGATGGTATCCTTGACCGGGATGATCAATGTCCGGCAGAGGCGGGCCTAGCGCCCACTGGCTGTCCCGATCGGGATAAAGATCGTGATGGGGTTCCCACTCCAGCTGACCAATGTCCCGAGGAAGCGGGCCCCGCCCCCAGCGGTTGCCCGGTACGAGACGAAGATGGCGATGGATTCATCGGCGACAATGATAAGTGCCCAACGAAGGCAGAAACTCGCAACGGTTTTGAGGATGACGATGGTTGTCCTGACGAAATGCCTGAGGCTGTCAAACGATTTACTGGCGTGATTCAAGGGGTCAATTTCAAGCAGGGAACTGCTGATATTGAAAAAGCCTCCTTCCCGACACTCGATTCAGCGGTTGAGATCTTGATTCAATACAAGAGTATTCGTTTGGAGGTTTCGGGGCACACCTCAAGTGAGGGAGGTGAGAAAAGAAATCTCGAACTGAGCAATGAGCGGGCTGAGGCCGTGCGGGGGTACTTTGTCGACAAGGGCGTAGGTCCCGAGCGAGTTGTTGCTCGGGGGGCCGGAGCGTCCGAGCCCATCGCTGACAATGAGAGCAAAGCGGGACGCTCTCAGAATCGGCGAATCGAATTTCGTATTCTTTCCCAGAAATAGCAGCGCAATCGATGTATACGCGCAAGGGCGTTGTCTGGGAGGACGGCGCCCTTTCCTTTTGCCCTTGAGGCAAGAGCATTACTTCCTGAGCAAAAATGAAGAGAGAAATAGAAGATCCACTCAATCAGTCGGTCACAGTCCAGCGCCTGGTGCCAGGCGGTAAGGCTATGGGGGCGTTGGCCGATGGTCGTACTTTTTTTGCCCGGGGAGCTTTCTCCGAGGACAAGATTCGTATTAAAAAATTCCGCGATAAAAAGACTTTCGTCGAGGTCCTTTCTTTCGACCTGATCGAAAAGAGTCCTCAAAGAGTTGAGCCTTCGTGCCCGGTGGCAAGAGCCTGCGGCGGTTGCGACTGGATGTCCCTAGGAGCAGAGGCGCAAGCTTTGGCAAAAGTTTCTCTCCTCGAGCAAGCGCTTGCCCGTACCGGAAAATTCGAATTACCGCTCTTGGACCAGAGCGTCCGCCTCCACGCATCACCCCAGGCATTCCAGTATCGAACAAGGGTACGCTTGCAGGTAAAAAGAGGTCGAATTGGTTTTTTCTCCGAGGGGAGCCACGAATTGGTCGAGGTGGACACGTGCCAGGTCGCGAGTCCTAGGGTCATGCTCATGGTGCACGAGATGCGCCGTTTGGTCAGCGAACATGCGGCGTTATTTGAGATCGTACAGCATCTCGAGGTGCGTGCCTTCGATTTGGGCGATGCTTCGGCCGCTCTAGACCCCAAGACCTGTGCGGTTCAACTCTCATTGGTGCCACTAGAAAAGGGCAAAGAGGGTAAGCGAAAGAGAGAAGTCGAGAAGATTCGTGCGATCACTCGAGGACTCGAGGACAAAATGGCCGTTCGCATTGGTTTTGATGGGGTAAAACCCCAATTCTTTGAGCCTGTGCCAGGGGTCTACGTGGGCTCAACCCCAGGCGGGTTCACGCAGGTGAATGCACCTGTGAATCGTCTGTTAGTTGAGCGAACACTTGAAGTTGTGAAAGAATTTGCAGCTGAGAGCTTTTTGGACCTTTACTGCGGAAGCGGCAATTTCTCGATTCCGTTGGCTCGGTCAGGATTGGCCGGCGTGGGAGTTGAACTCAACCCCGAAGCCATTGCCGCGGCAAAACGAGCCGCAACTGAGCAAGGGCTCGACGTTCAGTTTCATTCTCAATCGAGTGTTGAGTACGTTCAGGAAGCGTGCAAGGCGGGACGAGAGTTTGGTATCGTTTTAGTTGACCCGCCTCGCGCTGGGGCAAAAGAAATATTGCCTGACTTGGTCCGTTTGGCCCCGAGCACCATTTTAATGGTGAGTTGCGATCCTGTCACTTTGGCGCGTGATCTGAAGAGTTTGAGCCAAAAGGGCTACCGCCTTTGCTGGGTAGAAGGCTTCGATATGTTCCCCCAAACTCACCATGTCGAGAGCCTTGCCCTGCTACGACGCGAGTAGGTCATTCAAAGTGTCAGAATCGATAAGATTTTATGGCTTCTTTTTAGCAAAAATCCTCCTTTGACAACAAGGTGCGCCAAAAGCCTCGACATTCGCGCTCGGGCACTTAGGTTGAGAACCAATGGCTGACGACGAACCACGCTCTGGCCCCCGCTCATCTCGCGGTGGCAGCTTTCCGCCTGGACCTTGGAATTCACGTTCTTCAAAAAAAGGGCAGGGCGCCGGCTCTCCACCTACGGGTGGTGGTGGCGGCGGACTGCGCGGCTGGGCATTTCCTCTCATGCTGCTCTTCTCTTTTGTAGTATGGAACCTCCTGGCGGGGTCCGCTGTGAGCGGCCCCAAGATACCCTATTCCGAATTTTACACGGCAATCGAAGGCGATCGCGTAGAAAGTGTCGAAATTACCGGGCTGCAGGTAAAGGGCGCGTACGCGCAAGCGACAAGCGCTGGGCGAAACAAGATCTTCTCTACGTCTTTGCCTCTAATAGAGGACAAAGAACTCATGCCTCTTCTGCGAAAGAAGGGCATAAAAATTGATGTTGTGAGTGACGAAACCTCACTCTTTACCTACGCCCTGCTCAACATTCTTCCCATCGTATTTATCGTGGGCATTTTTGTGTGGATGTCCCGCCGCAGTTCTAAGATGATGGGGGGGCCTTTCGGCGGCATGATGAAGGGGCGAGTCAAGCGTTTTGAGTTGGACGCTCAGGTCTCCACCCAATTCAATGATGTTGCCGGACAGAAGTCGGCAAAACGTGACCTCCAAGAGGTCGTCAAGTTTCTTAAAGAGCCCGAAAAGTATCGCCGATTGGGCGGAAAAATTCCAAGAGGCGTTCTTTTGGTGGGCCCCCCTGGAACGGGCAAGACTCTCCTTGCACGCGCCGTTGCCGGCGAAGCGGGCGTTCCCTTCTTCTCCATCAATGGCTCCGAATTCATCGAAATGTTCGTTGGTGTAGGAGCATCACGTGTGCGTGAGCTTTTTGAAGAAGCTCATAAGGTAGCTCCCTCAATTGTTTTCATCGATGAAATTGACGCTGTGGGGCGTGCTCGCGGTGCCGGTCTCGGTGGAGGTCACGATGAGAGGGAGCAAACACTCAATCAATTGTTGAGCGAGATGGACGGCTTTTCTCGAAACGATCAGACCATTGTGATAGCTGCGACCAACAGACCTGACGTACTCGACCAAGCATTGCTCCGGCCGGGTCGATTCGATCGTCGAGTGATGATTGATAGGCCAGAGCGTGAAGCTCGGGTTGCCATTCTGAAGGTGCATACCCGAGACAAGCCCTTGGCCGATGGGGTAGATCTTGATTCGATTGCTGCATCCACACCGGGTTTTTCAGGGGCTGATCTTTCCAATCTTGCGAACGAAGCAGCATTGCACGCAACGCGTCGTGATGCTCAAGAGATCACAGACGAGGACTTTCGCGCCGCCTACGATAAAATCGTGCTCGGTGATGTCCGCGACTCGAAGTTGGACGAAGAAGAGAAGCGTCGCGTCGCGATTCACGAGTCTGGTCACGCCGTTGCAGCGCACTTCTCTCCTCATGCTGAGCCCCTCAAGCGCGTCTCCATTATTCCGCGCGGCATGGCCCTCGGTGTAACCGAGTCCATTCCCTTGGGTGAGCGTCATTTGATGACACGCCCCGAGTTTGAGGCTCGCTTGCGTATGCTCATGGGAGGCTACGCTGCGGAGAAAGCCGTCTTAGGCGACAATAGCTCAGGAGCAGAGAACGATTTGAAGAGAGCGAGCGAAATCGCTTTCCGTATGGTCGCTCACTTCGGCATGAGCGATGTAATCGGCCCCGTCTATCACGAGCACAAAACAGAACACCCCTTCCTCGGTCAGCGAATGGCCACAGACGGAGGCACATCAGGGGCAACCGTACACTCCATAGAGACTGAGGCTCGGACGATTCTTCTGCAGGCGAGAGATGAAGCTACCCAGCTCATCAAGGAGCATCGCAATGCTCTGGACACGCTCACGGAGTATTTAGTCGACAAGGAGAGCATCGAGGGCGCCGATTTACTCAAGCTCATGGGACCCTCCGTCAAGATACGAGGTGTAGACGACGCCGACGCTCTCCATTGAGCGACTTGGGGCGAGCGGAGTAGTCCTGTATATGCTCAAGCAACATGAATGCGGCTTGGGTATGTCTGGCAGGGCTAGTCTGTTTTGCTCTTGGATATCGATTTTATTCTCGTCTCCTTTCGACGAAAGTATTTGCTCTTCGAGACGATGAATCGGTTCCTTCCAAAGAGTTAGCCGACGGCGTGGACTTTGTTGCGACAAAGCGCCCTATTCTCTTTGGTCACCACTACGCCTCCATCGCGGGTGCGGCTCCTATCATCGGACCAGCCATCGCGGTGGTTTGGGGGTGGTTACCTGCTGTAGTGTGGATTGTGCTGGGCAGCATATTCATGGGCGCCGTCCACGATTTTTCTGTGCTCGTGCTTTCCATGCGTCACAAGGGGCAATCGGTTGCGCAAATCAGTGCCTCGGTCTTGGGGCCTCGCGCCCGCCCGCTCTTTCTCCTGATGGTATTTGTGCTCATCATGGTGGTCATTGCCGTATTTGCAGGGGCAATCGCCAAGCTTTTTGTCGCTCATCCGGGTTCCGTTCTTCCCGTCAACTTTCAGATTATCGTGGCAATTGCGATAGGCTGGTTGAGTTACAAAAAAGGGGTACCTCTTCTTTGGCCTTCAATTATCGCACTTCTTTCTCTCTATCTGATGGTTTTCGTCGGGGAGAAAGTGCCCCTTTCGCTGACCACTTTTGTGGGGCCCGACAATGAACAGACTCTTTGGGTCGTCCTTTTGCTTATCTATTCTTTCATTGCGAGTGTGATCCCCGTTTGGGTCTTGTTGCAACCGCGAGACTACATCAATTCGCATCAGCTTTTTGTCGGCCTCGGGGTGATGATAGTTGGCATTTTTGTGGCCCAGCCTACGATTCAGGCGCCAGCAATTGCGAGCAACCTACCTGAGGGCACTCCCAATATATTACCCTTTCTGTTCGTCACGATCGCCTGCGGCGCCATCAGTGGCTTTCATGGTTTGGTGGCCTCTGGCACAACCAGCAAACAGATCGAAAAAGCAACGGATGCCCCCCTGATTGGTTACGGCGGCATGTTGGGGGAGGGACTGGTGGCTCTGTTGGCCACTCTTGCTGTGAGCGCTGGTTTGGGAGATTGGGCGGGGCACTATCACGATTACAAGAGCGCTGCAGCGAACGGCGTAGCCAATTTTGTCGAAGGCGCGGGCACGTTTGTCAGCGCCGTGGGGATCCCAGCCGGGCCTGCAGAGGTACTCGTGGCCGTCATGGTGATTTCATTTGCTGCCACAAGTTTGGACACAGGCGTGAGAATTCAGCGCTACATACTCGCAGAATTAGGCGAACTTTATGGGCTCAAGTTTTTAACCCAAAGGTATGTCGGTGGCCTCCTCGCTATTCTCCCCCCCTTGGCTCTCTACGTAAGTGGTACCCAAGGCGCTTTGTGGCCGCTCTTTGGGGCAACAAATCAACTCTTAGCCGGTATGAGTTTGGTCGTGGTCACCGTTTGGTTGGTGAAAAGCGGGCGTTCTTACGCTTTTACGGGTATTCCTATGCTTCTCGTTTTGGTGGTTGCCGGAGTCTCAATGGCTTTTACGATTATGCAACAGTACAATGAGGAGAACTTCGTGTTGATGGCGGTCGGCATTTTTGTATTGGCTCTTGAACTCTGGGTTGTCTTGGAAGGAGTCCGAGCGGTAAGTCTCCATCGTCAAAATTTAAGCGCGTCCCGGCGTTTGACTCTTTCTGCCGCAGGGCTGGACGACTAGCGTCTTGGCCGATGACTGAAGCCAAGAGCAACCCGTTACCCCTCGGTGAAGCAAAATCCAGCCTGATTGGTGACTCGGGAGAGAGGGTCCAAGATATTGCCTGGTCCGAGGCTGCGCCTGTATTGGGAAGCGGTTTTGCGATGGGAAGCGCCGATGTTGTACCCGGAGTGTCGGGCGGCACAATGGCTGTGGCATGCGGGATATACGAGCAATTGCTTGCGGCCATCGCATCCATCAACCCTTTGAGCATTCGCGCGGCTCTCAAACTAGACTTCAGCGAAGTCTTGCGCATCGTGCACTACCGCTTTTTGGTCTCTTTGGCTCTCGGTCTCTTCGCTGCGATCGTAGTCATGATAAAAATTGTTCGACTTCCGGAGTTGCTACTGAGTCATCCGACCCTTGTTTATAGTGTTTTCTTTGGACTCGTAGCAGCGAGCATTTTTGTACTTGGCAAGAAGGTAAAGTGGACGGGGCCGCAAGTCCTCGCCCTGGTGGTGGGAACGGCTTTTGGTTTTGCGGTTGTGAACATGGTGCCGCGAGATATGCCCGGTAGCCCGTTCTTTATGTATCTGTACGGAGTAATCGCGATTTCAGCTATGCTTTTGCCGGGCATTAGCGGTTCGTTTATTTTACTTATTTTGGGGCAGTATGAGCGAGTGATAGGGGCGTTGAAGTCTCTCTTGCACTTGGAGTGGGGCGCCCTAGCGATTGTCGTGCCTTTTTCTCTAGGTTGTCTCACTGGCATTGTTGTATTTTCGCGCTTGGTCAGTTGGATGCTACGTAAATTTCACGATCCGGTTATGGCGGGGCTATGTGGACTTCTTCTGGGAAGTCTTTGGCGTATTTGGCCCTATCAAGTCACTATTACTCGTGTTGTTCACGAGAAAATCAAAGTAATCAAGGCGACCCCAGTATTGCCCGAGTCTTGGCAGATGACCCCTCTACTTCTCTTGGTTTTAGGTTTTGCTCTGGTATTTTTCATTGAATTCTTGGCAAAAAAACGTTCACTTGCTCTGAGTTCGTCGTCCATTCGTCCGGGAAATTGATGAAATCTTCTCGCCGTTATTGGCTTATCAAGACAGAGCCTGAAGAGTACTCTTGGGACACGTTTTTGAGTGATAAAAGTGGAAGATGGGACGGGGTGCGCAACTACGCCGCTCGCAATCATTTACGGGCGATGAAACTGGGGGATTGGGCATTCTTTTATCATACGGGAAAGTTTCGGGAGGTCGTCGGTGTTGCCGAGGTGAAACGCGAAGCCTATCCCGATCCGACGGCTCAGAAAGGCGACTACAGTGCCGTGGACTTTTCTCCCAAGATTCAGTTGACTCAGGCTGTGCCCCTCAAAAAAACTGTAGCAGATCCCCTTTGTGGGGAGATGTGTCTTGTGAGATTGCCGAGGCTGAGTGTGCAACCTGTAGATGAAAGCGTATTTTACCATATTTTGAGCTTAGGTCGCACCCAGGTGCTCACGGACGAGTCTTAAACGAGTACCACTCAAGAATTTGTGTCTTGGGGGCGTTCCCCTCAAAAACTCCACTATTCGCACTCCAAAAATTATCTGTTCTACTTCCTTGGCCGCTTCATTGCCCTAGGCCGCGTCTCAAGATTACCCATTCTGGGGGGTCGACCCGCGAAAGAATCAACTATGCAAAGTATACTGAAGTCGTTAGCAATATTTATTCTATCGGCATGCGCCATCTTGTTGGTCGTTGGCTCACTGACGCCCTCTGCTCAAGCGCAGTCCCAAGAGGCGAGTTCTACTTCTACTCTACCTGTCGCAAGCGCTGTCCCTGAGGCGCCCGGTGTAAATCAGACGCTCGCTGCGGAGATCGCGCCTGCCCCTGCGCAGCGCGACCTGATCATTGCAGCTGCCTGGGTAGAGAAGTTGCCTCGTTTTCTGCGCACGCCTATTTTTCAGACGGAGGGGTGGCAGCTCATTGCCCTTTTACTCATCTTTTCAGCGGGGCTCATTTTACGCAAGGTGATGCAATGGGTATTGCGTGCACGCCTTGCCCCTGTAGCTCAGAAATTTGGCGCACGCTCAGTTGGGAATATCGTGCACGCTTTTGCGGGCCCAGGCTCCACCCTAGCCGTTTCAGCCTTACTAGCAGCGTCCTATTCTCACTTGGGCCTGAGCCCTTGGCTGGAAAACATTTTACAGGTCGGGGTACGGGCGATGGCGATTCTCTCTATCGTCGTTGCTCTCTATCGAATAGTCGATGTGCTTTCCGATAGAATGGCGGCCAAGGCAGAACAGACCGACTCGAAATTAGACGACCAATTGGTGCCCTTGATTCGAAAGGCTCTTAAAATTGTCGTTGTTCTTGTTGGCGTCCTATTTCTTCTACAAAATCTTAACGTCAATGTAGCGTCCCTCGTTGCAGGTTTGGGTATTGGCGGGGTGGCTGTCGCCCTAGCTGCAAAAGATACGATCGCTAACTTCTTTGGAAGTCTAATGATCTTCGTCGATAGACCTTTTCAAATTGGCGATTGGGTAAAAATTGGCAAAACGGAGGGTGTCGTCGAAGAGGTTGGCTTTCGCTCTACCCGAGTACGTACTTTCTACAATTCTCTGGTAACGGTGCCGAATGCTCACTTTACCGAGGCCGCGATAGACAACATTGGTCTAAGAGAGTTTCGCCGAATTTCGACGGTCCTCAATCTCACCTACTCTACGACTCCTGAACAAGTACAGGCATTTGTCGAAGGCGTGCGCGCGATCATTCAAGCCAATGAATACACCCGTAAGGACTACTATGAGATCCATCTGAGCGCTTTCGGCGCTCATAGTTTGGACGTGATGGTCTATCTTTTTCTCAAGGTAGACTCGTGGAGCGAGGAACTTCGAGAAAAACACAATATATTTCTAGAAATATTGCGTTTGGCAAAAGAACTCCATGTCGAATTCGCCTTTCCGACTCAAACGCTGCACCTCGATTCTCTTGCGGAATCGCAAGCTCAAGCCGTGCCCGTAGAGCCTCCTCGGACCGAACTTTCCAATGTGGTTGAGGCATTTGGACCTGGGGGCGGAATGTCTCGCCCCCATTCACCTTTGCTCACGAACGGCTACCTTGCCCAAACGGTAAAGAAAGTGGGAGGTGACGGCTAACTGAGGAACGTTTTAGTCCGAGGAGATATCAATGAGGGTTGTGATAGCTTCAATCTCCCTCTTGGTGCGTAGTTCTCTTTGGCGCACGGTCTTGAGTTCTCCTTCTACTCGCCGCTGATCTGTTTCAATGGTTCGTAGTAGTTCTTTGAGCTGCTCTCGCTCGTGCTTCAATGTATCGATTGCTATGGCCAATGGGGCCTCCTCTGGTGAATCTAAGTATGAGAGTCAGGGTGCAATACTCACCCCCGGACTTCTGCGCGGGAGCTAGCTCCCGCTCTGCCCATAGACTAGCCAAAGGCGGTCATTGTCTCAAACTCTCCCGATAATTAGGAAGAAACAACCCGATTCCTGCCCGAGTTTTTTGCCTTATAGAGGCGCTCGTCGGCCAGGCGCACCAGAGGGGTCCCGGTATCGCTACGGGTGCATTTGGTGGAGGCGCAGCCCAAACTGATAGTTACAGGTACAGGTCGTCCATCAAAAAGAGTGGGAACTGCAGAGACGCTTGTACGCAGGCGCTCGGCCAGTCGGGCGCTGCCAGCTAGATTCACACCGCGAAGCAGTACGGCAAACTCTTCACCACCAATTCGAGCAAAAACGTCTTCAGTTCGTAGGCGACTGAGCACGATACCGGAAACCTGTCTCAGCACAGCGTCCCCCGCCGCATGGCCATGAGTGTCATTTACTTTCTTGAAGTGATCAATATCCATCAAAATAAGCGCGGTGGACGCATCGTGTCGTGCCGCAAAAGCAATTTCGCTGAGGAGGCGCTCGTCAAAATGCTTTCGGTTGTAGGCTCCAGTGAGGGCGTCTCGGTTGCTCGATTCGTAAAGTCGCTGCAACAATTTTTCTTGCTTAGCGTCTGTGACCGAGTACCGAAAACCGACCCGTGGACCGAACTGGATAAAGTCCCCGTCGTTGAGTTCGACGGCTCCCTGTACTCGTACTCCTTGGACCACCGTACCATTGCGCGCATTTTTATCGATGAGTCGAATCGAGTCGCCATCATTAATGATTTCTGCATGATGGCGGCTTACTCCTGAGTCATCAATGATGATATCGTTGCTGGGGTGTCGCCCGATTGTCGCCTTTGCTTCATCAAGGGCCATCACCTGTCCCGCATGAACTCCGTCCATTCGCAATAAAATGGCTCGGTCGCGAGCATGGAGCACAGGGGGGCGAGATTCAAGTTGTGTAATGCGATCTGTTTGCTCGGTGATAGGATCATCGGGTGGAACATCGGCCCAAGAGATACGGGGTGATCCCGAGTCGCTATTTGTATTGGAAGCGGGCTTGGGCACGAACGAACTGCTCAGGAAGGGTGAGCTATCTTGATGTTCGCCCTCTTTTTCCTGGATAGCTGGCAAATTTCTATAGGTGCGAGCTGTGGGATTACTAGATGCCAATCGATTGAGACGAATGGCTCCGGAACCTGTAAGCGCTTTTTTTTCTTCTGCAGGTTGAGATGTTCGCTTTGGAGGCAATATGGCATCTCGTTTGGGGGCCGATGACTTGCTCACTCTTGAACCTCAACCAATGGGGCCTCGGGACGACCAAAGTAATAGCCTTGGAGGTAGGCGCAGCCCAAGTCACTGAGAGCGTCGGCTTCATTTACCGACTCCACCCCTTCGCCAATGACGTTGATTCCCATTTCCTTAGAGAGGACAATTATAGATTGCACCACTTTTTTCTTGGTGCGATTTAGATGAATGTCTCGTACCAGACTCATGTCTAATTTAACCCATTCTGGTTCAAGAAGAGCAAGGCGTGTCAGCCCAGCGTAGCCCGCGCCCAAATTGTCAATCGCGATGCGATAACCGAGTTTACGTAAAAGGGAGACTCTTTCCGCAATATTTGAAACATCTACCAAACTGGCTCTTTCCGTTATCTCAAAAACAATTCGATGTGCGTACTTTATGAGGGGGGAGTCTTGACTGAAGATCTCGTCGTTCGAGAGATCTTGCGGGTGAATGTTGATGAAGAAATTGAGGAAAGGTTCAGCACTCTTCATTGTTTGAGGGCAAAGAGACCGGACAGTGCGGGCCATTTCGTTCAGACGACCAAGTTGCTCCGCCGCCGCCAAAATGGCGTTGGGGTGAGGCAATTCTCCTATTCGGCTCCGCATTAAAGCCTCGTAGCCAATGATACAATCGTTGCTGCAATCGAAAATGGGCTGATACGCCATCCACATTTTCTGTAAGCAGTGATCAAAGGAGCGGCTCAAACTACTTTGCACCCGATCTCTGTTTTGGTTTTCTTTTTTAGCGTGAGTTGAGTGGGGGGGGCATGGTTGTGATTCTTCCCCTTCGCTCCTTTTTTGACGAGCGAGGCGCGCAGCCTTTTGCACGATGCCTCTTAGGTCTTTGGGATTCGGTGGTTTGGTGACGTAGCGATAGGCTCCCGCTTCTAAGGCGCGGGCAGCACCAAGAACACTTGGATCGCCAGTGAGAAGAATGATGGGAATCGTAGGGTTGATGCCTTTTATTTCCTCAAAGAGGCTGAACCCGTCCATTGCGGGCATTGCTATATCGCTGACCACCACGTCAAATGTTGAGTGCTTGAGCGCAACGAGTGCATCCTTGCCGCTAGCGGCAAGTTTCACAGTGTTTTCCTCACTTTCAAGACTGCGCTGAAGAGCACGTGCTGTTTCAGGATCGTCGTCGACTACAAGGACCGCGACGGCCTCCACTCTTTCGAGGTAACCAGAGGTGGGCGCAACAGCTTCCCCCTGGTTGGGAGTCTCGGCGCTCAGAGGAAGCGCATGGAGATGAGCCGTCATACCCTCTGGAACGGTGCATCTAGAGAGGTTCTAAAGGGCTACTCGTACTTTCCGCTGGCTGGGGGCGGAATGACTTCACCAGGTGGTCCTGTTTTTGGGGCGTTGGGCCCCCCTTTTTGAACAGATTCTCCGGTAATTGTTCTCGATTTTTGCAGGCGAATGGTGCGTTCTCGAGTTTGCGGCAAGGTGTATTCTGGATTGGCACCCGGCTGAGCCAAGAGCGTCGGCGAAGAATTGTCCGCCGGAACACATCCTCCGATAAATCCAGTAGAATCGAATTTACTGGAACTGCTCGCCTCGCGGCTTGTGCCCTCTTCGTTTTGAAAGTCTACCTCTACTTTTAATTTGCGCTCTCCAGCTCGAGCAGGGGAGCAGTAGGAGATGACGTAGTGACTTTGCCAAGCAGCGCGAACACGCATTCCCAAATCTTGGAATCTTAAGGGCAGATTTTCCATCGAAACGTAGGTGAATCGTTTGTCTCTTCCGATGTCGCTCAAAGTGCCAAAACTGAGTTCTTTTGGTGCAATGCTAAAAAATTCGTACCCCGATTCCTCAATAGCCGCTGTAACTTCCTTATTGGTGATGCGTCCTGCCAAATCGGGACCACGCACAAGGGTCACAACGTTGCCGAAAGCCATCTCCTTGTGTTCTTTCTTGAGGTTTTGGCCCAGCCCGTAAATTGCTGCCAAGAGGGCGCTGTTGAGATCTCTAGACGAATCCTTGGTGAGGAAATTTTCTAGAGGGGGCAGGGGGCGTTTGGTGCTTCGCTCTACCTGGCTATAACTTGCTACTTTTCTGGATCTTTTGGAGCCGTCGAAGGCGACAACTGTCACCCCCTGGGTCGTCGATACTTTTTCTACAAAGTGAGCCGCACCACGAGAAATACCTTTCAACTCTGCTTTGTTCGGCGAGCCACTCAAGTCCAAAAGTAAGACGGTATGACCCGCCGCGTATTTTTTACTTGAGAGGAGAACCAACCCGACTTCTTCGGAGTCCAGGGAGACCCCGTTTTCACGAAGGGTGAAGTTATTTTTGTTCAAATAACTTACAGGCTCATTTTTGTCTTCGACCGAAACGTAGACCCGGATATCACTGGGATCAGAGGTGACGGTTTTGGCCGTTTCTATTTTAGCTCCCGAGAAGAGCACGCCACAGCCGCCCAGGTGGGTGCAAAGAAGGAGAAGGGCGAGTTGTTGATAGTTGGGCATCGTGGTTACTCCCAAATTACCCGATTGTTGAGGGCATTGTCCAACATCTCTTTGTTGCCGTGAGAAAGTTCCGCTGGAATTTCGTCCACATGGAAGAGGCGCGCTTCTAGAATCTCTACCGGGTTGGAAGGCGGGCGGATAGGGACGGCGATCTGTGCCCCCACAAGGATGGTGAGAGCGTGAAAACGTGGGTCTCGGTCTGGAGCGGAGTACACTCCTAGTAAGGGGCCGGGCTCGACATGCTCCACTCCTGCCTCTTCCCACAATTCTCTTGGCAACGTGCGCTGGAGCGTCTCTCCCCATTCTATAGTGCCTCCAGGAAGGGCCCATTGGCCCGTATCCCCCCGCCGAATGAGCAGTATTTTACCGTCCTTGGTACGTGCGACGGCGCTAATACCCACAACAGGTCGCTTGAGAAGATGGCGAAGGATTTCTTTTGTAATAGTAAAAAGACCACGAGGAATGCGCATCACGTCTCCTAGGATGCCCAAGGAGGGCTTCCTCGACAAGTCCTAGGAGATTGATCTATGGCTCAATAAATGACGAGCGCCCATTATTGGCCCTTGAGAGCCCAGATTCGATTTTGGTGCAGTTGCTTGATGGCCCCGCCTAGAGCTGTCATTTTCTATCTGGTTTCTGTGGCAATCTTTGGAGGCTGTGAGTGTGCAGCTCCTCCGGGAGCCCAGGCTGAGCTTCCGCTTCTTGTTTCCGTGGGCTCCGGTGCAGGGGAACCCGTCGGCAACGACTTGATTCCAGGAGAGCCTACGAAAAATACTGCTTGGGGCACCGTTGCTGACAATTTACCATTTGCCCCCAACAAGGAGAAACTGGCGAGCATCGCTTGGCGCACGTGGATCTACACCGACGTCGGACCACAACGTACGCGACTTGGTTACCTGCGCGTCGGAGCTATTGTGGATGCGCGTGGTCCGCTCATTAAGAATCCAGGTTGCGCGGGGGGCTGGCTTCGTATCAACCCCAGGGGATTTGTGTGTCTAGGCAAGGGAGCAACTCAAGATTTAGAACATAAAATTGTGCGTCAGTCTCAAAAGCGCGCCCAACGAGGAAAGGGATTTCCCTACACATATGCCCGCAGTCGAGAGCGTGCACCTGAACGTTACTTTCGTCTTCCCTCGCGGGATCAGCTCACCGAAATTGAGGGAAAGCGGGTGCATGAGCGTGCCGCAAACTGGCGTCAGCGCGCAAAAGTTCAAGGACTATTTACCCGTCTAGAATTGGATGAAACGCTCCCCGCGTTTATGGAAAATGAAACAACCCCTCTTGAAAAACCCTATGGCGTTTCCACTTACTTGCGTCGACAAGTGCATGCCGGGCAGACTTCGGCAGCCAGCGGATTTGCTCTTGTAGATATGTTCCTTTGGCAGGGACGCGCCTATGGCCTTTCAACAGAAATGGACTTTTTCGCTCTCGATCGACTCCGCTTGGTAGAAGAGAGTTCTCTTCAAGGGTTGATCTTGAACGATGAAAACGTCCTTCCTGTTGCCTTTCATGTTCGGGGGGGCATGACCCTCTGGAAGCAGACCGAGAGGGGAGGCTTCTTGCCAAAGAGCGAGCAGCGAGAGAAGAAGGGTTTTTTACTGACGGGAAATAGGGCGACGGGAGGCATGATTGAAACCCAAGAAAATGGTTGGTTGGTGCAGTCTACTATCAGGTTAATAGAGCCGCGCGAGGGCTACCCCAGCATGGCCACAGGTCGACGTAAATGGATAGATATCTCTATTAAAAACCAAACATTAGTTGCATATGAGGGAAAAAAAGCGGTCTATGCGACCCTCATTAGTGGTGGCCGCGGGGGAATTGGAAAAAAAGGGGAGAGCAACCCCGAGGGCCATCGTACGGTGCGTGGTACATTTATGATTCACGAAAAGTCCATCAGCAGTACGATGGACGGTGACGAAGACAAGGCCGACTCCTACGACTTGCAAGATGTACCCTTTGTTCAATATTTTCATCGAGGCTTTGCTTTGCACGGTGCCTACTGGCACGACGACTTTGGCAGAAAGCGCAGCCATGGTTGTGTGAACTTGGCCCCTCGCGATAGCGCCTGGCTCTTTGAGTGGAGTGATCCTCCTGTTCCGCCGGGCTGGCATGCCGCTTTGAACAAAAAGCGTGGAACAGTCGTATATATTCATCCATAAGGGCCTTGTTGCCTCTCCGAGTTCCCCTTTAAACGCATAATTCTTGAGTAGAATGATGCCTGAGCTTGACCAATCTAGGTGAATGCGCGTTTGATAGCTGCGTGGTCAAGCTGAACTTAAAAGACTTGTTGAAGCGTGCTCTCCTCGTAAATGCAGAGGAGGTGCGCCTTGTGCCAGGGCGACGCACAATCGTGATCACTGCCGCCGGCGAAAATGAGGTGAGAGGGGACACACAGACCCCTGAGCAGATCAACAATATGTTGGAGCCAATTCTCACCCCCGACGCTCGGCGCTCTCTAGCCGGAGGGTGGGCCGAGTGGATATTTGACCTTCCCGGGCATGGTCCCATCAAAGCGACCGCCGAGCTCAAGCGAGGTTTGGTGCACGCTCATTTTGTCTTGAATTATGACGGCAAGGCCGTACCAGGGGGAGCTACCGCTCCCCGAGCAGAAGCAGCTACTCGACCAGTACCGCCCGCTCCGCGCCCAGCCGCGCCCGCTGCCCCGACGGGGCCCCGTGCAGGTGCGCCCTCGCCACCAGCACCTGGGGGCTTCGCTCCTGCAGAAGTTCCTCAAGAGGTCATGAGAAAGGCTCCTACTTTCAATCCGACCCAGCCGTCTATGCGCCGTGTTGAGGCTCCGGCTACACCTCCCCCTACTCAAGGTTCGACTGGCTCGACCGGCTCGACCTCAGCAATTGATAGACTTCTTCGAAAAATGGTCGAGGCGGGGGCATCGGATTTACACGTAAGCGTTGGTGCGACGCCCATATTACGTCTGGATGGAGATGTCGTTCCCCTCAGCGGCGAGGGCGTATTGCGCGAAGAGGACATGAAGAATCTTTTGAGGCCGATGATGCCTCAAAGAAACTTAGAGGAGTATGATGCAACCCATGACACAGATTTTGCTCATGAAATCTCCGGCTTAGCTCGTTTTCGGTCGAATATTTTTTGCGACTTGAATGGAATGGGGGCTGTTTTTCGAGTGATCCCCACAAAAATTCTTTCTGTAGAGCAACTCGGCTTGCCCCAAAAGCTTTTGAGCCTCACGAACTTGTCCAAAGGCTTGGTGGTGGTCACGGGGCCCACAGGTTCTGGTAAGTCAACTACCCTTGCTGCTTTGATTGACTACATCAACACCAATCATAAAAAGCACATCATCACCATCGAAGATCCGGTCGAGTTTGTTCATCCCAACAAGAAGTGCCTGATGAATCAGCGCGAGGTGAATGTTCATACTAAGTCGTTTAAGTCTGCCCTGCGGGCCGCTCTACGAGAAGATCCTGATATTATTCTCTTGGGCGAGATGCGAGATCTGGAGACCATTGCCATTGCCATGGAGACAGCTGAAACGGGCCATCTAGTTTTTGGAACGCTCCATACATCTTCGGCTCCAAGCACTATCGATCGCATCATAGATCAGTTTCCCACCGATCAGCAAAATCAAGTACGAGCCATGTTGGCGACGAGCCTCAAGGGTGTGATTGCCCAGACCTTGTGCAAGAAAAAAGGAGGAGGGCGAGCGGCTGCCTTGGAGGTGATGATAGGGACTCCGGCAATTGGCAACCTCATTCGAGAAGGAAAGATTTTTCAAATTCCTTCTATTATGCAGACTTCCAGAAATATTGGCATGAGCATGATGAACGATAGCCTCTTTGAACTTGTAAAGTCGGGCAAAGTGCAACCCGAAGAGGCTCTCTCGAAATCCATCGAAAAGGGGACTTTACAGCAGCAATTTCGCTCGGCGAACATTAAGTTCGATCCAAACGCCTAATTAACGACTACTGGAATAGAAGTTTCTATGCAATATCGACGTTTTGGACGAACAGAAAAATCTTTAAGTGTGATTACTTTGGGGGGGATGCGCTACCATGACGGTTGGTCAAAACCTCGCAACGAGCCCCATCGGGAGATGATAGACCATTGTAAGCGTACCCTGCGCCGCGCTCTCGATGAAGGTATTAACCATATTGAGACCGCCTACGGCTACGGCAAAAGCGAGCATGCCTATGGTGCCGCGTTTGAGGAGATGGGAATTGATCGTCAAAGCTTCATTTTGATGACCAAGGGGAGCGCAAAAAACGGCGACGAAATGAAGCGAACGGTGGAGGAGCAGCTCATAGGACTGCGAACCGATCATATCGACCTCTATGGCTACCATGGTATCAATACCAAGGAGATCTTCAATCAAATCAAAGGAAAGGGTGGTCCGCTTTCTGTCCTAGAGGACTACCGTCGACAAGGAATAATTGGCAATATTGGTTTCTCTACCCACGGCCCAACCGACGTAATCTGTACCGCCATCGAATCCAACCGATTTGATTTCGTGAACCTCCATTATTACTACTTCTTTCAGCGTAACTTTGCAGCGGTACAATTGGCTCAGGCGCGCGATATGGGGGTGTTTATTATCTCTCCCAACGACAAAGGAGGGCATTTATTCAACCCGCCTTCCTTGCTCCGCGACCTGACCGCCCCCTTGACGCCCATACAATTCAACGCACGATTCTGTCTGCGTTTACCTTATGTGCACACCCTTTCGTTTGGTATGACTGAACCCGCGCACTTTGATGAGATGAATGGTATCTTTCCAGCGAGTGTTCCGTTGAGTGCCGATGATCTTCAAATCGAACAAAGACTCAATGCTCGTCTTTCGGTTGACCCTTTGAGCGCCTACGAAGGTTACGAAATGTGCGACGATCCCTCAGGAATAAATATTCCTGAAGTGCTTCGTTTTCGCCGCATGCTAAAATGTTACGATATGCAGGCTTTTGGTCGCTATCGCTACAATATGTTTGAGGGCAAGGGCCATTGGTTCTCCGGGGCATTCGCCTCAGATGAAAACGTCGCTCTTGTCGACGAAAGTCGGGCGCCGTCGGGAGTGCCGCTGAAAGAGATGCTGAAGGAAACCCATGCGGCCCTCTATCACTCGAAGGATTGAAGCGAGCTCCCCCCCCAATAGGCAGAGCCAATCTGCCCCGGCGTGAGCTGGTGTGCGCAATGCATATTACAATGGCCAATTTGGGTCATTGTGAAGCTCCCCCGCCGAGAACGCAGATTGCAAGCGAGCAGCTAGTTCCAGCTCGACGACCGCGGTAGGCGACAAAGGAATGCAACGACAAGGGGGACAGGTGACAAAGGAGTGCAACGACAGGGGGGCAGGCGACAAAGGAGTGCAACGACAGGGGGCAGGCGAGTGAGTTTGGGCACGCGGGGACCGTACTGGTTGGCTGATTGCCCTCCAGGGGTGAAAACACATTGACACCCTTGAACCTACATGGCTTATTGGCGGAGCGCTCAGGTGCCTCCGGCGACCACCAGTGGTCAGGTGGGGCGCTTGAACTCTAGGGGAAGTCAGTTGGCAGAAGAACGAAAAAAATGGGGAGCGCCCTCTTCAAAAACGGATTCATTTTTCCGTAGTGCCACCTCGCTCGACACTCCCCAGCCCGTTTCTCGGGAGCGTCCAACCCTCAAGGGCATGGACGCGCGCGCTGTCGCACCAGTTCGAAACCAACTCGGCAAAGCCGCGCTCATTCGTTCGGTTGACTTTTCTCCTGCGGGTGCACCTTCTTCGGAGACCGTTGTCCCCGAAAGGCAGCGAGCTCGAACGCTACCCGGCAGCGCACCTCCTCCGCCTCCAGCCATCGAGCTCGAAGAAATTGAGGCAGGGCCTCCCATTCGCGACGATGCTCGTGAGCTAATCACTGAGCCCGCTGGCCCTCGGGAGTCTGTATCTCAGGACTCTGGCCCTGCTGGTCCTCGGGACTCTGGCCCTGCTGGTCCTCGGGACTCTGGCCCTGCTGGTCCTCGGGATGGTGGGTCAAGTCAGTTGACCGAGCGACTTTCAGGTTTGCGTGAGCAAAGAGGGGCCGAGAGAGGCGGGTTCTATTCATTTAGACCCAACGAGACTCCTACCGAAACGGATCTCATCGAGGCGGTATCGATTCCCCGAGCTCCTCGTTTGCCTCGTATCGATGGCGTTTCCCCTGCTTCTTGGTCGAGCCCCGCGAGTCCGACCGAAGTACCCTTCGAACTTGAGCCTCTATCCTCAAAAGAAGCGCATGCTTCAAAAGAAGCGCATGTCTTTAGCGAAAAGTATGCCCAGCGAGCCGGGGACTTGTATCGGCGTGGCGGCAATGGTTCTTCCGAAGGGGCGGTTCCAGTCCGTCGCTCAACCCCTGCCGATTTTAAACGCCAAAGTTCCCGACCAGCTGGGCGCACAAATTCTTCAACGAATGATGGTTCTCAGCGTGCTTCTGGTGCTCAATCACCATCGCCCACACGTTCTTCTTTAGGCCCGACCGCCGCCGCGCGTTTGACCTCGGTGCGACCTCGGGTGTTTTTTGCCGCTCACCTCAGAACACAGGCAAAAGATTGGCTCAAGACGGGCTCTCTTTCACTCCCAGGCTGTTCCTCACCCCGTCACGCTCGGGCCTTTCAGCGTGCACTGCTTTTAGCAATGTTGCACGAGCCGGGCTGGGCAGCCTTACCCTTGGGCTTGCAGCAGCGAGCGGGTTGGCTTTTTTGTGAGGCGTGGGAGATCGAGTCCGAGGCAGGGCGCTCTGGCCGCGAATTGGACGATTTACTCACAGTTCTGAGTCTGCCCTGTTCGGCCGAGTCGCGAAATAATTTAATGTTGGTTGTCAGTTCGATAGTACAAGAGCCGGGACCGCCGCGTACGCGCAGCCGGTCCGAAGCTCCGCCTTCTAGTTGACCGTTGCCCGTAATTTCAGGGATCGAATGCAGGCTGAACGTATCAGTCGAGCAATTCGTAAAGATCAGCGGTAACTTCGAGACTGCTTCCATTCTCGCTAAGAAAGCCCTCTGGTAGGGGTATGCGTACGTAGCGCCCCGACTGCCCGTTGAGTTTTCCAGGAATTCTCCACTTTTGGTGACCCCGCAAAGAGGGGGGATCGGCCAGGGGGTGATCGATATCAAGATTTCCTGACAGAGCGTTGAGCTGGACACCCAAGGCGGCGACTTCAGCGTCTCCCCCATTGTAAACGCAAACACCAATCGTAGTCGTTGGTTCTTTCTTTAGCTCCACGTCGCAAATACGTGTATCCCCAGTCGCCGCCAAGATTCGTCGCAGGTAGGGGGCTTCGGCGGCGCGCATCGCGTCCTTCAAATCGAGCGCTGCCTTGCGGGCACGCTCATCTCCTAAGTAACTAAGAATTCGAGCCGCATGGAGACGCACGGGGCGGTGGTTGGCTTCCAATAGTTTGTAAAACGTCTCAGCAGAGGCGGCCCCATCGCCGTTCGTTCCTAGGTATCCCACCTGTGGTACATTGATTTCAAATTCGGTACCACGAGCTTCCGTGGTCCACTTGATGGCCTCTCCTGGCCGAAGAGGTCCTTCAAAGTAGAGGGGGCGATCTTTAGTGGGAACTCGCTTTTTGCCGCGCCTTTCAAAAAACTGCACGTTCAAGGTGATTTCATTGATTGCAGTGTCGCCATTGTTCACCACTGCAACCTGTATTCGGCTACGAATATAGTTCTTGAGCGGAATGGAACGCTTTTCGATGAGCAAGGCGCTCAATCGAGGGATTGGTTTTTTCCACAATTGAGAATCAGCCCGATCGCAGAGACAGCGTCGTTCTATCACGGCTTCTTCTTCATCAGAGCGTGCCTCCTGGATTTCTTGAGGGCTCTCGGGGGCCGAGGAGGGGACCTGTGGCTGAGTGATTGGAGCAGGTGGCTCGGGCGCTATCAGTGAATCTTGGGGCGAATCGACCCCAAGATTTCCGGCGGGAGTTTGCCTCACTTCTGGTGAAGGGGGGCCCACTTTTGTCATAAACAGTCGTTGGCCGGAGACCAGCGCCGTGAGAATAGCCGCTGCCATGGTCATGCCAACAGTGGCAGCGGTTCGCGGAAAAAGTGTCGTGAATCGGGGTAGAGCGAGGCGTTTCTTCTGGTGAAGGGGAAGATCGTTTCTGAGAATATTAGGAAAATGAAGGGCTAGATCTCCTAGAAATGCTTCTCGCGTGGCATCTTCGCCGGGCGGGCGCAGGAGGAGATTTTGGTCCAGGGCATAACCCAACGCAAGAACGAGACTCGCGGCGATGGCTCCGTAGCCAAGGGCTCCCCAAGCGATGACATCTCCTGAGGATAAAGGAGCCAATATTGTAGCGGATAAAGAGGCGAGGGCGGCGATGGAGAGGGCCGTAAAATGAAGAATGAGCCGTCTTCTTCTGAGCTCTACTGGGGGGACGCCGGGCCCCGCCGTAAAGCGCGTGAGTGTGAGCTTATCATGAGGAAACCCTGGAGACTGCAGGTGTAGAAATACTTCATCCCCCGCCACTCGTACGGCCTTGATTCCGCTGTAGGGTACTGTGACTCGAGTGCCTGTCGTCAGGGCGCCCACTCCATAACCCTCGCTGTAGGCCCCCACGCCATAGAGCCCCAAAGCCAGCCCTGATTTGGTGCAGGAAAGCTCCAGTTGACCGATTGCGTTGCTCCGAGAGGAGCCAGTTGCTGTTGCGCGAACTCTCATGAACACATTTGAATAGGAAGATAGTCTAGGGCTTTGCCCCGTGAGTCGTAGCCTAATCATTCCACCGAGAAGGAGCAATTTTCAGTCCAAGTACCCCAAAATGGGGAATTGTTCTGGAGGTCTCGTTCTAAATACCCCAGTTTGGGGTATTTAGTGGCTGTCTTTGGCCTCGGGACACCCTTGTGCCGAAAAGCCGCAAGAATTACCCCGACGTCCATAGGGGCGAAACAAGTAAGAAACACCCGGCCCCTTATGGAGGGAGAACAGTTTTCGAGCAGGCAGGAGATTTCTCTGGTTTCACGTCTGTTCTAGCCCATCGAATAAGTGAGCAGAATGCTATGAAAAAAATTCCCGCATTGATTGCGAGCACCGCAGCCGTCTTGGCTCCGAGTCTTGCTTTTGCAGAAGAAGTCGCTGATGTCGCCGCACCTGCGGCCGAGAAGGCGGCCGCGATTTCTGTTGGTCTATTTACGGCCAACAACGTTTGGATGATGTTGTGCACCGCCTTGGTTTTCATCATGCACATGGGCTTCGCAACCCTCGAAGCAGGCATGACGCGCTCTAAGAATAATGTGAATATTCTCTTTAAGAATGTATTCATCATTTGCGCCGGCTTGCTCACCTATTATCTGGTGGGATTCAATTTGATGTATCCTGGTGAGTTCAACGGGTTCTTTCTCTTCCCCACGTCGCTGCCCGATCCTGGTGCGACGGGGCAAACCGCCGCTTACCACGACGGAACGTACACCTATTGGACCGACTTCCTCTTTCAGGGAATGTTCGCCGCGACCTGCGCGACTATCGTTTCAGGCGCTGTCGCCGAGCGCATGAAATTGACCAGCTTTATGGTTTTTGCCGTCATCTTTGTGGCGTTTGTGTACCCAGTGGCAGGCTCGTGGAAATGGGGCGAAGGCTGGCTGGACAAAATGGGCTTCTACGATTTCGCTGGGTCTACCCTTGTTCACTCGGTGGGTGGTTGGGGAGCGTTAGTTGGCGCTTGGATGCTTGGACCACGTTTGGGTAAGTACACAAAAAAGGGGGAGACAGTTCCAATCCCCGGAAGCAACATGCCCTTGGCAACTATTGGGGTCCTGATTCTTTGGCTCGGTTGGTTCGGGTTCAATGGTGGTTCGGTACTCTCGGCCGACCCTGCAGCTACGAGCCTTGTACTGGTAACAACTTGCCTGGCAGCCGCAGCCGGTGGCCTTGGCGCGATGGTGGGGTATAACTTCATCAGTCATAAACCCGATCTATCGATGGCGCTGAATGGTATTTTAGCCGGTCTGGTTGGAATTACCGCGGGTGCAGATGTCATCGCCCCCGGCTACGCCATCGTCGTTGGTTTCCTCGCCGGCGTGATGGTTGTGTATTCGGTTCTCTTTTTCGACAAGATCAAAATAGACGATCCCGTCGGAGCTACTTCGGTGCATCTTACCTGCGGTATTTGGGGAACATTAGCTGTTGGTATTTTCTCTAAAGATCATTCCTTTGTTACCCAATTGATAGGCGTCGCCGCTTACGGGGCGTTCTCTCTTGCCTCCGCTGGGCTCGTGTTCTTTGTCATCAAGCAGCTCATGGGCTTGCGCGTTTCTGAAGAAGAAGAGCGCGAAGGACTCGACTATGGGGAGCACGAAATGCACGCCTACGATATGGGTGGTTCCTCTTCTGCTGGGCATCCGGTGTACGAGTCGAAGGCAGCAGAATAAGCCGCCACGACGTAGAAAGAGGGAGGGAGAGTTCCTCTAAGAGCAAGGGCTTCCCTCGGGAGGCCCTTTTTTGTGATCAAATTGGTGATACTTTTGGAAGGCGCTACGACCGAGTACCTCGTGCCGGAAGTCCGTGCCGGGTTTCACCAGACCCAACTGAAGTGGG
>CAYWLO010000035.1:0-42616 GCA_964459035.1 uncultured Polyangiaceae bacterium | reverse complement strand
TAATCGTAATATTTGGTCCTAAGTATGCTGTCTCCCATTGCTGTGGAAGAAAGTGCACATGAACAGCCTTATTCCCCTGAGCGTCATACAGTGTCTTGGTAACGTCCTGACTATTCTTAATCGTACGTTTTATCTGATCATCTTCGTTCCACTCAACCTGACGAACTTGGTCCCGGAAAGTCCATTGAGTCTGATTTCCTGAAGCATCGTACTCAACCACTCGATCATAGTCCGTATTATGATCTGGAGTCCGCTCCCGCAAATTCACTGGCGCGTGGGGCCGCTGACCATATGTATATGCTTGAATAACAGAAAGTGCAGGTTGCTCGTAGTCATCCCTCATTCCTCCAGCCCCATCAGATGTCATGCGGAACGATGATTGATCCTTTACTAAAATATTTCCTATCTCGTCGTAACTCTGTGTATAGGCGTAGCGATGTGCCCAATAATCTGTGCTCTGCAAAAATCCGTCTGCACTCGTCAACTGGTAAAGCTCATCGTACTCGTAATTCTGTACTAGACTTCCTACTGGCACCGGCGTGTAGTCAGTCGTGTTATACGGCGCATCGTTGCGCATCTGCGTCACGTTGCCCACTTCATCATACTCGTAGTTCAACTGCTGAAAGAACTTTCCAGTTTGCATTCTCTGCTGGGCAAAGATATCTCTGTGAAAAGCATTGACGCCTGAAAGCCTTCTCGAGCCTGGCTTGTACTCGTACGTGGTCTCCACGAGGTTACCGCTTATTGTGCGAACCTTTTGACCGAATTCGTCATAGCCAATGTGCACCATATAGTCCGTATGAAAAGTCTCGCTCGGGCGCTCAGGTGTAACCTTTGTATTGAGACCCCAGGCACTTTGCACGTTGCCGCCTGCGTCATAATGGTAGGTCACCACCTCATCTCCCTTTCCAGGGAGCCATGCCTTCTTTGCCCGTGCAAACGAATCAAACTCGTACTTTACCGTGTACTCGTAGTTTCCTAGATGCTTTTCGCGCATGCGTACAAAGCTTGACGTCATTTCTATCGTGTTGCCCAGCTCGTCGTACGCCAAGTTTTTGGTTCCCGCTTCGCTCGACTCAAACTTGATCCGGCCCGCTACGTTGCCAAATGCATTCCCCTTTTCATCTGCGCCTCCGTAAGAAAAGAACTTATCCTCGCTCTCGGGATAGCTAATACTTGCCAAGCGATTGAATTCGTAATTGTAAGTAACGCTTTGGCCCTTTGCCCGCAATTGGGCACTTTCCTTATGTCTTAGGTTTCCGCCTTCGTCGTAGCGCCACTTGGTCAGCCCCATGTCTGGACTGTCCAAAGAGATCATTCTCCCCAGGGTATCGTAGGCGCTCCTCGTTGTGTTGCCCTTGGCGTCAGTCACGGCCAAGAGCTCCTTGACCGGGTTGTACTCATAGCTCGTCACTAAAAGCTTCGACTCGCCGTCCACGGTATTTCTCTCGTGCACTTCAACAATCGAGTCATTGAGATCCCGCAACACCACTTTTTGATGATTCATGGGGTCCGTCACCGTCGTGGCCTTCCGCAGGACGTCGTTCTTGTCCATCGCAAAACCGTATTTCGTCCAGGTTGTGACTGTCGGATCTATTCCTTCATGAGGCGTCGTCAAATACTTCATGCGATTGAGCGGATCGTATTTTGTGGTCGTCGGGTTCACCATTGGCACACTCACGTAGCTAGTGGCGGACTCTTCGGAGAAGATCGGGTGTCCCGACTGGGCAACTCGACCCATTTCATCGAAAACCTGGGCTCCACTCACGGTCATTCCTACTCTTAGAAGCGTCCCGTTGTCGTGCTCCAAATCCTTCTTGGTCTGAATCACTCGCTCCAGCCCGTCCATGAATGTCACCGTTTCGATAAAATCGTGCTCGGCAGCGCTTGCGCTTTCTCCATTTCTGAAAACATCTTTATGACCAGTCTTTGCCCATGCCGGCCTAGCTGTCATTCCAGGTAGCGCGTAGCTAAATACAATTGTCGGCACTTGACTGTTGACGTCCTTGGGTCCCCAAACACTCGTTGAACGTCCAAATTCATCATAGGCAAACTGGGTAATGTGTCCATTAGTGTCCGTCACCATATCGGGGGTACCGAATTGATAGTTCACCGTTCCGCTCGACACATAGTCAAACGAGTCCCGTGTGCTCACCACATGACTACTTGTCTCAGTATCATAAGTGTAGGCTAGGTTATAACCATTGGGGTCGGTGACACTTGTCACATTACCATATTGGTCACGACTATCGATCAAAGTGGTCGACGCAGTACTGCTGTAGGTGCCTCCATTCGGTTTTTCACCGCCGGTAATATAGTCAGTAACAGAAGTCGCCGCTCCCGTCGCAGGATCAAAAGACGCCTTTCGGTGCCTATACGTGACGTTGTCTACCCCCTTTGCCTGTATGTCGCTGGCTCTAACAAAATAAACCTCATCATCCGTCGAAGCAGGCAGCCCTTGGCTTTCGTATTCGATCTCGTAAATAAGATCATCGGCGGCGCCCTCATCGCCTCGCTGAGTCAACTTCGCCAAGCCGCCGTGGTTGCTATTCCACTCACGCGTCTCACTCGTCGTCTTGCTCCGCTGCTCTAGCTGCTCTGCATGAATCATCGTCCGACTGATCTCTGCAGGAAAAACCGTTCGGCTATTGCCCAAATCATAACTTGGTACGCTCAAGTCGTCCGAAAAGTCATCCGACGGACCATTGTAATTGTAGTTGGTTCTCTGCAGAAGCCAGCCAGTGGGGTCTGTAAATGATGTCCCTGCGACAAGACCCTTCCTGTAGAAGTCAGAATTTTCGAAGTTCGTGTAAATTCTTGAAATATCGTCACGTAGAGTTTCTACCGCCGAGAATGCATAAAACTCACGTTCATGGCGACTAAAGTAGCCACTCTGTTTGTAATCGAAGCGTGATGTGTAGAGCTGATTCGTGAGACCATCACTCGTCTCCACACTCACCATAATGTTGCGACTCCCCTGCTGTTGAAAGGTATTGCCTTGACGTCCATATTTGATGGCAATCGTTCCGCCAAGAGGCCCTGTCACTGAGGTCAAGGTGTCCACCAAACCTAGTTGATTGAGCTTCGCATGCAAAACCCCTCCATTTTTCAGCTTCATCGCCATGTCAACAAGGCCATCGCCATTCACATCGCGCAACCCCATTTCACTGTGGCTAGAGTTACTTGTGTGCGCAAAAGTAGTGCTGACACAAACTCCAAATACGCATAACTTGGCAGAAGTGCTGACTTGATAGTTTCTCGAACGCTCAAAACCAAGGACATCAAATGCTTTGTCGTTGGCTCCATACGCGGCTGCTAGTACGGAGTTAAAGACGTAGTTTCCTGGTGTTTTTGTCCAGCTCGGGACTGTCCACTCCTGCATGGCACCAAATGAGGTGCCATGGTTCGGATACACATTGAGCACGCCACTCCCAGGCACCATAGTGACAAATTCGGGCAGACCATCTCCAGTCAAGTCTACAAATTGGCTAATATCGCGCCGCATTCCATGGGTGTAGCCCATGCCAACATTGCCGCCGCCCCCAAAAAGGCCAACACTCACCGCGCCACCAATACTCAAGCCAACTCGCGCAGATAGGAGATCACTGTAAACTGGCGATCCTGGGTTCACCTCGGGAACAAAGTCCAAGGCATCGCCCACCTTGTTGACGAGTTCATGAACCGCTCCATTCGCAAATTGCAATCCTGCAGTCACATCGTAAGCGTCGCTCTCTAGCTTGGACCAAGACTGCTGCCAAGGTATGGGCTGCGATAGGGAATACCCCAGATTCAATCGAACCGTGTTCTTCCCCGTTCCCTTTGCGTCCCAGGTCACAAAATCGACTAGCCCATCGCCGTTGATATCAATCAATTCGGTTTCGCTACTCGTTAACCCATAGTCGACACCAACACTAAATCCTATCGATTTACTTCCTTGAGCTTTTCCCTTCTCATCATGTTGAACCAGCTTTACTTTTGTACCCGGAAACGATCCGTTGCCGACATTCGCAGATGTAGAAGCCAAGATAGTGCTGCTGCTTCGAAATTTCTTCGCAAATTGGCTGTTGAGTTCAGGAACAAATCCTCCGGTACACGCCTCGGGCTCTAAGGCATCCCCCTTATCGTCCTGACATCCGGTATTGTATCTCACTCCACTCTGAGTCAGCGAATCTGGAAATCCATCTCCGTTCAAATCGACCATGTCCATATCTGAGGTATTTCGACTCACAGCCGCAGACATATCCACACCAGCGACACCAATACTCACCCCCGCGCTCAGCGCAAAGTTCCACGTATGGCCTGAGCGAAGTGAATCCAGGCCCCCGGTCTTTCCGGTCGAAAGGCTGGCTGCCACGGTCGATCTACCTGGCTTGATTTGGTCGACAGAGATGTAGCCTGCACCACGAATACTCCAAGCCATATCTAGAGGCGTGGCAGGAAAAGCAGCCGAATCCCCTGGCGAGTCACTTTCAAGATCCGCCTTCACAAGGGAGTAGCGCATCAACGATTCATCAAAGTCTACATTGCCATTCCAATCTCCGTAGCGAAAGCGCTGAAAACCACCCGAATAGGCCCCTTCGTCTGTTTTGACTGCTCGTTGAGCAAATCGCACCAGGCGAGGGTTTGTTGTCTTTGCGGCACGCTTATTTACCTCGAGTTCGGGAGAAAGTCCCTTGCTTACTAACTCGACGCTCACCCCGTTCAGGGAGCCGTCTGAGTAAATGGAGCAAGTGACAGCCTCTCCAGCATCCAGACTCAAGTCCACCTCAGGTAGGGTGAAGATTCCCGTCCACCCCCCGGAGAACGTCTTTTTGTAGAGAAGACGATGAAGCCCCTGGCAAACGAAGTGTACTGCAGCGTCTTGAGTAGTCTTGGAAATAGTTCCTCCCGCCAGCTTCGGCGGCTCCCCACCATTCTCAACGATACTCTGGTGCGTGTAACCAACCGCCATCCATTCAAACATGGACACATTGACGAACCCCGGACTCGAGATTAGCGAATGAGAGATTGGCGATTCTGGCGAGGGATCATTTTCGATGGTGCATATATAGTCGGATCCATCCGGCACGCAGTCCACGTCGCCTCCTTGGAGGGTGACATTTTCCTCATCGAATGGTTCTCCACCCACATCAGGGCGAAAGTACGTTTCGTATTCGACAACCGGCGCCCATGAAACACGGGCAGGATCAATCGGCGTGTCTGAAACAATCTCAAACTCAAGGGAAACGCTACCATCAATCAGCAATGGTAATGTCTGTCCGTTCACCTTGACCTCGTTCGTGTCCATTGTGAGCGCAACATCCTCGTTTGCAGCGAAGGTGCGTGTGTAGACCGTACCCAAGCGCCGTTGTTTGTCGTCCGTCGCGTCGACAGTATAGACGGCCACGGTGACCTCGTCAGCAGTCGGTCGTTTCGTCAGCGCGCCATGGACACGCACTTGGCCACTGCCCCGAGCCCCCCAATAAACAGCTGGACCCCCAGCGGTTCGAAAGTCGTCCTCCACAGAGAATTGATCCAGTGGTCGACCATAGGGCTCCTTTTTATCCAGCTCAGCTCCGCCATAGCGTATCGTTGGAAGCCACTTCACTGCGTCCTTGCGCGCACTAGCCCCTGAGCTCACACGAAAATAGAGATTCTCTCCCGCGGTTACGTCGATTTCTAAACCTGGCCCACAGCCTCCCCCCTGATTGGGGCCGCATTCACTCAAATCATTACCACCAAGTTGGTGATCCCAAATAATACTATTCCCTTGGTAAATGCGTAGTTGGACTCCATCGCCCCCGGCCTCGATCTTTCTGGCCCCACCACTGATCACCACATTTCCACTACGCGGTGCGTTCCAACTAATAATAGGATCTACAGCAAAACTCGTCGCGTTCAGCTCATCGCTGTAGGCATCTGTCAGCTTTACATCCTCGAGGTCTAGGCCCGACCATTGACGCCGCGGCAAAAATCCACTGCTCGAACCAAGCGCAACGTAGACCTTTCCATCGTCAATCCAAACATGGTCGGGCATGCCATCGCCGTCCATATCGGTCGATATATGTTGTGCCTCGTTCGCAGTCCGCGCAATACTCCCAGCTGCATTCAAAACGAGAATATTTCCGGAGACCTCGACATTCCAACCGCTCGACTTACTGCGACCCAACGCGTACTTGGTGCTATTGGCGTAATCCTCCAGGTAAAAACCAGCATTCTCCAGCCCCGGTCCAACGGGGAGACTATTGCCAAAGTAGGAACTATTCAGAAGACCGCCCCGAGCCTGTAAAAAGTCGAAGCGACCATCACCATTGAAGTCCCCACCCGCGGTACGAACGGTGCTACGCCCCCAATTACCTCCTCCACCAAAGTCCAAGCTTGCGAATCCAACCGACGCTCCTACCGAGATGGATGCACTTTGACTGTTTCCCTTACTGTGTGAAAGCGTGGTGGCTCCCATGAGTCCAGAATCACCATCGAGCCCTGCCCAAGGTTTCGCATCCGCCAAAAAAACAGCCGGTTTCTCTCGATAGCCAAACTCATGTGAGTTGAATACAGTTCCTCCAGAACCAAGCACATCCAGTTTCTGCAATAAGCTGCGGCCAAAGGCACCAGGCGCAAAGTTAAACTCATAACTGCGAATGAGTGAACTACCGTAAAGAATATCGACGCTCTGCAGGAGGTAATTGCCCGTAACTAAAAAGCCTGACCGCCCACTCACTTGGGTGTCTTCACGCTTCACTCGATGAAAAAGCACTGAATAAGAGCCTACTTCGCCGCCAGCGTGCGTCGTATAATCGATACGAGCGGGATAGAGCTGAAGGGTTGGGACTTCGTTCGCCGTCCACGCGTTCTCCTCATCTTTCTCGTAGCTATACAATATCCCGTTGCCAAAGGTGTCCTCGACGGTTTCCAGATGCCACCTAAAGACATGGGCAGCGTTAGAAGGATCGGCTAGGCGAGTGTCTGGGCTCAAGCCATAGGTGTACTTGGTCCCGTCCTGATTAGTAACGACCCAATAGGAGCCGCCATCACTTGCGGGTAAGTTAACGATTCGCTGAAAACTGCCCTCCACACGTCTTCTGTACACACTTCCCGCTGGACTCTCGCTAACCTTTTCCAGCTGGGCACCGTCAAGAAGGGGCACAATGCGTCCACCCTTGGAATTTGCCACTCCTTGGGTCCAGCGTTTGTCATAATCGGGCACTCCATAGCGGGTATCGAGCTCAATGGTGGAGAGATTTAAATTCCAGCCCTTTCCTAACCAACTGTTACCGCCATTGCTATTGTAGGTCACAGCCAATTGTGGCTGCATTCCTCGACGGCCGGGGGGTAACTCAAGAGGGTAGTTCAAGTTCGCCGAACCCTGAGCATTGGGCGAAGGCGGTTGAATCAAACGAATCCCTGCGCTGGGGTTAGCCATCTCAATGCCGCTCATCTCATTGGGGTTAAAGCTCTTAGATCCAGGCGCATCAGGGCTAGGTACCGTCGCCGTAATGAAGTCAGTAAAATGATCAGTCAGACTCGTCAGAGAGCCTATTTCTGCTTGACCAAACCGCCCCACGTGCTTCCAGCCGCCCAATTTTTCATCGTGATAAAATGCCACAACATGCTGTTCCGAGGCAGCTCGGGGCAAAGCTGTATCGTCATAGGGTAGAGTCAGTTTGATGGGCTTTTCAAACTGCATTCCGTGGGGACCAAAGCGAAAACCTCCATTACCTGGAGTCACATTTGCCATGCCCAGGTTCAAGTCCGTAATCTGGTCTTTCGACAAGGGGCGAATCGTGATGCGCGTCGGCTCACTCACTGCGCCCGCGGGTATCTCGAGCGTCGCTCCAGCAAACTGGAGGACAGCAGACGATTCTGGTTGAACCAATGCCGAGAACGGCGCCCCAAGATCCTCCGTCCGCTCGTGCTGAGCTGTGGGCGACACAATTGTTGTGGCGCAAGGCGAGAATACGAACTCCTGCCGAAAAGATGAACCATTAGAAAGCTCCGCGCCCAGGCGCAAGCCCCAATCCAGCCCCTTCCCAGGGTCATCAACTAAAAGTTCGAACTCGCCCCCCTCGCTGCGGCGCACAACATCTTGACCATTTGCGACCAAATACGATAATTTCTGCCCGTCGTCCGAGCGAATAAAGCCTCGAACGTATACCTTTCCGTCTCTGCAACGGCCGTCACTCGTGGAGGTAACAACCAAAGCGGGTGGCGCTGCATCGACACGAGCCAAACCCGTGAGTAGAGCTTGGCCGACCGCGCCTCCCACCGCCTCTTTCGAGGTAAACAGAGAAAAGCGCGTCGATGGAGCCGCTGAATCAAGCGCGATGCCATGCCAACCTACGGCAAGCCCTGCTAAGTCAATAACAAACGTCTCTCCCGTATTGGAGGAGAGACTGAGCTTACCGACGCTCTGCTGACGCAGGTGAAATGAGAGTTCCACTGCCTGCGTCTCGCCGCCCCATTCGAGAACCCCTTGGTAGCCACTTTTGACCTCGGAAGACTCCACCTGAGCAAACGTGCCTACACGCCCGGTATCGCTTACGGTCACGACTCTTAGGTCACTAATTTGATATTCTGCAGCCACATGGCCATCCACCGGATAGAAATCGACCCGATTACGACCCACCTTCAAGAGTCCAGGGGAGATTTCCTCCACCTGCAATCCGCCAGCGCCGCCCGTTGCTTCCCCCACTTGCCCTTGGAGAGCTGAAGCATTGATAGATCTAGGTACCCCCTGCCAACTAGAAATGCCACTGAGTTCGTAAACTAAGAAAGCCCGCTGAGCCCTCCCCGTTTTTTCGGGGATGAGCCATTCGAACGTGCGAGCTTCACCACCCCCACCCGACAGATTACCCACGCGCTGTCGCTGAGGTAGAGCTTGGTGCTCTGTGCCCGAAGGCAGGAGCCCAGCGAGTAGCCTCTCGCGGACAGTTCTACCTGCCAAAACCTTCGTTTTCGACTGACGAGCCCACACCGAGATCTCAGCAGGACCACGTTCTCCCGACTGCTCCAAATAGATCAATAACGAGCGTGCGCTCACAGGTGACGGAGAACGCACGAACTGCCACGAATTGAGCGAGCTTTGCGACTTGCCTTCGAACAGCATTTTCCCAGCTGAGCCATCTGGAAGAACACTATGAACCCGCACCATGCCAGCGTCCGCTCCAAAGAATGATATCCCCTCGACGAGCTGCTTATTTCCTAACGAGACACGCAAAGCCAAGGGTTCGCCCGTTTCCGAGGACACACTCGTTCGTGGATCCCGGTCCAACAACTTAAAGCCACCTCCCTGTCGTCCGTTCATACTTTCCACGGAAACGATAGAAACTGGAAAAGAAAGGTCATATTCCGAAGGAACGTCAGCATCCGCTCCCAGAGCATGTGGCAAGGAAAAACTACTCGCTAAGAGCGCCTTCGAAGAACCGACCAAGGGAGGATCGACGACCTGCTGCATCTGGTCAATCCGCAAATGATTGAGCTTACGCTGGCCCGCATAGGCAGCGGCGGGTTGCCCCCACGCCACAAATTGGGCGAGACAGAGAGCAAGAATACGAGATGCAATAGGGCAGTGAGGATTGGAGGCAGACATAGGAAGCAATTATCAAAAACTTGACTCGAAAGTCAGAGAATGCCTGTTCGCATTTCGCGGAGCATATTTCAATATCAAAAGGAGTAAAATGATTCACAGAGAGCTACACACCTTAAATTCGGCTGCCACTCGCTCGAAAAATTCGGTCGAGCGTTCTAAATTCAGTCAGATGCTTTCCTAACAAATGAGGCCTGGTGATAACTTTTCCAATGTGAGCGAATAACCAGCAAAGCTTCGGTTGCCCTTGCGATGACCTACTGAGCGATCGTATAGAGTGGAAGTTCTCATTTTACGGATTCAATTCATGTCCAGCGCCTACCATCTCGCCTCCGTGGCACTCTTTCTTGTCCTCGCCTCTGCGTGTAGTCAAGACAAAGCACTCCCCTCCCAGCAGAAATCACTTGCTATTGTGGGGGGCATTGGAGTGGCCGAATGTGATAGCTACATCGCCCAGTATCGTTCTTGTGTTGAGACAGCTGTTCCAGCCTACCAACGCAGTCAGGCGCTAGCCAATATCGAGATAAAACAGAGTCGTTGGCAGCAATTGGCCGACACCCCCTTCAAGAAACAGGCCCTAGGTCGCCTTTGCACTCAAGCCATTAAAACAGCCAGGGAGGAACTCCAAGATTGGAATTGTACATGGGTCGGAACAACCTGTGGCAACGGTATGGTCGAATTGGGTGAGGCCTGTGATGATGGTAACACCGCAGCAGGCGACGGGTGTAGCCCAAGCTGCACCGTAGAAGGCAGTGGTTCAGGCGGAGGCGCTTCCACTGGTGGTACCAGCTCGACAGGGGGCGCCTCGACAGGAGGCAGCTCGACAGGAGGCAGCTCGACAGGGGGCGGCGGATCCGGCAATAACGGAGCCTGTGATTCAAGCAATTCCCTAGACATTGGAGGACCGGGTGTCACTCTTTCGGTTGCCAACAATAGTTGTCTCAAAGTCGAGGACGGCTATCCTGCTTGGTGGGGGGAGCGCAACATGAAGCTTCAAAACGAAGGTGGCGGTGGTGTGCCCCTCAACTTCACTTGGAGTAACCTCTGCGCAACAGCCTCGGGCAGTGGAAGCATTTCTACTAATTGGCAAACTATCGCGCTGGGCGCCACCAATGCGACCTGTGCAACCTACATCAATCTACAGGGCGACGGCTCCGCTAATATACGTATCAAATACTACAGCAACTAAAGAACCTGACACCTCAAAGCAAAGAAGGAACCTCTTCTTCGTCTTGGGTTTCCTCTTCCTCTTCTTCCGCTTCGATCCCCACTTCTTCGCCGTCTATCACTAAGCCAGCTGTACCTTCAAGCATCTCGGGGAGTTCCACCGTACTCGCCCCCTCGCCTAACCAAAAAACCTCGGGTACGGGGTAGTACTTCGAGCGATAGCTCCGCCGTACCTCACTGCCATCTTCGCGCTCAATACGCAGTACGCTGACAACCTCCATGCCCTCGCGACCCTTTTGCTTCTTCTTAAAGCCACCTAAGGGGATCTCGTCTTTATGCCAAACCCTGCGAGCATAGGGCTCGCGATGAGTGACACTGAATGCATGAGAAACCTTTGCATCGGCGTTTCGCCCCAAAAGTTCCACCCGAATACGAAAGCGGGTCGGAAAGCTCACATGCACAAGCACCGGCTCGTCAAAAGGGTTGCGCAGGCGTAAGTCCACTTTGCCATCCACGACGGTGGCGTCCAAACCAAGGGGAGCATAGCTACTGGGTCGGCTATGGCTGCGACGACGCACCACCTCCATATTACCAAAAACGGCCGCGGCGTGCAGGGTGGTTGCAACTTGACATACCCCTCCCCCCACGTCCATTTCCATCTCATCGTTCACTATCACCGGAGCGTCCACAAAGCCTCTCCCGTGAATTCTTCTGCCCACAATATCATTGAAGCTAAATACTTCCCCTGGTAAAATGATGGCGCCGTTCAAGTAGCGAGCAGCTGTACGAATATTCACCGCTCGCGCCCCCGCGTGGCCCCGGTAGCTCGTCTCATAGCTAGCCAATACCTTGGTCACGTCCACAGGGGCCAAATCGTCTTCGGTCACACGAGGCCTCACGCGCGAAAGAGCGGCATCGACAAAGACCGTATCCTCCAGCTCAGCGGCCTCCAGACGAACAACTGTAGCTGCAACAGAAAGCTGAATACCCTCTCGGCTCGGCAAAATCTTATGCTCGGCTATCAACAACTCGGCATTGCGGGGGGCTACCTCCACCCGGGCGGCCAAATGCTCCAAGATTTTCTTGGCCTGTTCACCCACAAGCTGCGTCTTCAGCGGCAATTCGTACACCACAGGCTTTCTTGAAAAACGCCGCCAAAGCCAAACCCCAGGCGCCTCGTCCCAGGTAATTTCCACCTTAGCTACACCAGCTTGCGCGCCCGCCAAGGCGGCCTCGCGATCGACTAGCAAACCCAAGTCCCGTGAACGCAAACTCAACACTCGCTCTTCTGCGCGAATATAAACAAATTGCGCCTCGATCTGAGAGGCTCTCAATTCAATCACCTCTTCAATCGAGCTCTGGCGCTCGCTCCCGGTCTTGAGGGGATATTGGTAACCATTGAGGCCCAAAAGCACGCCAGGGGCCGGCACAAGAGCCAACCAACCTATTGCAGAGACGATTGCGCCCGAAAAAACGCTAGCAGAAAGAGAAATTGCGGGATGCACAGACAATATCTTACCCGCTCTGACACAGATACGGCAATTGATCGACAAAAACTTCCTCCGATGGCTCCTACTTGGCCCTACGGGGTTTTATCTAGGCTTGACGCGCCGGAGTATGTTCATAAATTGTGGACGATGAAACTCCTTGTGAACGGTGAAGACCAGAATATTTCAGAAAATTCCACCATCTCTGAACTCTTGACCCACTTGGGCCTCACCAGACCAGTTGCTGTCGAGCGCAATGGCGAGGTTGTGCCCCGCGCCAATCATACTTCAACGCAACTCGCAGAAAACGATCGCATCGAAATCGTGCATTTTGTGGGTGGCGGCTGAGTAGCTCTCGCCCCCTAGACCCCGTGCTTAGCGGCGAGCATCACGTACTTGTTGGCCGTATTACGCCCCGCCTTGCATTCTTCTTCTGTGAGTTCTCTCACAACTTTGGCCGGGCGCCCTAAGGCGAGCGTACGCGGGGGTATCACGGTACCCGAGGTGACCAAACTTCCCGCTCCTACAATCGCCCCTTCACCTATCACGCAATTATCCATCAAAATACTGCCCATACCTATCAAAGCCCCCTTTTCTATACGAGCGCCATGCACAATCACTCCGTGACCAATCGAAACATCGTCGGCAATGAAAGAATTTGAGATATCTGTCGTCATGTGAATACAAGAGAGGTCTTGCACGTTCACTCGCTCACCAATGCGCACCTTGCCCACATCGCCGCGTATTACGGTGCCGTACCAAATATTAGAGCCGGCACCGATGACCACGTCCCCCACAAGCGTGCAGTTTTCCGCTAAAAAGACACCTTTTGCAACTTGGGGAGCAATCGAATCAAAACTTTTACACAGGGCCATTGTCGTACCACTTAACTCACAACGTTGAGTTGCAATTTGCCATTCTTCTTTGAGTCATTTAAGGCAGGCGGTTGAGGAACTTGAGGGGCCAACTTCGGCACAACCAATGCTTCCGAGACCACTTCGACAAAGGTGGCTGCGAGGGAATTTTTATAAGCCTCAGCAATGCTTACCTTTACCAGAGCCCCAACTTGTACCGTCTCGGGCAATTCACCATCAAGCCCTGGTCCCAAGTGCACAATTTCGTTCCCCATAGTGCGCCCCGTCCAATTGCCGGTTTTGGCGTGACCTTCAATCAACACCTCGCGGGTTTTTCCGACCAAACTGCCCAAGTGTTTGGCCTTTTGTTCATCAACCACGGCAAAAAGCCGTTGTAGCCTCCGACCCTTTTCTTCCCGGCTCACGTCCTCTTTTAAATTGAGCGCTGGCGTAAACGGCCGCTGAGAATAGGTAAAGCCATAAAGAGAAACAAAACCGGCTCGGCGTACGAGATCCAGTGTTGCCTCAAAATCGGCGTCTGATTCGCCCGGAAAACCCACAATCATATCAGTAGAAAGCGTAAGGCCAGGAACTGCGTCGCGCAGGGCATCCGTGCGTTCAATGAATTCAGCGGCTGTATAACGCCTCAACATGCGTTTTAAGAGTGAGTCACTGCCCGACTGGACAGGCATGTGCACATGGGTCGATAGAACCGACAAATCCTGATGGGCTTTAATGAGCGATGTGGTCAAATGGCGAGGATGAGGACTCACATAGCGCAAACGCTTGAGCGTGGGCACGTAGGCCGCAATGGCTCTCAATAAGGCAGGGAACTCGGTTTCGTCCTGTTGGGCTAGGGAGCCACGCGTGTGTTTCCAACGGCAGCTCTCTTCTTTCTCGGCCTGAGGCAACGACGAACTTGGGTCAATGTAGCTATTGACGGTCTGCCCGAGGAGAGTGATCTCTCGCACACCGGCGGCAACAAATCGTTTAACTTCTTCTAAAATTTCGCCAGAAGCACGATAGCGCTCAGGCCCGCGAGTGTAAGGCACAATGCAATAGGAGCAGCGCTCGTTACAGCCTTTCATCACAGTTACAAATGCCGTGGCCCCGCAGCGTCCAGGGGAGGGAGCCGCTGCCAAAAAAGAAGGCTCCTCTACGTCAAATACGGTGCGCACCTGGGGCAATCCGCCAGTCTCTAAATCAGCTAATAAACTGGGCAACTCCGGAATATTGTCGGGGCCGATGACCAAATCTATTTGGGGCAAGGACTTGAGCAATTTCTCACCCTCTTGCTGAGCCACACACCCCGCCACACCAATCACCAACTCGGGCCGTTTCTTTTTTAAAAGCCCCAATCGTCCCACTTCGCTCCGTAACTTTTGTTCGGCTTTTTCCCGAATACTGCACGTATTGAGTAAGACCACGTCGGCTTCCTCAGGAGATCGCGCCTCCCCATAACCCGCCCCCAGCAAGACCTCTTCCATACGAGAAGAGTCATGGGCGTTCATCTGACAACCAAATGTGACAACACTAAATGAGGGCATAAGTACTATTTCTGGGGTCCCGCGAAACGAGGGAGCGCCTACTTAGCACGAACCTGGGGGATCGGGGAGCTTCGTTGACCCCTCGAACGGCCCTAGCCTATCCTTTGGGCTAGCTATGTCGCGACACTTTTCAACACTGGTCGAACTCCTTCAAAATTCCCTTCAGGACTATCCCGACCGCGAGCTCTTTGGCGAAAAGCAGCCAGACGGCAGCTGGTCATGGATGCATTTTCGCGAATTCGGCGTCCTGGTCGATCAAGCACGGGCTGGCTTGGCCCAATTGGGCATTCAAAAGGGCGACCGCGTGGCTCTTGTGTCGAACAACCGCAGCGAGTGGGCAGTAATGGCCTTTGCTTCCTACGGGTTAGGCGCTTGCATAGTGCCCATGTACGAGGCGCAAAAGCCAAGCGAATGGTCGTTCATTTTGGACGATTGTGGAGCCAAGTTAGCGGTGGGCGCTACGAACCAAATTTACGAAAAGTTAAAATCGTTCCAGCAAAGCAGTGAGACTTTGGAGTTTGTCATTGGCCTCGAACTTGCCAGCGACGAACCCGACAGTTTTCAGCGCTTGCTCGCTCTTGGTCGTGAGTCGCCGCATGAGGTCGCGGACATCTCCAGCGATGATCTCGCCGGCTTTGTCTATACCTCTGGTACAACGGGCAACCCCAAAGGGGTCAAACTAAGTCACGGTAATTTTTCAAAAAACGCCCTCCATGCAAGCGCGCGTTTTGACTTCAACGAGCACGACCGCTCCCTTGCATTTCTGCCTTGGGCCCACGTCTTTGGTTTTACCGCCGAGTTGACCACCTTCATTCATGTGGGCGCTTGCATGGCCATCAATGACGCCGTCCCCAACTTGATTACGAATTTACCGGTGGTTCGCCCCACGGTACTCGTGGCTGTTCCACGTATTTTTAATCGTATTTACGACGGGGTGAACAAACAGATGGTCGAAAAGCCGGGCGTAATTCGCAAGCTCTTTCGTGCGGGCGTAGCGGCGGCATCTAAGAAAAATGGGGGCACTTCCCTCGGTTTCGTTGAAAGCACCTGCCTTTCGATGGCCGAAAAACTGATCTTTTCAAAAGTTCGGCAGAAGTTCGGCGGCCGTCTGCGCTTTGTCGTCAGCGGGAGCGCAGCTTTGAGCACGCAGGTTGCCGAATTTATCGATTCGTTAGGCATCGACGTCTATGAGGGTTACGGCCTTACAGAAACCAGCCCAGTTATCACTATCAACTACAAAAACAATCGAAAAATTGGCAGCGTAGGTAAGTGCATCGAGGGTGTGAGTCTAAGAATTGATCACTCGGCCACGGGTAAAGAAAGTGACGGTGAGGTCATCGTTATGGGACACAATGTGATGCAAGGGTATCACAACCGTGATGATGAGAACTCCAAAGTCTTTTGCGAAGACGGTGCCCTACGCACAGGCGACATGGGACACATCGATGACGATGGCTATCTATTCATCACCGGGCGCATCAAAGAGCAATACAAGCTAGAAAACGGTAAATACGTCGTACCCTCGCCTCTCGAAGAAGATCTCAAGCTCTCGCCGCTCATTGCCAATATCATGCTGCATGGGGCCAATCGCCGGCACAACGTCGCTATTTTAGTACCCGATTTAGCCGCCCTCGAAAAGCAATGTACCAAAGAAGGCATCGTAATGGATAACATCGAGAGCAGCCCCCAAATAAAGGAGTTATTGCAAAAGCAGGTCGAAAAGTTTGCACGCAATTTCAAGTCCTACGAAGTTCCGCGCAATCTCCTCATCACCCTAGAAGATTTTACGGCCGACAATGACATGCTCACTCCCTCCATGAAAATAAAGCGCCGCAATATTTTGGCGCGCTATGGCGAGCAATTGAACGCTCTTTATGAGCAACCCGCTCCTCTCGCCTAAACCTCATAAGGACGCGCCGCTATTTTTGGTACCCACTTGCGTTTATCGCCCCGCCCGTGCATCATTTACGAGCCATGTTCCTTGTGAAAAGCAGAGAGACTCAAGAGTCTCAGCGTCAGCATCCCGGGGGGGAATTGCAAAGCGAAGGCCGCTCACAAGGGAATGGTACCTGGTCTTCTTTTGATCCTGTGCAATTTTCGAGGGGGACTTGTAAACTGCACGAGTGACCAACTGGACACCCAATGAATCCAACGACCTGGTTTTTCGCTCAAGAATTGCCGAATTGTTGGACAAAAAAGGGAAAAGAGGGGTGAAGGGCGTCCAAGGGCGCCCTTCTTTATTGAGGCTGGTGGTTTCTATTTTCCTTTTTGGCGCGCTCTAGCTTGAAAACAACGCGCGGCGTGGTGGTTTAAGTACTTAAAATGACTGCGTATTTTTATATAGAACGCTACTGCTTGAAGCTATTCTTGACATTTCCGATGCAAGAATGCATTTCATCAACGTGAAGCTGTCCAGTAAAGGTCGATATGCAGTACGCGCACTCTTCGACATCGCGTTTTACAACGAGGGACAGCCCACCCAGGTGCGAGATATCGCGGAGCGTCAGGGCATTCCCCAGCGCTTCTTAGAGCAAATTTTTCAGGACCTAAAACGCTCGGGTATTGTCGGTTCAAAAAGGGGGCCCCAAGGGGGGTATCTCCTCGCGCGTCCTGCTCACGAAATCGCTCTCGGCGAGGTAGTACGCATCATTGAGGGGCCCGTGGCATTGGGCGAGTCTTCTGGCACTCAAAACAAACAAAGCGATCCTCATCTGACAGATGGGCAACGGGCGACAGATTCCATACTCGCAGAGGTTTCTGAGCAATTGGAGCTCTGTCTCAACGGGGTCACCATCGCCGATGTTTGCACCAAGGCTGATGCTCTGGGTATTCGCCGGCCTGGAGCCGAAGGCTACTCCTATTCCATCTAGGTTTTGCGCCATTTTTAAAAGATGCTGCAGCCCATGAATGATCAAGAATTAAAGACGATGACCATCGATTTAGCGACCTCCACTCCCGCCGCCGCGCCCCAAGATCTCATTTATGACGATTTGGCCGATTTAATTCATGATACCCCCCTATTGCGTATCAGTCAGCTCGGCACAGAAAGCGAGCGGGCTTGGGTTTTTGGTAAGATGGAAGCGGCAAATCCCGGTGGTTCGGTAAAAGACCGTATCGCCCTCGCCATGATTGAAGCAGCCGAAGCATCAGGCAAGCTCAAGCCAGGCGGAACAGTGATTGAACCAACAAGCGGCAATACGGGTATTGGCCTTGCTGTAGTTTGTCGGCAGCGGGGCTATCGATGCCTGCTCACCATGCCCGAGAGCATGAGTTTGGAGCGGCGACAACTACTCAAAGCGTACGGTGCTGAGGTCATTCTTACGCCGGCAGAAAAGCAGATGGAGGGCGCCATAGAGCGCGCAGGCCAATTGGGCGAAGAAATTGCTGACTCGTATTTGCCTGGGCAATTTGACAATGGGTGCAATCCCTTGGTGCATTACACTCACACCGCCGAGGAGATCATTCACTCTTTGCAAGGCACGCCCATCGACGCTTTTGTCGCGGCTGTCGGCACCGGGGGTACAATTAGTGGCGTAGGTAAACGCCTCAAAGAGGTCTATCCTCAGTGTCAGGTAATAGCCGTAGAGCCCGAGAGCTGCGCTACCATTTCAAGGGGCGAAGTGGGCCCCTCAAAGATTCAAGGCATCGCAGCTGGTTTTATACCAAAAAACTACGACTCTGCATTCATAGATGAAGTGCGCACCGTGAGCGATCGCACGGCCTACGACACAAAGAAACTTCTCGGCCATCAAGAAGGCGCGCTTGTCGGGCTCTCATCAGGAGCCAATGTAGCCATCGCTCTCGATGTCGCACGCGAATTGGGGCCGGGCAAAGTCGTGGTCACAATTCTTTGTGATACAGGTGAGCGTTACTTCAGTCTGGACGCTCATTTTGCCGACTAAGGCACAGAGTCTAGGCGACAAAAGCGCCCTAATTGTCGGAGTGGGAGGCCTGGGTTGTCCAGCTGCACTTGCTCTTGCGCGCGCCGGGGTGGGCGAGTTGGTACTCTGCGATGATGATGTCGTCGAAGAAAGCAACTTACATCGTCAAATTCTCTTTTCGGCAAATGATGTGGGCAAAGAGAAGCTCGATGTTGCCAAAACACGCTTGCTCGCCGAGGGGGCCCAAAATGTTCGTCTCGTCCGCAGCCGGCTCCTTCCAGAGTGCGCTCGCGAAATGATTCGCTCTGTAGATGTAGTCGTTGAGGGTGCTGATAATTTTGCTACAAAATTTCTCGCTTCTGACGCCAGCTTTTTAGAAAATCGACCCATCGTGCATGGGGCAGGCGTACAATTTAGAGGCACCGCTTGGAGCATCTCCCCGGAGGGAGCTCCCTGCTATCGTTGCCTCTTTGAAGATATTTTACCACCCGAGGCAGCTCCCAACTGCGCCGAAGCCGGAGTTCTTGGGCCGGTGGTAGGAGTCCTTGGAGCCCTCATGGCCGACCTGACTCTTGATGTCCTCTTGGGCGACAACTCTAGAGTCGGGCAGCTTTTTTCCTTCGACGGGAAGAAACAAGCCCTGCGCGCGGTTCCCATCGCAGCCAGAATGGCCTGCCCCCTCTGTAGCGCTGCGCCCTCCCCTTCTTCTCCTCGCATTCGTGCGATTTGTTCCACATTTTACGAAAACCCGGGACAACAACCCCTGGGTTCCACCCTCTAATCGAGCCCCAAAGAAAGAAAACTATCATGGCAATTACCGTTCGTATCCCCACCCCTCTACGTACTCTCACTGGCGGAGCCGAAAGCGTCGAGCTTGAAGCAAAGAATATTCGCGAGCTAGTAGAAACCCTCGAAACCAATCACGTGGGCATGAAAGAGCGTCTCATGGACGACAAAGGCGTGCGTCGCTTTGTGAACCTCTATGTTGGCGAAGAAGACATCCGCTTCTTGGACGGACTCGACACCGATCTCAAAGACGGGGACGAGGTCAGCATCGTACCTGCAATCGCTGGCGGTCGCTGAATAGTTTCGTCATGAGCAGTTCCGAAAAGTTCGCGCGCCAAAGGCAATTGGTCGAGATCGGCCCCGCGGGGCAAGAACGTCTCCAGGCAAGTACCTTACGTCTCTCGGCTGATTTGGACGAATGGGGGGTGACCTGTGCACTTCTCTACGGAACTGCAGCAGGCATGAAGGCCCCGGTGCCAGTTTCCAAAAAGGGCCGCGGCTTAGGCGGGGCGCCTCCCGTGCACATCTCAGCTTCGCTGCGCGAGGCATTTCGCCATCCTGTTGCCCGAGGGGTAGGATGGGGAGCTGCAACCGCCCTCGCTTCTGCTCTTGATGTGTTGAATATTCGCGCTCCAAAGGCAGCAAAACCTCAAAGCCCCCCACAAGTTTCATCATGACTTTGCGTTTGCATCGCTCACGTCGTCTCGGGAATATTCTCGACGGCATTGGCAATACCCCCCTCCTCAGACTTAAAAAAGTCGCGAGCCATGTGCCCGACGTGGAGGTGTTTGTTAAATTGGAGTTCATGAACCCGGGGGGGTCTGTAAAAGATCGCCCGGCTCTGCGTATGGTGCAAGACGCCATCGGCGACGGGCGCTTCACGACTGATAAAGTTCTCATTGATGCTACCAGCGGCAATACCGGGGTAGCTTACTCGATGATTGGAGCGGCAATGGGCTACAAGGTTCAGCTGGTTTTACCAAAAAACGCCTCCCAGGCGCGCAAAAACATCACCCAAGCGTACGGGGCAGAGCTAATTTACAGCTCCCCCATGGAAGGCTCCGATGGCGCAATTCGTCTGGTACGAAAAATTGTCGCCGAAAACCCTGATCGCTACTTTTATCCCGATCAATATCGCAACCCCTCCAATCCCCTGGCCCATTATCACGGGACTGGTCGAGAAATTTTGGAGGCTGTGGGCGATAAAATCACTCACTTTGTCGCCGCGCTGGGCACAAGTGGCACTGCCATGGGCACAACAAGGCGCCTGCACCAGCATACCCGTAAGATTCATTGCGTCGCTGCAGAGCCTGCAGAAGCAATGCACGGTCTTGAGGGCTTAAAACATATGGCCTCTAGTATTGTTCCCGACATTTACGACGCCAACACTCCCGATGAAATCTTACCCATCTCGACCGATGCAGGGTGGGATATGTCCGAGCGCGTGGCCGAAGAAGAAGGTCTCTTCATCGGTCACTCCGGCGGGGCCAATATCGCAGCAGCTCTTATCTTGGCCGAACGAGCTCAAAAAGAAGACGGCGGTGGTTGTGTGGTGACCGTGGCTTGCGACAGAGGCGATCGCTACTTTGATCCAGTCCGCTGGGAGAAAAAATACAAATGGTAACAACAAACGAATACCCTTGGATTGCTGGCAACTTAAGCATCACTCGTGCCTGCATCGATGTAATCGAGAATGCTGCTGTAAGCGCCTATGGGCGCGATGAAGAAGCGTGCGGGTACCTTGAGGGACCTTTGAGCGATACCGCTCTCTGTGAAAGCGCAACCGAGCTTCAAAATCTCGCAAACAAATATCATCAAGTCGACCCGGAAGGGCACCCCCGAACAGGTCATGATTATTTCAAAATCAACGGCCTCAAGTTCGAAAAAGCCATCAGCAAAGCTGGAGCGGCCCAACGCGCAGTCAAGGTCTTCTTTCACTCACATCTGGACTGCGGCTCATATTTTTCCGAAGAAGACGCGGCCAGCATGACAATGGGTGGAAAGTCAGATCCAATTTACAATCTTTGTTACCTAGTCACCGCGGTAGACAAAGGGGTTGTGAGCAACCACCGCCTTTTTGTTTGGGAAGACTCATCGAGGACATTCGTCGAATCTCCTTTTACAGTGCTCGATTAAACAACGGCTCACCACGCAGAAAGTCTGCGTGCACGAGGGGGCGCTAGCGAGGCACAACGCGCTCCGGTAGGCTAGCCAAAAGGCGTGGCGCATCTGCTGCCGCCGGCTCAACCATGTTTCTCCGCTCCCCCTTCAAATTCTCCCCAGCCTTGGGCTCCTTCGCCGGCGTAGTCGCACTCTTTATGGGCCCTCTCTTACCCGCGGCTTACTGCGAAGAGCTTGCACGCCCCAAAAGGCTCGAACAAATCGGCGAGGCTCCGCCCAGCAACACCCCTGACTCGTGGTCTCAGGGAAACCTAGGGCGGCAAGCCGAGAGGCTACATCGTCTTTGGGGAAAAGACGGCCCCACTTACCGAACGCGGCCGCGTCTCATAGAAGGGGGGCAAACGTCGCCTGTAATTCTTCCCCCCGAGGTACTCAATCCCGACACAGAGGGATGCATTACGGTGGCGGCGCTCGCCACGCCAAACCTCTCTTTCTTGCTCGTCTTTCCACAAAACGAACAGACCCCTCGCCGCCGGGCCTGGCCCATTCCTAGTGCCGCTGGCGTGGCAGAAATCACGCGCTGCGGTGCCAGAAAACCATTGCTCCTCGGCCTTGCACTCAAAATGCGTTCACGGCGTGGTATCGTTGAGTTCATTGTGAGCAGCTCGGAGCACCCACCGACCCCTGCAAGTGAATTGTTACAGGGTCGAAATGCTGGGCCCAGTTTGCCCTCCCCTCAGGTAGGGCGTCGACCTTATCTGGCGCCTCTCAAGGAGAGGCTCAGCAAAAAAAAGGACAGTAATCGTCTGCGGGGCGCACATTCTATGACCGTGAGCGGCCTCCAAGCAAACTCCTCTGGAAGAGGCTCTACGGTCGTGCACCTCACAGCAGGATGCCATAGCCTGGACCTGCTCGCCGAACCCCATCCCCCGGCCCCACCTGATTTGGACGGAAAGCTCTTCGCTCTTTCCACGGGTGAAGTTCTTCAGGTGGACGAAGAGCACAGTGGAGAAGTCAGCCTTTCCCATTGTGTGGGGCGCACCGAGCGAGTCACCATTGAATTTTCTGGTGCTCGACCTGGCGCGGAGATTTCCTTGCTGCAGTCGACATGGGAACTGCCCGCTGGCATCCCTTTAGTCTGGGGCGCGGTGGCCAGATCGCAATTGGCGCGCGCAATGTGGAACAACCGTCTGGACCCTCTCGAGGGGCGTCCCGTTTTTGCAAGCCTGGGAGTGCGGGGCACAACACACCTGGCTTTCTCCAGCGAGTTGGGCGCTTGTTATATCGCTGCCATTGCTCCAATTCGCGGTAAACTCAAGCGAGTTGCCCTTGCAATCGAGATGCAAGGTGGCTTTCGAGAGACTCAAAGTCTAAAGAACGGTGTGGGCGCTTCCCTTACTTTCTGTAGCCAAGAGATCAACCCGGTGCGAATAGAGGCTCAAGCCTTGGGCACAGGTGTTGCGTGGATCTTGGGTATTTGGCAAATCAGTGGAGAAGCGCCCCAATGAAAAGCCTCCGCACAGCCTTAGGATTGCTTCAGGTAGTTCTGGGCGCCAGCGCTCTCCTCGCCTGTGCCCCCTCTCCCCGAATCATAACCCAGCCCCAATCCCCTGGAGCAAAAGTCGAAGACGCCGAAGACGATGTGGGCTCGGCCTGGCTAAGAGACACCTCACGAGCGGCCATCGCAGCGGGGGCAGGCCCCCTTCAGCTCGTATCCTATGGCTCCGGAGTACCTGGGGACACTCTGGACGGCTTTGTTTTTGTCCCCCCAGGGCATTGCGCCTTGGTCTACGCCCGCGGCAGCGCCTCTATAGAAGATCTCGATCTCCATTCCTACGGAGACGACGGCACGCAATTTGGTGTGGACGAAGCGCCCGACAATCTACCCACCCTGATGCTTTGCCCAAAAACGGGTAAACGACTTTATCTTGCGGCACGAATAGCTCAAGGTCAGGGGTTTGCTTCTCTTGGAATGCACAATGTCCCCCGAGGCCGCTCCCAAGAAGTAGCCCGAGCGGTGGGCGCCCGGGGGGCCAGTACTCATGTGGCCAAAGTGGACTCCGCATGGCCCGGACTCAGCGAAGCACTCTCTCGCCACCGCGCTAAAATCGGTGGTGACTGGCTTGACCAAAGAAGAGTGGCTTTGCCGCTCGACTCCCGCTTAGAGACCCATCTCTCTGTAGAAATACCACGCCAAAAGTGCCTCGACATTCTTGTCTTACCAACGAAGGACATCGGGCAGGTGCAACTCACGGCTCTCGATGAGCAGGGCCGCATATTTATGCGCGGACGTGAGGAGGGCAGAAATCGAGCAATGGTACTCTGCTCAGAAAATGCAATTTCTATCACTCTTGGTCTTCGTCCCCATTCTGGTCGAGGACTCGCCGTCGCGACAGTCAGTAGCTCCCAGGTAAAAATTCCTCAGCTACATCTCGCGAGCGACTCCCCGCTCTTTTATCTGCAGGGCGCCTCGCTGCCGAACGCACCTCCGCCCCGCCTTCCTAAGCCTCAACATAAAAAGAAGTTTACCCTTCAAGTAGGTCGACTCAGCTCCTGGACCTTCCCCGTCAATGGGTGCGCCAGAATAGATCTCCTTCCCCAAGCGCCGCTCCTCGGTTTTGAAGCGCGGGTTTGGTCTCCGCGTGGACATTTGCGTGCTCAAGCTAAACTGCCTTGGCACGGTCCCCTCTTTGTTTGTGGCAAAAAAACGCTCCGCCTCGACATTGAAGCCTCCCGACGCGCCGGTCCCCTTTTGGCCCACTTGGGTCGTAGCTCTTCAGTTGACGCTGCTCTCCTTGAACACCCACTGGCCGCAAGCCGGCTCCTCGGCAAAGGGAGTGAAGAGGGCATTTTACGTCTTCCTCACGAGATTGGTGCGGTCACCGCCCTGCAGCTCAGCTCCCATGAGCTGAAGAAGATCCCCATCGAAGTTCCGGTTGCGCACTGCTTTACATTTCTTGCGGCCAAAGACGCTCAAGGTGTTGGGCTTGAGGCACGCATTCTACGAAATGACGGTCCAGTCGAGGAGAGTTTCGTTCGAGGTACCCATTCAATCGCCACCACGGTCTGCGCCGGAAAAGCCAGTAAGCTGAGCGCCACCTTGGAGCTACGAACTCAAGGCGGTAAAAGTTGGGCCCTTTGGTCCAGCCGACAATTTAGAAAATAGACTTTGCCCTGAGGGCCAAGAGCTGCTCGCGCGCAAGGGGCGACAAAGCCTCGGGGCGAGAGAAAATGCGTTCGACCAGACACGAAAAAGTCCCCTGAATCTTTCGACTCAGAGGACTTTTTATGTCACTTTGGCGGAGCGGACGAGACTCGAACTCGCGGCCTCCGGCGTGACAGGCCGGCGTTATAACCAACTTAACTACCGCTCCAGATTCAAAGAATCTCCCCAGGAAAAACGAAGCTCGAAAGCGTCGGCGTCCCCGCGGGGCACGGTTAGTACCACAGAAAAGGTAACTCGCAAGATCTATTTTAGAAGTTTCGAACGGACCTGGGTGGACCCCTACGAAACCAGCATCGCCCCACTTCTGCTTACTCGCTCCCTCCTTATGCCACCGAAGAGGCTGCCCGTATTGGTGCGGGGTCTTCAATTTTTGTTCTCTTCTTTTCTTCCTCAATCGCAGGTTGGCCCTGGCAACCGGGAGCTACCACGTAGGCGCTGGCAAGAACGCATGCTCGACAGGCTCGTTCTTGGTGTTTTGATCGTCTTTGCTGTTGTAGGGGTGCTTGCACAAGGGGGCAGCTCCCCACACCCGCTCGAGTCGGGGTTAGTGCTGGCGTTTGGTGCCCTTCTCATCGCGGTATTGTGCACCTCTCCCAAAAAGAACTTCCGCCAGCGCGCTGGCACACTCGTCACTATCGGGCTGGCAACCGCCGCGACTCTACAGTTTTTTTCCTTCGGTAATGCCAGTTGGAGTTTTGCGCTCACTTTCATTGTGCTCTGCGCACTCGTTCTTTCGCAACAAAAGGCGATTGCGAGTGCTGTGCTCTTCGTCGTAACTTCCTGCGTGTTGGCAGTGCTCCAAACGAGCAACCCGGGCCCAGCCCCTCTCGGGATCGCACACCGACTCGTTGAACCCTTGACATTTGCCACCTTGACAGCAATCTGTCTCTGGTGGAGCAATTATGCCGTTCTACGCATTAGTAAATCGGTCAACCAACGAGATGCGCTCCTCAAATTAGTTCGAGAAGAGACCCAAGAGCACATTTCGCAACTCGAGAAGCAGCAATCGCTCGAACGAAAATTGCGGCAGTCTCAAAAGATGGAAGCGGTGGGTACTCTGGCGGGCGGCGTGGCCCATGACTTCAACAACTTACTTCTAGTGATCGTAAGCGGCGCTCAATCGGCTCAAGATTCAGAGCCCGAGGAGCTCAAGGAAATCTTGAAGGAAATTGAAGGGGCTGCCAAACGAGGCGGCGAGCTCACCCAGCAACTCCTTCAATTTGGCCGCCGAAAAATATACGAACGCCAAGCTGTGGAAATCAACGCCGAAGTGGGGCGCTCATTGCACATGATCCGCAGGTTGATCCCAAGTAATGTCGAGCTCGAGTACAAGCCATCAAGTGACGTCTGCACCATAGAAGCCACCGCTGTAGATGTTGATCAGATCATCATGAATCTTTGCATCAACGCTCGGGACGCCATGCCACAGGGGGGTAAGCTTCTTGTCACAAGTTCCCTCTATAAGGTTCCCGGTCACCGCTCCGAAGAGGTCATGATTGAGGTAAACGACGATGGCGCCGGCATGTCCGAAGAGCAAATTGAGAGGGCTTTCGAACCCTTCTTCACGACCAAGCAGACGGGGGCTGGCACAGGCTTAGGTCTCAGCGTGGTGCATTCGATCGTAAAAAACTACAAAGGCCGTATGGAGATTCGCTCAGAAAAAGGCTTTGGTACGACATTTCGCGTATTTTTTCCCCACATCGACCAAGCCATGACCCGAGCGCAGGCCCGCGCCTCGCAACCATTCATCGAGGCACACGAACGTATTCTCCTTGTGGACGACGACGCTGCTGTCCGCAAAGGGGTTGCTCGTATTCTCAAGCGTACAGGCTACGATGTCTTGGTCGCGGGAGACGGAGAAGAAGCGCTCAGGGTCTACCAAAACAGTCCCCTGCCTATCGCTCTGGTGATTACGGACGCCATCATGCCCAACATGGGCGGACGCGATCTATGCGAGGCTGTCACAAAAATCTGTCCCGATCAGCCTTGCTTAGTTTGTTCGGGCTACGACGCGGGTACCCTCGATGCAGGTTTTTTCATCCAAGAAGGTCGTGAATTTCTAGCAAAACCGTTTGAGAATGAAGAATTACTCAAGCGAGTGCGTCTCCTGCTCGACCTTCAACATCTCAAAGTAAACACCCGCAAGAGCGCGCGCCCTCCTGAGCTTCCAAAGGGACACACCAGCTAAGCATTTGTCCCCACTACCCACCAATAACTCTTGCCGAGCGAGCGTTTTTCGGTCAGAAATGGCTCCCCACGTTGCACCAAGCGGCGGGCAGAGCACCCATGGCAAAAAAGACATTCAAAACAGTAGATCCTTCTGCGCTCCCCAAACATCTCGATACCCAAGAAGCAGAAAAGCGCTGGGACGAGGTTTGGCAGAAGAGCGGCATCTACGAATATGATTCTTCCTGCTCTCGCGAGGAGACCTTTGTCGTCGATACCCCGCCGCCCACGGTTTCTGGCTCCCTGCATGTTGGGCATGTTTTTTCTTACACGCACACTGATCTCATTGTTCGTCATCAGCGAATGTTGGGAAAGAATATTTTTTATCCCATGGGCTGGGACGACAACGGCCTGCCCACCGAGCGGCGCGTGCAAAACTACTTTCACGTTCGTTGTGAGCCCAGTCAGTCCTACGAAGAAAATCTCAAGTTAGAGCCTGCTTCCGCAAAGAAAAAAAAGGAGCGTCCCAAACTCCTCAATCGTAAGAATTTTATTGAGCTTTGTCATGAGCTGACTCAGGTGGACGAAAAGGCGTTTCAAGATCTCTACACGCGCCTGGGGCTCTCGGTCGACTGGAGCCAAACCTACGAGACCATCAACGATCGTTGTCGTAAACAAGCCCAGCTCTCCTTTCTTGATCTTCAAGAGAAAGGTCATGTCTATCAAACATTCGCCCCCACGATGTGGGATGTAGATTTTCAGACTGCTGTAGCTCAGGCCGAGGTGGTAGACCGTCCCAAACAAGGGCATTTTCACGATATCGAATTCGGCGTCGAAGGCTCCGACGAAACCTTCGTCATCGCCACAACTCGTCCAGAACTCTTGCCCGCTTGCGTAGGTATCACAGCTCATCCCTCGGACGAGCGCTTCAAACACCTCTTCGGAAAAAGAGCAGTATCACCACTCTTTCGTGTGCCGATCCCTATCTTTTCCAGCGAATTAGCCGATCCAGAAAAAGGGTCGGGGATTCTCATGGTTTGCACATTCGGCGACCAAACCGATGTAATTTGGTGGCGGTCCGAGAAACTCGCTCTGCGACAAATCATAGGCAAGGCAGGAAGGCTAGAAAGCATCACCTATGGCAGCGACGAATATCCGTCCCTCAACCCCGAGGCAGCCAACGGGTACTACGAGCAACTCACCGGTAAAAACGTCACCCAAGCTCGCAAAGCGATTGTAGAGCTTTTGAAAGAAACCCAAGGGAGTGCCACGGGTGATTCTGCTCCCCTCCAAGGTGAGCCCCGTCCCATCGAGCAGGCGGTCAAACATTTCGAAAAGGGCGATCGTCCCCTCGAATTTCTATCCACCCGTCAGTGGTTTGTGCGTTTGATGGATAAAAAGGAAGCTCTCCTTAAAAAAGGCGAAGAGATTTCCTGGCATCCCTCTTTCATGCACGCGCGCTTTCGCGATTGGACAGAGAACCTAGGACTCGACTGGTGCCTCTCACGCCAGCGTTACTTTGGCGTGCCCATCCCTGTCTGGTTTTCTGTCAACGATGACGGATCCACCAACTGGGAAAAGAGAATTTTTCCCCGTGCCGACCAACTCCCAGTCGATCCCATGGCGGATGTTCCCGACGGCTACTCGGCGCATCAAAGAGATCAACCCGGAGGCTTTATTGGGGAACCTGATATTTTTGACACTTGGTTCACCAGCTCTCTCACACCGCAAATTGGCTCCCATTGGGGACTAGACGAAGAGCGCCATCAGAAGCTGTTTCCGGCCGATATTCGACCTCAAAGTCACGAAATCATTCGCACCTGGGCATTCTACACAATTGCAAAGGCCCTTCTCCATGAGAATAAGGTGCCCTGGCGCAACGTCATCATTAGCGGCTGGATCTTAGATCCAGATCGTAAAAAGATGTCGAAAAGTCAGGGAAATGTAGTCACACCGATGCACCTCTTTGATGAGCACGGTGTGGACAGCGTGCGCTATTGGACAGCCAGCGCTCGCTTGGGAACAGATACCGCCTTTGACGAACAAGCTTTCAAGATTGGACGCCGGCTCACCACAAAACTCTACAATGCCTCCAAGTTTGTCCTGAGTCACGCGGGCACGCGGGGCCCCGTCACCCATGAGCTCGATAGGGCCTTCATCCATGAGCTGCGCTCACTCATAGAAAAAGCTACTCAGGCCCATGGCGAGTTTAATTTCGCTCAAGCTCTACAAGAAACCGAAGCATTCTTCTGGACTCGCTTTACAGACACTTACTTGGAGCTAGCAAAGCCTCGCGCTTGGGTTGCATTAGGTGAAGAATCTCCCGCTTATTCTGAAGAAGAACGCACTTCGGCAATCTCTGCCCTGCGCCTAGGTCTCAACGTACTACTCAGACTCTTCGCCCCTGTGCTGCCCTATATCACCGAAGAAATTTGGTCCTGGGCTTTCGCCGAAGAAGATTCGGCGCCTACCATTCACAAAGCACCTTGGCCTACCCTGAAAGAACTCGCGGAAATCCCCCAGCCTGCAAAAACAAGCTCTTTCAACTTGGCCACTCTGGCATTTACCGCCATCAACAAGGCAAAGGCTGATGGTCAAGTATCCGCCGGGCGTGTTGTAGAATCCCTCACTCTCCGAGCGAACCCCTCAACCCTCCAAGACATCAAACCCGTACTAGATTGCGCCCTTCAAGCGGCCCGCGTGCAAAAATATCAGTTAGTTGAGACCGAACTGGACGACGCCGTATTTGAGATTACCGATGCTCTCTTTGCCGCCAAGCCAGAAAAGAAAAAGAAGTTGAGCTAAACTACCTCTTCATCGAGAGCAAAAATATCGCGCCAAATCTTTGCCCCTTGAGCGAACCCTAATCGTTCTCTCTCGGCAAGGATCTTGGCGCGTAGTAGTTTGAGCTGCGCCTCATGGTTAGCAAAGAGTTCCGCAATAGCACTACGCATGGCCTCCACTTGCCGGGGTGGCACAACTCTGCCGTTGTCGTCATCTCTTACCCAATCACTAATGGTTCCTACATCGGTCACCACAGGAACCATACCGCTTGCCATTGCCTCCATCATGGCAAAAGGCACGCCTTCCCACTCCGAAGCTAATATAAATACTTTTGAGCGAGAGAGAACGCTTTCTACATCGTCTCGATACCCAAGGAACTCAACTTGGGCGTGCAAACGAAGAGAGCTCACCTGGGCCCTCAGCTCTGCCTCCAACGGGCCCTTTCCCAAAATTCCAAGGCGAAGCACTTGACCCTCATCACGCAAGAGAGCGAGGGCATCCAGTAAAATATCCATGCGTTTACGCGCTATTAATTGGCCAACTGCAAGCAAATCAAACTGGTACTCGGGGTGAGGCGCCGGTCTAAATCGCTCAATGTCGACCGAATGGGGCAAGATGCGAATTTTTTTCGGGTTCACTCCCCTGCGCACCAGGCCCTCCACCATTTTCTTTCCAGTGACCGTCAGTGCGTCCGCGTCGCGCACTGCACGCAAAAAGGGGAGACCCCACCACTTCTGTATCTGCAAATAGTCCATGCCAATCAAAGAAAGACAGACTCGCACCCCCTGACGCCGGGCGGCGAAAGACGCAAGGGTACCCCAAGGTACCGGATTGAACGCAACCACCCAACGCGCTTGCTCGGAGTGCACCCGGCGCTCTACCTGGCGCACCATTCTATAAGCTTCGCCAGCTAGATTGCCCCGCGCGAAATTAAAGTTCCTTACCTTGCTCAATCGCTCAGCGATGGGAGCATTGCGCACAACGCAAACCCGCGAAATTTCTGGAATATGTTCAAATAACTCCAAATGTCGCTCCAGTTGATTGGCATGTAGTTTGGCGGCACAGACTATATTGAACTGAGGAGACATTCGCAGACCCTTCGTTAGCAAGCGCGGCCAGCTAGGACCATGCGCTTCCTCTACTTATTCAACTTTGCTCCTTGCCTAGACTCAGGACTTGAGCTATATGCGCTTACGAGGATCGTGCGAATTGAAGGGTATCTGACCTAATTGACGCTTTGATTGCTCAAATATTTTCCGTCCCGTCATTTGCACGGGTCAAAAAAGAAGGATCCAAAAGTAGGGTCCGCATTCAGCCCCTTCGAGGGGCACAACGAGAATTACCGACATGGCAAATACTTCAGTCTGGAACAACCGCCTCCGCCACGAATGGCTCGCCAAACCCCTCAAGGGAAAGACCATGAGCAGGCGCGCTCGTGTTCGCTGTGGCCTGCAGGAAGCTATGGATCGCAAGAGCGGCGCTTCTGAGTCTTCTACCGAAGCAAAGACCGAAGCGTAAGCTTACCGCTTTTGCACCCAACTCGCTCGGCTTGGTTCACATCACTGCTCGGCGGGTGAGCGTTGCACCTCTGCTCGACGGGCTTGCTCGGTCAAAAAGAGATCTTCGAGAAACCTCGCTTCCTAAGAAGCGGGGTTTTTCCAATTTCAGGTCTTCATTCGGTTAAAGCGGTTTTTCCGTAGCGAGGGTTGTACTAGCCTGGCCCGCCCGAAGAGAGCGGCCGATGCTGGTCATTCTTCTCCCTCGGGGTAACCAATATGCTTTTCGACGCGCTCTCTCACTCTTCTTTCGGCAGTCTGGCCTTTCTCTCACATGTAGGCTTCAGCATTCTCCATGTCGCCACGAGTGTGTTTTCTGCCGGTACGGGGTTTCTAAGTGCTCTCCTGGTTGATGCCGATTGGGTGAAGGATTTTTGGAATTGGGACTTCACCGCTGCTCGGGAGAATATCCGCCCCTTCAAAAAACCCGTTTGGATAGATCTCATGTTTGCCCTACGGCTCGTGCTCTGTCTATTGGGCGCGATGCTCGTCATCTACGAAGTGCGAGCGCGTCGCATGGGTTTTCCAATCAAGGAGCGTCGCAAGCGCATCCTGGCAATCGTATTTTCTGTACTGGCATTTGGGGCCTATTTTGACTTTGGCAATCCCAATGTCCGCTACTCAAACTACTATCATCGCCACGAACTCTACCATTATTACCTAGGGGCAAAGTACTCCAACGAGCTTGGTTACAAGCGACTTTACGATTGCACTTTGATAGCCGAGATAGAAAATGGTCGTCGCGCCCAAGTAGAAAAGCGTGAGTTTCGGGATCTCCGTGTCAACCTGATAAAAAAGGCAAAAGACACCTACATTCTTACCGAACCCGAGCGTTGCACCAAACACTTTACCCACGATAAGTGGGAAGACTTTAAAAAAGACGTCAACTGGTTCTACAACTCGGCGCGCGGCTCCTATTGGGAGCGCATGCAACAAGATCACGGTTACAACCCACCGCCTGTCTGGACCATGACGGGTAAGGCATTGGCCAGTCTACATGTTGCGGACGGCGATTTCTTTCGAATGACAGCCGGTATCGACATCGTGTTCCAAGTGTCGATGCTCATGCTGCTCTATTGGGCCTTTGGCTGGCGCGTCGGCGCAATAGGAGCTGTATTTTGGGGATGCAATGCCGCGGCAAATTTCTATTGGACGGGCGGCGCATTTCTTAGACAGGACTGGATGTTTCTCTTGGTCGCGAGTGTGGCCTTCGCAAGAAAACGCTATTTTGCTCTAGCCGGAGCCGCATTGATGTGGGCCGGACTTCTACGAGCCTTTCCTCTTGCTCTTTTCGGAGGGTGGGCGTTGATGGTGGTCATCCATGTGGTGGAGCGTTTACGAGGGCGGCCCTCCGTCGACGGCAAGGGCGGGCTTCTTGGTCTATTGCATCCCGATCACCGCCGACTCATTGCCGGGTCGCTCATCGCCTTTGCTGTACTTGTTCCCGCCAGTATGGCCACCACAGGAGGAGCCAAAACCTACAAGGATTGGTGGGCGCACATTCAGTCCCACAAACATACGCCTCTCACCAATCATATGGGTTTGCCGACTATCCTCTCTCACAATTGGGATGGTCGTATGCGTTTCACACGCAATAACAATCTCGACGATGCCTTTGAAGAATGGAAAGATGGGAGAAATCGTCGAAAAGAAAAGCTAAAGTACGTAAAATACGGGGTTTTTCTCATCTTTCTCGGGTGGATAGGTTGGGCGTGTCATAGAAGCCGCCGCTTGTGGATAGCCCCCGCCCTCAGTTTGCCCTTAGTGATGTGTCTTTGGGACCTCACTTGCTACTACTATTCGATGTTTCTCATCGCTGCAGTTCTAGCGAAATCGAGGAGATCTATTGGCATTACCCTCTTAGCGACCGGAGGTGCGAGTGTAGTCCTTCTGGGTCGATCCATCGGGTATGCGCGCCAATCTCAAAGCGGGTTTCACTTTGTGGACGATAACTTTGCCGCTCAAAGCTATCTCTTCATGGTATTTAGTGTCCTCATGCTTTGGGCGTATTCTAGGCCAATCAGAGTCAAAGCACTCAAAACCTGGTGGACTCGGTATCTCTCTGCGCCGCCAGAAGAATCCACCCCAAAGAAAAAGCCCCCAGCAGAAGCGTAGACTCTGCTGGGGGGCTTGTTTCACCGGCTCAACCGTGAGTATCCCCCCTAGGAATTCACGGAAGGGAGCCACGTCAGTCGAGGCACAATGGCCGGCGACTGGCTGGCAAGCGGCGAGGCTTCTACAACTCGCTGTTTTTCACGCTCTGGCCTCGGCCCATGCCGTAGTAGGTAATGCCAGCTGACTTCATGCGCTCGGGATCATAGAGATTGCGACCGTCAAAGACGACTGGGTTCTGGAGCATCTCCTTCATGAGAGAGAAGTCCGGAGCTCGAAACGACTTCCATTCGGTACAAATAACAAGAGCATGAGCGCCCTGCATAGCCGCTTCCTTTGTTCCCACGAGCTTGAGATCTGCGCGGGTGCCATAAATTCGTTGGCACTCCTCCATCGCTTCGGGATCGTACGCTTGAATCATCACGCCTTCGGCCCAAAGTCGCTCCATAAGAACCAAACTAGAGGCGGCCCGCATATCGTCTGTATTGGGTTTAAATGAGAGCCCCCAAAGCCCAATGGTCTTGCCTTGAAGATCGCCAGAAAAATGCTCAATGACCCTTTTGGGTAAAATCTCTTTTTGGCGAAAATTCACCGTCTCAACAGCTCGCAAGAGCTCCGAGTCGTAGCCAATTCCTTCGGCAGTGCGCACAAGAGCTTGCACGTCTTTAGGGAAACATGAGCCCCCATAACCACACCCCGGATAGATGAAGTGGTACCCAATTCTCTCGTCGGAGCCGATACCCCGACGAACATTTTCGATATCTGCTCCCAAGCGTTCCGCCAAATTGGACAGCTCGTTCATGAACGAAATTTTCGTGGCGAGCATACAGTTTGCGGCATATTTGGTGAGCTCCGCACTTTTAATATCCATCACGATCATACGATCATGATTGCGATTGAACGGCGCATAGAGCTCACGCATCTTTTCGCACACTTCCTTTTTGTCCGTACCAATCACGATTCTGTCGGGGCGCATGCAATCGTTGACGGCTGCCCCCTCTTTTAAAAACTCGGGATTAGAAACGACGTCAAAGGCCAAATTCTCGCCTCGGCTTTTCAGTACTGCCTCAATCGCCTTGCGCACCTTGTCGGCGGTCCCCACAGGTACTGTCGACTTGTTTACGACGATCTTGTGCCGTTGCATGAATTTGCCAATCGTATTGGCTACCGCCAAAACGTATTCCAAGTCCGCCGAACCATCTTCATCAGGAGGCGTGCCCACAGCGATGAATTGTAGCTCTCCGTGCTCAACGCCCCTCTTGGCATCGATGGTAAACTGCAAGCGACCTTGCTCAAAATTTTGCTTCACCAAAGGGGTGAGGCCAGGTTCGTAAATCGGAATTTTACCTTGTTTAAGCGCCTCCACCTTGTCCGCATTCACGTCCACACAAAGAACATCGTGACCCACCTCGGCCAAGACAGCTCCTTGCACCAAACCCACGTACCCAATTCCAAAAACAGTTACTTTCATCAGCTCGAATTCTCAAAATGGAAGAAAAACGGAATAGTTTTTAAGCGCCAGAACTACCAAAACCACCTACACCGCGATGAGTAGCATCGAGACGGGGAGGCTCAAAGATGTCAAAATGAACAATTGGTCGTGGAATGAGTTGCACGAGCCTGGCAGGCAGTTGCAAGTCCTCCGCATCTTGGTCCACCTTGATCAGCGGTACACAAATTTCTCCCCGATAGCTTCGGTCAATCACGCCGACGCTATTGGCGAGAATATAGCCCCGCTTAACAATAGAGCTTCTGGGTATCAAATCGAAATACCAACCTTGGGGGGGACTGACGACAATACCTGTACCAAAGAGAAGTACGTTACCCATCTGCTTTTTGAGATAAAGCAGGCTGAGATCGTAGCCAGAGTCCGAAATACGTGTTTTTTGAGGTAGCACGGCATCATCACGCAGCCTTTGTACTTCAATACGCCCCTCAGAAACTCGACAACCGGAGATACGATCCATCTGGCTGCACCAGCACTGGTACCGGCGAGCATGTTTACCGCGAGCCATGAACACACTAACGGGTATGGTTGACCGTTCAAACAGGTGCCCAAGTAAATCCAATGCGGCCACCCCTTGCCAGGTGATACGAGCTCGGCCCACTTTTTGCGGTACGCTCCCCACGAAGGCAAGAAAGTCATTCTCGAGAAGCTCAGGCTGACGCCGCATGGCTACTTTGAGTTCACTTGCATCGGGGCGTGAAACTACACCCCATTGATCAAATAGACCGCGCCAGAACTCTTTCTCTAAATCACCGGACAAATCGGGTTTGCGCCTACATTCCCACGCACTCGTCACCTGCAAGAGTGCGTAAATATCCTTTTTTAGAATATCGTCGGCCAAAAGCAGATTGTTGCGACACTCAAAACCCAAAGCCACCAATATATTCGTGGCAAAGGGGGCGTTGCCTTGAACTTCAAGAGAATAATTGCCTTCGTTCGACACCTCTCCACTGGCTATCAATCCCAATAAGTAGACGTGCTCGGCGCGTTCAAGATCTAGAAAGAGGCTAGTTTTTTGAGACATAATCGGGGGGTTCACTCAGGCAATTTCAATTTTCGGCTTCAATACGATGACGGTCAAATATCTCATCTGCCATTTCCTGCAGCTTGCTCGCCTCCCGCTGAATTTCTTGATTTGTCTCATAACCCTTGGACGACGTCACGTAACTTGAAAAGGCGTTGTACGAGCGGGCCACCTCGACTTCGTTGCCAATCTCTTTTGAAATCGCGATGGAACGCATAAAATATTCGACAGCACGCGCCTCATGCTTCGCGCCCCAAGCACCAGCACCCGCCACCTCGCCTAAGGTACGTAAGGCAATCGCCAAGTGGGGTTTGCTTCTGACTTCTGCAAAGAGATCTACCGCCGCACGTACTTGCCGCCTGGCCAATCGCAGCTCTCCGGCGAGTAAATAGCTCCGTGCTAAACCCCGTTTGGCTTCTGCAAGTTGGAGCTTGTCACCAATTTCCTCGCAGGTAGTCACAGCCTCTTGCAAAATAGCAATTGCCTCTTTTCCTCTTCCGAGGCGCTCTAAGGTCACGCCAATATGTGTTTGGCATTCGGCAATTCGCGCCCGTTCACCAATCGCCAACAGTATTTTATGAGCCTCACGAAATCGTTCAAGAGCTTCGTCAAACAGATTTTGGTCGGCATCAAGGGCCCCCAAGGTATTGAGACTATCGGCCACCCCTACGGGATCATCAATTTCCCGCCGAATTTTCAAAGCTGCTTCTAGGGCCTCTTTTGCATTGCGGGGACGGCCATGGTCCATCCAAACCAGGCCAATATTGTTCAAACTGAGCGCAATTGAGCGTCTGTCCCCAATTTCCCGGCGCATATCGAGAGATTTTCGCATCTCTTTGAGGGCACTGTCATAGTCGCCTCGCACCCAAAGCAATTTTCCTATGTCGTCGTGACTAGCGGCGACTCCGCGATCGTCCCCCACCGAGAGAAAAAGCCCCCGAGCAGCCCGCAGATGTTTTCCCGCCTCAGAGAGAAACCCGGTCTCGCGAAAAAGGCGCCCCATGCGATTGTGAGCGGCACCACCTTTACCCATCATATTCATCAAAAATGCGAGCTCAAGCATCTGCCGAAAGGCTTCCATTGCCTCGTCGGTTTTTCCAAGCAGGGTCAACACGTCCCCATGGTTGTGCAGGGCGTCCACCCGCCGTTTGGCGTCATCATCTCCTAATAGGCTAAGCCCCGCCGCGTAATATTCGCTTGCCTTGCGCAGGGCAAAACTCTTTCGAGCTAAATCCCCAGCCTCTAAAAATGCAAAACCCGCCCGGGTGAGCGAACCTGCCTTTTCCAAGTGAGAGGCAAAGCGCGCCATGTACTCCTCTTGCGAACGAGCCGAGGTCTTTTGTGCCAACCAATCGGCTATGGTTTGTTGATAGCGCCGTGCATGGGCCGCACTGGTTAGGGCAAAAATCTTTTCACGCTCATAGTTGTGCTTGAACACATATTGAGGCTCGTCAGGAAAAACAGCGTCTTCAAATTCAAGAAGATAATCCCTCTCCACAAGACGTGCCAAAATCTCCCGAAGACGCTGCACATCAGTGGAGCTTTCTTCACCCCAAAAAGAAGGTGCCTCGCGATCCATACGACCCAAAGCCACTAGACCGCCGAGCCAAAATACGCTGCCCATCGCGGCAGCATGCTCAAGTACCCGGCGTTCTCCCCCTGAGAGCGCGGAGACTCGTAAAGCGACAGCGTCCTCCAAGCTCATGGGCAAACGCGCGGAGCTTAAACGGTCCAAATTGACCTGCCACAATCCTCCCGGTTGACGCGAGTCCTCAAGAACCCCGGCTTCGCAGTAACTGCGCACCATTTGCCCCACTTGGCCTGGATTTCCGCCAGAGGCTCTCACTGCCGCCTCCACCAAGACCTCGGGCACCCCACCCTCGCAATGTTTCAAAAGTCCCCGAATCACTTCGGCCGTAGTCACCCTATCGAGCGGCTCAAGCTCGATCAATTCGTGACGCTCCTTTTCGCCTTCACCCCAAGAGTCTCTTGCGGCCAAAAGCTCCCTGCTGCCAGCGCAGACAAGTAAGACATGGCCTTCCAAACGGTGAATCAAGGAGTCGAGAAGCTCAATCGAATCGGGATCAGCAAATTGTAGATCATCAAAGATCAAACACAGGGGGCTCTTTACCGAGTCTGCATCAAAAAAACGTCGTAGAACCACCTGACGCAACGCGTGGGCCTGTGCGGGTTCAGCCATCGCCGCGACTGTCAGCGGATTTTCTTCGAAGGGCAGTCCCATCAGTTGGCCGAGAAAAAAGCAAACATCCGCTACGTTTTCGTGACCCAAAACCTCCTGGGCTATCTCTCGAACTTGGAGTGCTGCGTCACTCAACGATGTGTCCTCACTTACGCCAAAACGCGAGCGTAAAAGACGCGAAAACACGCCGTAGCTCAAGCCTTGCTGACGAGCTCGCGCGCTGTAAGTGCGTGGTCCTCCCTCTGCCACCGAAGGTAGACTCTCAACAAAGTCGGCAAGAAGGCTTGTTTTTCCTAACCCGGGCGCTCCAATGAGCGTTACTGCTTGAAAATCACCCTTGAGTTGTACCCGACGAAATGCAGCCCTCAGGCGCTCTCGTTCGTTATCGCGCCCGATCAAGGGCTCTTCGGCATCGTCCGAACGGGGCAGGGATGGATCTTTCACCGACATGTGCTCAGAGCATTACTCCCAAGCCGAGCGACTTCAAGCGCTTGCTGCAGTCTCACTGCAAATTCCTAATCTCTCCGCCTGAAGACACCCAAAATACCCCGGCGCCTTTAGCCGATCGTCTATTTAGGGTAGTAGAGCCGGCCCTCACTGGTTTTCATCGACGCAGCCGTGCTGCCCAGCCCCCAGAAAAATTTGTCACTTCCCTCAAAAACCCCCGCCCAACAACACGAGAGCGAGAAGAAGTCCGTAGGACGCGGCGTCTTCCAAAAATGCGCAGGCTGCGCCGTGGTGATGACAGCTGAGGAAATGAAGCGGGATTGGCACGTATGTCCACGCTGCGGCTACCACCATCCGATGGGTCCTAAAGATTGGCGTAATCTTTTGTTAGACGAAGGACGTCTTGACACCTGGGATGAGCACATCACAACCGGAGACCCCTTGGGATTCTTTGATGGCAAGGACTACACCGAGCGTATTCGCTTAGCGAAGGCAAAGTCAGGGCGAAACGAGGGCATCGAGGTAGGGCAAGGCTCCATCAACGGTCGCCCCGTCGGCTACGGTCTCTACCTATTTCGTTTCATGGGCGGAAGCATGGGCTCGGTAACGGGCGAGCGCATCACTCGGCTATTTGAGCGCTGCACCCAAAAGCGCATGCCGTGCTTGCTTTTACACGCATCTGGCGGGGCACGTATGCAAGAAGGCATTCTCAGCCTGATGCAAATGGCAAAAACGGTTGCCGCCCTCAGGCGCTTTCGCGCGGTGCAACAGCCCTTTATCAGCATTTGTCTCCACCCCACGACCGGCGGAGTCGCCGCAAGTACCGCGTTTTTGGGCGATATTAACCTGGTTGAACCCAACGCCCTCATCGGTTTTGCTGGCCCCCGGGTCATCGAGGGTACAATTAGGCAAAAGTTACCACCTGGGTTTCAGCGCTCCGAGTTTCTTCTGGACCACGGAATGATTGACACCATCGCGCCCCGCCAACAGATGCGCCAGCGTATTTCCACCCTCCTTACATTACTCGACGGCGGCGTTAAAAAGCCCGAAAACGCCTAATTACCCTCCAACATGTCCGACCTAAAAATAGCACTCAAAAGACTCTACGGTCTGATCGGCAAAGGACAGCGCCAGGGCCTAGACGCCATGCAAGGCGCATGTGATGCCATGGGTAACCCAGAAAGGTCTTTCCAATGTGTGCATGTGGCGGGAACCAACGGCAAGGGCACCACGGCAGCCTTCGTAAGCTCCATGCATGTGGCAGCTGGTCGACGGGTGGGGCTCTATACTTCCCCTCATCTAGTTCGTTTCGCTGAGCGCATTCGTATCGACGGCGAATCTATCAACGACGAAGCCCTCACAACGCTCATTCATCAAGTGATGGATAAGGCTCCCGAACTCACCTTTTACGAAACTCTCACGTTGATGGCGTTTGTCGCTTTCCGTGAAGCGGGGGTCGAAACTGCGATTGTTGAGGTAGGATTGGGCGGGCGTCTCGACGCGACGAATGTCATTCCCCCTCCACAAATTGCTATCATCACCCGCATTGCTTTTGATCATATGGCAATCTTGGGGAACTCCCTCACTCAAATTGCCAAAGAGAAGGCTGCCATTATAAAAAAAGGCTCCCAAGTCATCACCGGGCGCCTACACCCCGACGCTGTAAAAGTGGTGGCCGAAAGAATTGAGGAAGTCGGAGCCACTCTACTTCCCTTAGGTGACGCCGAGCCTGTACCCGGCGCTCCCCTCGCCTACCCGCGTCTTTCAATGATCGGAACCAACCTGGCGGTTGCGGTTACAGCGGGCAAAGCCTTGGGCATACCCGACAAGGCCCTTTCACAGGGCATTGAGACTCTCAATTGGCCCGGTCGAAACGAGTTATTGCACCGCGATCGCAAAGAACTCACTCTCCTCGATTGCGCCCACAACCCCGACGGGGCACTCGCCCTCTCACATTCTCTCGACCCTCAACTCCTTGAGGTTGAGTCCCGTAAGAATATTGTTTTGGTCTTTGGCACCATCAAAGGCAAAAGCTATAAGGCAATGCTCCAGCGCTTGGAGCCCGTGGCCGCCACACGTATCTACGTTCGTCCTCCCGTCAGCGACGCCGAAGATCCAGAAAAATTCACCAAAGTGCTTTCCGGTGAAATCGCTCCCGACGTAAAAACAGCGCTACGCAACGCCCGCAAGGTTGTTGGCGAAGACGGCGTGGTTGTCGTGACAGGCTCAATCTTTTTAGTCGGCGCCGCGCGTGCATTGCTGCTCAACCTTGAAGTAGATCCAGCTGTTGCCATGTAGCGCAGAACTGGTGATGCTCCTGGGTAGATGAGTCAGTCAGCAAAGCCCCCCTCCCCCCGACGAAATTTTTTTGGCACGGACGGTGTTCGAGGCCGAGCGAATATCGAGCCCATGACTCCCGAGACAGCCCTGCGTCTCGGCCGCGCCATTACCTATATTGCGCGCCGAGGCGGACGCAAAAGTCCTCGAATTCTCATCGGTAAAGACACGCGGCTCTCGTGCTACATGTTCGAGCAGGCCATGGCAGCCGGCATTTGTGCCATGGGCGGGCGAGTTCTGCTTTGCGGGCCAGTCCCCACCCCCGCAATTGCCAATCTCACTCACTCAATGCGTGCGGACGCCGGCGTGGTAATCAGTGCCAGCCACAATGCCTTTGGTGACAACGGTATCAAGATTTTTGGTAGCGACGGTTTTAAACTGCCCGACGCCGACGAAATCGAATTGGAGCAATTATTAGAATCAGATGAGATCAATGACGGTCCCACTGGCTCAAGTATTGGTAGCGCGGTGCGCATAGACGACGCAGCCGGAAGGTACATCGTCTATGCCAAAAATACCTTTCCAGCCGATTTAACCCTGGACGGTTTACGTGTTGTGGTCGACGCGGCCCATGGTGCCGCTTACAATGTCGCTCCCCGAGTTTTCGAAGAGCTTGGCGCTCATGTAATTCCTTTAGGCGTGCGTCCCAATGGTCTCAACATCAACAAAGACTGCGGAGCCCTTCACCCTCGCCATGTGCAAAGAGAAGTTGTCAGGCGCAGCGCCGACCTAGGCATCGCTCTCGACGGTGACGCCGACAGAGTCATTCTCATTGACGAAAAAGGCCAGGTGGTCGACGGCGATGCGGTCATGGCATTGAGCGCGATTCGCATGATGCGCGAAAAGCGACTGGCGAAGAAAACGCTGGTGGCTACGGTAATGAGCAATATGGGACTAGATCGCGCCATGAAAAATGCTGGAGGAAAGCTCCTACGCACCCAAGTGGGCGATCGCTACGTCGTTGAGGCAATGCGCAAAAAAGGTCTATCATTAGGCGGGGAGCAATCCGGCCACTTGATTTTTCTAGATCACGCCACAACCGGCGATGGTTGCGTAGCAGCCTTACAAATGCTCGCTGCCCTCAAACGTGAGGAAAAGCCAATGAGTGAGCTGGCCTGCGTGATGGAACGTGTACCCCAAGTACTCATCAGCGAAACAATGACCAAGCGCAAGCCCCTCAGCGAGATGCCCAAGTTAGCAAAGAGCATAGCGGCAGCAGAAAAAAAGCTGGGCCGCGACGGGCGAGTATTGGTACGCTGGAGTGGAACTGAACCCAAACTACGCTTCATGGCCGAAGGCCCCAACAAGAAGAAACTCACAACTATGCTTTGTGACATGTTTGAGTGTGCGAAAAAAGATCTCAAATAGCACTTCTTTTTCTTGGGGGCACCTCGTGGGCACCCATCCCCCGTTCAAACTCATTCGTGGCAAGTCAAAAAGGGGAGCTTGCGACTTCGGCGTCCCCGGCATTACTAGAGAAAACCTGGCCAAAAAAAAGAACAGAGAACTGATCAATTCAATCTCTAATACTCGGCTCATAATCCCGTGCTCCATGTATTACCTCATACACGGAAAACACCGACTCAGCCGGAAGCACCTGGCGCGGTTTTGAGCTCCGCACTCGGATTGCCCGACGCAGAGTTCGGCGTCTCGATGAGATTTGCCTGATGGGTAATCTGCCGCGCGCACAAAAGCCCCGATGCACGAGCCCCCCCTGTGTCAGGAAAGATGTCGCCAAATCTATCACTTTGCTTTGAGGCACACTTGGATTGAATGCAAAATCGAAGTCTTCAATTCTGTATTGGGACTGATGCCCAAAAGACGCGATCTCTCATGGCACCTGACACCC
>CAYWLO010000034.1:0-42759 GCA_964459035.1 uncultured Polyangiaceae bacterium | reverse complement strand
AGCAGGCTTAGAGCTCCCCGCTGTCATTCCAGTCCTACCTGAGGTTGTCGACAACGGTGGTTTTCTAGACAAGAACAGAATATTGCCACCACGAGGTTTTGGAGCAATGAGCGCGAGGCGCCCCAATAGCCAAGAGATTCGTGGAGGTGTCCTCTTAAAGAAGCACCATGTAACGGTAACAATTCGCGATGGATTCGCTCGCACGGTAGTCGAAGAAGAATTCGAAAATACAACCCCACACCTCCTCGAAGGCAAATACAAATTTCCTGTGCCATCCAATGCTAGCCTATCGCGCCTTGCCCTTTGGGTAGGCGAAAATTTGATAGAGGGTGAGCTCGTCGAGAAAGAGCGCGCGGCGGCCATCTACTCGAGCATCGTTGACCGTCCGGTACCAAGAGATCCGGCCCTGCTGGAGTGGACGACTTCTGGAGAGATGTCTCTCAAGGTCTTTCCTATCCTTCCCCAAAAAACGCGTAGAGTTGTACTTGCCTACAATCAATCGCTCTCCAAGGCGGGAGGACTCCTACGCTATATCTACCCACTTTCTCTGGGAGAGCAGCGAGAGAATACTATGGGGGACTTCTCTATCGAGGTGAATATCAGCGATCAAAGAGATACCATCTCCGCAGTTCGAGTACCCGGCTACGATGCCCAAATAGAAAAGGCTGGAGACTGGCATAGAGCGACCTTCATGGCCTCTTCTTTCACTCCCCACGACGACTTTGTGGTCGTTGCAGAGACCTCAAAAACAGTTCTCGATGGCAATCAAGGCCCCCAGGCTGACATTTCTACCTACATCTCAGCTTGGGGCGAAAGTTCTCATGATGAACTCCAATCACGCCTTTCGTTTTCAAAGACATCGAGCAAGCGCAAGGGGTTCTTTGCGTTGAGAGTGCAAGTAAACTTACCACCTGGAGTGGAAAGGCCGGCTGCGCGTGCGATACATCGCGCCCTCATTGTCGATGTGAGCCAAAGTCAATCAAACAAGACGATACGCACTCAGGCGGCCCTCGCGTACTCCATCCTTCACGAAATGGAGAACAATGAGAATTTTTCTCTTCTTGCCTGTGATAGTGCCTGCCAAATTCTCAAGTTCGGCGGCAATGGCGCCTTGAGCCGTAAGGACCGCTTAGCCGAGGCGCGCCAATGGCTTTCGCAACTCTCTCAAGGAGGCTCCTCTGATATTGCAGGAGCACTCACGGCCGCACACCGCAGCTTATCTGGACGAACGGAGAATTTTCAAAGTCGAAACCAAATAATTTACTTGGGCGACGGTCATGCCAGCTCAGGAGAGCTCAGCGCCGAGAAGATAGCGCAACGCTGCGCCCCTCTACTGAAGGACAAAGCGCTCGATGTGCATTTTGTCGCTGTGGGCCGCCGCGTCGACGAAACGCGGCTTCGCGGCCTCGCCATTCGTCTCAACGGGACATTTGAGCTCTATCAAAGTGGTATCTCGTTAGGTGCGCGCAACCAGGAAATTACGGTCAATCTTCGACGCCCGCTTCTCAAGAATGCATCGCTTAAATTGCCGCCTTCCCTACGTGTTCAGCAGCTAAAATTGAGTTCAAAAAAACACGGCTCAGCTCTGCCCTTGCCGGCCCTCAGGCTCGGACAGGAATTCATCGTGACAGGAGAGGTCCTTGAGGTCGAAGAGGGCATATGTGAGCTCAACGGAGAGCTCGATCAGCAATCGTACGGGCTTCAATTTTCACTTAGTCATCAAATCGGCAATGAAGTGCAGAACCCGCTCATTGCGCGCCTTTGGGCCCATGACCGTATCGCCGGTCTGCTTCATCAAGAGAGCTCTCCTGCGTTGCGCAACGAGATCATAGAAGTCTCAAAAAAGTATAGAACGATGAGTCCCTACACTTCGTACCTAGTTCTTGAGAACGATGAGATGTACGCAAAATTTGGAGTAATAAGATCGGAAGTCTCGAAAAGAGATCGGAAAGACAAAAGCTTACTTCAACAATTTTCAAAAAGGCACACCGTCAATGTAAGACCCGGCTTGCGATCGTTCAAAGAGCTAGAGGTAAGAGGCGACAAGGACGTATTTCGTCAGCAGACTGGGCCGACGAAAAGAGGCAAGGCTAAGCGGTCCTCTTCTGGTGGACAACTCGCCCCTTCTAGCAAAGCACCACCGGAGGCGTCCGCTAGTGGTCAACGCAGCCCCGACCTGAGCGCGGGCGGACATCGGGACAGAACTTTCGACTTGGGACCAACAATGGATGAGCTGCAGAGGCGTTCAAAAAAACGAGGATCAAAAGAGTTGTTCAGCACGAGTCCTCCGCGCCTCGGGAGGAGTTCCATGACGCCCGGCCGACGACCCAAGAAGCCCATCGTTTCTCGTCGTGCCAGACGCCGCGCGCGGCTGAATTTTACCGAGGCGGATAGCGCCTGGCGCACCTGGGGCCAGGCTAACCTGACAAATCTCGCAGAATCGCTCAAAGAAAATTCTAAAAGTCGCATGAACCATGAGGCTCTCATTCGCGGACAGCTTGTCCACGGGAGGTTTCATGAGGCATATCAATCAGCTCATCGATTCATCGAACTAGATCCTGACTATGCACCTGCACGAAAATTGCTAGCCTACTCGGCGGTAGTAGACGGGATTCACGAAATGGCGCAAAAAATGCTTGATGTGCAAACGGAGGCCGCCCCCTATGATCTCCTGGCCCACGCTGAGAGTGCCCGCTCATTTGAGGCGGTAGGTGATAGTGTACGAGCCTGCGCTCACTATCGAAGTCTTGCAGAGTTGGCTCCCGGGCTCATTGAAGCGCAGAACCGTGCCAAGAATTGTTGGCTGGGTATTTTGGGTTCGGATAATCCCGTCGGTCTCAGTGGCAAGGACAGCTGGAGTCAACTGAAGATTCTAGTTGAGTGCACTCCCGCGACTCCAGTGCACGAATGTCCCTCACCCGTGGTCATTGCCCCCCATGGCAGAGTCATTTCCCCATGGACCCCAGGAGCTGCTCGGTCCGGAAGGCAAGAGGTCAACTTGCTTCGAATTCGAACCGGTTCTTACTATGTTATGGTGATGGGAGGCTCGCCTTCTGCAGCAGGAAAGATCAGATTAATAGGTCGCAAAGAGAGCAAAAGTTTCGCGTTTGAGGGAGGAGCCCTTCAAACGATCGCAAAGGTACAAGTGAGATATTGGTAGCCCATTCGTCTCCCCATCCTCAGCGACTTAGTTGAACGGCTAAAGTCTTCAATTAAGTGAATTCTCGAAGGGGGGGGTGTACCGCTGAACAGAAAGCTCTCGTGTAGGAAGAAAACTGACACGAGATCACCGAAAATTGATGCAAATTCGACGCGATAGAAAAATTGGGTCAGTCTCAGTTATGTTCTCTCTTAGTTTTCGCCGAGTATCCCGTCATTTGGCACGATCTGCCCCGTTCCTCCTTGCCCTTGTTGTCGCTCCGGCCTGCGCCGACCTCAGTAATGAAGTGGAGAATCCAGGATCCACCGGCACTGGTGGATCAATTTCTGGGGCAAGTGGCGGAGCAAGTAGTGGGGGCTCAGGTACAGGCGCAAACAATACGGGAGGATTTGGTGCTTCAGTAAGCACAGGAGGCAGCTCAAACGGAGGAAACTCCACGGGCGGTTCTTCGACGGGTGGCGCTTCGACGGGTGGCGCTTCGACAGGTGGCGCTTCAGCGGGCGGCGCTTCGACAGGTGGCGCTTCAACGGGTGGCGCTTCGACAGGTGGCGCTTCGACAGGTGGCGCTTCGACAGGTGGAAACATGGGCATGGGCGGCGCCAGCGCAGCCTGCGCCTTGCCTTACATCTCCGGCAGCCACTATATTGTAGGAGATCAGGTGTCCATGGATTCCGGCAACTGGGAATGCAACGATGCGAACTGCCGCAACTCAGTATGTTCGCCTGGCGTGAATTGTGCGTGGGGAGAGACTTGGACCAATCTGGGTGCCTGTTACTAAGCTCCCCCCTTTCTTCCTTAGAACTCTAAATCGAATTCAACTTCTCCGTCCACACCGACTTGGTAGGCACTCACTCGTCGTTCAAAGAAATTTGTTACTTCTTGTACGTCCTGTAAATCCATAAAACCAAGTGGGTTTTTGCTGCCGTAGAGTTGCGGCAGGTCGAGACGCTCCAAGCGTTGGTCTGCACAAAATTCAAGATAGGTGCGCATGTCTTTCACGGAAAGACCTGGAACACCCTGCCCCAGAAGATCTTGGGCGAATTGTGTTTCGCAATCTACAGCCTCACTAACCATCTCGCGGACGCTCGCAGCAAACTCATTGTCAAATAATTCAGGCTCCTCCCGACGAATTGTTTCTACAACGTCAAAGGCAAAACCCATGTGGCAGCTCTCGTCGCGAAACACCCAATTGGTGCCTCCAGCTAACCCGTGAAGTAACCCGCGAGATCGTAAAAAGTAGACGTAGGCAAACGCGCCAAAGAAAAAGAGGCCTTCAATACAGGCAGCAAAGCAAATTAGGTTGAGCAAAAATTGCTTACGATGTTCACGAGTCTCTAACTTATCAAGCTTGTCAATCGAATCCATCCACTTAAAGCAAAAATCAGCCTTTTTGCGAATACTTGGAATATTGTCGACGGCAGCAAATGCCTCTGCTCTCTCGTCGGGGTTCGGTACATAGGTATCGAGCAGCGTAAGGTAGAATTGAACATGCAGAGCTTCCTCGTAAAGCTGGCGTGACAAATACAACCGGGCCTCAGGAGCATTGATGTGCTTGTAGAGATTGAGCACGAGATTGTTAGCAACAATCGAGTCCCCCGTGGCAAAAAAAGCGACCAATCGCTGAACGAGGTGGCGCTCGGCGGGCCCCATCTTCGTCTGTAAGTCTGCCGTGTCGGTCGAAAAATCGACCTCCTCTACTGTCCAGGTATTTTTAATCGCATCACGATACATATCGTAATACTGGGGATAACGCATCGGACGCAAGGTCAGGTTCATCCCAGGATCAAGCAAATGTCGAGGGGCACCTTTCTTGGTAGCAGAAGGTGAATCAACCGGCTCAACGGGAGGCATATTCATTGGGGTAAAATCGATACTATGTGCTGGGGTAATCTTGCTCATTGACAGGCCTCACAACTCTCGGGATTCTCCAACGAACATATCACCGCAGCTTTTGCGGCGTCCTCTTCGTTATCATTTTCTAAGGGATCGTCTTTACCTGCTCTCGCCTGACTCTTGGGCGCCGAGCTGAGAGTGGTCTTGGCAATTTGCGTTGCCGGACGACTACGCAAGTAATAGGTGGTTTTGAGCCCCTGTTTCCATGCGTACATATACATAGAACTCATGCGGCCAATATTGGGACTTTCCGCAAATAGATTCAAAGACTGACTCTGGTCAATGAAAGCGCCGCGCCCTGCGGCCATATCAATCAATGAGCGCATGGGCAGTTCCCATGCGGTACGATAAACTTGCTTTAATTCGTCAGAGAGACCCGGGAGTCCCTGAACCGAGCCGTTATCGACCTTAAGTTGGTCCCGTGTCTCCTGGGTCCAAAGCCCCTGTTCTTCTAGTTTGCGAACAAGATGATGATTTACTTGTAAAAAGTCCCCCGAAAGAGTCTCACGCTTGAATAGATTGGAGACTTGAGGCTCGATACACTCATAACAACCAGCAATGGAAGCGATGGTAGCCGTCGGAGCGATTGCAATTAAAAGAGAATTGCGAAGCCCCGTCTTGACGACGCGCGCTCGTAGCCCTTCCCAATCCAAATCGGGGCTAGGCTTGACGCCCCATGCATCAAACTGCAGTTCACCGCGTGCCGTGCGTGTTTCGGAAAAGGCAATGTGACGTCCTTCTTCTTCTGCGAGAGTTGCTGAGATCGAAAGAGCATGAAAATAGATATACTCGCTAATCTTTGCCGAAAGGGTGCGTGCCTCGTCGGAGTCAAAAGGCAGGTTCATCTGAAAGAATACGTCTTGCAGACCCATCAAACCCAAGCCCACCGGACGCCACCTATTATTTGAGACAGCAGCTTCGTCAATCGGGTAAAAGTTGAGATCAATCACACGATTGAGCTGTCGAATCGCACGCTCAACGGTGGTGGCCAGCTTTTCAAAGTCTATAGAAATGCTTCCAGTTGTACCTTCATCTTCCTCGCCATTCACTCGGGTATGACGGGAGACATTGATCGAACCTAGGTTGCAGACGGCAGTTTCAGCTGCAGAGTTTACCTCCAAGATTTCCGTACAAAGGTTAGAGAGATGCACAGTGTTTCCACTGATTCCCGTCTGATTGCACGCCAAGTTGGACTTGTCCTTAAAGGTGATCCAACCGTTTCCTGTTTCAGCCAAAGTACGCATCATGCGCCCATAGAGCTCACGGGCGGGCATGGTTTTCTTTGCGAGGCCCGCTTTCTCAGCCTTCTCATAGGCGACGGTAAATGCATCCCCGAAAAGATCTGGAAACTCGGGCACGTCCTTCGGATCAAAAAGAGACCATTCCCCTCCGGACTCGACTCGTCGCATAAAAGCGTCTGAGATCCAGTTGGCAAGGTTCAGGTTATGGGTACGCCTCGCCTCGTCGCCGGTGTTGTCGCGCAGTTCCAAAAACTCCTCGATATCCGCATGCCAAGTTTCTAGATAGACGCAGCAGGCCCCCTTGCGCTTACCACCTTGATTTACGGCGCACACCGAGGCATCAAGGGTTTTCAGCCAAGGGACAATACCATTTGAGTGCCCGTTAGTGCTTTGAATGAGCGAACCCCGACTGCGCACGCGATGGTACGCCATGCCAATGCCACCAGAGAACTTGGATAGCATGGCGATATCTGCATAACGTTTGTAGATATCTTTTAGGTGATCGCCGGGAGAATCAAGCAAAAAACAACTAGAGAGCTGCTCGTGGCGAGTGCCACTATTGAAGAGAGTGGGTGAACTGGGAATGTACTCTAACCGAGAAAACAGACCATATAGTTCGAGGGCCTCAGTGACTGATTGAGACAGTGCACAGGCCACGCGCATGAAAAAGTATTGAGGTGTTTCGAGGACGTGACGTTCAGTGGGATGACGCAAAAGGTAGCGGTCATAAACGGTGCGCAAGCCAAAGTACTCAAATCGTTCGGATGCTCTGATGTCAATCGCATCATTGAACTTGCGCGCATTGGTGCGCACGAACTCTTGTAGCCGATCGCCGATTAAACCCTGGTCGGCTGCGCTAAAAATACATTGAGAGAACGAATGGATATTGTAACCAGCAACCTCCTTCTCAATCGTTCCAGCAAGGAGACGTGCTGCGAGACGCGCGTACTCGGGCTCCTCGGCCGTGAGGGAAGCTGCGGTCTGAATGCTTAGCTCGTCCAGCTCTTGAGTCGTTGCGCCATTGTAGAGGCCAGAGATGGTCTTGGTGGCGACACGCAACGCGTCAACCCGTGAAAGGCCGACACAGCAGCGTGACACGGCTTTAACAATTTTGTTCAGATCGACGGCCTCTAACTCTCCGTTCCTCTTTCGCACCTGCATCTGAGTTGGTGCGCTTGTATCCGCTTCGCTGGCTGGTGTTGCTTGCATCATCTAATTCTCTTCCCCAATCGAGTTTTCTAAATTGGGCCCAACTGACCCTGATTTCATGCTTCGACTATTTTTCGAGCTTCATTGCGGTGCGAATGCGACCGATTCGGCGATTTGCGTCCCCACGTACAAGGAGGACTCCGCACTTTGAATATAAGACTAAAACTATTGAACTAAATCGATAAGTGAACCGGCTAGCGATCAAAATCGACACAGGAGTCACTTGCAGCCCCCCGCTCTTATATATTCTAGTGCCGATTCATTCTTAGGAAATTTTGCTTGACACTCGCTTCAAGTGTTCAGCCTTTTCTTCCAAGAAATCGTCTTGACTTTCGCTCCGGTGGACCACTCTCGTAAAGGCCCAGATTTACACCACTGACCCCTAGAAACCGCGATAGAGGGGAGAATTCCCACTACGCCGCTCTGAGGAAAGCCCAAGATATTGTGGTTCGGGCACCGAGGTCAACCAACATCTTGGGGTACGCATTTTTACAGTGTTCGCGTGATCAGTTCTGCGCTGCGGGTCGTGAAAAGACGAATTTCACTAGTTCCTCAACTGAATAAAGCTCGTGCTCCATCTTACATTTACTCACTTGAGCCACCAGACTGAGGGGAGAGCCTAATCTGGAGCGTAGGCTCCGGAGCACGCCGGGCAGTCTGCGCACCCTCTCCCCGGGAAGAAGTGTCCCCTAAGTTCCTGGCGTTCCTGACATTCCTGGCGTCCCTCTTGTAAGGGGAACTTACTCAGGTCCTCACAGCCCGTTCATGAGGCGCCCAATTTGTCCACAATTGCCTGTGGGACCGGGCAGCGTTTAAAATCGGGCAATGTGACATATGTATGCACAGTTTGCACTATGGCAGAGACGCGCTCCTCTACCGCCTCTTCGACAACAGACCCCACACGAACAATCAACCACGCAAAGGTAATTTCAGACTCCTCAACATGAGCTGCCACTAGACGAATACTGAGGAGGTCACCGAAGCGGAGAGGCAATAGGTAATCCGCCTCGGCGTGACGCAACGGGGCAGCCCACTCCTTTTGGGCAAGAATACGAGAGAGTTCACACCCTGCACCTCTAAGAAACTCTTCATAGGCCAAATGGGCATAATCAAAAAATCTTGCAAAAAACACGATGCCAGCGGCGTCTACATCCTGAAAGCCCACCCGAAACTCAGTTTTATGTATGAGGGCAGTTTGAGCACTAAGCTTTTTCTTATCAAATCGAATCATTGTGTTCACTCACATGCTTACTTGCTGGTTTTGATACGCGATTATTTCGCTTAATCGCGCCCCACGCCCTACTCAATAGGTACGCCTGATTTGAAGGGCCATGCCGCCAAGAGCCAGCCCCCAATCAAGAAACAGCCCCCCAATGGCGTAATGGCCCCAAGCCATCGGGGACCGCCAAGCGCCATCGCGTACAGGCTACCTGAGAAGAGGGTCAGCCCCCACACCAAAAGCCAACCTGAGGCACTGCGTATTCGCTCATGAATTACAGCTACGAGTAGGAGAGTTGGAGCTGTGAGAAGTTGCATGAAGACAGCAATCAACCACCAACGCACCTGCTGAGGACCCGCTATCGATTCTAACCCATGTGCGGCAAACGCCGCTGCAGCTACTCCCGATGCCCCGCACCCGCAGGCTAGTCCCCGCAGAGCGTAGGTCGGCGCCCAGCGACTTTTTTGAGGGCAATCGTTCATGACTTCCTTTTAGCCGAGGCGCGCGCTTGGTCTAGTGCCAAAGACCTTCAGAACGTCCCAAGTTTAGGGTCCCAGGAATTGCCTGTGCCTTTCGAGTTGAGAATTCGACGACCGGGCGCCCCCCCCCGTCATCGGCTCCTACGCTCTGGAGCTCGTAGTATGGAAGCCCTCAGTTGCTTGAGCGCGCGCTCTTTCGTAGACAGTGCCATGGATACTCTCCGCACAATCACGCTTATTCTCCATATTTCAGCGGCAGCCGTCCTTATCGGCGTCAACACAGGAGTCATGCGCAACTTGCGACGCACCTTAGAGCTCAGCCAAGAAACGTTTATTCTAGCGACTCAAGATCTCGCCCATCGCTCTCAATTGCGAAGCGCCTGTTCGGGCTTAACCCTCGTCACGGGTATTGCGCTCATTATGATGATGGGAGGCATGGCGAAAGTTCCACTTAATATACACATCGCGTTAGGGCTTGTCCTTCTCTCGATGATTGTGGCCATTGTCCTCATGAAGCCCGCGAGTAAGAAAATCAACATTCTTGCTAAGGCAACTCCTCTCGATAAATCTGGAGCCAACGCCTTGATGAAAAGACTCATGATGGGTGAAAGCGTCCTACACGTTCTGTGGCTCGCCACTCTCACAATGATGATAGTACGTATTCATCGATAGGCTCAGTTAGCAACTACCTGAAGCTGGGGCCTTTTCTTCACCCAAAGGAACGTATTTTGCCAGAATTATTGCAGGAATAGCTGCCAGGGAGACCAGCCAAAAATAGACCTCTGGCCCAAAGAGTTCGTATACCTCACCGCTTGCGACGCCTAACCCCATTTGAGAGAGAGATATAACAACTGTTGCAAAAGCGTAGTGGGTAGTCTTGTGTTGAGGGTTGCACCTTCTCATGATGAACACCACTTGCGCGGCAGTGGCCAGTCCACCAAATATTTGCTCGATAACAATGACTCCTGTCACAACTACAAGAGTCAAGCCATGGGCGCCCCAATCAACAGATTCCATGTTGGTTGCCACTCCATTTTGAAATAGGGAGAGTTGTGGAGCAAAAGCTGCGAGGAGCGCGTATAGAGGCTCGGTCACCACCATCAAGAGAGTGAAGAGCCATAGTGTTTTTTTCAGTCCCCGGCGCGCTATCTCGGAGCCTCCCCAAACGGCACCAAAAATTCCGGCAATCGTACTGAAAGCCCGAATCAAACCTCGAAGATCAGCATCGATTCCTAATTCCCGCGCTAAAAATACAGAGGACATCGAAAACATCAAGGCGTCCGCCATCTTGTAGAGAACAAGAAATGCCAGCACTAAGAGGACCGAGTCCTGGCGTAAAAAACTCAGATAAGGCGCTGCGAAATCTCGAAAGGACTTCTTCCTTTTTTTACTTTCCACCTCATCGCTCACAGGAGAAGCTTGAGGGCGCGGCAAAATAAAATGATGAATCAAGGCGAGCGCTATCATAAGAGCCGAGGCCGCGGCGAAGGCGGCGAGCCAACTCGTACGCCCTGCAATAATCACCAAACCCGACCCACCGACCAGCATCGCGCTCCGAAATGCAGCAACTCGATACCCCGAATACCGCGCCTGATCCTTGTCTCGCAACGCTGTCATATAAAACCCGTCGCAAGCAATATCATGTACGGCTGAAAGCACACCAATCGATAATAGGATCGCCCAGACAGTCGACATATCGGGGGAGCCTGCGTCGTTCAACTCAGCTCCAATATCTAGTTTCTGAACGAGAGAGTGAGCGGCAAGAGCCAATCCTCCTAATAATATACCCATGAAAGCCTGGGTTGCGACCATCCACGTTCTGAGGGTAGAGACCATGGCCACAATGGGGCTCCAAAAAACTTTAAAAAGCATAGGACCGTGGAGCAACGACGTTCTGCCGACCCCCGAAGGCGCAACCCCGATTGTCGTGAAAAATTCGGCTGCAACCTGGTGTAAAATCGACCAGGGCAGGCCCTGAGCAAAGTAGGTTGAGCCCGTCCATGCCAAGGCTTTTAAGTTGGGGGGCTCTGCTCCCTCGGAGCCCCCGGCGCTGGCTTTTCCGGTTTGAGGAGGTGAATTCATCCCCTCTCGATACTCATTGAAGTCCTTTCTGGACAACTTCTCTCACTCTGCAAGGCATCAAAGTTTGCCGTGAGTGCCAAGAACCTCAATTTGCTTCAAAACCGCGGGCACACTCATCGTGCCCTTAAATATATATAGACTCGAACCGCTTTCGTCGCTCAAAACCTCCTTACTGACCCGTAAACGACTGGAAACAGCAAAAAGAACCCGTTTACCCGGATTAGACTGAGCCCATTCAACTCGTTTCCAGACTGCCTCCCGACTCCAGAAACCCAAGACCTCTAAGTAGACAGGCTCACTTCCTGGCTTGGTAAATTTGAGATCAGGCACGCAAAGACCAACACCTGGAATGTCGAGCAGCTCATCAGACACCTCAACCTTCCAGGGTGACTTCTTTTTCAGGAGTCCGCTCAATAGAGTCTCAACTTCGGTACGCAAATGCCCGGAGCCCTGTGCAGAGACCCTTGCGGTGGAAGAGGGTGATGTCTTGAAGAGCGATTCGAACTGTAGGGGCTTTCGCTCCTTTCCCCAACGCAACTCCGCACTTAACTCGGTAGACTCACATTCGAGCAATGCAGGAACGACCAAGGCCAACTGCAGACCATATTTTGTCACCGACTCAAAGAGACTGAATGGTCCTTCTATTTCAATGCGATATCCGCCGTCGGGCAATTTCTCCAAACGGTAGAGCAGTTGCCGAAACTTGAGTTTCCGAAAGAGCCGCCGATAACTATCAGAGCTTTTACAGTGTACTGTGGCAACGAGGCGAATCGCGCGAAGGATGACTCCTTGTACCTGGGCAATTTCGTAGTTCTCGACAAGCGCCTGAGCTTCTAGCCGTGATGCTCGAATGAGTTGTTGAGCGCCCTTAAGATCACCAAAAAGACCATCTTCGACACTCGTAGTCTCGACCCCAAGCTGAAGGGCAACCTCCTGCAGCACCCTGTCTCGGTCAAAACTTTCTCCTAGGGACGATTGGTGGCGCTGCTTGCAAGCAAGCTCGAAAACGGCCTTACGAAGCGCAGGGGCGTCGAGTTCCAAAGGCATACCGAACTCACAATCGTCGAGGGCTAGCTTCTTGAGTCCATTGAATAATTTTTCATGGCGAGCCTCGCGAGTAACGCAAGTGAGAACGGTATCCACTTCGTCTGCGGAAGAGCCCACGGCTCCTGATATCGCTAAAATAAGTTCAGCTGCAATTTCTACAGCAATTTCCTTATCGGCCCCTTTGAGCTTTTGTAGCAACAATTTGTCGCCGCGACGTCGTGCACGTACCAAGTCAGTTCCTAACACTAGCTTTTTCTCCAGTAAGGACGCCCTTTGTAAGCGGTATGTTCGCGCCGGCGATCACTCGTCGAAGTCTCACTGGTGTCCTTAGAAACCAATTCGTAAAGAATTGCCTGTTCATCGCCGTGACGCCGCAAGATACGCCCCAAGCGTTGTACGTGCTCCATCACAGAACCGCTCCCACTGACCACCACTGCCACATTTGCGGATGGAATATCAACGCCCTCATTGAGTACTTTTGAAGTAACCAACGCACGGTACCTCCCTGCGTCAAAACCTTTTAGAATCTCACTTCGCTCTTTTATTTTCGTCTGGTGAGTGATGATTGGAATCAAAAACCGGCGACTCACTCCATAAGCGGTCGCATTGTCCTGAGTGAACACAATCATTCTGTCTTGGCGATGAAGCTGAAGAAGGTGCTGCAAATATTCAAGTTTTCCCGTGGCTGCTAAGGCAAGCGATCGCTGCTTTCTATAGGCAGCCATGGCGGTTCTTCCTTGCTCCGAACGTGCGGAGCGCAAAATGAATTCAGAGAAACCCTGGGGAGAGCCCATTTGAATGCCCTGGGAACGAATAAATGCGAGATATACCTCGCGAGCAACCTGATATTCCTCTCTTTCAGCAGCAGTCAACTCAATCACAACTCGCTCGGTCGTATACTCGGCCAAATATTCTCCGCTGAGATCGTTGATTTGCTGTTGGTAAACACGTGGACCAATTAAGTCGTCCAATAGCGACTCGCGCCCATCTGCTCGTTCGGGTGTTGCGCTTAAACCTAGACGATAGGGAGCCAAACAAAGTTTAGCGATGAGCGCATAGCTCGCCCCGGGTAAGTGATGACATTCGTCAAAGACAATCAAACCAAATTGATTTCCCAGACGCTCCATATGCAAATAGGCAGAATCGTAGGTTGTAACAGTCAAAGGTAGGACGGTGTGTTCACCACCCCCAACTATCCCGACAGGCACAGCGAAGGAGGTGGAGAGTAATTCGTGCCATTGGCGCACTAGATCTAATGTCGGAGCGACGACGAGGGTACTGCGCTGCTTCTCCGCGATGGCCATCACGGCGACATGACTCTTGCCCGAACCAGTGGGAAGAACGACCACGCCCCGAGCCTTGGCTTTCTTCCATGCGACGAGAGCCTCAGTTTGAAAAGGTCGTGGTTCGCGTGTCGCTCGAAAGGCGAGTGAGAGTTCTTTATAATTTCGAGCGTTGTCCTCGACCTGATGGCCTGCGGACAAAAGCGCCCTCATGAGCGGAGCATAGGAAAGCGCAGGGGCTCGGTGCACGGCCTCTCTGTCGTCCCACTTCATGTCGACAAGAAGCTCCTTGTCTGGGGGATAACCCCGAATTTCTAGGGTGCCGCTCCGAAAGCTCAAATCTATCACAACGCTTGTGCACCTAGCCTACTCTTGAGAGATCAAAAAGCTCCAGAGCGGTATGACAGCAAAGTCCTGGTTTGTTGCGACACAAAGTTCGGCAGGCTCGCGGGCTGATTCTGTCATTCTAGTAGAAATATTGGGCATGAGCAGAAAGTACGAGTCGCAGCGGCGGTGTACATAAATTTCCCTATGACACTCCTGTCATGGTATGATCACGCCAAACGTTTGAGGAGACGCTCATCAACAAGACAAAGAGTCCCCGGCGCCCAAGTACCGCGCTAAGAATATAGAGTTCAGATACCTCACAAACGAAAAAAGGACCCAGCTTGAAAGCGTGGGTCCTTTTCTCTACGGGGTGATTCTACGAATCAGGGCTTGGAGCCGCCGCCGCCCATGGCGCCGCCGCCACCCAAGTTACTGCCGCCGGTTCCGCCGTCAGTTCCACCAGAAGCGTCGCTTCCGCCGGTTCCGCCGTCAGTTCCGCCAGTTGCGGCAGCTCCGCCGTCGCCGCCGCCGTCGCCGTCGTCGTCAGAACAACCAGTGAGTGCGATTCCGGCACCGAGTACAAGCATTGAGATTAGGCTTAAAGTCTTTTTCATTTTCAAATCCTCTGAACAACCCAGTTGGGTCTTAATTATGGTAAGAACGGGTGTTGCCCGTTCATTAAGCACTTTCCGTGCCAACATCTGTTTTAGGTTCAATCGAAACTAAGGTCCGTTGGCCCCTAACTTTACGTCAAGGTGGGCCTCGATATCCCCGGAATAAGCAAGCCAGAACGAGTCCTGGTTGAATACCTGGCGCTCTATAGAGTGCATTGGCTCACAATGTAAAGGCATTGCACAAGTTTTTGGTGCAAAAAGGAACAAAATCGTCTCATGGGCGGCTCATGCCTGAATTGCACATTCGAATATGCAGTGGCAGTACAATTTCGATTCTAGCAAGACTAGAATACGATGAAGTCCCCGTTCTCGCACCACGACTTGCGAGTTCAGATCCCGTGGTGTAGTAACTGCGCACTCGCAATGCGAGATACCACGCGAAGGTGGCGGAATTGGCAGACGCGCCGGCTTCAGGTGCCGGTGACCGTAAGGTCGTGAAGGTTCAAGTCCTTTTCTTCGCACTCAATACCCCCGGTATTCCGTCAGGATGCCGGGGGTATTGTCTAAGTATCTCTCAAACACTCAAAGAGCGAGTGTGTGGGCTCGAAGAATGACACTACGATTGCGTCCGCTGCTCTTACAAGAAAGAGGCCCCCTGTACTAAGATTGTCCCATGACGGTACGTACAGCTCTTTTAGGATCACTTTTTGTCGCGGGCACCTTACTTAGTGCTGGAAATTTCGCGGAGGCGCGCAACGCCGATCTCCCTAAGCCCCCTCCCCATGCTCGGTCCTATCTGTGTTTCGAGGGAAATTCAGCCTCAGAAGTAATGAGAAAGGCCAATGAAGCGGGTGCCCGCGGCTGGAAGATGGTCAGCGCTTCAGGGGGACATACCGGCTCAATTTGGTGCTTTGAACAGCACTCTATCACTCGTCCTCAGCGGTAAAGCGCCTTATCCTGAGTTGCACTTGGTGGAGATGCAGTAACCGATCTCAAATTGGGTTGAGCACTGCAATCACTCCAACAGCGATCGTGAAAGCTGCAAATGCGTGGGCTCGTGATATCTTCTCTCCAAAAATAGAGGCTCCCAGAAGGAGCGAAAGAAGAACACCCGCGGCGCGTTTGAAGGACTCAAACTCGCTCACCACCATCACCGAGATACTGACGAGTTGAAGCCCTAGGGCCGCTACGTTTGCGAAGCCTCCCCCCAAGATCCAGCGGGAAGAAAACCAGGAGAGAGGCAGTGCGTGAAGCTCTTTTTTGACCACCAAAAAAAGTAGCATTCCAGCCGCACCAGTCAGTGCGAGAGTTCCGCCATGAATTGGCACCGACGCGGCCCGTAGCGCCATTTTATCGAATAGTGGGGTTGCCGCCCAAAGAAGTGCAACTCCCAGCATTTGTAAGACTCCTGGCGCGCGAATAAACGCAAGCACGAGCGCTATGGGATTTTTTCTCACCCCCCGAGGCGCGGTAAGAAAGAGGGCACCAGCCGTCACAACAAAAACACCGCACCACTGTCCCCCATTTAGGTATTCGCCCAGTAAAGGCCCACTAAATACAGCCACAAACACGGGAGTAAAGGAGAGAACTGGAATCGTTACGCTCAGGGGCCCCCGTCGAACCGCCTCAAGAAAAAGTAGATTAGCTGCTAAGTTGAGAACCACTGAAATACTCGCAGGCAGCCAGTATTCGGGAGCTATTCGCCCCCAACCCGCGAAAGTTCCCCAAATGAGGTACCCTGGAAGCTGCGCGAGACTCAACCAAAAAGCTAAAATGCGTGTGGAGTGAGCGTGAACGAGCCGTTTACGAATCACGTCAAATCCTGACCAGGCCAATGTTGAGCCGATCACCGCTGCCCAGAGGCCGATTGTCATAGCAATAAGCTACACCGATTTGCGCGATGAGTAAGATTCCGTGACATCTCTTTCTTCTCAACCTGACTTCCTCGTGCCGCCCGTGCTATGGGAGGCGCCACCTTGAGTTCCCAGAAGATTTCGCCAGGCTTTCAGACCGAAAAACTCCTGATTTTCCAGGAAGTTCGAGTAATTGATCCGGCTCGTGCCCTCGATGAGATTGCGGATGTCGTTGTAGAAAAAGGTCGCATCACCCGTATCGGCCTCGGGGCTGGAGACAACCTCCTGTCATTGGACACCGCCCGGGTCATCAACTGCAAGGGAAAATGGCTCGTGCCGGCCTTTGTCGACCTGCACTCTCATCTGCGTGAGCCAGGTCACGAATATAAGGAAGACGTATTCAGCGGCCTGAATGCAGCGGCGGCAGGGGGCTACGCACACGTATGTGTGATGGCGAATACCCAACCTGTAAATGATACCCGAGCCATTACCGAGATGCTCATTGGACGCGCTCGGGAGCACGGGGGCTGCGGCCTACACCCCATCGGTTCTGTCACCAAGGGCATGGCTGGTAAAGAGCTCACCGAAGTCGGTGACCTTCGGGACGCCGGTGCCGTTGGTATCAGCGATGACGGTGTCTGTGTGATGAACGCGGCAGTCATGCGCCGCGCACTCGAATACTCAAAAAACTTCGACATGCCGGTAATTCAGCACGCCGAGGACCACGACCTCACCGAAGGAGCGGTCATGCACGAAGGGGTTGTTTCGGCACGCTTGGGTTTGCGTGGTTGGCCTCGGGTCGCCGAAGATATTATTATCGCCAGAGACGTGCTTTTGGCCGAATACGTCGATGCTCGCTATCATGCTGCTCACCTTTCAACAATGGGGGCAGCGCGCATTATTGGCGAAGCCAAACAACGGAATTTAAAAGTAAGCGCCGAGGTAACCCCCCATCACCTATTACTCACGGATGCTGCCGTTATTGGGTATGATGCCGCTTGCCGCGTCAACCCGCCTTTGAGGGAACAACACGACGTACAGGCCCTGCGACGTGCCCTCGCAGATGGCACGATTGACGCTATCGCCACGGACCATGCTCCCCATTCTCGCCTCGAAAAAGATTTGGAATTTGCAGCCGCTAGTCCCGGCATGATGGGCCTTGAACTTTGCTTTGGTTTGCTCGTTCAACTCGTTGGCCAAGACGGGCTCACCCTCAATCGTCTCTTGGACGCAATGAGTCGCGCCCCTTCACGAATAGTGGGCATTGAGGCACCCACAATATGCGAGGGCGCCCCGGCCGAGATGACGCTGATTGACCCAGCCTGCAAATGGATCCCTGCAGAGCGTAAGCTCTGCACTAAGAGCCTCAATTCGCCTTTTATGAAGAATGAATTGGGTGCTCGAATAATTCTTACAATGGCGCATGGCGCCATTATTTTTGATGAAACTAGCGACTACGCGTCGCCCCCTGAAGGAGCTACCTCTTGACTCGCGCATATTTGGCCCTCGCTGACGGCACTGTACTCCCTGGAAAAAGCTTTGGAGCTGAAGGACACACCACTGGAGAAGTTGTATTTACAACTGGCATGAGTGGCTACCAGGAGGTCCTGACGGATCCTTCCTTCACCGCCCAAATTGTAACGATGACTGCGCCTCATATTGGCAATACTGGGGTGAATGCTAGCGATCCTGAAAGTACCAATGAAAAGCCAATGGTGGCTGGTTTCATTGTTCGCGATCCTAGTCCTGTCGTCTCCAATTACCGTAGTGAGCAAACACTTGGCGACTATCTCAAATCTCATCAAGTTGTAGCAATTGGGGATATCGACACTCGCTACTTGACTCGACACTTACGTGATAAAGGCTCCCAAAACGGTTGTATCGGCACGGGAAATCCAGATGATTTAGTCGACTTGGCCCGCCAAACACCAGCCATGGAAGGCCTAGATCTTGTCTCCCGGGTAACTCCTCAAGAGGAGTACGAATTCAACGAAACTCAAGGAGCCTGGATCCCCGAGGTCATGGGTAAGCCACTCATCTCCAATCAAGGAGACAGACTTAAAGTCGTGGCCGTAGACTTTGGCGCCAAAAGAAATATTTTTCGCTGCCTCACCGGAGCTGGTTGTGATGTAACGGCAGTTCCCGCTAGCTACACAGCCGAGCAAATTTTGGCCAAAAATCCCGACGGTATTTTTCTCTCCAGTGGGCCTGGCGATCCAGCGGCTCTGGCAGGCGCTGTGTCCATGGTAAAAGAGCTCCTCGGTAAGAAGCCCATCTTTGGTATTTGTCTAGGTCACCAGCTTTTGGCCAGGGCCTTGGGTGCCGGAACCTATAAGCTCAAGTTTGGACACCGCGGGCTCAACCAGCCGGTAAAAGACGTGAAAACGGGGCGAGTTGAGATCACCAGCCAAAACCATGGCTTCGTGGTTGATGTAGACTCATTGGGTGATGTAGCTCAGACCAGCCACCTGCACCTCAACGATGGCACGAGTGAGGGACTCATTGCTCCGGGCGCCCGGGCCTTTGGTGTGCAATACCACCCCGAAGCGGCCGCTGGCCCCCACGACGCATATTACCTCTTCAAGAGATTTACCGATCTTATCAGAGAGTAATTGTTCTGCCGGGGGGAAGTGCACAGCTTTCCCTTCAGAGTTCCTACGCGCCCTCCCCCCTTCTCTTCGTCCAGCAATTTGCCTCTCATGGAAAAAAAGACCGTCCATTTTGTCTCTCTAGGATGCCCAAAGAATCGTGTTGATTCAGAGGTCATGCTCGGAACCGCCCGTGATGAAGGTTTTGAGCATGTGAGCGATGCGTCAGAAGCAGAAATTATCGTCGTCAATACCTGCGGGTTCATTGATGCCGCAAAAAAAGAATCCATTGATACCATTTTGGAGATGATGGAACACAAGAGCTCTGGCGCGTGCGAAAAGTTAGTCGTCACCGGTTGTCTCTCTCAGCGATATTCCGAAGAACTAGCCCGGGATTTACCCGAAGTGGACCATTTTCTTGGTTCCAGTGACATGCCCAAGATTCGGCACGTACTGCAAAATAGCGCCGATAGAATGTTAGTCGGTAACCCTGCCGACTGGGTGGTTTCATCCAGTGATCCGCGCACGCTTTCCACTCGGGGAGCCAGTGCCTATGTCAAAATTGCCGAAGGCTGCAATCGCCAATGCTCCTTTTGCGTGATCCCCAACCTCAGAGGTAAGCAGCGAAGCCGTACAATTGAGGATATTGTGCGCGAAGTGGAAGCGCTCGTGGCCAAAGGAGTCCTTGAGGTCAACTTGGTCTCTCAAGACACAATTGCTTACGGGCGCGATTTGGATTCGCGTTCGACGCTCACGCAATTGATTCAACGGGTCGCCGATGTGCCTGGCCTGAAATGGTTACGGGTCTTTTATCTCTACCCTGAGACAATGCAGGACGGATTGATTGAACTCATTGCCGATCATCCCGTCGTGGTGCCCTACGTCGATATGCCCCTGCAGCACGCCGCTGACAATATGTTGCGCCGTATGCGTAGAGGTCATGGCGGTAAACGACTTTACGATTTGGTTGAGCGAATGCGCAACCGAATCAATGGCCTCACTTTCCGAACGGCATTCATCGTGGGGCATCCTGGGGAGACCGAGCAAGAATTCAAAGAGCTTTGTGATTTTGTCTCTTGGGCAGAATTCGATCGTGTGGGTGTGTTTCGCTACTCTGACGAAGACGAGGCTCATGCAAACACCCTCGAGGGTAAGGTCGATAAGAAGACCTCCTACAATCGAGCACGCTCCTTGATGGCCCTTCAAAGAAAAATAAGCACTCGAAAGAACCGAAGCTTCAAGGGCAAAGTCTTGGAGGTACTGGTTGAGGGGCCAAGCGAAGAGAGCGAATTAGTGATGATGGGACGCCATCGAGGACAGGCCCCCGATATCGACGGATGCGTCTATCTTTCTGGTGGGGAAACCCAATCCGGTAGTATCGTTCAGGTGCGAATCTCTCAATCGACCGACTACGACTTATTGGGAGATGTTGACGAGGACGTCGCACCTATTCTGGGTCAGGGACGCATTGCGAGCCCGCCTCAACTCGTCAATCGAGCGTCTGACGGCCGCCGCGTCTTACGCACTGTTTGAAGTAACAGAAGAGGCATTTGCCTCAATAGAGGAGCGAGAGTCGCCAGGCGGCCTCTCGCTCTTTTTTATTCGCTACCTGAAGCGCCCCCCGGGTTGACCGATGGAATGACGTTTTCGGGTAGAGGATCGCGCTCGGGAACGACAATATCCGTCAAGCCGCTATTGCGAGTGCCCTCTGAGTACCAAAGGGTAAGAAAGTCTCCGCGCCGAGCTGCTATTGTCAGCTGGTAGCGACCGTCTTGTTCGGTAAATTGTCCCACCACATCGTCGGTCCGAGTGTTGTGAACGTAGACTGGAGAACGGCTGGGAACCCTGCCTGTCAACTCTATCAATCCGTTGTCGTTGGGGGCGGTTACGTAAGGAGAGCTCGGGGGGGGCAATGGCAGTGTCGGTGACAAACAGCCGCCCGCCAGCGCAAGAAACCCCGCGCCGAGTAGAAGCGCTACGAAATTGCGCCGAGTCGCCCTTTTGCCCAGAGAGGAAGATGTCTTCTGACTAAGACCAAAATTCTTTACCTTGCTCGCCACAAACCCACCATACAATGACATGAGACGAGTGACCTCAAATTTCTGAACAATTCGCCCTCGCTCGGGATAAGTGGCCACATAATATACTCAAAACGGAATATTCTGTGATAGGCATAATTTTTGCTACATACTTTGATAGCTAAGTGCAGTCAGAGAGAACTAAATACGTCGAGAATGGAAACTCGACTCGCCAAAGGCGTTCTTCGCGTGTAGCCTTTTCACGTCGAAATTGCGGTGCCACGAGAACTGAGGCGGTTCAGATTGCCTCAGAACAGAACAGCCCCTGATCGACGCAAATGATTTACTTGCAGCCCTCGGGTTGCGAAGCAGGAGACTCCAAGAAAAATGAGTGGTCAAGACGGTTCCGATTTGGACGTTTTTGAGGGCCTATCTAAGAAACCCGGCCCCGCGGCCGGTGATTCTAAAAAGAAGACTTTGCTTGGACTCGCAGCTCCGGTTGCGCCCAAGACCAGCAAGGCTCCGCCCCCACCTCCAAGCAAAGCATCGATGGCTCCTCCCCCGGTTCCAACCAGTCCGGGAGTCCCAACTGCGCCTGGTCTTTCTGCGCCTGGTCTTTCTGCGCCTGGCCGTTCTGCGCCGGCTCCGGCGGTATCGGCTCCACCACCCGCACCCGCGGCGAGTTCTCCAGTCGTTTCTGCACCAATCCCCTCGAAACTCTCGGCCCCGCCTCCGCTGATGCAGTCGAAAGCGTCAGCTCCGCCTCCGCCCATTCCATCAAAGGCTGCAGCACCACCCCCTGCCCCAGCGCCTTCTAGAGCAGCTGCGCCTCCGCCCCCTGCTCCACCAGCACCTTCCAAGGCGGCTTCGCCTCCTCCTGTTAGTGCTGCTGCGGGTGTGGCTCCGCCACCACCCACGCCTTCAAACGTAGGAATGGCCCCTCCTCCACCTGCACCCACACCGTCTCAAGCACCGTTGCCACCAAGATCGGTTGCCCCTCCGGCTCCAAAAACTCCGGCGGCTGATTCTAAGCCCCTGGCCCCTCCCGAACCAGCCGACAACGCGTGGGACGACGAGGACGAAAAGACGACTGTCTTTGACAGGTCGAACGATGAGTCGGCGCAAGCGTTGCTGCAAAAGGCCCCTACGCCAGCAGCTGGAGCTCCAGCGCCCGCAGCGAGTAGTTCGGCGGCTGCTTCCCCCCATTCGGAGCCTAGGGCAACGAGCCCCACAGCGGCCAAACCTTCTGCGCCCTCCCCAGCAGCGAGTAGTTCAGAGAAAAGCAAAACGGGCTTGTTCGCGGGTATCGCGGCCGCAGCAATCGCTGTTGCTGGTTTTCTCGCCATCGGCGGAGACGCTGAGCCAGGTGGAATGGTTGTGTCGGTAGCGGGTCCAGGCGGAACTGCTGTCCAGGGGGTTAGTGTACTTCTTGACGGCAAAGAGGTTTGCCAAGACAGCGCTTGTAAGATTGCTGACCTCAAGCCGGGCTCCTATGTCATCAAAGCTCGAGCTGAGGGCTACGCAGAGATGGCCGGCAAGGCCTACGAAATTGCTTCAGGGGAACAAAAGGCCATCAACATTGAGATGGTGATGGGCAAGGGCACGACCGGGCTCAAAGTTTCCTCTGACGATTCTAGTCTCATTCTCACAGTCGATGGTAAGAAGATCGGAGCTCTCCCCCAAGAACTCGCGAATATCGAGCCAGGCAAGCATACAATCAAGCTTGCAGGCAGTCCTTTCATAAAGAAGTTTGAAAAGACTATCACCATTAAAAAAGGTGAAGTGTTCGACTTTGAGCCAGAGCTAGAGCTGGCAAAGGGTCAGATCAACATCAAGCTCGATGAGAGCGCTCAAGGCGCAAAGGTCTCACTTATCGTCAACGGTAAGCGACGTTCACTTGCTTCTACAATCAAAAAAGCGGGTTCCAAGCCCGTAAAGATCGATCTTCCCGTAGCAGGAAAAACCTACAAACTACGGGCAACTCGCAAAGGATACGAAAAGTTCGAAGAGGTCCTGGAATTCTCCGTTGGTGAGCCAATTCGTTCAGTGACCATCACACTTCTCAAAGAGGGTGAAGACGATGAAGAAGAGGCTACGCACGCACCAAGAGGTACTAGAACGCTCACTCGAGCGCCGTCGCGAAATAACGCTCCCACTCGGACAAAGAAGCCTGCGACATCCGGAAAAGGCAAGATCAACATCAACTCGATTCCCAAATCGACGGTGATTCTCGATGGTCGTCCTCTTGGCTCGACTCCTAAGATCGGCGTGAGTGTCTCTGCGGGAACCCACACCGTTGTATTCGTACACCCCAAGTTCGGACGCAAGGTTCGCCAACTGAAGATTGCCCCCGGTGGTACCGGAACGGCTGCGGTCAGATTCCCCTAAACTGGGTACGTCAACGTGCTGATGAAGCACACTCGATAAAGGCTGCACTCTGTGCGGCCTTTATCTTTTGTCTCAACTCGAAATGAAGGCTCTAGTTCTCCCCCCGCATACGGGCTGAAAGCTCTCCCCAGCGAGCAAAAGAGGTAGCGCACTCTTGAGTCTCTGGCAGGAGATGACGGCCCTGACACTTGCGAGGCTCGAAAGGAGGTATCATTAGTTGGTAAGAAACTCTCGACGTGTACGGCAGATCAATATTTTTTAGTTTGCTGAGACGTTTGAGACTCTCATTTCCTTTGCGGGCGGCACGCTTTCCCACCAACGCCTGCCAGCGCTGCATCGCCTGAGCACGAGTTGAGGGATCGTCAGCGATTGCGATGAGCCTCTCTAGAGCTTGAATTGCTGCAGCCTGTTCACCATTTTTTGTTAGCAACGAACTGCTGTGCAAGCATATTTCAGGAAGGTCGCTGATGGAGGGCGACAAATCGCAAGCATGCTGCAAAATACGAGCGCCGGCCGCTCTCCACTCTTTTTTACTTTCCGACTCGGGCAACCTTTGGGGCGCTAAATACGCGATGAATTGACCGGAACTTTTCCATAAATCCATATTGTCAGGAAATTGTTTGAGACCCAATTCTTGAATATCTCGCGCTTTACGAAGATTTTCTGGGGGTAGCTCTATAGTAGAGAGGTTTAGTAGAGTGTCTGCATACCGATAAACATCTAAATAGGTCGGATCAAGGGCAATGATGCCGTGTAAATACGAATCAAGATCGGGAAATATGCGTCTTTCTACGAAGTGCACTCCCGCCGCAACCATCGTTCGACCAAAGATCAGGTCGGCCAACGCCGCGCGGTACCCAAGACTGAAGACCAGCAATTGCTCGCGCTTCGGCATCGAATAGACTTCCGACTCGTTGCTCAAACGTGAATACTGCTCCGCCGCTGAGGCTCGGGACAACGAGATCCCCAACCCAGCGCACGCTAAAAGCGCCAAAGAGGGCCCCCAAGTGGGCAACTTCGCTGACCAAGCTCTGAAAGATTTCGAAATCCGCTGATTGCTCATTCGATTTCCCGCTGAAGTCGAACCGAAGGATAGACAATTGGCTGCTGTCCCCTGCGTGTTTCCCCGTAAAGTTCAAAACGAGAGAGTTCACCGTCACCGTCTAAATCACCGTAGGCCCGGGCTACAAAGTGTGCTCCCTCGTCGGCACTCTCGCTCTCAAACTCAAATGAGAAAAAGTGCGGCTCCGTTTTTTCAAACCCTAGAAGTCGCCAAGTAGAGTGCCCCCAGGTCCCGAGTGGATCGACCTGGCTCTTGCCTGCGGGGACTCGCTCAGGTGTTCGTGGAGCCGACGGTGGGTAGGCGAACCGACTTGGTGAACTGGCCGATTGCATCGTGGCGTGGGCAGCAAGATGTTGCAAACCCTCCAGCGGTTCCGCAAAGCGCGAGGCATGCAGATTTTGTAAAAAGCTAGGAATAAATACGGCTGCGGTACTTCCCAATAAGGCCACCATCGTGGCCAGTTGCACTGTAGAGAGAGAACGCATGAATCTAGGGTGTGCGTGTACGAATCAATGAACTAGAGCGAGGGCTTATTCGCCCAAGTTCTCTGAATAAAGATCCGCCTGCCAAGAAGAACCAACCACAATAGAGAAGATGCTTGTACTGCCGCTCAGATTAGACTTCGCCACCACAACGTACCCATCGCGAGTGGTGGCAATATTACTGGGATCGGCCCCCGCAATTTGGGAAGTTGCAGCGACGGTCGCGGGGGCCGCAAAGGTGGTTGATGCGTAGCGAAACATCACGGGTTGATTGACCATCACGCCCAATGTCTTAAAGTTTGCAGAGCATGTGGCACTGTTAGCGGTGCAAGCATCGTCAGCCCCCCACTGGATCTTTGTTGAACCGTCAAACGTGGTGTCGGCAGGATAAAAATCGGAAGTGTCAGTGCCGCCTGTTACATCAAAATAACGCTGGGTCTCCGAGTAGTAGTCCTCTTGAGCGCTCATGATCTTTCCGACGATTTCACGAGCTTCCACCGTCTTCGACATGTTTACGTAGTTGCGAACGCTGTAGGTTGCGAGGGCAGCCAAAACGCCGATGATAACAACGACTATCATGAGCTCGATGAGGGTGAACGCGCGCTGGCCTAGCGCGAGACGCCGAGTGGGCGAGGTGAAATATCGGAACCTTGAATTTGAAATCGTCTTCATTCGATTGATATCACTTGTGAGTTGAAGCTTGTCACCACGAGAGTATGATCTCGGCCATTTTCGTCCACATCACCAATGGCCTGAACGACATACCAAGGATCTCGAATGGGCGTGGTACCCTCATTGATCCACGTTACACCTGCGGCTAAGCCTGCGGGTGGTCCCAATGCTCCCCCGGCGGCATCAGGCAAGCCGGCAATCGTTGCATAACCATATTGAACGAGCGCGGGCGCTCGTGGGTCGAGAAGTCGCCAATTGTCAATCGCTCCCCCTACAGATGGTTGATAGAACGTGTGCTTGGTACCCGAGGGGTTGGTCGTAGGAACGTAGTCAGTGAGACTGGCACTCACATTGAGATACCTGCTGTGCTCGGCGCGGTATTTTTCTTGCGCGGCAGAAATACTGCGTAACATGGCGAGCGCGGGTGTCTTTTTTGAACGATTGAGGTGCTTGCGAAAACTAGAAGTACCTATTGTGGCAAGGACTCCCATGATCACAACTACAATCATGAGTTCAATGAGAGTAAACCCTACTACATGCGATCGACGGCGCGCGGGGCTTCGAAGAAAGGATGTTGAGGCGCTAGACGGGGTCAAGATTAGAATCCTCATTGGTTCCATCCCAGTGTAGCACCCTATTTGACGAACTGGAAAATCTCCTTTTACGCCTACAACCACGTACATTTCTTCTCACCTTTTAGGACGTGGAGGGCGGCAATCCTTCTTTTCCCGGAAGAGAGTTTTCATCGATAGATTGTTTCTCTAAACGGTAGCGCAAAGAACGAAAACTGATGCCCAGTAGTTTAGCCGCTTTGGTTCGTCCCCCTCCCGTACGTTCGAGGGCTTGGGTAAGAAAACGCCGCTCGACCTCGGTCAATACTTCGTCCAAATGACATCCTTCCTCGGGAAGGATGAGTAAGCGGGGGGCCGTACCACCAGCTAGTCCGCTCAGTTCTTGGGGTAAATCCCCTAAGCCTATCATTGAGGAACCCGCGAGAGTGGCCGCTCGCTCGAGAATATTCTCCAATTCTCGTACATTTCCCGGATAGTCATGGGTAATGAGGGCGCGCAAAGCGTCCGGGGTAAAGCCTCGCAATTCTTTCCCCATCTCTTCGGCGAATCGCGCCATGAAAGATTCTGCCAAGGCAGGTATATCGTCGCGGCGCTCCCGAAGAGGAGGCAGTTCCACGCGAATCACGTTGATTCGATAATAGAGATCTTGCCTAAAAAGCCCGGCCTTTACATCTTCTTCAATTTTTCGATTGGTGGCGGTGACCACCCGCACGTCCACACTCACCTCTTTTGGCGCCCCGACGGGCCGCACGCTGCGCTCTTGAAGTACGCGCAAGAGTTTGACCTGAAGAGAAAGAGGTAGTTCTCCGACTTCATCCAAAAAAAGCGTTCCCCCTTCGGCCTCACGAAAAACGCCCAAAGTTCGCTCGAAGGCTCCCGTAAATGCGCCCTTTTCGTGACCAAAAAGCTCACTCTCCATCAAATTCTCGGGCAAAGCACCACAGTTCACGACCAAAAAAGGCTTGTCGGAGCGTGGAGATACTTCATGTATTCTTCGGGCAATGCGCTCCTTTCCGGTGCCGCTCTCTCCGGTGATTAAGATGCTTGTCCTCGCCCCGGCGATACGATCGACGAGGTCCAATGTTCGACGAATAGCGGGACTTTTACCGATAATACCCCCTCGTTCCCCGCCAATTCGAGCTCGCAACGAACGATTTTCCGTCAAAAGAGCGTACTTTTCTAAGGCTTTTGCCACCAATGCAAGCAATTCTGCGTTATCAAAGGGCTTGGTTACAAAATCGTACGCCCCGCCACTCATCGCAGACACTGCATTTTCGACTGTTGAATGGGCCGTCAACAAGATGACCTGACTGGTCATTGAGCGCGACTTTGCCGTAGCCAACACATCAAGCCCCGAGCCATCGGGCATAGATAAATCGGTAAGAATAAGTGGAAACGCTCGCGGCGATGAGCGTAGCGCCTCAATCGCCTCGTGCTGCCCCGCGCAAGTCGTCACCTCATACCCCGCGCGTTTCAACAAGATTCCTAGGGTCTGACGTAATGCGGGTTCATCATCCACAACTAAAATGCGCGGTTCGGCGGGGCGAAGAGTCATTGCTCTCATCATAGCAGGAGCTGTAGTCTATAGGCAGAGATGGCAATTCTTCCTGTTGGCTTTTTTCCCCCCGAAGATTCCGTAAGGGGTCGCGCGTGTTTTGCGCTCCTTTGCGTCATTTCAATAGGTGGCCTCGTCGGTTGTTCTGAAGACGAGGCTGACCAGGAGGTACAGAGCGAGCAATCAACGGCCAATCAAGGCAATGGCGGCAGCAAAACAATGCCTGCCTCTAAGCTAGATTCAATTCTCTTTTCGCCCTCCGAAACTCTCACGCTCTCACCCGGCGAATTGACTTCCTTGACCGTGATTGCTGAGACAAATCGAGCCTCGACTGTCGCTTTTGAGATTCTAGCAACCGACCCCGCTTTCGACGGATTCTTGCTTGAAGCCAGCTCCCCCATCCTGAACAAAAATGCCCAAGTTGAGCTCCAGGCTCCGACTCAACCTACCAGCTTTATGGTTCGTGCTTCGCTCACCACGGGAGGCTCGACCAGTTTAGCAGTCTCGGTGAGTTCACAAGGGTATGGCTCGTTAAGAATAGAGCCACTCTACGAGGGCACACGTAAAATCGCGAAATGGACAGCATCCGCCAGAGTCGGATTCACGTGTGAAGAACTGGAGAACTTCTGGAGCCAGGGAGCTCTCGTCGGCAGTAAGAAATCCGCGCCCACTATTTCCTCTATTCCTTCGGGACCGGTGCTCGCCATCACCCTGCGCGGCGATGGCTTGGTCTCTGGATGCACGACCCTGAGCGGAGTGGGAGCCGACACGACTGAGACGGTCATCGTCGAGGTGTCCGATCGCCCCATTGATGTCGAAAGTGGCCTTCTTGATCTCACTCTGAGCGTAAAATCGACAACAACTGAGTTCGCGGCTCATCTGGATGAAGCAATTGCCCAGGGTGTGAGCACGTTTCGCGCGGAGGAAGCAAGCGACGCCGCTGCGCTACTGCAATGGATGCAGGCCGGGCTTTCTACATCCGAAAAGAATGAATTTTCGGAAAAAATAACGAGTTCAGCCCTCTCTTCACTCGTTCAAAAACAATGGAATAACCAAGACAAAATTTCCGATCTACTACGCTCACGCCTCACCGACGCGGCAAGCCAGATCCCCTCTAGCGATACATTTAAAGGTAAGCTTACCCTCAACGGAGCAAATTCGCAGTTTAATCTATCAAGCGCAGCTGGAGTTCCCAGCGCCGTGAGCGGGTTCTTTCAGGGCTCCATTTGGAACGTTGCACTCAATTCGGGTGACAATCTCGTGTTGAGCGGTCAGCTCACCTACGAACCTCTCAGATGGTTAGCATCCATTGCCGACAAAAATGCGGCGATGGATGCTCAAGAAGCTCTCAACGGCGCCGCTGATTGTCAGGGCATCGCACTCACACTCTCTGAGCCTGGTATTGGTCCAATCTACGGGGCATGCGAGGCTCCTTGTGTTCAACTCCTCTGTGAGGAGACTCTTTCGACTCTTTGGCGCAACATCAGCACCTCCGGAAACGCGCAACTCTCCACCCTGAGTATCGCTGCAAGTGGGGTCGCTTCTCCCGAAGGAGCGGCTCAAGTGGCTTCATTTACGGGCACCTGGCTCGGTAGATTTGGAGCCCAAGGTACTTCAGTCAAAGGACAGGCCGACGGAAAACGAATCAACAATTAGTTTTTCTCAAAACGCGGCAGCTAGGGCGATTGAAAGCACCAGGACAGCCAGAGCAAAGCCAGCTCCCACCATTTTACCCCGACCCAACTTGTCTTTGCTCAGCAGAGATTTTCGAAAGACGACTGCCAGCAAAAAGCCTACCCCCGCTGCAACCAGATGAGCGAAGTTGTTGATTGGGCTCAATGCGCTCAGCACAAAGAGACTCAGGGCTGTTTGAAAGACCAGATCTCGATGTCTAGTCAGGCGCGACAGTGAAAACTCGCTGACCAGCGCCCCCGCAAGACCGAAGCTCCCGACGCTCAACCCTCCCACAACGGGTGCCCCTTGACCGTACCAAACAGAACTGACTTCGTTGCCAAGTATCCCGGTCACGATAAAAAACACGGCTTGAACCGGAGCACCAAAGCGCCCATTGAAAAGACGTCCCACGTGGAAAAGAACGTATAAATTCACAAGAAGATGCACGAGGCTTCCGTGAACGAAAAGAGCCGATACGGCGAGCCAGGGCGCGGTCTGGGCCAGTCCCGATGTGAGGGCACCCAACTCCTTGAGGTTCTCGTGAGTTGCACTGGCGCCGAGAAACCACCCCCAAGGGACCCTTCCCTCAAGATAAATCAAGAGAGAAAAGTTCAATAAGCTCACGCCGGTGAGACACGCAAAGACTACCCTTTGACTGAGTGTGGACACGCCTCTGCCTAGACGATTCAGAGAAGACACTCAATGAACATCACATGCTCAGGCGAGTGTAGATACATAAGAGAGGGTCAAGACGTCGGCGAGGGGTCAACTTTTGAATACAAGCCCCCCAATCGCCGATTGCCTCGAACAATGCTTCAGGTTTATTCAATATCGCTTCAGTTAGATTGGAAAATGACCAATATTTCCGATAGAGTAGGAAATTGGTGACCTAGGTTGCGCAAGGAACCTACCCGTTCTCCTGCGCGCAGCATCATTGACGAATAGCCCCATCATTGACGAATAGCTCCCTCTGAATGGCCGAAGGACAAAAGTTTGAGATTGATCTCGATGATTTAGAACCATCGATAGACCTCACCCTCAAGTTGCAGGAGCGCATTTTGCAGCTCAATGTGCGTCTTGCCCATCTCGATCACTACGCCTTGTTAGGCGTCTCGCAACAGGCCGAAAAAAAGCAGATTCGCAGCGCGTATTTCGACCTGATGAATGTGTTTCATGAGGATAAGTACTACGGAAAAGAGCTGGGTTCTTTTCGACTACTCTTGCGAAATATCGTGGAGCAACTCACACGGGCGAACAACACTCTCACAAGAAAAAAAACACGCCTAGAGTACGACTCCTATCTAGCTAGTCGGCAGACGACTCTTGGAGCGCGCAACTCGATAGCTCCGGCGCCCGTCAGCGCCCCCGACTCTTGCGACGAGCCCTCCTCTACTCAGCCCGAATCTTCTGGCCCCTACAACAATCTACATCTCCCACCGCCCCCCAAGGCTCCCGAATTTAAAGAATTCGCCGATTTAGGTGACAAAGAGACAGTCGAGCCCGCGCCGCAATCAGAAAGTCAATTGAAGACGCCGGCGGCCTCGGTAAAAGCATCCCGCGCAGCAGCGCGGCGCATGTTAGCGCGCAAAATGGGGAGGGCTAAAGCGACGACAACTTCAACAAATTCCCCTCAAGTTACTCGTGAACAAGTACGAAAAGCCGCAAAAAACGACCTTCGCTCTCGCTACGAAGCCCGTAAGAACACGCGAAGAAGTCGGACGGAAAAGTATCGAAAGGTGGCGGCCGAGGCCCGGGCTAGCGGAGACTGGGCAGCTGCTGTCAACTCGATAGGGCTCGCCACCGAGTCCGATCCAGACGATACGACGCTCTCTGTACTGCTCGACGAGTACCAAAAAGACGCCGATCGCGCTTTGGCCCCAAAATTTGTCGAGCAAGCAAAGTACGAGGAAAAAGATGCACGCTTTGAACGGGCAGCTCGTTCTTATGAGCGCGCGGCACGAGGAAAAGAGTCGCCCGACCTTTTTAACAAGGCGGCCCAATGTCTTCTGAAAGCGGGCAAGTTAGAGCACGACGACGAACGAAAGCTTGTAGAGCTTGCCAGAAGTGCCGTACGCCTAGATAACACCATTGTGACCTATCGTCTCACCCTCGCGAGGGCCTATGATAGTGCCGGGATGAAGAGTAGCGCCTTGGGCGAAATTTCTCGCGCCCTGGAGCTCGAACCTGAACATGAAGAAGCGAAGCAGCTGCAGAAAGAACTCAAGTGATCTGCCCTAACTCGTATTTTTCAAAGATTACCTCAACCTACGGGGCCACTAGGGCCCATTTTTCAGCTTTCAATGCTGGAAGGGAAGTATAAGAAACCAACATGGAGCGTGTGATCGGAATAGACCTCGGAACAACCAACTCTTGTGTCTCTATTTTAGAGTCAGATTCAGCAACGGTGATCCCCAATCGGGGCGGGTACAAGACCACTCCAAGTATTGTTGCTGTCACCGAGGCCGGCAAGCGGCTTGTGGGACATATTGCCAAACGACAGGCAATCACCAACGCTGAGAATACCGTGCATGCCGCCAAAAGGCTGATTGGGCGCAAATGGGAGTCACCCCAGGTCAAAAATGCAATGATGACCTCAAGTTATCACATCGTTGAGGGACCACACCAAGACGTACGCATCGAATTGCGAGGGAAACAATTTTCAGTCTCCGAAGTCAGCTCGATGATTTTGCAGGAAATGAAATTGGTTGCGGACGAACATATCGGAGAAGGTGTCACAAAGGCGGTCATTACCGTTCCTGCCTACTTCAACGACAATCAACGCCAGGCCACGAAAGACGCCGGTACTATAGCTGGCCTCGATGTCATTCGTATCATCAACGAGCCCACCGCCGCGGCGCTCGCTTACGGTTTCGGAAAAAATATAGACAAGACTGTCGCAGTATTCGACTTGGGCGGCGGTACCTTTGATATTTCAATACTCGAAATTGGCTCTCAGGGGGTCTTCAAAGTCGTCGCAACAACGGGCGACACGTTTTTGGGCGGTGAAGACTTTGATGCCCGCGTCATTGACTGGCTCGTCGAAGGTTTCAAGACCGAACACCAAATCGATCTTCGCGAGGATCGCATGGCCCTACAACGATTGCGCGACGCTGCAGAAAAAGCGAAGTGTGAACTTTCGTCCATGCAAGAAGCCGAGATCAATCTGCCTTTTATTATCTCCACCAACAACAACGAGGCTCTACATCTGCAAACGAGTCTTTCTCGTAGCAAACTCGAGTCTCTCACCGCGGATTTAGTCGAGCGAACGGTAGAGATCTGTCGTCAAGCCATTGATGACGCACAGTTAGACGAAGATGAAATAGAAGACGTCTTGCTGGTAGGTGGCATGACTCGAATGCCCGCCATACAAACGGCGGTACAAGAATTTTTTAAGAGAACTCCCAATCGAGGAGTTCATCCAGATGAGGTCGTTGCGATGGGGGCCGCAATTCAGGGAGCCGCTCTGGTCGAGGACACCAAAGATATGCTCCTCTTGGATGTCACACCCCACGGCCTGGGTATCATGACATTTGGTAGCCATTTTGAAGAATTGATTCCTCACAACACCACCGTGCCCACCAGCATGGGCAAGACCTTCACGACGAGCCGCGACAATCAAACCGCCGTGAAAATCATCGTAATGCAGGGCGACAGCGAACGTGCGGACGAAAACGAATTGCTCGGAGAGTTCATCCTCACCGGGCTACGGCGTGCTCCCAAGGGAGAGGTCGAGCTTGAGGTGACCTTTGAGATCAATACGGACGGTATTGTAAGCGTCAACGCGAAAGACTTGGAAACCAACCAAGTTCAAGCAATCCAGGTGACCGCATCCTCGGGTCTCACTCCTGAGGAGATTCGCAACATGGCCGACGAAGCGCAGGACTTTATGGTCGAAAGAAAAACCGATGAAGCGTTTGAAGGGGCCAAGCAAAAGGCCGAGACCCTTATTTCTGCAATAGAAGGCATGTTCACCGAGGTGGAAAATGCCGTAGGAAATGCAGACTTTGGTAGAGACTCCATCGACAAAGCTCGCCTGACCCTGCAACGAGCAAAGCAAGCAGTCGAAAGTGGTGATTCTACGAAAGTTCTTGACCAAGTTGCGCATCTAGAGCGTGCTGACAAAATGTTTCGTGGCGTGGTAACACGCTCGTAAAGGGGCACGATCAAATGGCATCCAGTCAAAGACCCAAAATGTCCTTGCCGCCCGAGTTGGGTGCCATCGACGACTCATGGGGTGAAGACGAGCAACCCACGATTGCTCGTTCCAGTCGCATGCCCACTGCACCTGTGCGCATTGAACTTCCTGATGAAATTCCGACAGCACCGCGCATTGACCTCGCGGCCTTAGAACGCGCGGCGATCGAAAGCCTTGCAAAGCCTCCTCCAGGCTCAAAGCAAACGCATGTAGCGGCGCCAAGAGTCGCGCCCAACGACGCTGACATTGCTCCCGGCCCCGTCGAACTAGCTCCAGAGGTACCACTCATCAGCTCGGAGCAGGGTTCGTTGCTTCGAACCCATCAACTCACTCCTACCGGCCTCGAAATAGACTTGGCCGACGAAGGGGAAGACATTCAGGAGCGAGTAACAACTGTCCCGCAGATACCGCCCGATGAATACGCGCGCATGCTCATGGCGGCAGATCCCCAGCAAGCAGTCACGGAAGCCCCTCCCCCTCCTGACGTGGGTAGCTCCGAATTTGATCTTTCCCTTGAACCGCCTCGACCGCTGCCCCCAAGTGAGATGCCCACTGCGCCTCCACCCTCCAGCGATTTTTTCTCAGCTCCAGTCTCCATTCCCGCCTCGGGTTCTGTAGGTCCATTCTCTCTAAATACGGGCACGCTCCCTACTGATCGTCCCCCACCTGTCCCAGCGCTCTCAGAGCCTCGCATAGATATTCAAGGGTTTTCTGGCCGATTTGGCTCAGTGCCCCCTACTGGTACCCCGGTCAATGACGAGCAGGCCATGAAGGATAAGTTTGCCATGGGCGACTTTTCCGGCGCGCTACAATTGGCAGAGTCTTTTCTAACTAAGACGCCAGGCGATAGTGACGTACGGGCGCTGGCCGACAAGTGTCGTGAAGTACTGGAGGATATGTACACCTCCCGCATCTCCGATGTTTCGCGCACTCCCAATATCGCAATGGGAGCCGATCAGATCCGTTGGCTTTCCCTCGACCATCGCGCGGGTTTTTTGCTCTCGATGATTGATGGTATCTCGACAGTAGATGATTTACTTGATGTTTCAGGCATGGCTCGTTTGGACGCACTACGTATCCTTTGCGCCTTGCTCGATCAAAAAGTGATTACATTGAGCTAATCGCAGGGAAATCTCATTGGGACAGATTCAATGTTTTCCCCCTCCTTTGTAGCGCTCCTCCTCTCCCTTTCAAACGAATTGAGTGCCCCCGCTCTCGTCGCCAATTATGCGATAGACGCTCGACTCGATGAAGTCACACACACTATCGAGGGCAGGAGCGCGATTCGCTTCACCAACCCTTCCTCGGAGCCGACGAAGGAACTCTATTTCCACCTTTATTTGAATGCTTTTTCCGATAAAGACAGTCTTTTTCTGCGTAAAAAGGGGGGGAGAAGCGGCAAGAGAAAAGGAGCTCCCGGAAAAACACAGGTTCTCTCCTTAATATGGAAAGGAGAAAGCTCGGAGAATTTATGGGAAAACGCCGCACCCCATAGCCCGGGAGATCCCTTAGATCGTACAGATATTCGCGTTCCTTTACCCCGTGAAATTGAAGGACATGAAACAATCAACTTGGAGATGACTTTCACCTCCCAGTTGCCTGAGATCGTCGAAAGAACCGGGTTCGATGGTGCGTTTCATTTTGCAGGCCAATGGTTTCCCAAGCTCGCCAAACGAGAAGTTGATGGAACTTGGGCCCACTTTCCCTTTCACCCCTACGGTGAATTTTATGCCGACTTTGGCAATTACGAGGTAACCGTTAACCTACCCAAGGAATATGTCTTTGGCTCGACTGGTGTTATCTTTTCGGTAGATGAGCAAAGTTCGGGAAGACTCACCTACACAACCCACGCCAAATATGTCCATGACTATGCCTGGACGGCCTGGCCTCAATTTGAAATAGAAGAACGAGTAATAGAAGGCACCAAAGTTCGCCTGCTTGCCCCTCCCCACACTCCTCAAACTAGAAAAACTATTTGGAGAACGTTGGAGAGCGGCCTGCCCCATATGAACAAGGCATACGGCCCCTACCCTCACTCCAACCTAACAGTTGTTCACCCCCCCGCGTCCGCCGCCCCCGCGGGTGGCATGGAGTATCCCCAACTTATCACAACCGGTGGCAATGAGCTTTTTGCTCAAATTGGTGTGCGCTCTCCCGAGTTATTTACCATTCACGAGCTTGCCCACCAATGGTTTCAGGGCACAATCGCGACCAACGAGTCTCTTTACCCCTACCTAGACGAGGGTCTCACCTCTTACGCCGAGTGGCGATTTCTAGAAGAAGAATTTTCTCAAGGATCTATGATCAATTTTTCTTGGCTACAAATTTCCCGGCAAGCGGCTGGCAGGTACGCACACTTGAGGCGCACCTCCGCCCAGCCTATCTCGACGCCCGCTCCGCTCTTTGAGACCTTTGGCGATTTAGCATCACTCGTCTACTCACGAACACCGCTCTGCTTGACCACCTTGGCTCGAGTTTATGGGGAGCACAAACTGCATCGGGCCCTGCGCGCTTACGCACTCAGCGGAAAATTTCGCCATCCCACACCAAAAGATCTCTTTTTAGCCCTCGAATTGGGCATGGGCGAACAAGTGAGGCAGCAAGCTGAGCTCATGTTCAACGAGGGAGCAACGATAGATCTTCAAATTGGTAAGGTGCGCAAAACCACAAAAAAAACGGGCTCTACCCAAGTGGAGATAGTCAAAAAAGGTGCACTTACTTTGCCCTTCGACGTTGAAATTGTGTTTGAGAATAATGAGAGGAAAATTCGAAAGTTTTTAGGAGAAGAGAACTCCATTCAACTAATTTTCCCACGCGACAAACCTCTTCGTTCCATTCGAATCGATCCTGAACGAAAAATATTGCTCGATGAAAATCTGCTAAACAATCGGGTCGATTTTCGCTCCTTCAAACCACGGGTAAAACAGACGAGTCTGGGGCTCTCCTTTGCTACCTGGCTCGTTCTTCTATTGGGACTTTAGAGTGAAAAGTGTGCGCCCCTACGTCTCTTCGTTGCTTGCCGTTTGGCTCGCTCAACTTCTCGTGGCAACGCTGATAGCAAGCCCGCTCCTTGATGCCGCGCGTCAAAGCTTTGATAGAGATTTTTTCGAACCCGGAGGAGTCATGCTCCTTGAAGTACTTCGAATTCATCGAAACGAAATTCTCAGCGCGATCAAATGGGGAGGGCTCGCTCTACTTTCAGGGCAATCGCTGATTGTCTATTCTAGGTTTCGATTGCTCTCTTCAGTTTTCCGGGAGAATTCAACCGAAAGAGCGTCAGGCTCTTCGCTAATTGGAGCTGCGTTTTTCTTTCTGACGATCTTACAATTCGCCACCTTGCTCATCTTGGGGTTCACTCTTCTCTACTTCACCCGAAGTATTGTTCGAGAAGCGGGAGCCACTTTTCCGACGACTGGGCTTTTGCCTCTACTTCTTACCTGGACCTTAGGCTCCGCACTCTATTTGATGGTCTGCGTCTTGGCTGATCTCGCCAAACTCAGCATTTTTTCGCCCCTTGCTCCTGGCAGCTTCCTTGAAACGCTCAAGACCCGCGCCCACCGGCTCTTTAGTCTCTTTTCTTGCGATTTCTTCACCCTCACAAGCCTACGCGCGGCCCGAGGCTTGGTCACGCTTGTGCTCACATTCACAATAATACGCGTGCATACACAAGGGGCTGACACAACGCCCCTATTTGATATTCTGGCCTTTGTGGCAACTCAAGGCAGTGCCCTCGTTGTCTTAGCTATTGAAGCCCTGTGGCTCGACTACTTGGCGAAGAAACTAATCAACTAACGATCAGCTTGCGCCGGCTGTAGCCGAGGCAACTTGACGATAGATTTGAACATGGCGACGCGCTGAGCGATCCCACGCTAAGTCTTGACGCATAGTACGAGTCAAGAGTCGTCTCCAATTGGAGGATCGGTAAGCTGCAACTGCCCGTGCTGAAGCACTCACTAGGGCTCGCTGGGTCATGGAATGAAAGAGAATTCCTGTGCCCGTGTGTAACTCAGAGTCACAATCGACGATGAGATCTGTCACCGAATCGACGGCTAACGCAATGGGAATGGCCCCGTAGCGACTTGCTTGAAGTAATCGCTGACCAGAGGGGTTGCGCCTTTGTACCGAGAGATAAAAGTCGGAAGCTGCCAAGATGCGGCGACGCAAACTAGCTTGAGGTGCGTCGATCCAGCAGACCTGTTTTGCGAAAGGCTCAATCAGCGCAGCGTGCTCTGCCCGAAGCTCTTGGGGCCCCGCGATAATCAACGTGACATCATTGCGAACCAGTACAGGCAAAGCACGAATTACCGTAAGTAACGCCGAGTCGCCCTCTTTTACGTCCTCACAGAAGATGACCGGTCGAGATAGTTCCAAATCTAAACCCATTTCTTTGAGAACGGCAGCTTTGTTGCGTGCCTTGTTCACAGGCGAGGGAGCGTCATAGCGGCTCGCAAGAGCAGGATCGGTCGACGGGTTGTAGACTGCGTGATCGACTCCTTCGATCACGCCTATCAGGTCTACCGAATGAAAGGCACGAGAAAGAGCGCCATAGCGCTCGGCCGCTTTCAATTGACGAGAATAGGCGTTCGAAGGCGTCACTATCGCGTCTGCTTCACCCACCAAGCCCTTGAGGAGGCAAATACCTTCTCCGCTTTTGAAACCCTGGGCGCTCAGTCGCTCCGACGAAATTCCTAAGGCTGCACCTTGCTCAAAAGAGAACTCACCTGCGTTGCGTGCATCGTGAACCGTGAGCACCTTTCCAACTCCGGCGGCCCCCACCGATTGCAACTTAAGCAGTGCCAGGCCAGCGCCTGCATCGTGGGCATGGACGACATCAAAAGGTGCCCCCTGCTCAGCCTGAAGATCCCCATAAGCAGCTACCGCTTCGGAAAAAGCGCCCAAAGCTTCGGCCTGGTCCGTCAACGGCTGTCCCTCAAGAAACTGGCTGGCCTCAACCTCAACTAGGGTCAATTTTACGCCGCTGGAGAGCTGAGCATCAAAGAGCACTGCGTTGCGCTCTGGCCCACCGTCTTTTAACGGGGATATCTTGAGAGGACTGAGCTGTCTCGCAGCCATGACCCCAGATTCTTCGTAGGCCGACAATCGCGGCGCCACGATATTTACATCGTGACCAAGAAGACGCAAAGCCTTGGATAAACTCGCCACCGATTCCGCTGCGGGGTTGATCTGGACGAAAGGGGCTAGTTCAAGGGTAACAATAAGAATGTTCATCAGCCCTGCAGCATCTACCACAAGGTGCCCAGAGGAACATGCCACGAGTCTTTGAAGGCTATTTTTGCTCGATTTTTCTCCCTTTGCCGACAACGGGTCTCTAAAAACGTTCTCCTTTGTTGAGCTTGGTGCTAACCAATGCGCCTTGGGGCGCCTAGGTGGCCTCAAGAAGAGATCCCATCGCCCCTCCCTGCATCTATGATCGAGTTGATTCAAAAAGCCGCGGTTCTCCACGAAGCGCTTCCCTATATCCAACGCTTTCAGGGACGAGTCTTCGTCGTGAAATACGGTGGCAACGCGATGGTCGACGACCAGTTGAAACGCTCATTTGCAAAGGATGTCTGTTTGCTGCGTTATGTGGGCATTCACGTTGTAGTGGTGCACGGCGGAGGGCCACAAATTAGTGAAACCCTCACACGAATGGGAATTGAGTCCACGTTTAAAGGTGGCCATCGGGTCACCGACGACGCCACAATGGATGTGGTCGAAATGGTTCTTGGGGGGCGTGTCAATTCAGAGATTGTAGGTTTGATCTCCGATTATGGGGGTAAGGCGGTTGGTCTCAGCGGTAAAGACGCTCAGCTGATCTCAGCCAGCCGCAAACCTCCTGTGCAAGTGCGCAATGAAAACGGTGACAGCGAATCGGCCGATTTAGGGCGAGTCGGAATCATCGAGCAGGTGCGTCCGCAGTTGGTGCAAGATCTAATCGCAAAAGGGTATATTCCCGTCATTGCACCCATTGCAAAGTCCGACTCGGGCGAGGCTCTCAATGTAAACGCTGACACCGCCGCAGGACAAATCGCAGCCGCATTGAACGCCGCTAAATTGATGCTCATGACCGATGTAGACGGTGTTCGAGACGGTCAAGGACAGCTCATTCGAGCACTTCGGGCCCGTGAAGTACGACAATACATAGGAGACGGTACAATTTCTGGTGGCATGATCCCCAAGGTAGAATGCGCCCTAGACGCCGTAGAAGGCGGGGTGGATCAAGTACATATTGTGGACGGCCGCACTCTACATGCCCTCCTCTTAGAGATCTTTACCGACCGCGGCGTTGGAACTCTGATTCGTAAAGTAGTCACCTGAACGCTCACTTGTCGTCTCACGCTCCTATACGCCCACCCCATGTAGCTACTGACGCCATTTTGCGCGTGATACGCGTGCCCCCCGAGTCCCAGGGCATGCGCCTGGATAGATTTCTCTCGCTTCAACTACGAGCGACAAGCCGCACTCGGGCACAATCGATTATTTTGGCCTCTGCTTACTCCTGGGAGGGGCGCCCCTTGCGTTCCTCTTTGCGGGTAAGAGCGGAACAACAAATTGTATTGTGGCGCCCAGCCCTCGACGAGGGGCCAGTACCTGATAAATTAGTTATTTTGTACGAGGATGCCCATTTACTTGTTGTTGACAAACCCCCTTTGATGACCGTGCACCCCACGGCACGGCACCATAAGCATACGCTCATTAAGCAACTCGAAGAGCAGCGCCCCTACGATTACCTCGCCCTCATTCATCGTCTCGACCGAGAAACCAGTGGGGTTCTTTTGGTAGCTCGCTCGCGCGAAGCGGATAGAGAATTTAAAACACGCATGGAAAAGCGCTCTTTGAAGGCGGTGCGCGCGGCCGAGTTAGGCATTGAGGCTTCAGGTATTACCGACAAAAGCTATATTGCTATTACTTGGGGCATCCCTCCATCCGGGGTCGTCACAGAGTCTCTTGAATCCGATCCGAGTCCTTTGCGGGTCAAAATGACAATTGCTCCCCCTGGTAAGGGCCTCATTGCCCGAACAGGTATCGAGGTCTTGGAGACGGCCGGCAACTACGCCTTGGTGCGGTGTCATCTTTACACCGGTCGCCAACACCAAATTCGTGTGCACTTGGCCCACTTGGGCACCCCCATCGTGGGCGATAAACTCTATGGGCCTGACGAGAGTCTCCTTGCCCGAGGTGCCGACAACGAACTTACCGAAGACGATTTACGCGTTCTAGAATTGCCCCACCATGCCTTGCACGCGGCCGAACATCGCTTGACCCATCCGTTTACAGGCGAGAAACTGCAATTCACCTCGCCACTTCCTAGCGATATGCAGCAATTTTGGGAGGAAAAATTGCGGGCGCATTGACGCCCCGGCCCTCGGGCGATACCTCGAATGCCTATGCCCATTCGTCGCGCCCTCCTCTCCGTTTCCGATAAAACTGGCCTTGTCAGCTTCGCTCGCGCTCTCGCTTCTCGCGGGGTTGAGCTGCTCTCCACTGGAGGCACCTACAAAACCCTCGAACAGGCCGGTATTCCCGTTCGTGCTGTGGACGACTACACGGGCTCTCCCGAAGTCATGGCCGGCAGAGTCAAGACTTTGCACCCCAAGATTCACGGTGGAATTTTAGCCCGCGAAGGTACGGACGAGGCCGATCTTGAAAAGCTGGGCGCCGGTTTTATCGATCTCGTTATCGTCAATCTCTACCCCTTTGAACAAACCCTCAAGAATCCCGATTCTCAATTTGACGAACTCATTGAGAAAATCGACATTGGTGGCCCAAGCATGGTGCGCAGCGCCGCCAAAAATCATTCGCGTGTCGCTATTGTCTGCGATCCTGCTGACTATGGCCCTGTGCTTGAGGAGATTGAAGCTGCCGGCGAGTTGAGCTCAGAGACCAGACGCACCTTAGCCGGCAAGGCATTTGCGCAAACGGCCGCCTATGATGCTGCTATTAGCGGCTGGCTGACCGGCGTAGGCGAGACCGACGGTTTTCCGCGTAACCTCACCCTACCCATGAGCAAAGGTTATTCTCTTCGCTACGGCGAAAACCCTCATCAAAAGGCTGGTTTTTTTGTAGAAAACGGCGCGCCCGCTGGCAGTTTGGCTCTGGCCGAAAACCTCAACCATACGGCAAAAGATTTGAGCTTCAACAACCTAGTTGACGCAAGCGCAGCGCTGGAGGCCGTACGCGAATTGGTCCACCCTGGAGCCGTCGTCATCAAGCATGCCTGCCCCTGCGGAGCTGCTACCGCGGGGAGCCTCGACAAAGCTTACCATGCCGCCCGAGAAGCTGATCCTATCAGCGCATTTGGTGGAATCGTCGCCCTCAATCGCGTGGTGGATGTCCCCACGGCCAAGCTCTTGGCCGAAACATTTTTGGAGTGTGTCATTGCCCCCAGCTTTTCAGAAGAAGCTCTCGTCGTATTGCGACAAAAAAAGAACCTACGACTCTTAGCAACTGGTGAGTGGTTGGACGGCGCCCACAAGGCATTTTACGCCAAAGGCATTGGAGGCGGCTACGTAGTACAGGAGCGTGACGCAACGGCGGCTGGTGAAGTCCAAGGGGGCAAGGTCTCGACGAAAGAGCAGCCCTCGAAATCACAGCTTGCCGCAATGGAATTTGCCTGGGCAATTTGTAAACACGTTCGTAGTAACGCAATTTTGCTAGCTCAAGAGGTCGAGCCTGGTGTTTTTGCGACGGTCGGAATTGGTGGTGGCCAGACAGCGCGGGTCAACGCTGTACGTATTGCCTGTGAGCAAGCGGGCGACAAAGCCAAGGGAGCAGTCCTGGCCTCCGACGCGTTTTTCCCCTTTCCCGATGGTGTTGAAGTTGCCGCAGCTGCGGGGGTTGTTGCAGTGGCTCAGCCCGGCGGTAGTAAAAAAGATCCGGATGTCATCGAAACAGCGGACAAACTTGGACTCACCATGGTCATGACGGGCACCCGTCATTTCCGTCACTGATTGTTTCGCTCCCCTACCCAACGCTCCCCCGTGCAGGGAGACGCTTCGGGGCCTCTCGAGGACATCTAGAGCGGCGACCGGTGTGTGCCGGTTGTCGCGCCCAGCAGGACATCTAGAGCACCTATACGTGAGCACAATTGGAGCTAGTACCTCGTGCCGGAAGTCCGTGCCGGGTTTCACCAGACCCAACTGAA
>CAYWLO010000033.1:0-43920 GCA_964459035.1 uncultured Polyangiaceae bacterium | reverse complement strand
CACCAACTCATAGGATTTGGCAGCAAATCACCCACTGATTCTGTTGGGGAGCCCTTTTTTCCAACGCTCGATAGTACGCAAACTTTGCTTCATCACACTGCAGCATCGAGCGAGTCTCGCTCCTGCATGATGAGCTTCGTCTATTGCTTCTAGAATCATGAGTCGCTCTTCTCTTCCATGCTGCCTACCTCGTCCGCCCCGAAGTAGGCTTGGATTTTTTTTGAAAGCACCACCAGAGCTGTAGCTTCTGCCAACGCCTTTTCCTTTCGTCGAAGCTCGCGCTCGAGTCCTTTTATTCGTCTCTTGTCTGCAGGTGTGCCCTTTGCTTCCACACCTTCTGTCAGCTCGCTCTCAAATCGTTCCAGGTCACTGTCGTGTAGTCCTTCGCGACGAAGTAGGTCTCCTTTTCCCGTTTCTCCGGTGGCCGCAACAGAGATTAAGACCCGCAGTTTCTCCGATAGGGTCCAGCGTTTTTTTTGCCTGGAGCTACTTCTCTTTTGAGACTTCATTGGGTCCGTTTTGGCATCCAGCAGCCATTTGGACAAAGTACTCGCTGAGACCCCGCATTCTCCCGAAAGTTGACGAGCACTCGTTTTCGACGGACCCATCATCTTGAGCCTCATCTGGTTTTTGAACTTTTCACTGTAGTTTTTCATGACCTCCATGGCCTTCTCGCCCCCGCACTTCTTAAATCATTGACGCGACATCTTTCCTGACACAGGGGGCAACCTATGACACTTTCAACATTTACAGTCGTGACCTTCAAAACAACGTCACCACTCTCATTAGCCAAAGTTCCGAGGGAACCCCGGGAAACGCCTTCTCATTCGGGCCCAGCATTTCAGGAGACGGTCGGTACATTTCCTTTCACTCGAACGCCCAAAACTTAGTATACGGCGACTCAAACCTTGAAGTGGACGTCTTTCTCCACGATACGTGGACACGTAGGACATCCCGCATCAGCGTGAGCTCGAACGGCACCCAAGCCAACGGTAGTAGCAGTGCGCCTTCAATCTCTGGCGATGGAACCCTGGTCGCCTATCACTCTCAGGCCGACAATCTACTGGGAGAAAACACTGATCTCAACAGCGAGGTCGATATCTTTCTATTTGACACTCAAAGCGCCACTACGATTCGTCTAAGCAAAACGAGCCAGGGAGGAGAGGCGGACGGCAAGTCGGAGTACCCGTTTATTTCCGCCGACGGACGATTCGCAGTCTACCGCTCGCTCGCCTTCAACCTTGTTCCTGAAGATATAAATGGCGCTACAGACATGTTCATAACAACTGTGCCCTAGGATTTTCCTTCAATGCAGCCCCTCCAAAAAACGTTCAGAGTCGAGTCCGTCTGAAGAGAAAGAGGCAATCCGCACGATGCGCTGGGCGCATGTTTCTACTTTAGAGAAATCGGACATTTTCACGTTGCGCTTACACCGCGCCACATAAATACATGGTAAATTGCACATTTATTCGCACTAATAGAGAATAACGTGCAGTTTACCACGACTATTGCGCTCTGGGACAATCCCCCCCCTCCTTCGCTTAAGTCGAAAGGGGAGTCTTTGCCAGCTGTGAACGATTAAAGAGAACTTGCAACAAAGTTTTTACAGGGTCCAAGGTCTACGTAGCGATGAGCATGCCCCGGTGTATTGGGACGCACGCTGTATAGGGGACCACCAGCGACCTGATAATTGTGTCCCTCAAATTCAACAACTTCGCCGCCATAGTAGATTGTTGGATAAGGTGCCCACTTATTTTCACAGGCAGAGCACTTAGGTAGCACTTCGCCGATGTGTCCAAGCAGCTGATTGGACACATCGGCGCTGTCCTGATGAAGCTCCCAAATGAAGACGCCTGGGTAGTCGTTGTCGCTAGCGAACTGAGCCTTGGTTTTTACCAGTTCAGGTGTTTCCCAAAAGTAGAGATCACCATTCAAGTCATAGGAGCCAGCGTTGTAATCAACCCCTAAGCCATCGACGAGAGTGTTCACAATTTCGCCTGCGGACACTGCCTGTACAGACGAGTTACTCCCATTGTTAAAAACGAGGTTGTAAAATGGCACACCAATAGAAGTCTGAGCAACATCGTACTTCATGATCATGCTGTGACTCCCTTCCCATGTCGCTGTGAGAGCGCCATGAATATCGTCCCAAGCGGCATGGTGCTTGATAGGAGAAGATCCCCAACCACCCGAGTAGTTGAACGCCATGAAGCGTACGATATCGGCGTGCTCGTCTAAATCTTCATGAAAATTCACTCCAGACCAGCCCCCCGCTTGAACATCTACACTGAGTTCCAATTGAGCGGGCAAGGCGGCGCGAATCTCTGCAAGAAACCCGAGCAACTTCTCGCTCTCCACGGGGTTGGGCGCGCCATGAGTGCTCCAACTCTCCCAATCAATATCGACTCCATCAAGATTATGCAGCGCAACGTAATCCACAATATTTGCAGTCAGGGCGCTGAGGGCGGCCTCATCAAGGGTCAAGAAATTTGCCCCCGCTCCACCTACCGAAATGAATACACCTGTGTTGTCTGCGTGGGCCTTCGCCACCAACTCGTCAATCACCACATCGGCGTCGTCCGTGTTCATGCTGCCGTCCGCAAGGGGAGCGGCAAATGCCACCAGCACATGGGTCAAACGCTTCGTGTCAATCTCCGAAACGGGCAAGGAACTCCCCAATGCGCCGTCCCACGTGGCATAAAACCCTTCGACACGTCCACAGCTATCCGCGGCGGCAGCCTGCCCCACTAGAGCAATCTGTGAGAAAAGGGCCAAGCCCAAGCACGTACGAAATTTGTTGTTCATTGTTGCAATCTTCAATTTATTATCCCCGTTCGCTCATTTCCTAATGAGCAATAACGCGAAACGGTGTAGTCAAAGTGCATACCTTGTACAATGTCTAGCAAACCAATAATGAAACCCCAGCGACCTACACTCAACTCACACAGACAATATTCACTGACAAAACAGCCTAATTCACCCTAACCCCTCACCTTGTACACGTTGGATAATTCTCTCAATTTAAACCGACCCGTTGGTCGAATAGTACACAAAAATTCGCTAATCCACTCGCTTCGCCCACCACGACACGTTGACACCCCACCGGCCCCTCACTCATTGAAGCGCCTTCCCCGGACTCAATCAGAGCAAAGCCGGGAACAATCATGCCGTCGACAAGTTTCTTGAATTTTCTACCGTCTCGTCTATCTCCCATGTTACTATCGAATGATATGATCAACACCTCAGAGAAAACGATTACACTCAGGGTACCAATTTTTACCCCTAACGCGGTACGCCGCATCTCATTGGTGGCAGCACTCACCTTTGCCAGCGGTGTTTTCAGCTGCAGCGACGAGGGCGAGAGCGAGGGCGAGGACAGCGGCCTGGTCTCAACTTCTAGGAACGCCACAGGTGGCTTCAACGGAGACATCAATAGCAGTACAGCTTCTTCCAATGGCGGTGCACCGCCAACTCAAACAGCAATGGTGATCTCAGGAGGCATTCTCGAAGGAGTCAACGGTCTTCCTCCCGGTGGAGATCAAAGCAGCTCTATTTCTCTCGTATTGCCCGACGACGCCTGTGCAGGTGAAGTATACGAAGGAGAGAGTCTGCCCTTAAATATGTTAGTGATGATGGATCGCTCCGTCTCCATGGGCGACGGAAAACCCATTTTCCTCATCGCCGGAACCAATCGACTCAAATGGGACGAGGCAAGAAAAGGCTTTGAACAATTTGTAGCGCTTCCCAGCTCAGCGGGTATCGGCATGGGCATTGACTACTTTGGTCAAAAGGGCAGTTGCGATCAACTCGATTATTCTACCCCCGAGGTAGACATCACTCCCTTGCCCGGCGTAGCCCCAGCGATACTCGCAAGCTACAATGAATGGTCTCCAGGACAGGGTACACCTTTGGGACCCGCTCTCGAAGGAGCCATCACCGCCGCCAAGAAGTTTCGAGCCAAGAACGTTGCCTCCCAGACAATCGTCGTGCTTGTCACCGACGGAGTGCCCAATGGTTGCGGAGCGATTCCCTCGCCCTCGGACGTAATGCGACAGGGTGTAGACAATATCGCAAAGATAGCAGCCGCAGGTCTGGCCGACGGCGTGGCAACCTGGGTGCTCGGTATTCGCGGCCAGGAAGTTGTCGACGCAGACTTCAACTACACAACAACTGAAATAGCCAAGGCCGGTGGCGGAGACGCCGTAGTCATTGCGGCAGACGATAATCTGGCGGACAAGTTTTCTGGAGCTCTCGACAAAATTCGAGGAAGCTCCGCCCTACCCTGTGATTTTACCGTTCCCCTTCCTCCCGGTGATGCCGCACTTGATTTAGCCAAGGTAAATATTGCCCTCACGCCCGACGGAAAAGAGCCAGAGCCCATCCTCAATGTCTCAGGAGCTGAGCAATGTGAATATGGTGGTTGGTATTATGATCCCCCCGTCAACCCCACAAGCCTCAAACTATGCCCCACCACATGTGAGGTGGTCAGCTCAATCAGCGGTGCAGGGTTTCAGGTATTTTTCGGCTGTGATACCGCGAGTGTCACGATTGTTCGGTAGCCAAGAGTACTCGATTGAGAGCGGCTCTTGGCTACGCGCTGCGGCCCTCGGCTATGCACTGCAGCCCTCGCCCCCCCAATGGCGGGTATATTAAAATAGATACCGCTCTTGAAACCCATCCATCGGGGGGCCGCCGGGGGGCATTTCCTCAAGGAGTGATTCAATAGTGCGCGCTTCGAACGTTGAGGAATCTATGAGTAAATCTTGGTACTGAGCCACGCCCTTTGCAAAACTCAGATTTGCTTGGGGATAGACCAACACGAATTTCGACCATGGACATTCGAAATCGCTCTGGAGCACCATAGATAGAGTGAGTAGATGGTCTTGCCAAATCTGCTGGAGGGGTTTTCCTTCCAGTTTTTCCAGAGCACCTGGTGCAAAGACCCCTGATTGCTCGCTTATCAGTCGATAGCGAGCCAAGCGTTCCGCATTGGGGAGTTTTTCTGTCTTTAGGTGTTCGTGATACTTGGTTTCGATGCCGATGATGCCTGCGTTTTCAAGAACAATAGCGGCGTCAAAGGCGCTGCGGTTCTCGATGAATCGCCCAGGCTCTGCGCGTCCGGGCGACCATTCAAAGCGTACTTCTTTTGCTAAGGATGGAGCCTCTGGCCACCAGCGAGACACGGCTCGCTGGCATGCCGCGTTGTCATACCAAAGTGGTCCAAAGAGATTGAAGCACAAGGGCATCGAAGAGAGCAGATCTGCGTACAGGCGATCCTTGTCCAGCATTTGCTGGGACTCCGCGTGGGCCAAACGATATTGGACTGCTTCGCGAGCGGCATCACTCAGAAAGTTTCTACCATTCTCCCAGGCGCTCTCAATCTCCAAGCGGCTCCCTGAGGGACGACGGGGTCGCTTCTTTGTCGGACGGTAGGGCTCAGTGCCCCGAGGCAAATCGCGCTTCTCGCGCCAAAGAGCCTGATGAAGTCGAGCCCGTCGTTTAAATTCTGTGGTTTCTACCTCGCCGGGGACGAGATCGACTTTTTCAAGACAGTGATGGAGTTCGAGTAAGCCTTGTTCAGGTTCCATTTGCCGGAGGGTACTGAAATAGGTGCAGCGCGCCAGAGAAAGGAATATCGTGCTCCAGTAGAGCTGTGTGCTGGGGCCGCGCCTCACAGCTCTACTGGAGTTCAGCTCAACTTGGAACGTTCTGAGGGTGTTTTGGACTAGGGCCCTACCCAATGCACTTGCGAACTTTTTCGCCAGGCACAGGCTTCGTGCAACCGGCCTTCCACTCAGCACGACCGCGAAACGTCTCTTTCATCCAGGCATCTTCGACGGTGCAATCTCTCTCACCCCCGCACTTCTTGACTTCATTGACGCGAAATCTTTCCTGACACGGGGGTGTCTTTCTCCTTACCTGTATAGCGACTTCGCGGCAGAGCCCCTCACTTACGCGTGATAGTTTGGGGCTTCTTCGGTAATGATGACATCATGAACGTGGCTCTCGCGCAGTCCTTGACCTGTCATACGGACAAATTCGGCACCGTTACGCATGGCGTCAATATCCTTTGAGCCGGTGTAACCCATTGCCGCTCGCAAACCGCCAATGTTTTGCGCAATAATATTGGCAAGGGCGCCACGATGAGGGACACGCCCCTCGATACCTTCTGGAACCAATTTTTCGTCAGCGGTACCGGCTTGGCCATAGCGATCTTTACTGCCCTGTTTCATTGCACCAATAGAACCCATGCCCCGGTACACCTTATAGCTACGACCTTGATAAAGTACGATATCACCCGGAGCTTCATCAGTACCCGCAAACATTGATCCCATCATTACCGTAGATGCACCGGCTGCAATTGCTTTGGCAAAGTCACCAGAAAACTTGATACCGCCATCGCCGATAATAGGAATACCGTGTTTGTCGGCCTCGGTGGCACAATCGCTGATTGCTGTAATTTGAGGCACGCCCACTCCTGCAACAATACGCGTCGTACAAATACTTCCCGGACCGATACCGACTTTGACGGCGTCCACTCCAGCGTCAATGAGCCCCTTGGTGGCATCTGCCGTGGCTACATTGCCCGCAATAATTTGTAGATCGGGATATCTTTTGCGTAACTCAAGGACCGCGCGTGGAACCCCGGCATGATGACCATGGGCGGTATCGACGCAAATCACGTCCACTCCAGCTTCAACCAATGCAGCGGCTCGCTCATCGCGGTCTTTTCCAGGGCCAATTGCTGCGCCCACCATCAAACGACCACGGCCATCTTTTACTGCCAAGGGGCTGCGCTCAGCTGCCATCAAATCCCGAATAGTAATCAAACCAACCAACTCATCGTTTTCAACGACAAGAAGTTTTTCGATGCGATGCTGATGTAGTAGCGAGCGCGCTTCGCTCGTGGGAACGTCCACGCCTACGGTAACTAAATCAGTTGTCATGAGGGAAGAAACAGGCTGATCAAGGTTTTCTTCAAAGCGAATATCACGCGAAGTCAAGATACCAACGGGGATGTTTCCCTTTACAACGGGAACCCCGGAAACATTGTGACGACGCATTTTTTCCAATGCATCACGAAGTGGCTCGTTGGGACCAATCGTAATCGGCTCTCGAATGACGGCGCTCTCCGCCCGTTTCACCATGGCCACCTCGCGCGCTTGTTGGGCGGGGGGTAAATTCTTATGAATAAAACCAAGGCCACCCTGACGAGCCATGCAAATGGCTAGGCGGGCTTCGGTGACGCTATCCATCGCAGCACTCACGACCGGAATTTTCAGTCGGATTTTCCGAGTAAGATGGGCAGAGACGTCTACATCTACCGGAAGCACGTCGCTGGCTGCGGGGACGAGCAGGACGTCGTCAAAAGTGAGACATTCGCGGAGGCCTTGCTTTAGCATGGGAGGGGATACTTGAGGCGCCTCGCAGGGTCAAGATGTTCCGAGCACAGCTATGAATTGCCATAAATTCTCGATTCGCGAGGGAGCTTGTCCTAACCTCTGGCTCCTCGCCGACCCGAACCATCCGAAGAAAAATGAAGATTTTCCCAAGATTCACTCAAAAGTTTTCCCAAGCCCTCCCCCTATTTCTGGCTACAGCTTTCTTTTCGCCTCTCGCTTCTGCTGCGGACTACCTGGCAGCAGAGCCGATGAATGGAAAAAAAGTTAGAATTGATGGCATGTTACGTGAGTGGCCACGAAACTTTGACAGGCTCAAGACCAAGAGCGGCAGCAAAAGTAAGAACTCGACAATCGTCGGCTACGACAAGAACTATTTGTACCTGGCAGCAAAAATAGTTGACAAGAAAATTGTTCGCTCCAAAAACGGGTCCAAGGGTGAAGACCACCTCACCCTTGCAGTGCATTTTCCGGCACCATCAGGTCGGGGAAAAACACATCACATTGATATCTACCCGGGGGTTGCCGGCAAGATGGCTGCCTTGGTCAAAGTAGATGGCCGCAAGTTAAGCAAGGCAAAAGCCATCGAGGCTCCTACTTCAAAAGGGTTCACTCTAGAGGCTCGCATACCGTGGAGCGCCCTCGCAGGGGCAAACTCTGTTCGAGTCGGAATGCGAGGAAAAGTCAGCTATTCGGACGCCAAGACCCTGGGGCGCATTCAATCGATCACATCGACCGGCAGGGGCGAGGGAAAAAACATGCCCCCTCTGACTACCAGCCCTGAAACAGGGCTTATTCAGACGGTGTTGCAGCCTAAAGGGCTCTCATTGCGCTCATCTCGCGAAGTCTACGGAGATGTAACGGGTCAGGGGGGCGTAGAAAAAGTTGCCCTTTACGGACACTTTTTGAGCATTGTCGGTCCCGGCTACAAGGGGGGAAAACAATTTTACGTAAACGAACTCGACGTAGAAAAGGCAAAGCAAGTCACCCGTTTAAGCTTGGTTGATTTCAATGGCGACAATAAAAAAGAAATCCTCATTCAAAAACGATTAGGCGATCGTGAAAAGTATCGCGAAGTCATTCAAGTCTTGCAGATTGGCAAAGACGGTGCGCCGCTTCAGGTCTTTATTCACGAAATCAGTCTCGTAACAAAAGACGGCAGAATAAATAACAAGGTATCTGTAAGCGGATCAGGAAAAAACGCTCGAATCAAAATTTCTCAGGGCCAAGAAAGTGGTTTCGACCCTGGTACTTTTCAAGAGCCGACAATTGGTGGAGGTATTCCCAGCGCGTTACTCCCGTGGCAAACAACAGGCTCTCGCTCATTCGGTTGGAAGGGGCAGGGTCTGACAGCACTTGAAGAGACCCCCTGGGAGCCCAAAGTTTCCAAATCGACCGCCCCCCATCAGTCAATGATGCCCAGCGTAAAAGCTCCGCCCCCACCCCGAGCTCCCAGCGCCGACGAACTCATGGATCGCGTGTATGCACTCTATAAAAACGACCGAGGTGTTCACCGTGGAAAAAAACCATCGTTCGACTTTGTAACGGATGTCGTCGAGGACGAACAAATGGAGAGAGTACTTGTGCACGATCGCGATTTGGTTGTTTTTGGCAAGGGGTTCAAAAAAGGCCTGAGTTATACTTACCTCACAATTGGCGTCAAAGAATCAAGTGACATTCTCAGCGTCACGACGCGCGATTTGGTGGGAGACGGCAAGGCAGAAATTTTGGTTCACGCGGTAATCGACGCTCAGGCGAGTAAATCCCTTGGCGGTGATATCGTTTCTCGTCAGGCCCTCTTTGTCTACAAAATAGTCGGCGAGAACCTCAAGCGAATCTTCGCCGCCGAAACAGCCCGCTCCCTCAAGGGCAATCGCATTATGTCCTCCGTCGCATTCATTCCCGAGTCTCGCGGGCTCGCCCTGGAGCTGCGCCCCTTGCGCGCTCTAGGTTGGGACCAAAAAAGCTATCCTTTTCCAGAAGATCGACACCCCGCCGGAGGAATGGAGCCCCTTTTGTTGCCCTGGAGTTCAATAGGCTCAAGACATTATACGTTCAACGGTAGCGAGTATGCTCAAGACTAGCCCCTCGACATGTGCACGCTTAATTGCGCCTACGTCCCCAAGTGATAAAGTGAAGTATTCCCCCCCGCATGGAGAAGCAATTTAGATGCAGAGTCTTCCAGTTACTGTGCTGTCGGGGTTTCTCGGAGCAGGAAAAACCACCCTCATCAACCATATTCTCAATCATGCTGGCGATAAAAAATTCGCGATCTTGGTAAACGATATGGCGGAGATCAATTTCGACGCAATACAAATTCAAGCAGGACGCACGGCTGTCCATGCGACAGCAGAAGGCATTGTCGAGCTTCACAATGGTTGTATCTGTTGTGATCTCCGTGATGACTTCATCTACGAGGTTTCTCGCTTGGCTCGCATGGACCAATTCGACCAGCTTTTTGTCGAAGCAACCGGCGTTGCCGAGCCGCTCCCAATTGCCATGGCATTTGATAGCGAAGACCAGTTTGGCGAGTACCTAGGCAATGTCGCACACATCGATTCGATGATCACGATGGTCGACGCCAAGAATTTTCTAAGCGATTGGAATAAAGCAAAAGACCTCGTAGAGCTTGGTCTCGCGATCGACACCCTCGACAACCGAACCCTGGCGGATTTACTGGCCGAGCAGGTAGAATTCGCGAATTTGATCATAGTGAACAAGGCCGACTTGGTCTCGACTGATGAGCTGGCTCGCCTCTCGCGCATTTTAAGTTGCCTCAACCCCGAGGCGCGAATCGTGACAACAATGTTTGCTACGATTGATATGGGTGAGCTCGCCGAAACAGAGCGCTTCGCAGCTGGGCAAGTGGAAATGATGGCCGAACGCGAGGAGCCCGAGCAGGATCTTCACGATGCCCTCGATATCTCAAGTTTTATGTATCGAGCGCGACGCCCCTTTCACCCAGAGCGCCTTTGGACCTGCTTGCACGAACCCTGGGACGGCGTCCTGCGGAGCAAGGGGTTGTTTTGGTTAGCGACTCGCATGAACGAGTCGGGTTTATGGTCCCAAGCGGGGAGTGCTTGTAGCCATCAAAGTGCAGGGCGATGGTGGACTACTGTACCAGAAGAGATCTGGCCCGAGGACGAACTCACTCTCCAATCTATTCGCTCTGAATTTCGTGGCCCCTACGGGGATCGACGACAAGAACTGGTGATCATCGGTAAAAATCTTGATAAAAAGGCTATTCGAAAAAGACTCGACGAGTGCCTTCTCGATGATACTGAAATGCAAATAGGTTCGGTCGGTTGGCTGCAATTACCAGATCCGTTTCCTCCCTGGCTGAGCGAAACTCTCGAAGAGACAGATATCGCGCCGCTTCGCTCTCCCCGCGAAATTCCTAGCGCATAGTTAAGAGCCCTCGAAGGAGTACTTGACCAGACGATGCTCTTCCTTGCATAGTTTTGCGCTAAGTAACGTGTAAGCTGCCCGCTCATGAAAGCAGGATCACTCATTCTCTATGGGGCTGGGCAGCTGGGCGTGATGCTACTCATGCGCTTCTTTATGCAATGGCTGCTCTTTTTTGCCGACGCGGGTAAGGGAACGAGCACGGGACCCCTCTTTGTCGCAGGAACCGTAGGTGCAGTTCTTTTTGGGTTTCGTATCTTTGATGGAGTAACTGATCCTCTTGCGGGTACTTTGGGCGATCGATGGGTGGGCAAAGGTAGAGAGCGCCGCTCACTCATTTGGTCCTCTTTTCTCATTCCTGCTTTTGGACTCGCCCTCGTGTTCTCACCAACACCTGATATGACGTCCCTTTTGCGTTGGACCCTCTTGGGTTCGGGCATGTTTATCTTCTTTATAGGCTATACGCTCTACGCTGTTCCCTACTGGTCATTGGTCGAGGACTACTCCCAGGGCGAGGACGATACCCGCACAGCGCTTTCCAACGCTCTTGGGGTGGGCGTTCTTCTAGCAACAGGCTTAGGTTTTGTGCTCAGTCCTGCCCTCGTGGACAAGTTAGGTTTTTTTCAGGGGGCGTTAGTTTTTGCCGGTGTGGGGACGGTCTTGATGGTCCTGCCTTATTTTGCAGCCCCAAAAGGAGTAAAAACTGCCCCCACTAAAAACCAGCCAGGCATGATGCAAAGCTTAGGCTCAAGTTTACGCCATCGTCGATTTTTGGCCGTCATCGTGCTTTTTGCAGGTGCTCAAATGTCCCTCACTGTGATGACCTCTGCGGCCCCCTTCATTGCCACAAAAATTCTTGGAGGCACCACCCAGGATGTGGCCCTCTTACTCGGCCCATTCTTGCTCTCGGCTGTCCCCACGTTTTTTGTTGTTCCAAAAATTTCCCGACGGTACGGGTGGGAAAAAGCCACCCTGATGGGCACCCTCGCCCTCGCGATTGCTTACATGGGAGCCGGTTTTTTGGGTAAAGGTCTAATCTACTCCCCTCTGGTCACTGGTATGGTGGTTTTTGCGTGCGCCGGGCCTGGTTCGGCCTTTGTATTGGGTCTCGAGGGTGAAGCCATTGCCCGTTGCGCAGATGAGAGCGAGCACAAGTCCGTTGGTATGTACTTTGGTGTCTACAACTTCATCGTAAAGGCCCTCAACGGCCTTGCTATATTTGTCACTGGTCTATTAGCTGGAGTTGGCACCCCACTGGCAATTCGAGGAATGCCCATTTTGGCAGGAGCCCTCTGTTTTGCTGGAGTTTTTCTCTACCGCTCCATGAGAAAAAAGAACGCACACTCCACAGAGTGCGTGCGTCCGTAAATTCTCAGCGTGCACGCCGCTAGTTTTCGTTCACCGAAAGGGGGGCTGCCCAACGCTCCCCACGCAAGGGCGTCCGCAATACAATATGATCATAGAGCCACTCCATATTGGGGCGGATCCTATGGCGAATACTACGCTTGGGCGCACGAAGCATTTCGTCGTCCCATGTTGAAATTCGTGGTTTTCCGGCATTGCCCGCTATCAAAGTTGGCATAGACGTGATCGGGTCGGACTCATAGATGAAAAATGTATGAGTGTGGAGTTCAGCATATCTATCCCATGCGGCACGACCACGAATGATGACAATATCTCCCGGGCGGATACGATCTTTCTCACGACGTAAGAAGGCGTAGAACTTATTCACCTTTTCGTAGTGCACCCACTCGCTAACCTTATAGTCAATCATTGAAAGTCTATGAGGATTGAGGCGTGCGTAGCTGCGCATGGCCAATTCTTGACGTCGATGCCCCTGCAAGATCTCGTCAAAGTCCAGAGCACCTCGGACTTGTTCAGGACTCTGGCCCTGGGAGCTATAAAACATACCGCTCGCCCGCTCCAAGCTTTCAGTGACAAAATCGATGCAAACTTGAGGTGTCATGGGCGCCCCCTTTTCGTTGTAGACCGAGTACTTGTCCCCGTTGAATTTGTAGGTCTTTTTGTCGCGGTAGTATGCACGCTCCCAGCGGGCTCTCAATTTACCGTCCTGTTGCCCACGCTCTGTCCTGGGTTCGTCAAAGGGCAGGCCCAGGCGAATTTGCTCGGCAATCGCCGATCGCAGCGCGTAGAGAACCAACGAACGCCGGTAGGCCTCATCACGTGCTCGCCCTACCCTGGCGGCATCTTTTGGCTCTATAGCAAGACAGTCCAATGACAGATGTGTGCCCTCTCTCTTCAAAAGAGCAGGTACCCATTCGCTGCCAAATCGCACTTCCATTACGAGTTCTTCATCTCCCAGATGAACCACACGCATGCCCTCGAAACCTTCCCTCCTAGAAATTTCCCTCACATCAACATGCACGGGTGGTCCAGGTCTTTCACCCTTCACCCACACTCTGTCAAAAAGCAAAAATCGCGCGCGCTCACCAATGGTTTCTCCTGAGGCAAAGTGATAAAGGCCGCCCTTGCCCTTCTTTAAGTCAAACTCCTGAGATCCTCTTAATAGCACCAAGTTGGGCTCTCTAAAAAGCTTCTCTAACTTAACGTTAATCGAGACAAATCGTGCTGCACGGGCGTCGTCTGTATACAAGTACCCATCCCGTAAAATGAGTTGCCTCATTTTCTTTGGAAACTCAAAAAACTTCGACATGGTTTGGCGCATCACGTCACGCGGATAGTTCGAGCGCAAAAGAGCCCGTCTGCGCGCCCTAATTCCTCGACTCACTTCTCCCTTGTATTGGGGAACCTCAAGAAAAAGAACGGGCTCCGCCTTGCCACGCACAAGCACCATTTCGCGGTGCTCCTCCAACCTAGGGGCTCCCCGATAAGCAAACTTTTCCTGAGCAGCAAACATGCGCTGCCGACATACTTGCGCCTCTTGCTCAAGAGACTTTTCATCAAGAAGATACTCCTTTTGTGCCAGCTCAAAGCTCGCCATACTCCCCGGTTCGGGAGCTCGATAGGCGTAAGAAATCGAACTTTCTTCAAGCTTGTCCAGGGTTGGAGGAGCACAGCCCGAAAGAAACACCAAAAAAGAGAGCACGCTTCGTGAAATTCCACGAAAACCTGCCCCCTTGAGTCTCTTACCAACTTTTCTCTGTACTTTTACCACGCCTCTTCAAGATGAGCCTTGTAGAGCACCAGAGCAAGTTTCCTGAAACTCTATTCCTTTTTTTGACTCTTCGCGGTCCAACGTAAGGTTGGCTTACGAGCAGCCCGGGCTTCGTCTAGGCGACGAACGCGGGGCAAATGAGGAGCGCTCTTGACCAACTCGGGGTCTTCTTCTGCCTCGCGTACGATGTTTTCAAGGGCGCTCACAAAGGCGTCCAATGTCTGCCGCGTTTCTGTCTCTGTGGGCTCAATCATTAAAGCACCACGCACCACTAGAGGAAAATAGACAGTAGGAGGGTGAAAGCCATAGTCTATCAATCGCTTTGCAACGTCTAATGTCTTGACGCCCGTCTTTTGTTCTAATGCTCTATCTGTAAAAACGGCTTCATGAAGCGAGGGGGTATCGAAACCAAGAGGCAATATTTTGCCAATTCGCGCGGCCAAATAATTGGCGTTGAGAACTGCAAGTTCACTCACTTGACTTAAGCCGACGGCCCCCAATTCTCTAATGTAGGTATAAGCCCGCACCATCATTCCAAAATTTCCATTAAACGAACGCACACGTCCAATGGAAAGAGGTCGGTCCTCATCTAAAATGAAAGAGTCGCCCTTGCGGCACGGAACTGGTCCTGGTTGAAAAGGGGCTAATTTTTCAACAAAAGCGACAGGCCCCGAGCCGGGTCCGCCACCACCATGGGGAGTCGTAAATGTCTTATGCAGGTTAAATTGCATGATATCGACCCCCGCATCACCGGGGCGAGCTTTGCCAAGAATCGCATTCATGTTGGCGCCGTCGCCATAAACAAGCCCCCCAGCCTCGTGCACCAAGCGCGATAAAGTGGGCATTGCGGACTCATACATACCCAATGTATTGGGATTGGTAAGCATCAAACCAGCAAGGTCATCCCCGGCTTCTTCCACCACGCGCGCAAAGGTCTCGGGATCGACTAAACCGTTGCTCCCGGTTGCGAAAGGAACGGCCTCGAAACCATTCAACGCACAAGAAGCTGGATTCGTCCCATGAGCGCTGTCAGGAATTAAGATCTTACGGGGAGATCGCCCCCTTGACTGGTGGTAGGCGCGCATCATCATGAGGCCCGTAAATTCTCCTTGGGCGCCCGCAGCCGGTTGCAGGTTGACCCCAGCCAAACCCACTATTTCTCCCAGAAGTTCCTGCAAGCGCACCATGATTTCCAGGCACCCTTGGGCGAGGTGAGGAGGACTCAAAGGATGCATATTTGCATAGCCAGGTAGGCGAGCCGCCCACTCGTTCACCTTGGGGTTATGCTTCATTGTGCAAGAGCCCAAGGGAAAAAACTGAGTATCAATGGAGAAGTTCCACTGACTCAAACGAACGTAGTGGCGAAATACCTCGGGCTCACTCACCTCAGGCAGGGCGGCCAACTCAGTCCGAACTAACGAACCTAAAAGTTCAGCAGGATCGACCTCAGGCACGTCCAGAGGATCAAGGGAAACGGCTGTTCGCCCGGGCGCTCCACGCTCAAAAATGGGCGGCTCTTCAAATTGTAGACCAGATGTTGCTACGCCAGGCACTTATACTCCTCAAGAATTGTCTCCCGGCACGAAATTTCACCGGGGGGCTCAGCATGCTCACCCCTTTCATGGAGTCAACGAAAGACGGCATAGAGAACGCTTCGAGCTAAATGCACAGGCAATAAGAGGCAAAGAGTCTCCGAACTAGGCATAAAAAAGGCCCGGAACGTAGTTCGAGCCTGGGGCATTCACTCAAACGAGCTATCTCATAGAGGATCTTCGTCAGCACCCTCTTCACTCTCAGCCTCTTCACCCTCTTCAGGCTTTTTCTCGCCTTCGGAAGCGATGTCTGCGTCACCCTTGGCGCCGTCGAAACCTGATGCTCCTACGCGGCTTTCCAGTTCGTTGGGTCGAACACTTTTAGGATCGGCCTCTTGATTGGTTTGCTTGATGCAATTCCAGGTATGACCGAGTTCATCCTCGCCAAGACCCCACTCACCCTTGAGCTCATGGGCTTCGCCTTCTTTACCGAGGACATAGCGAAAGTAACCCTTGCCACGGCTTTCTGCGGCGGGACCCACAACACCAATCTTGCGTTCGGTCCAAGTATAACGAAGCATACCCCCCGAAATTTCACCGTAGAGTTCTCCCCATTTATCGCCAGCGGTCGTACGCCATGCTCCTTGCACAGCTCCCCCCGACTCGGTGAGATGAAGAAAACCCAATACCTGATTGTAGTAAACGCCTTGCCATTCGCCGCCTTCGGGCAATGTCCCGGGGTCGATATTGTCAGCGGTCTTGACGGTTGTTTGCTGGGCGCAACCAACAGCAGAGGATGCAACAAAGAGTGAGAGCCCCAAAGTGAGGGCGGCTTGGCAGATCTTACGGGTCAACATGGCGCGAACTGTATCATGCTCTGATGGAGTAGCGAAAGCATTCCCCTCTCCAGAGGGCTCAATCGTACAGTGTGAGGATATTATTTTATCCTAGCTTTAATTTATTACCCAAGGAGAGCCCTATTTGATGAGCCTCTTTGCTATTTTCCGGCCAAGGACAAAGGAGCTCTTCGCGTCGTAGACGCGTACCGTCAGTTTCTGCCAAGAGCGCACGCAGGCGTAGGTCGTTACCTTTTTTCTGAGCAAATGCCGCGACTGGAGTTTTACAATCGCCACCAACGGCCGTCATCACACCTCGCTCACATGTAACGCCCAAGGCGGTTTCTTCGTGTTGCATCGAGGCAAAGAGAGCGTGCATCTCCTCGTCCCCCGAACGCAACTCAATCGCCAAAGCCCCCTGCCCCACAGCAGGTAGACAAAGTTCCGGGCTCAATGTTTCTGAAACTTCTTTTTGCAGTCCCAGACGATTGATACCCGCCCGTGCGAGAACTGTGATATCGACCAGCCCCTCGCGACATTTGCGAATTCGAGTTCCAACATTTCCACGAATTGGCACCACTCGAAGATCGGGACGATGAAGCAATAGTTGCACACCTCTGCGCAGAGACGAAGTGCCGAGTGAACTACCCAATGGCATCTCGCTAAGAGGTCGACCATCGGTCGTAATGATCACATCGCGGGGATCTTCGCGCTTAGGAATACAGCCAATATAAAGTCCTTCGTGCAACGAAGGGGGGACATCTTTCATTGAGTGGACAGCAATTTGGGCGCTTCCATCAATCAACTTTTCTTCAATTTCTTTGAGAAAAAGTCCTTTTCCACCAATTGAAGCAAGAGGCTGATCCAGAATCTTGTCTCCCGTTGTGATGACATGCATCTCCTCGATTTCAACATCTGGATGCTTGGCCACAAGAAGGGCCAAAAATTGCCGGCACTGGGCCAAAGCTAGTTCACTCTTTCGAGTTGCAACAACAACACGCCGTTTGGACATAGGAATTCAGTATCTCTTTTATAGAAAGTTTATTTTGCGCGAGCCCCCCGACCTGATGATGGCGCGGGGGATACAAGGGGAATGCGAGAATCAGAGATCCTCTTTGAATCATGTGCAGGTAGACGCACACTTGAAACGTCCATCTCTTCGTCTGGGAGCTCTTCAAGTTCAAATAGAGCAGAAAGAGCCTGGGCTAAATCGACAGCGCAATTTCCCTCGCGACGAGCAGCTTCTTCACGCAAATGGGTTGCGGGATCATGCATAATACGATTGAGGCCAGCGTCTAACATTTTACTCAATGCACCTCGCTGCTCATCGTCAAGCTCACGAAGCTTACCCCTCAGACTGCGGTTGAGTTCCGACTCGAGAGCCAAACGCATTTTTGCGCGCAATGCTTTGATAGTAGGAGTGATCTGAAGAGCCGATTCACGCCGCTCCCAATCAGTCACGACCTCGTGAACGATTGCCTCCGCTTCGTCGGCTGCCTTCTTTCGTCCAGTTGCCGACTCGCTCGCCACCTGGGACAAATCGTCTACGTCGTAGAGAAAAACGCCGTCTAGCTCCCCTACACCGGGTTCGATATCTCGGGGCACGGCAAGATCGATGAAGAAGAGATTGCCTGTTTTTCTGGACTTTCTCCGCTCCTCCAAATCACTAACACGCACCACGGCGCCTGGAGCACTTGTGCTCGAAACAACAACGTCCACGTCCTTAAGCACCGCGGGTAGCGCCTGCATCAATTGAGCCCGGCCCCCGACTTTAGCCGCCACGACCGAGATCTTTTCAATATCTCGCCCCAGAACAATCAGCTCGGCACCAGCCTCGTGCAGAAGGCGAGCCACAGTTTGGCCCATCTCGCCCGACCCTATCAATGCCACCTTGCGCCCACTCAAATTACCAAAAATCTGCAGGGCCAGATCGACCGCTATCGATGGAACCGATACTTGCCCCACTCCAATTGTTGTTTCGGTGCGGACTCGTTTGGCCCCCCGTGCTACCCGGGCAAAGAGCTGGTGCAAATGAGCACCCACGGTTTCGGCGTCGCGCGCGCGCTCAAAGCCCTGTTTAAGTTGCCCCAAGATTTGGGCCTCGCCCACCACCAATGAATCGAGAGACGATGCCACCCGCACAAGATGTCGCACGGCGTTCAGTCCATGATGACTATAAATGGAACCTTCAGCTTCTAGGCTACGCTCCGTAATCGCGCTTTTGCACGAAGATGCGCAGAGCTGTCGAGCGCTCTCTGACTCGTCCAAACTCACTGCAATGATCTCAAATCGATTGCAGGTTGAAACGATAAATACCTCCAAAATACCGGGAGATCCTCCTAAAGTTTTCACCAACTCACGCGCGGCCTCCTCGGAAAGAGCCACCTTCTCTCTTACCGAGATGGGGGCGGTGTGATGAGAAAGGCCCGTGATGATGATCACGCCGAGGCCCCCATCAGAGGACGTAGTAAATAGACCAAAAGAACCAGAGAAACACAGAGCAGCCCGGCTAAAGTCCCCAGGGCTGACTTCTTACCGTGCCAACCTCGTAGAGCACGTAAAAGCAATACCCCGGCAACCACACACCATGCGGCGTAGCCTAGGGCAGCTCTCACGAGTGAAATAGGTGAGGTTGTGTCTATCTCCGAGAAGAACATGCCTCCACTGATGACTCCAAATGTCAAAAGAGGAAACCCAAAGAGCAGCATCGAATAGGCCATTCGATCGAGCACATGCAACGCGGGCAATCGCCCAACCGCCCCTAAGCGTTTAGCTTTCAATCGGGAATCAACAAACACGTAGAAGGCCGAGGCACCCCCCGCCAACAAAACAAAGCCCAAGCCGATGAGATTTGCCGTAATATGAAACGCAAGCATCACTCTGGAGATCCCAGGTGGCGTCGTCGTCGTCCCCACAAATTGTGCCGATACAAGAAATATCAGCGACACCGGTCCGACAAAACTGCCCAACGCGTCCAACTTGCGGCCGCGACGCAGAATCAAGAATACACCGACCAGAAACAAAGCAGCTAAGCTTAAGGCGAAGCGCAAGCTCTCCACTGGACAGGTGTGGGTAAAAAGCGAAGCGGTGACGATCTGCAGCGCATGAAAAAACGCGCCTAAGGCCAAAAAACGCGACGGCACTTCGGTTGAAGTGGTGACCTGCCGACGCGCAAGGTCTAGAAAAAATCGCGTGCTCGCGATTGTATAGGCAATGACTGCCAGGGAAAAACTTGCTGTCGCGAGGGCTTCCATATCGATTGAAACTCAATATTGACCGCTCAACTTAGCTCTGCAAGAGAGGCGAACTAAGCTGTGACGAATCGTCCTTCGAGAGTAATCATCCCGACGCAAGACGCCAGGATTTTCAAAAGAGGTGCATTTAGTAGCCTTTTACAGCAACTACACGTTCACCTGAGGTCAGACCCCGAGTGGAAGCGGTAATCAAACAGATGGAACTGTACTCTTCGGTTCGAAGCACGGTCACTTCGCCCACGACCTCGTCTGGAAATTTATCGTCGTCTCCACGCAGGGGGGTTGTCTCGGCTTCTGGCATTTCTTGAGCATTCAGCTCAAGTCTCATGCGCGCATGGTGGTCCGCCGTCTTCAATTTTCTCCGCCATGTATCTCCTCGGCGTAAGGCACGCAATCGATTCCCTGCGACCAGTCCGTCCTCACTGCCCCTATCAATGAAAACGATCTGATCTTTTCCAAAGTAGACGTGGGGATAGAGAGCGGTAATGATATGGGCTTCGATGTCCTCGGTTGCGACCTTTGGAGGTACCACATCGAACCGACGTCCAACGGGCCCCACCTTAAAACCACGCTCGATAATATCGATTGATTCAATGAGAGAGCCGCGAGCAATACGATTTTCTCGGTCCCACCCGTCGACGCGTACCGTGCCATAAATTTTTACAATCTGACCGGGGGGCTTACGTGAGTCGGGCACACTGGGAGGATCAGCTATTTCCTTAAATACCGTGAGGCGCTGGCCTAGTCGTAGGTCGACACCTTCTTTCATCACAAGGTAAACAATATTACCATCAGTGAGTAACATATTGTCTTCGTGAGCCCCGGCTATCTCCCCCCAAACATCGCGCTCAGGATCACCCAAATAGCCCTGGTCACGGACAAAAACTGTATTGGCGGGCACAACTTGACCTCTGCCGACAAAGCCTCCTCCTCCTGCAGATCCGTCTTCTCTAGGGCTCGTGCTACCTTTCTGACTTGCGGTTCGAATTTGGTCGCCTGGGTAGATCCAATGGGGATTTTCCACCTGAGGATTCATGCTCCAAACCTGGGGCCAAGCCCAAGGAGAGCCATAGTAATGCTGAGAAAGAGCCCATAATGTGTCCCCCTTTTTGACGACGTGAAATTCGGGAAGGTTGCGGGGAGCACGAGAGCCTCGCGAACCGTGCAAACCAGCTTGACCCGACACCCCGCCATACATTCGTCCAATACCAAAACTGGATTCTCCTTGAGGCTCTGGAGCAGGATCGCCAGAAATCACGATACTTCCCTTGGAGCCACTCAGGTTTGAGGCTTCGCTAGAGTTCTCTTGAGCGTGAGCATTGACTGGAAGACAAAGGAGCATACCCAACAAGGCAGCCCCCCCAACAAGTGGGGAACCAAGAAGTCTCGTTCTAGCGAAAAAAAGTGTTCCAATGGTGTACGAAGTCATAACAATTACCGGTTGAATCTAGATCAGTTTTTGCTGACCGAAGAAGAACTCTTGGGGGAGGAAGAAGAAAGTGTACTCTTCGTGCTAGGTTGGGCCTCTCGCTCACTCGCTTTGAGAGGGCGGTGATAAACCCAAGCTTCATGTTCACCGCGAACTTTGAGCACTGGTCGAAGATCATCCTGAGATGAATTTTCGGAAAGGGAATGGGCCTGCACCAATGTGGCTACAGGAATTGGAAGCGCTTCCGTTCCTTTTTCGCCCTCAGGGGCGAGAACGAGTGTAGGCAGACTCGGAGCAGAAGGCTCGCTCCTCTCTTGTTCGGGGGAGGACTCGTCTTTTTCGACCTTGCAAGGGCCACTTACGCGGGACTTTCGAAGCTTTTCCTCGCGCAAGCGAGTCACTTCTTGCTCCAGTCGAGTATTCTCTTCTTGAAGTTGTCCAAGGAGCTCCCCGCGCTGAGAGGCCCGCGGTCCCGAGGCACAGCCAGCGGCGCTGCCCATCAGAATAAAAATAATGACGATTTTTCTCAAGCACTTTCGTGGCGGCGTGCCTCCAAGAAAGGCACCAATTGCCCGTTTATTAGGGGATAATGAAGAAAAATGCACCATGAGATACTGATTCTACGTGTCTTAGGGCCAACGGGCCAAAAATTGACGATTTCGGCTGAGCCGATTAGGTTCGATCCGTGCATGCCGACGAGCAAATAGCGCGCCGGGAAAACGACGCCCTCGACTCTTCCCCCAATCACGCGTTCGAATCCAGCCCACACGGAGGGCCCGTACGTCGTAAGAGGAGGAGATTTCGCGACCTCGATCTACGAAAGACCCTCTTCGTGCTTCCCAACGCAATCACTCTGGCGGCGGTGTTTTGCGGCTTCAACGCAATCCGAATTGTAGCCAACGCAACACCTGGGACGAGCACTCACGACTTCTACCGTGCAGCTGTCCTACTCATTTTTTCGATGTTTTTCGATTTAATGGATGGACGAGTGGCGCGCTTGACCAAAACGCAAAGTGCTTTTGGTCTTCAGATGGACTCCCTCGCGGATATCATTTCCTTTGGAGTGGCTCCGGCTCTCCTTGTTTACCAATGGGTGCTCTACCGACACCCCACAGCTGGGCTCCTGGCTTCGTTTAGCTTTGTGGCCTGCGCTACAGTTCGTCTAGCGCGCTTCAATGTCCTCAGCACAAGCGACGATGGCGCTCCCGAAGTTCCCGGCAAATATATTTTGGGCCTGCCTTCTCCTCCCGCCAGCGGAATTCTAATTTCTCTCGTGGTTGCCAATCATGCGATGGATGGTGCTTTGGGAGATCCTCGTTTCACGATTGCCATACTCATCATGACCGTATTTTTGGGTCTACTGATGGTCTCGAATGTGCGTTTTCGCTCGTTCAAAGATTTACGAGTCAACACAGGCAGCATAGTACTCTTACTCTTCATCATATTTTCCAGCGCATTTGTATGGAGAAGATTTGAGCCGGAGTTCGTCCTTGTTTGGCTTCTCTCATTCTATGTTCTCATTGGCGTGGTCGAGACAATTCGTGAGTTTTTCTCCCAATGGGGCTCCAATCACAGCAAGCCCAACACCCAGGACCTATCCTAATTCCGCACTTCATGAGTGTTCATGATCCCCAGCAAGGCATGACGCGTCTACGGCTTCTTTCACGTGCGGGCCTTTCACTCCTGCTTCTCTTGGGAGCCTGTTCGCGAGAGAATCTTGATGATTCTCGGCAAGTGCAACCACATCCAATAGCTGCCCCCACTCCTGACCCAGGTTTTGCAATTGCAGCTGACGGTACGGGCGTGCTCTTTACCTGGGTAGACAAAGACGGTTCGTTCAAAATAACGGAGGAGATGACAGAAATTCCTGATCATGCTCAGAAAACGGTGCGTGTTGTCGTCGAGAAACGATCTCCTGGTAACGCGGAATATGTCTTTGTTGTTGATCTGAGCACGCGGAAAAAAGGTGAAGAGATTCCCGTTCGCTCCCTCTCCCGCTCTGCTTGGGAGCTTATCGGCGGCGCTGAGCGCGAAAAACGCATCGCAGCCCTGCGCCCTCAAGAGGAAGCCCCTGGCCCCTCCCCGGCCGATCTTGGTGTAGATGCTATCGTCTACGGTGCCGATTGGTGCAAGCCTTGCCACCTTGCAGAGGACTATCTCAAGAAAAAAGGTGCACGAGTCGTCAAGAAAGATATTGAAGAAGATCCTGCCGCCCGCGTCGAAATGAAGGGCAAACTCAAGAAGGCAGGAATGAGCGGAAGTTCGATTCCTGTATTGGATATAGGTGGAACGATTCTTCGAGGTTTCAGTAGACGAGCCGTCGATGCGGCCCTGAAACGTGCACACAAAGCGCAATGAACTTGAGTTAGAACGCTCAAATCTCCCGCTGACGTTCCACAGAAAATTCTCGAATCTACTCGAAAACGATAGTCTTGTTGTCGTAGGCGAGTACGCGGTCATCCAAATGGGCGCGAACGGCACGAGCCAATACGATTTTTTCGAGATCGCGTCCTTTGCGCACGAGATCGCTGACCTCATCGCGATGACTGCACCGAATTACGTCCTGTTCGATAATCGGTCCCTCATCTAAGTCCGCGGTAGCGTAGTGAGCGGTAGCACCAATCAACTTCACTCCCCGCTCATGGGCGCGATGATGAGGACGCCCCCCCATAAATGCGGGCAAGAATGAGTGATGAATGTTAATAATGTCGCCAGAAAATTTGCGAATGAAATCATCACTCAGAATTTGCATGTAGCGAGCCAGAACAAGCAAATCTACCTTGTTCTTCGCGAGAAGGGCTAGTTCTTGAGCCTCAACCTGCGCCTTGGTTTCTTTCGTCTTCACGAGGAGAGAAAATGGCACGTTAAATTGTCGGGCGACTGGAGCCAAGGCGTCGTGATTACTGACAATCATCTGAATGTCGCAGTCCAGCTCGCCCATCTGATGCCTCAAGAGTAAATCATACAGACAATGGTCGTATTTGGAGACAAAAAGAGCGACCTTTTTACGATTTTCTCCGGCAAAACGGAGGCGATACTTCATCGAAAATCGAGTCGTTACCTCCTCGATCGCCGCACCCAGGGTGTCTCGATCCGTAGCTATTTCGCTGAGGTCGAAGACAATTCTCTGAAAGAATATTTCGGCGCCTCTGTCCGTGTGCTGAATCGAATCGACGATATTCACCCCGTGGGCGGACAAGACCTGAGCTAAGGCAGCCACAAGCCCTTGACGATCGGGGCAAGAGATCAAAAGCGTACCTAATTTTTGATTATTCATGGGGAACCTACCGACGATTGCACGTCCAATCGTCCTTCATTTGCCGTAAAGCACCAAGAGCAAATGAAAGAATGCCTACGCATCTCCCGCCCCCCGCGGGAGAACGGGCACACTTTCAAAGAAACTCTTCGAGGTAATTAGTCTACCGGAATACCAGGGGCCGGAAACGAACTACACATTTCTAGAACTTCTTTAGAAACGCGAGCAAGCAACTTTTCGTCCTCCGGAGCTCCGACAACTTCATTCATCCATCCAGCGAGACGCTTGACCTCATCGGTTCCCATGCCTCGACTTGTGATAGCAGCAAGCCCGATACGGATCCCGGAGGGGTCGAAGGGTTTACGAGTGTCGAAGGGAATGGAGTTGTAGTTGCAAACAATTCCCGCTTTATCTAGCGCCTGAGCGGCTGGTTTGCCTCCAATATTTTTCGGAGTCATATCAACCAACACCAAGTGGTTGTCAGTTCCACCGGTTACAATGCTCAAACCATGTCCCTGAAGCTCTTCAGCCAGTGTTCGAGCATTCTCGACAATCTGAAAAGCATACTTCTTGAACTCAGGAGTTGCCGCTTCTTTTGCAGCCACAGCGATTGCAGCTGTTGTGTGATTGTGAGGTCCGCCCTGAAGTCCTGGAAAAACAGCCCGATCAATAACCTTTGCATGCTCTTCTTTGCACATGATCATGCCTCCTCGGGGACCGCGGAAGGTCTTATGAGTCGTCGAGGTCACGACATCGGCAATACCAATTGGAGAGGGATGGGCTCCAGCGGCAACCAAACCTGAAATATGAGCGATATCAGCAACTAAAATCGCACCCACCTCGTCGGCGATCTCTCGAAACTTAGCAAAGTCCAAAACGCGCGGATAGGCCGTTGTTCCCGCCCAAATCAACTTGGGTTTATGCTCACGAGCTTTCTTAGCCACATCATCAAAATCAATCAGATGGGTCTCTTTGTCGACGCCGTAGCCCACGCTATCGAAGTACTTGCCCGTGATGCTCACCTTCCAGCCGTGGGTCAAATGCCCGCCAGCCGGCAATCCCAAACCTAAGACAGGGTCCCCTGGCTTACAGAAAGCTAAGTACACAGCTAAGTTGGCAGGGCTACCGCTGTAGCACTGGACATTCACATGCTCAGCGCCAAACAAGGACTTGATACGATTGATGGCTAGATTCTCCACCTGGTCAATAATTTGTTGACCCTCGTAGTATCGCTTGTCGGCATATCCTTCGGAATACTTATTTGTCAGTACAGAACCTGTGGCCGCAATCACTGCCTTGGAGGCATAATTCTCACTTGCGATGAGGCGGATCTTGTCGGACTCGCGTTTCTCCTCTTCCTTGATAAGTCGAAAGATTTCAGGGTCGCGTTCTTGGAGGGAGGGGTCGTATAGGGCTGACATCAGATGCAGAATGTACATCATTCGTGCAAGAGAAAAAGCTCAAAAGGCCCTTCCATTCAGAGTTCAATTCTGGGCTCGACGGAGACGCTCAGGCCGGTATGCTACTTTCTAGAATTCCCGTTGGGATTCTTCTTCTCTAGTCTCCAAGCAGGGGTATTTTCCCCTTTCCCCCCAATACGAAAAACATGTCGAACGGAAAGCACGGGCCCCCCCCTGAAGATCAGGAAGAAGCGAGCTCTCCTGAATCTGCACCCATCTCTTCGGTTCCACCATCGGCCGGTGCGCTGGCTGAGAACCTCAGTTTAGAAGGTTTCACCACCTCGGGCCTATCCAGGCGAGGTGCCCCAGAAGGCAGTCGCCCTTTAAGCGGTGATCTTCTTCACTTAGCTCAGACGCAATTACCCAGGGACACTAGTCCCCCCGCTATCAGCGCTCCCGCCGCCAGCCTGCCGAGCTTAGACATCCTCTCCGAAATATCCTGTTCATCAGGTAATCACCTCCCGGACGATCTCTATCCAGCATCAAAATCCAATAAACCAGAGATGAATAACGTTCAAGATCCCTCTCTTGAAACGACCGAAGCCCACCTCAGAGACAGCTCATTGCAGAGTGCACCTTCGTCCAGCATCTCTCTCGAAGAATTGGACAGCCGCCCGCCCACGATTCCGAGCGCGGCAGCCGTAGCGGAGCCAGGCAATCTACCTTCCGCTCTAAGTCAAGTGGGCTCCGAAGCTCTTGAGGGGGATGTAATTGCCGAACGCTATCGAGTAGATGGGGTTCTCGGCGAGGGCGGAATGGGTATCGTTTATCGTTGTGCCGACCTTGCAAAAAGTGAGGAGCTTGTCGCTCTGAAACGAGTGATTGTTCCCGAAACAGATCACGCCGAAGAGTATATTCTCTGGTTTTATAAGGAAGCTCGGGCTCTCGCGGCCTTGGACCACCCTGGGATTGTTGGTGCTAGAGACTTCGGCCGCCTAAAAGATGGCTCTCCTTTCTTAACCATGGACATGGCGCCGGGATTGAGTTTGCACGATCTCGCACACGCCGGACTCAAATGGCCTACGATTTGGCATATTGTCGATCAGGTGTTGAGCGCATTAGCGCACGCTCATGCGCGAGGAATAATCCACGGAGACCTCAAGCCTTCCAATGTCTTAGTCGAAGAAGTTCCGGGACAACCTCCCCTGGTACATATGCTCGATTTTGGCCTCGCGTGGCTCAAGTCGGACACCCACGATGAGCGCCTCGATGGTGAGAAGTCTCCAGAATACAAACCCCACGCGGGAGCGGGCACTCCTGGCTACATGGCTCCCGAACAAATACAGCATGAGCAACATCATGTGTGTGGGGCTACTGATATCTACTCGTTAGGGTGTATTCTCTATCGCCTAGTCGGCCGAGGACCTCCATTTGGAGGCACTCCTAAAGAACTTCTGCGCCAGCATGCATTCAACGATTTGCCCCCTCTCGTGGCAGCTATTGAAGTTCCCCAAGGCGTAGAAAAAATAGTAGAGCAAATGCTCGAAAAACAGCCTTGGGATCGTTGGGAGTTTGCAGCCGAAGCTCATCGTCTGTGGGCAACACATCGCCCGCAAGAAACCCAGGCAAAAGATTACAATTTACCAAGAATTCGCCCGGCAGCTACCCGCCCTTTACCTAAGGGCAGGGGGTTTCTAGGAAGAAACCCGAATCTAGACGCCAGCAAAGAGCGCACAACGGGCTTACTCAGCATTCGCCAGACCCCCCTCGTGGGCCGCAAGAGCGTGCGCCGGTCATTACGGGAGATTTGTGATGAGGTCATCGACGGCGTTGGACCTAAGCATCGACTCATCATATTGGTAGGTCCAGCAGGAGCCGGCAAAAGCCGTATAGCAGAATGGCTTTGTCAATCGGTCCACGAGGAGGGAACTATGATTCCTCTGCAGGCGCGCTATCGCCCTGTAAGGGGTCCCTTAGACGGAGTTGTCGGTGCGGTTACCCGTTACTACAATTTTGAGACCGCCGACCGCAATACAATTGAACACTCGCTCCTACGTCGCTGGGGAGTCCAAGACAACGATAAAAATGGTCGTACGTGGGTCGCGGGTGCCGCCGAATGGTTTCGACCACGAGCGCCAGGAGAGGACGCGCCAATTGGCCCCAGCAAGGTACGATTCACCCTTGATACAGTTGCTACTAGAAGAACCATATCTCGTCACGTCGTGCGCCGAGTCGGAACGGACAGAAAACTACTTTTTTGGTTGGACGATCTCCACAACGCCTCAGCTTCTACCTTTGAAGGGTTCAAGCGAATGCACGAGGAGGACGCCGACCAACCCTACGTAATTGTGGCAACCGTGCGAGCAGAAGAGGTACACCTAGGAACGCCAGCGGCAGAGCGCCTGCGGCAACTACGAGAACAAATGGGAGGTGTTGCAATTGATATCACCCCTCTCGAACCCGATACAACTCGGGAACTCCTACGAAAATCCATTCAACTAGAAGACGATGCCATCGAAGAGGCGACCCGTCGTAGTCGTGGAAACCCTCTTTTTGCCCTGCAACAACTGCATGCTTGGGCTCTCAAAGGCAATATGGAGCTGCGCGGGGGCTCCTATCACGTTTCACCTGAAGTTCTCGCCGTACGACCAAAAACAACCGCCGAGCTCTGGCGAAGTCGTCTCGACGCTGTCCCCGAGGCCCATCGTAGGGCGGCTTACGCGGTGGCGGCGATTTCAAGCGATTTACGGCGCGAAGTGTTGGCCACCCTACTGCGAGAATTGGGCATGCCCGCAGACGAATGTATTCGCGATTTACAGCGAGCAGAAATCTTGATTCCGCGAGGGCCGGACCGCTACAGCTGGCCCCACGCCCTTCTACAAGAGTTTCTTTCCGCAGAGCTCGCCCAGCGTAGCGACCGAACACGAATCTATCAGGCTGCGGCCGAGGCTTTGAGTCGGCATCCTCTAGCGGCCACCCGAAGGGTTGTTCGACAGCGAGTGATGAATTTGATTGCTGCCGGCACCCCCGACAACGCAGCGTACCTCCTCTTTGAGTTCCTTAAAAAATCATGGAATGGCCAAAGAGAGCCCCTGTCGACCCTCAGCGACCTCGATCTCCTGCGAGGAAAGCTCAGCGGACGCGCCCGTGCCCATCAAGATCGCTGGCGAGCGGAAGCATTGCGTCTCGTAGGCCGCCCCGCCGAGGCTCACGAATACGTGCAACGCAGTCTGCAATCCTTTAGAGATCTAGACGACGAATTGGACTTGGCCCACTGTCTACGAATCTCGGGACATATTAGTGCTGACTTAGGAAATGCCAGGGATGGAAAACGAGCAGCAGCCGAAGCTCTGGAACTATTCAAGAGTTTGGGCGATAAATTAGGACAAGCTCAATCAGAACTAGTCCTGGCAGAAATTGGCTATCTTCTTGGAAACTTTGAAACAGCGCGAACCTACGTCGACGCTGGGGAGCGCCACTTTGCATCCCTCAATCAACCCCTCGGCCGCGGTCAATGCCTACTCCTCTCTAGCTGGGTCGAACATTCGGAAGGAGCCGTAGAACGCTCTCGACGTCTCGCACTAGAGGCTCGGGCAGAATTCGAGCAGGTTGGTTACCGTCTGGGTACCGCACAAGCAAACGCTTCGTTAGCTCACGTTGAGCACAGAATGTACAACTTGAGAGCAGCTGAGGTGGGGGCCGAAGAGGCATTGCTCGCCTTTGAATCTTTGCGGACCCCTCGCGGCCAGTCTGCTTGTCGTCGCCTGCTGGCGATGGTCGGTGTCGACACCGATGACCGAGAAATGGCTACGAGAAATGCCGAATGGTGCGCTCAAATTTCATCTGATCTCAATGACCCTTACGGCATGGTTGAGGCCAAAGTTCTCAGCGCCCAAGGAGCCCTCCTTCGCCGAGAACTTTCCAAAGCAGAAGATCTTTTAGCCGAATGCGCGCGTATGGCCGTTGAAGAGCCTGAGCCCCACCAGCATCGCCTCCTCACCGAGGCATGGCTATTGAGAGAGCAAGATCAAGAACGAGAAGCCGCCTTACGTGTTCAACAAGCCATGAACACCTTTCCCAATCGCCATCGCGTAGGAGATCATACCGTTCATCTCCTGGGACGTCTGAGTCGCTACCCTTGGCGCGAAGAAAATCGAGAATTAATTGAGTCCTGGCGCCACGCCCTCCGCCACCCCACTCAGCCTGGTGCGCCCTTCCGCTCCTCCTAAAGCGGAGAGAGCCCCGCTGAAACTGCATATTCGACCGTTTGAATCGACATCGAAGCGTGTGTTTGCTGTAACCTCGTTATGAGTGCAAAAGATATTCGGTCCCGTGCCAAAAAGGTTCTACCCGGCGGAGTAAATAGCCCTGTGCGTGCCTTTGGGGCTGTGGGCGGGGACGCCCCCTTCATCAAAAGCGCCCTAGGTGCCCGACTGCTCGATACCAACAATAAGTCTTATATCGACTATGTCGGGTCGTGGGGTCCAATGATATTAGGCCATAGTCAACCCCAAGTAGTTGAAGCCGTTCGCGAGGCCGCCACCCATGGCCTCTCTTTTGGCGCATCTACTGAAGCCGAGGTCTTGTTAGCAGAAGAAATTTGTGAGCGATTTAGTTCGATCTCCATGCTTCGTTGTGTCAGCAGTGGAACGGAGGCAACGATGAGCGCATTGCGCGTGGCCCGTGGTTACACAAATCGACCTTTGATTGTAAAGTTCGACGGTAACTACCATGGTCACTCGGACTGCCTCTTGGTCCAGGCAGGAAGCGGCGCGGCAACCTTTGGTGCCCCGGATTCGGCGGGAGTCCCCGATGATGTGGTCAAGAATACTATCAGTGCCGTCTACAACGATATTCCCGCGTTGGAAAAGCTCTTTAAAAAGGAGGGAGCACGAATTGCCGCTGTTATCGTCGAGCCCGTTGCCGGCAATATGGGCTGTGTTCCTCCAATTGCTGGATTTCTAGAGAAAATCATCTCCCTTTGCACTGCACATGGGGCCGTCAGTATTTTTGATGAGGTCATGACTGGTTGCCGACTATCCCCATCAGGGGCTCAAGGACTCTATGGTCTCACCCCCGATATGACATGCCTCGGCAAAATTGTTGGAGGCGGCCTCCCCCTTGCAATTTACGGTGGACGCCGCGAAATCATGGAGTGTATCTCTCCCCTAGGGCCGGTTTACCAAGCCGGTACTTTGAGTGGAAACCCTCTTTCCGTAGCCGCAGCCCGCGCAACACTCTCTCAACTAAAACCCGAGATATATTCCGAGTTAGAAAAAAAGGGAATAGCGCTGCAAGAAGGAATCGAATCCGCAATTTCTGAGCTGGGGGTTGAAGCCCACGTCCAGCGAGTCGGCTCCATGATCACTCTCTTCTTTCACAAGGGGCCCGTTCAATCATGGCAGGATGCAAAAACCTGCGACACGGAAATGTTCGGTCGATTCCATCAAGGACTAATACGGCGTGGTGTTTACTGGCCTCCCGCACAGTACGAAGCGGCGTTTATTTCAAACGCGCACACAGACGACGACATCATGAGTACAGTTCAGATTGTAAAAGAATCACTTCGCGATCTTCTCTAAGAGCACGCAATTCTCGACAATTTTATCAACACCATCATTGCACCGACCGAGAAGCGATAAGAGGAGGAAGCTTCATTCCTCTCTCTTCGTACTCTTCCTTGCCATCTTTCCCTCAAAGCAAACAATATTTATGAAATCTTCATCGAAAAGTACGCCGATGCGACTTCCTCCCCTTTTGTGGAACACAGTCGCACTACTGCTTGCCCTTGCACTGGGAGCTTGCAGCTTTCGCATGTCGGCCAGCGCGAAAAGTGGAGGCAGCGCCAGCGCGAAAAGTGGAGGCAGCGCCAGCGCAAATGGCAAGGCAACCTCTAAGGCAAGTTCTTCTAAGAAAGCTACCGCCAAAGCGAGCACTCATGGCAAAGCATCCTCGAAGAGCAGCTCTTCGAAGAAGGCATCGGCACGCTCTAGCTCCAAAGTGTCTAGTCAAGGCGGCGCCACCGCTAAGGCATCAGGGAGAGCAGGTGTGGTTTTTAAGACAAAGAAGCGCACCGCGCGCGTAAAGGCAAAGACCAAGAACAAGTCGAAGAACAAATTTACCGGTGGCCTTCTCATAGGAGGCTCAGCCAAAGCCCGTGCAACGGCCTCGGGGAAGTCCAGCGGCAAGAGCGGACGCGACAAGAACAAGGGAAAGAGCGCATCAGCTCAGTCCAATGGGAAAAAACGCTCCAATGGCAGTGGTTCCGCTCAATCCAGCGGAAAAAAACGCTCCAATGAAAGCGGCTCCGCTCAATCCAACGGTAAAAAGCGCTCCAATGGCAGTGGTTCCGCTCAATCCAGCGGAAAAAAACGCTCCAATGAAAGCGGCTCCGCTCAGTCCGGTGGAAAAAAACGGGAGACACCACCCCCCTCGAAGCCTGAGCCCGTCAAGCCCACTCCAGTTCCTCCCCAGGACATCATCGAACCTCCTGCAGCCCCTCCAGAGAACGTATTTGGCTATGATACTCCTGTGAATGGTTGCTTCGAAGGAATCGTTTACCCCTTGGCCCCAGGCACCCGCAAGCTGCCCACAGTGTGGGATACATTAGAGGCAATGAGCGTAGTCTATGCCTGCGAGTGGGACGTCGCGGCGCGCTCTTGGGACACTGGTTTTCCAGGAATTATGGATCGTTTCGAGTGGTTTGCCATTCAATACAAAGGAGGCTTCCAAGTTTCCAAAGCTGGAAAATGGGCATTTCGTCTCTCGAGCGATGATGGCTCCAAGCTGTACATCGACGGGAAACTCGTCATCAACAACGACGGCCAGCATTCACCCCGAGTTCGAAAAGGAACAATTCAGCTCTCTCAGGGCGATCACGAGATGGTCCTGGAATATTTCCAGGGACCTCGATACCGAATTAACCTCCAGCTTTTTGCTACTCCGCCCGGTGAGTCTGAAGGAATTTTTAGTGTTCGCTAAGCCCTAGGCGTGCCCATTCGGGGCACCCAAGCGCAAGGGGGGGGGTAACACAATGATGGTATTGCCCCCCCTTGCTCGTTTGTAGGAACAATGAACTCTGCTCTGACGCGCTGGGTTTGCGATATAAATGACTCGTGGCCCGTCACGAATCTCTATGTTAAGGCGCACCATCCAGTGACTACCACCAAGCCTCCCGCGTCGCCCCAACCTGGCGCTCATTCACCAAGCAAGTCCACCTCAAAAGTCTCCGACACTAGCGTGCGGGCGATGACCGACGATGGGGCCTTTCGAGTGATCGTTGCCCGCTCCACCGATACCGTCCGCGGCATCATTGAGGCACAGGGCGCCCAAGGTGAGCAAGCTCAGGTTCTTGGCGATCTGATCACCGCAACCGCTCTTTTTCGGGAAACAATGTCCCCCGACCTTCGAGTTCAAGGTATATGGAAAGACTCACAGAGTGTTGGCACCTTAGTGGCCGACTCAGCGCCAGAGGGACACACACGCGGACTCCTTCAAAGTGCACCCAATAAAGAGACCAACGGTGCTCCGGGTAGCCAACGCCTATTGCAGATGATGCGTACTTTACCGAACGGCAGTATCAATCAGGGAATCATTCGTATCAACGAAGGAGCATCCGTGAGCACAGCTATGATGGCGTATATGACTGAATCGGAGCAGGTCGATACAATGCTCGCAGTAGGTACTCTTTTTGATCAGAAAGGAAATGTGAGCGCAGCTGGCGGTTACATGGTTCAACTGCTCCCTGAAGTCGGGCGCTCTCCCCTTGCTATCATGGCTCAAAGGTTAGAAGACTTTCCTACCATTGAAGAACTGCTTCAAGACAATTTCGACGCGATATCAGTGCGGGACGAGCTTTTCTACGGAATGCCTTTTAGTCCTCTCAACACCACCCCTTTGGCCTTCTCCTGCTGGTGCTCCGAGGACCGCCTATTGGGAGCCCTCGCTACGTTGAATCGAAAAGAAATTCAATCGATGATAGACGACGGCAAGCCAGTAGAAATTACCTGTGACTATTGCAAAAAGGACTACGCTCTGCAGCCTAGTCGCCTACGCGGTCTTCTGACCGAAAATTGAGGAGTTGGCCCAATGAAACTAAATTGCCCCCAGTGCAAGACGAAGTTGGATGTGCCCGCAGACTTCGAGACACGCCCTTTTTGCTCGCCTCATTGCAAGAAAATAGATTTAGCCAATTGGTTAGACGGTAAATACCGTTTACCCCGTGAACTCTTGCCCGAAGAGCTCGAACAGCTTCCTCCGGAAAAGCGTGACGAATTGATAGCCGAGGCCCTCGGCACTAACGCGTCATCAAACTCCGACACTTTCAAGTTCAATTAGCACCCGCCACCCGTCATTTCTCAGCTGGACGCGTTGCCTCGACGCAATACTGGGCACGGCACTCCTCGAGTGCCCAGGGAGGCCGCCGCTCGGGAAACCTCAACTTCACCTCAGTTGATTTTCAAAATCGGACGACAAAACCAGCGTTTGCTCCAACAATTGCGTCAGGCCCCCAAGTACTCGAAAGCGGCACATCGAGGGCAGGACCAAATTCTATGGCAAATCGATCATCTAGGTTTGCTAAGAACATCGCCTCGATAGATATGACGCCAGTTGTGTTGTTGCGCGCATGTAGAAAGCCTGCGCTCAAGCGTGGCCAAAAGTCGATAACGCTGCCCAGAGAAAACGCGTAGCCAATTCTGGGTAAAACGGCGACATATCCCCAAGTCGAATCTCCCTGATCTACGTACAGCCCCGTACCGATATGAGCCCCCAATGAGAGACCATTGACAATAAAGTAATCCAAGCCAAGGCGCGGGGCCCCCAGGGGAACATTACCGGGTGCGCCAAAAATTTGGTTGTCCCAATCCATTCCTCCGGGATAGAAGGAGAAGTTACTACTCACCATTCGCTCGGCAGAAAGCATCAAGGTACCCTCGCTAATGGGTTCGATAGCGGAGGCTTCGTTCGATAGTGTAATCACGCAGCTGAGAGCCGCCGCGACAAGAATGCCCGACTTAAAAGTAGTCATGCTCACCCTCATACAGCAATTGGCTAGCTCATGCGAACCCCCTCCGGAGAGGGCTGGGGCGGCCTCTTCAGAAAGTACCAACAATGAGAGATGGCCCCTGCTCGCATATTCAGCCGCTCAGGCGCCGTGCGGAACGACGGCCGAGCGAGCGCTCAACGCTTACTCAGCCGCGGGCGACGCATTCTTGGAGCGAAGCTGCACGAGTCGTTCCCCCTGAATATCCTGAGCCGTAGAAGAGTCTACGTAATCGGAGTGACAAGATGCCCTTTCTCCCTCATCACTGACGACTCGCTGCGTCTTGCTTGCGAGTTTATGAATTTCTTCGGGAGAGAGCACTCCGCGTTTTTCTAATATCTCGCGTTGCTCTACAGTAAGAGCAGCCGACTTGACCACGCTTTCACGCTCAAAACCTTCGGCCTTTCCACTTTGAAATTCTACAATTTCCTTAGAAATACGTACGGAACACCAATCATGACCACACATGGCACAAAAGTCCGTGTCCACATCCAAATCTTCATCATGATAGGCTCGCGCGGTATCGGGATCGAACGAAAGCTCGAAATGTTTCTCCCAGTTAAGAGCTGCTCGGGCTTTTGTTAATTCGTCGTCCCGATCCCGAGTACCGGGAATACCCAGGGCAACATCGGCTGCGTGCGCTGCAATTTTATAGGCGATGCAACCCTGCTTTACGTCGTCTTTCTTAGGTAGCCCTAAGTGCTCTTTGGGCGTGACATAACAGAGCATGCTCGCGCCATGAAAACCCGCGGCCGTTGCCCCAATCGCACTGGTGATATGATCGTATCCAGGAAATATGTCGGTAACTAGCGGGCCTAGGACGTAAAATGGCGCACCGTGGCAAACCGTGCGTTGCAGCTTCATGTTGTATTCGATTTGGTCGAAAGGCACATGCCCTGGTCCTTCAACCATCACCTGACAACCGTTGCGCCATGCCCGCTCGGTCAATTTGCCGAGAGCGTAAAGTTCGCCCAATTGAGCTTCGTCGCTAGCATCAGCCAAACCGCCCGGACGCAATCCATCACCTAATGAAAAGGAAACATCGTACTGACGCATGATCTCACAAATCTCGTCAAAATACGTGACCATTGGATTTTCGGCATTGTGCACAAGCATCCATTTGGCCAGAAGAGAGCCCCCACGGCTTACTATTCCAATCAACCGTTTTTTTACAAAGGGTAAGTGCTCGCGCAATACCCCGGCGTGAATGGTGAAATAGTCCACGCCTTGGGCAGCTTGGTGGCGCAGAGTGTCCAAAATGAGTGTTTTGTCTAAGTCCTCAATTTTTTTGCCAATGATCATTGAGTAAATTGGCACGGTACCAATTGGAACATGAGAGTTCTCAATGATTGCCTTACGCGTCGCGTCAAGATCCCCGCCCGTGGAGAGATCCATCACTGTATCCCCCCCCCAGCGCTCGGCCCACTTCAGCTTCTCCACCTCTTCGTCGGTGCCAGAAGAAACAGGAGATGCCCCCATATTGGCGTTGATTTTCGTTTTGGCAGCGCGTCCGATGCACATCGGCTCCAGCTGGTGTTTCAGGTGCACAATATTCGCGGGAATAATCATGCGCCCCGCAGCGACTTCGTCCCTTACCTGCTCAGCGGTAAGATGTACCTCATGGGCCGCTACCTTGGTCATCTCGGGAGTGATATCTCCCAGACGAGCATGTTCTAGCTGGGTAATAGGAACAAATCCTTCGGGTGCCCGAGCGAATTTTCCATCACGGGTCCAGCCCTCAGGTAAAAAATCCCAGGCTGTCTTCTCGCTAGGAGCTGGCATGCCGGGGGTATCGGGAGAGGCAAAGGTGAGGGGACCGCCAATATCTGGTTTAAGGGCAAAGGAACCAGGATTTGTTCCGTTTTTCTGAGAAGAAGGATTTGGGGCGCCGTGCAGGGGAAGAATGTAGCTCATAACTCTTGATGAGGGACTCTAGTGCGGGACTCAAGACTATTGAAGGGTCTTTAACCCTATTTTACGCCAACAAGGAGAGAGAATCAGAGTGGCAGACCAGGGCCTCTTTCTCTTTTCCGCTCTTTCTTGTGGGAGCGATTGCCCTTCTGCAATGATCCCCCCCCAGTCTCGTTGTGTATCCGGCTGCTTTGATCCCAATAACTAGGGGTTCAAAAGTAGGCTTCCTTCCTTTATAGCCCGCTCCAAGTAGACAAAATTTCCAACTATTCCGCTCAACGGATGCCTCGTTCCTCGTACCAGAGGTACCCGCCGAGTTCTCCGGCCCCCAACAGGGGTGGGAGTTAGGGCCCCTGACCTGTGCCTGCTTGCCCCCCGGCACTACTTTTTGTCTCATTGGTACCCAAATTCAGCACGCTCTAGACGTCTTTGGTACTAGGAAGCCTCTTTGCAATCGGCGCGCTACACTGACTCGGCTGCAGAGTAGTCATTTTATAAGCGTCTGCGCTCACTCCCTCAACGGCATTCATGACATCTTTCCCTCAGAAGGCAGAAACGACAAAAGGTGAAAGACCCCCACGTCCTCTCGTGCTCCTCACCGGGGCCAGTCGCGGGCTTGGTCTCGCCGTGGCCCAACACCTCATTCGCCTCAATCGGTTCAACTTGGTTTTGACTGCGCGTTCAGAATCACTCCCTCGATTTTTGAAAGCTGGAATCAAACAAGGCCCTCATCTATGGCTACGCGCACTCGACGTAACTAGCCCACGCCAGCGCCACGAGTTGATAGAGGAGGTGGAGAATTATTTTCAGCGCGTCGATGTGTTGATCAACAATGCAGGCATGATGACTCGTGCTGTGGCCGAACACGTATTGGAGCCGGACACCCTTTTGCAGATGGGGGTAAATTATCATGCCCCGATGGAATTAAGTCGATTGGTTCTCCCTGGAATGCGCGCGCGTCGTTGGGGAAGAATTGTCAATATCTCTTCGGTGGGCGGTATGATGGCTATGCCCACGATGAGCGTGTACAGCGCATCGAAATTTGCTTTGGAAGGAGCGAGCGAAGCCCTCAGCTACGAAGTGCGCCCCTGGAATGTCTACGTCACCCTCGTTCAACCCGGTTTCATCAACTCAGGTGGGTTGCAGCAAATTGGCTATACGGAGCGAAGTCGCGCGGCGCTGCAGGACCCTCTTTCTCCCTACCATGAGCACTATACGTACATGTCCTCCTTTATTGCCACTATCATGAAGAGGGTACACTCGACTCCCCAAAGTGTGGCGAGAAAGGTAATTCGCGTGATTGACTCCCCAAACCCCTCAGTGCGCGTCGCCGGAACCTTCGATGCCTTTCTCTTCTCCGCACTACGGCGTCTCTTACCCCGAGATCTCTACCACGCAGTTCTGTACCGCACCCTTCCTGGAATTAACAATTGGGGGCGCCGTAGTTAGAATTGCAAAGAACTCCCCTGACCCTCCACTTTTCTACGATTTGTTGGAGGTCAGTAGGCATTGTTGAATAGCTTGCAACAAGTCCTCTCGCCTCCAAGGCTTTCGAAGAAAACCAGTGCCATCAAATGCCTCCCCCCAAAGATCTTGAGAAGAGTACCCGGTCACAAAAACTACGGGTAGGTTCGCCCTGCGTTCCCTCAACTTCTCGTAAAGCTCCGGACCACTCAATTCGGGCATGATCACGTCGCTGAGCATCATCGAGACGCTAGCCAAAACCAACTCATCTAGTTCCAATGCCTCTATCGGATTGCCCAAAGCAAGGACTTGGTAGCCGGAGCGTTCCAAAACCCGAGTGGTCAATGACCGCACACGTTGGTCGTCCTCAACCAAAAGAATGAGTTCACCTTTGCCCGGTGGACGCTCGGAAAGCGGGGCAGTGAGAACTTTTTCGCCCTCATTCCTTGGCAGAAGCACATCAATTCGTGTTCCACGACCAATCTCCGAGTACACCCGTGTCGTGCCGCCCAAGCGCTGAACAGTGCCATATACAACGGCCAGGCCCATTCCCTTTCCGTCCCCAGCTCCTCTCGTTGTAAAAAACGGGTCGAACATGCGCTCGCGCACAGAAAAGCTCATGCCCTCCCCTGTATCCTCAACCGAGAGGACTACAGATTCCACTGGTTCACCCTCTTTGAGGAGCGCTATCTCGGAGTTCGAATTGATGTCAGCGGTGGTGATGCGTAGGCGTCCCCCAGCGGCCATAGCGTCCACGGCATTTACCAACAAATTCATCAGAACAGAACAGAGTTCCGTTGGCGGCACAAGCACCTTACCGCGCGCGCCTAAGTCCAGTTCAACGTTGATTCTATCTGGCAACATTCTCCCAAATAGTCGCATCGCATCCCTCGTTGCATCTGTGAGGTCAACGAGAGACATCTCGTGGGCGGACTCGCGCCCAAATAACATCAAACGCTGACTTAATTCTGTTGCACGCTCCGTACTCTCAAGAATCACTTTGGCAGATTCCCCATGAGATCCCTCGGCCAGCAAATCCGCTTCGCAACCAATCACGGTAAGGTATTCATTGAGATCATGAGAGATGCCACCAGAAAGTCGTCCCAATGCCTCCAACTTATAGGCTCGCCTCCGTTCGCACTCAGTCAAGCTGCGCAGAGTAACATCCCTCCCTACGCCCACCCACTCGTACTTGTTATTCCTTTTTCTACGCCGCTCGACAGACTCAACAAGCCGCGCACCTCCTGAAGCTCCCGCGATTTCGGATGTCACGACGCGAGATTCGGGCCCCAAGAAAACGATCTCTTGCTCGGAGGTCAGGTAAAGCTCTCTCCAATTATCACAGGGTAGCCCATATATATTTTCGAATGCTGGAGACACATAATGTACACGTTTCTCTCCATCGACGAGGTATAAAAAATCACCGGCTCCTTGCAGGAGATCGTAAAGAAAGCTGTCTTCATCGACCCCCGATGGCTTCGGGCTCATACCACTTTCTCCTGCACTGACTCCCGTAGCTCCATCGCTCCACCGAGCGCGTGATGGGCCAAGGAGAAAACGGCAGGGGAAAGCTCTTCAGCGGAAAAAGAATCAGACAGAAACGCGAGCCTTCCCCCCCCGATTCGTCGAGGCAGAAACTTTCCTTTCAACCTCTCCCGATGCCCCCCCATAAGGAACCAGACCCGCTGCAGAAAAGTCATTGGAGCTGGAGTCAGGACCGCCTTGCTCCAAGCAAAGACTGGAGTTCAACAGGAGAACCTCATAAAGAGCAGACTCTTGCAGAGCACGTCGAGAGAGCTGAATAGCATCGGCCCAGGAAGCAGCCTCGCGCAACTGAACGTCGAAATCTTCCAGTCCCTCTCGCGAGGCGAGAGCGCGACGAATACCATCGCGCAGACGAACGTCTCCGTCCACCACCAGCACCCGCACTCGCCTTCGGCCCACTTCCTCCACTCATGCCGCTACGGCTGAACGGTGAAGGGCCGTAATGCAACACCACCTAAAATCTCCAAATGTGTCGACAAAAGTGGGAGGGACGGGCAACCTCACTCCATGTCCTTGGTGTCCATCAGCAGAAAACTCTCCCGTGAAATTTCTCAACTCAACACCCAAGAGGCGGCTTCTTTCACCTACAATCCTTTACAATACGCCCGTGCGCCGCACGAAGACTACCTGAAGAAGTTTGGTTCCGGCCCCAAGCAGATACTATGGCTGGGGATGAATCCGGGCCCTTTTGGAATGACACAAACAGGAGTCCCCTTCGGGGATGTTACAATGGTCCGAGACTGGATGGGAATTGAGCGAAAGATAAAGCCGCCCTCCAACCAACACCCCAAACGCCCAATTCTTGGCTTCGATTGCCCTCGCAGCGAGGTGAGTGGAACTCGTCTTTGGTCTTTTGCTCGCGAAAATTTCTCGACACCAGAGTCGTTCTTTTCACGCTTTTTCGTCATCAATTATTGCCCCCTTGTCTTCATGGAGGAAAGCGGAAAAAACCTCACTCCGGACAAGTTGCCCAAAGAATTAAGGGACGAGCTCTACAAAATTTGTGACGACGCATTCCGGGCAACCGTAAAACTCCTCAAGCCTCAATGGGTGCTCGGGGTCGGTGGATTTGCAAAAAAGCGGGCTCTAGACGCCCTTGGAGAAACACCCATTCGAATTGGAAGCATTCTCCACCCCAGCCCCGCCTCCCCCCGAGCCAATCGTGGATGGGCCCAAGAAGTGAAAAAACAACTAATAGATCTCGATATTTCTCTAAGTCCCTCTTGAAACAGGACGAGAATAGCCTGCAATGATTCGGAGAAAGCAGAGAAATTGGCCGATTTGGTCCAAGTTGTATTTACAACTTGGGGTCAAGACTGTCTTTTCCCTCCCCCTAAGCTCCAACAGTGACTAGCCGGCCTCTAGGCGAGCGTGTTAAGTGAGCGCGTGCTGAATTTTACTTGGGATGTCGGTCCCATCGCTTTTGCCATCCCCAAAGACCCCTTGATGATGGTTGTCGGGGCAATTGCTGCTCTGATGCTCGTTGTGGGTGTTGTGAGAAAGGAAACGGATCTTTCCGTTTTCGGACTCTTTATGGGGGCTATCTTATTGGTCGCCTCTAATTTTCTCCCAGATCCCATTGGGCTGCGCTACTACAGCCTCCTCTTTGTCGGAGTATTCCTTGGAGGATATGCCTTGCTGAATTGGCAAATCCAACGAGGTGGAGGAGACGAAGAGACTGCCGGTGACTTCATTGTCTACGGCGTCCTTGGCGTCTTGATAGGTTCGCGCATGGGCCATGTCATCTTCTACGATCTGGACAAAGCCCTGGACGATCCCATGTGGGTCCTGATGATCTGGACAGGAGGATTGGCGAGCCACGGAGCTGTCGTCGGTTTGATCGTGGCAATGTATCTCTTCACCAAACGCCGAGGCGTAGCCTTTCTAGAAGGTGCCGATCGCTTTGCCTTTTCCGCCGCCCTAGGCGCGACTTTGGTACGACTAGGTAATTTCTTCAACTCCGAAATCGTCGGAGAAAAAACAGATCAAACTTGGGGAATACGATTTCCCTACTTTGACTGCCGAGGTCCGGCCGCCGACTGCCTTGTCGAAGCGCCCCTGCGCTACCCCACGCAAATGTTCGAGGTCATTTTAGGACTCACAGTACTCCTCAGTCTCTATTTAACTGATCGCGTAATGGGCAAAGAGAAGAGACCTCGCGGACTCTTGATCTCAGTCTTTTTTCTCGTCTACTTTGCAGGACGCTTCTTAGTAGAGTTTAAGAAAGCTCACCAAACTCTCGATCCTGATGCGAGTCTCCTCACAATGGGTCAGTATCTCTCCATTCCCGGATTCTTCATTGGGGTGATAGGCGTAATAGCCACCCTGAAAGCAAAGGCTCCCGCTGGTGGTTGGCCACATATTCAGACCGAGTCCGATGAACCAGAAGAGGCATCGGACGAAGAACCCGTTGAGGGTAAACTCTATGATCCCGATGTGGACGCCGAATTGGGCGGAGACACCGATTTGGGCGGAGACACCGATTTGGAAGCTGAAGGGAGCGAATCTGCACTCACCGAGAGCAGCAAAGAGCCTGAGCCCTCGACAGATGGTGAACCGGACCCGGTTGAAAAATAGAACTCCATCAGCGACAAAATCACAGTCGAACAAAAGAGCCAGGAGCACCCTGGCTCTTTTTTTTTAGCTCCTTCAAGCGGCATCGCCTCTCTCATGCTCATTGAATCTCATGCCAAGTATTCTCTCTGCGCCCTTTCTCTCTTCTCATAGAACTCAACAATTGCTCAGAACATGGAACGACTTCGAAAATTCGATCGTGAAGTGCGAAGACTCTTGGCGTCTCGGCAACTTGCGAGAGACATTGGCGCAGAGCGAAACAAAAAACACCCTGGGCCCCCTCCTCTTGGACGCCTACCAGCACCTGGAAAACTTTGGCGCTGAGATAGCCCGAAGGAATGCGCCTTCAGAAGACATGCGAGCGAACTCTAAGTCACCCCCCTCAGCCCTGCGCTCAGCAGCAGTCAATGGGCTTTTGACGCACCTGCGGCGGGATATCTTCTTAGAAGAGCTCAATGTGTCAGCCAAAGCCGGCAAGAAAAATCGGGCCCTTTTTGGTTTTTCTACTCTTTCCGTTCAACTGAATCAGGAAGACCCCATCTGTTTACGGGACGACCAAGTGTTAGCGCTGCAAACCTGGGGAATTCGGTTTTCGTTTCCAAGCCTTGAGACGACAGAAAAAGTTCGCTCTCTTTGCACCCAGCATTCCCTCCACAACTTTGCGCGCGATCTACGAGAGTTACATAAAACACTCAGCTATTTTCGTCCCCAAAATAAGCAAACCACACCCATCATTGTACCCACACCAAAACAACGGCGCCTTGAAAACTTGATTTTGGACATCCTCAATGAACACGAATTGCACGCCCGCTCAGCCTCCCTCCTAGAAGATTTCTTAGAAAAGACCGATTTACGAGCAAATTATGCCGGCCTCAAGAGAAAAGGCGGAGCGCGAATTCAAGTCACCCAAATCACTGACTCCAAACGGCACCTTGAGAAAATATCGCAACTTCGCAATGTCGAGGAATTGGTCGTTGTTTCTCCGCTTACGTTAGCGACATACGAGCAACAGCTCCTCAAACTCACGAATCAGACACATAGAAATTCTCTCCCCGAGCGAGCCGCCGCTATCAAATCTCACCTATTGACGGCACTTAATTCGAAGCTCACGTCCCCTCTTGGGCCCCTCAATCATGTTCCGCATGTTCTTCGAATTACCATCCGACGCTTCGTAGAATCCGAAGCAATGAGCACAACGAAAGCGATGAGAGAACGAACTGGTAGTAAAAGCTGATTGTTTTAATTCTACTAGTGAGAGAATTTTCCCCTGAGCCCGAAGTGGAATTGAATCAGTTGCGCACTTTATTCCGATTTAATTCTCTCTATTCGCTATAAAAAACAGGGTCCTTTTTGAAAAAGGTGTGATTCACTGCATATCTGCGCCTAAAATTCTAGTTCAAGCGTGATAATTTGCTCTGAGCAAAAAGAGCGTGCTTGAGTAGCCATTTGAGAGTCGGGGGGAGTGAGTGCTAGGTCGTCAAGTAGGTAGCACTCGCTCTTTTTCTTCTGTTAGAAAGTTTTTTCATGCAATTTGTTCACAAGACCTTACTCTGCGCCGGATTCTCAGTTCTGGCTCTTTCCGCCTGTTCGGGCGATGATGGTGATACGGGTGCCGATCGCGGAGAGGGCGGCTCCGCCAATACTTCGATGACGGCAAGCGGCGGCCAGGCGGCTGGAACCGGCGCAAGCAGTAACTCTTCCGGCGGCACAGACGGCGGCAACACCGGCGGCACAG
>CAYWLO010000032.1:0-46749 GCA_964459035.1 uncultured Polyangiaceae bacterium | reverse complement strand
ACTATGAACTCACTCCTCAATCATAGTTGGAAAGGTTATTAGGATCGGCCTCCTTGGGCGCGCCCGCTCCCTATACCTTTGCCTATCCTTGTGGGGTGACCTGGGTTGATGAAACTCAAGATAGCTATGTGCCATTGGTCGAAGAACGGTTTCTTGCGGCACGCTTGGCCGGACCCGCTTCCACGACGCAGGACGTTGACCTTCTTTTGGTCCCCTCTCAGTTTGACCTAAAAACTAGTGCTGAACTCATCGCGAAGGTGGACGAGTTCGCCAAAAAAGCTCAATGGCTTGTACTGGGCTTTCACGGCATTGGTGGTGATTGGTTGGTGACTGAGCTTGAAGAACACAATGCGCTTCTGGACAATCTAGCAGAACGAAACGATGTATGGGTCGCCCCTTTCGGTCAGATTGCAGCTTGCGTGAAAGCCGCTCGCTAGAACCGAAATATTCTCGCATTGCTCTAGCAGGGCGACGAGTAAACTTGTCGCCGCTAGAGGTGCAGACTTGCTTCAGAAAATTGATTCACAAGAGCTTGAGGCGAGCAGTAGCTTGGATAATCCGTAGGTTTGATCTCCGGACGACATCCTTTTTTTCTATCTCGTCCAAGTCTCGCCAAGCTACGATCTCGTCGATATGACGCCCGCAAGTAATGCAAAATCGGGCGTCATTGAGTTTACAGGTTCGTTGACAAGGTGATGAAACAGCTGAGATCTTCTTGTCGTCGGTCATTCTGCTATCCCGACCCTTGGGGCGGTCTTAGTGCACGTGCTCTTCGTGGGCAGGGAGAGTGGTCTGGCCTCGTCCGCTCGCTTCTCGACGAATGATGGCCGCGCCAACAAATGCTTGAAAGAGTGGATGGGCGTTGTTGGGTTGGCTTTTAAATTCTGGATGAAATTGGCATGCCACGAAATAGGGGTGCTCGGGGAGTTCTATCATCTCCACGAGGCGATCGTCCGGGCTGGTACCGCTGAAGACGAGGCCACCGCCCTCCAATTTATCACGGTACTCGTTGTTGAATTCAAAGCGATGACGATGACGCTCACTGATTTCAATTTTCCCATAAATTTCGTGAGCCCGACTGCCTTGCACTAATTTACAGGGATAAGCTCCGAGGCGCATGGTCCCCCCCTTGGCTTCTATTCCCCGTTGGTCGGGCATGAGGTCGATCACGGGATGAGGTGAATTGGACCCGAATTCGACTGAGTTGGCTTTGCTCAAATCGCAAACATTTCGGGCGTACTCGATTACGGCGAGCTGCATACCCAGGCAAATTCCAAAGAAGGGAATACCTTGTTCACGGGCGTAGTTGATTGCCAAGATTTTGCCTTCAACTCCACGGTCTCCAAAGCCACCGGGTACCAAAATAGCATCGAGATGCTCTAGGCTAGATGAGAGCTTACAATCATCCCGCTCTAGATGTTCCGAATCGATGTATTGAAGTTCGACCGATACGCCAGCTGCAAGGGCGCCGTGTACCAAGGACTCATGAAGTGACTTGTAGCTGTCCTTCAGATGAACATACTTGCCAATGAGACCGACCTTTACCTTGCCCTTGGGAGGGTTCTTGAAACGGTCCACAGTGCGTTCCCAGGCGGAGATATCGGGTTGACGCGACCAAATGTTGAGGCGTTCTACAATTTGCTCGTCTAAGCCCTCCAGGTGAAATGATAGGGGGAGCTCGTAGATACAGCTCACATCGACCGCCGGAATTACCCTATCAACACGCACGTTGGAGAAGAGACTGATCTTTTCTTTCATGTGTTGGGTAATGTTGCGATCGCACCGGCAAATGAGCATATCGGGCTGAATGCCTAGTTCGCGCATGTCACGCACCGAGTGTTGAGTTGGCTTAGTTTTGAGTTCACCAGCCGTTGGAATATAGGGCACGAGTGTAACATGTACACTCATCGCATTCTCGTGGCCGGCCTCAATAATTAGCTGGCGCATGGCTTCAAGGAAGGGCAATGACTCGATGTCGCCGACCGTTCCGCCGATTTCGATGATCGCAATATCACAGCCTTCGGCTGCGCTGATGACTCGTTCTTTGATCTCATTGGTAATATGAGGAATTACCTGGACAGTTGCTCCCAAATATTCACCGCGTCGCTCTTTTGCGATGACCTTTTGATAAACTCGTCCCGTGGTGAGATTGTGATTGCGAGTTAGATTACACGCGGTGAAGCGCTCGTAATGTCCCAGGTCAAGATCGGTCTCTGCCCCATCGTCTGTTACGTAGACCTCGCCATGTTGATAGGGAGACATTGTCCCCGGATCGACATTGATATACGGATCGAGCTTCATGTGGGTAACGGTTAAACCGCGTGCTTCCATGAGGGCGCCAATTGAGGCGGCACTTAAACCCTTACCGATTGACGAGACGACGCCTCCCGTTACGAGGACATACTTGGTTCTACGCTTGGGATTCTGCGAGGCGGCGTTCTTGGTCACGAATTCTCCAGATTGGCCAAAGACGAAATTGCTTTGGCACTCTGTGGGGCGGGCCGCGCTGGCCCGGTCCTATTCAGCATACTTCAGCCCTTCGGACAACATGATTCGGTCCTTGGGGTGACGATGATTTCATTTGGTGAAGCAACCTCGGGGGAGAGGCATGTGTCGACGGCTTCCGAGGTACTTTGGCGGAAAAAAAGGAATGCGCCAGTTTACTTTGGTTTATCTTTTTGGGGCGTTTTTAATTCTAGAAATGTCCGACGAAGGCGAGGCCGAGATCAGAGTTACCGCCCACCACCGGGACTGGAGTGACCTGAAAGTCCCCCTGGCGATAGGAGAGGGGCGAAGGCATCGAAGCTTGGGTATCGTTCCGAGTCGTCGCTTCTTGGGAGGAGGTATGCATGAAAATTCCTTCCAAGGTGAGCCCAATTCCCCCGGCCTGCCCGATTCCGTCCAAAACCAAGAGCACTGCGCCTATTATGCGGATGAAATCGCTACAATTAGGTACATCGGGTGTATCGCTGCACAAATCAGTTCTTCCTACCGCAAGCCAAGGGCCGACGACAGGAATGCGCATATCAGATGCACCTCGATGATCGGGCCAGAGATAAGAAGCGCCCAGCACTGGTAGATAGAAAGCAGTTGTGGTCGCAAGTCCACCGAGAATCAGTTTTGTCTGCGTGGCTCCGGTGGGAAGAGAGTCATCCTCGTACCGGTGCAGTGCGTCGGGTTCGTCCGCATGAGCAAGATCAACTTGCCCCCAAGAAGCAAAACTACAAATTCCAGCGATAAGAGAGGGCAGCACTCGCTTCATGGCCCTGCTTGTGGCCCTTTTTGATGGTTCGAGCAACACTTCCCTTGCGCTTCGCTGAAACTTTCGGCAGGCGAAAGCATGAGATTGCTCCTCTCAAGCCCATTTACTCGCCAAAAGTCTCGTCTTCTCGTGCTAGCTCTGCTCGTTAGCGGAATTTGTCTCAGCGCCTGCGACAAGGAAGCTCGGCAAAAATCTGCAAATGGGGGAGCATCACCAACGAAGGAGTTGGCGCCATCGGCATTGAAGGAAGGTGAACTTCCCCAAGAGACCCCCACGGACCAGGAAACCGCAAGCGCCATCAATGGGTTCAAGAACGCTGAGGAAGAGGACCTTTCTCCTCCAGTGTTTGACGAGACGGCCTCAAAAGAATTCGTGGCCGCGTTTAGCCAACTCAATCAATGGGTTTCGGCCAAAAAAGGAAAAGTGCACGCGGCTCTGGTAGATTTGCAAAGCGATAAGTGGCTTTTGCGCTCCCGTTCTACAGAGGCGGTGAACCCGGCCTCCAACGCAAAGTTAGTGACCGCCGCAGCAGCTCTTGAGCTTCTTGGCCCTGCCCACTCTTTTCAGACGGAAATCTTCGGTCGCATCGAAAAAAATGGGAGTTGTGAACGCTTAGTGGTTCGTGGGGGAGGCGCTCCTGATCTAACCACCGCGGACTTTTGGCGATTGATTCGCGTCGCAAAAGGAAAGGGTTTGCGCCAAGTGCAGAATATTATCGTCGATCAAACTCGCTTTACCGACGATTACGTTCCACCAGCCTTTGCACAACAGCCGAAAGAGTGGGCTCCTTTTCGAGCGCCTATTAGCGCGCTCGCCCTCAATAGAAATTCAATCTCACTGAACATCGTTTCAACAGAGGTCGGTGAGGATGCGCGCTTTTGGTATGACCCACCCGGTCTTGTCTACGAGAAAGGAAGGGTAAAGACTGGCAAAAAAGGGGGAGGCGATAGAGTGAGTTGGTCCCTTGATCCGTCAAAAAATGTTGCGCATATGAATTCGCTCATTGGTGGCTCTCTTGCTACCGGCTCAGGGCGCCGCCGTTACGCTCGCCGGCTAGAAGATCCACGATTGGCACCAGGCCACGCGTTGGCGGCTTTGCTCAAAGAGTCAAATATTGTTGTTGAAGGGACCGTTTCCGCGGGCGCCCGCCACAAAGAACCACGCTTGGCTCTCTGGTCTTCGGAGCCAGTGGCCGAACTTGTTCGCGCAATGGGCAAGAAGAGTGACAACTTTACGGCAGAGATGCTCTTTGTTGCGTTGAGTGCGGCTGAGAAAGGCGCCCAAGAAGCTCAGGGATGGTCATCTGAGCGAGGCGCCCGAGTGATTCGAAGGTGGCTGAGCGAGAAGAAAATTTCTCTGGAAGGAATTGTAATAAAGAATGGGTCGGGGCTCTTCGACGCAAATCGCCTCAGTGCAGAATTACTCACCACGTTGCTCGCCGCAATGGAGGACAATCCCCGCGTCTATCAGGAATTTGTGAGTCAGTTGGCCATCGGGGCGACCGATGGGACCCTAAAAAAACGCATGCGAAAAGGTAAGCTTGGGGGAAGAATTCGAGCCAAAACAGGCACCTTACGCCATGTTGACGCCCTGAGCGGATACATTCAACGGCCTGGAGGCCGTTCGCCGGCTGCATTCAGCGTGATTGTTGTTGGTCCGCGGGTCAGTCATTCAGCGGTACGGGCTCGGGTCGACAAGCTCATTTTAAAATGGGCTGAACTGCTCCAATGAACCTTGCTGCCTTCGAACTTTATTTTTCGTCAGGGCATTAGAAAGAAAGGAGACGCCGCGAGGCGCCTAAGGTCCCGGACGCCTCCCTTTTATTCTGATGGCCTGGCCAGCCGGGGGCTCAGCCGGTTGGCAGGGTTGAGTTCTTACTGGAGCGAGCGTGCCACTCTTGAATGGATCTCACTGCAACTGAAGTTCCAGTGGGCGAGAGAGCATGAGCCTCCATTGCTTCAACCACACCAACACCAGCAGCAATGGTCGTAAAGTAGGGGACTGCAGTGAGCAACGCATTGCGGCGAATAGAATAGCTATCGCGAATCGCCTGGGTTCCTTGGGTGGTGTTGATTACCAAAGCAATCTCGTTTGCGCGTATGGCATCCACGATGTGTGGCGTACCCTCGGCTACCTTATTTACCCGTTCTGCTGGAATCCGGGCGCTTCTCAGACTTTCCGCCGTGCCGTCGGTCGCAACTATCGTAAACCCAAGGTTACGAAGGCGGCGTCCCAAGTGACATGCAATTTCCTTGTCCTCGGGTCGAACGCTGATAAATGCCTTGCCGCTGGTGGGAAGTCGTGAGCCCGCAGCATTCAAAGCTTTTCCAAAAGCAAGAGCTGCGTTGACTGACACACCCATCACCTCGCCCGTAGAACGCATCTCAGGGCCTAAGATTGTATCGACTCCAGGAAACTTGTTGAAAGGAAAGACCGATTCTTTCACTGCCATATGAGTAGGAATTGCAGTTTCGGTGATGCCTTGTTCTTCTAGGGAACAACCAGCCATTACCTTTGCCGCAATTTTGGCGAGGGGGCGACCAGTCGCTTTTGCTACAAAGGGTACTGTGCGCGAGGCTCGAGGGTTGACCTCAATTACATAAACTTCGCGATCTTTTATCGCAAACTGCACATTCATGAGTCCGACGACTCCCAACTCGAGAGCTAGGGCGCGAGATTGGCTCTCGATGAGCGCTACTACATCCGGTGGTAGAGTATGGGGCGGCAAGACGCTGGTGGAGTCACCCGAATGTACTCCCGCCTCTTCAATATGCTGCATCACCCCGCCAATTACAGCGCGCTTGCCATCGGCGACGCAATCGACGTCCACTTCGATGGCATTTTGTAGATATTGATCGATGAGCAAAACCGGAGTCATGCCTTCATCGCGAGCGGCATCCACGGCAATTCCAACATAATTTGTAAGTTCGTTCTCGTCGTTACAAATCATCATGGCTCGTCCGCCCAGGACATAGGAGGGCCGCACCAAAACAGGATAACCAATATCTTTGGCGATATTCTTGGCATCGGCTGGGTCTTGAGCAATGCCCGCTTGGGGTCGCTTAAGACCTAGCTTGGTCAAGAGGGCGTCAAATCGCTTGCGATCTTCAGCTCTATCAATTGCATCAGCGCTCGTCCCCAATAGTTTTACGCCGCGTTCTTCTAAGGCTACCGCCAGTTTCAGGGGAGTCTGACCGCCAAATTGTACGATAACGCCTAAGAGCTCACCTTGTTTTTGCTCCTCCTCAACGATCGCTAAGACATCCTCTAAAGTGAGGGGCTCAAAATAGAGGCGGTCGGCGGTATCGTAGTCTGTCGATACGGTCTCCGGGTTACAATTGACCATGATGGTTTCATGGCCGAGCTCCTGAAGTGCAAACACAGCATGACAGCAACAATAATCGAATTCAATTCCCTGCCCAATGCGATTGGGCCCTCCTCCTAGGATAATAACCTTTGTTCTATCCGATACCTGCGCCTCTGATTCGGTCTCGAAACTAGAATAAAGGTAGGGGGTAAACGCGGGAAATTCTGCTGCACAGGTATCAACCCGGCCAAAGGTGGTGTGCACACCAAAGTCTTTTCTTTGGCTTCGAATCTCATCTTCACTCACGCCACGTAGGGTGGCAATCTGTGCATCACCAAAGCCTAAGCGTTTGGCCTCGCGCAGAATATCAGCGTCCAATTTTGCTGCATTTTGCAGGGCAACTTCGTGGTCGATAATGCGCTGAAATTGTGCCATCCACCAAGGGTCAATTCCCGTTAACTGCGTAATCTCGTCACAGGTGATTCCGGCGCGCAATGCATCACCTACGTAAAAGAGTCGATCTGCTGTGGGACGTTGAATTACCACTTTGAGCGCCTCAATGAGCTCCTCTTTGGAAGCCGGAGGCATTGTGGGGCGAGGTTGATTGGCAGGTGGCGCTTCATTGGTGAGATCGCGCCTTAAATTCTTCTTTGCGGCGACTACTCGGTAGTCCACTCTATCGTGCAAGGACTGAAATCCGTGTTTGCCTGTTTCAAGGGAACGAGCGGCTTTCTGAAATGCTTCAGGAAAAGTCCGGCCGATACTCATGACCTCGCCGACGCTCTTCATTTGAGTGCCTAGGCGGTCATCTGCACCAGGGAACTTCTCGAAGGCAAACCGCGGCCATTTGACAACCGTATAGTCAATGGTGGGCTCAAAAGCTGCACTGGTCTTTGTTATGTCATTTTCAAGCTCGTCTAAGGTGAGCCCCACAGCTAGCTTCGCTGCAATCTTTGCAATGGGATAACCCGTAGCTTTGGAAGCCAGGGCGCTTGAACGAGACACCCTTGGGTTCATCTCGATGACAATTACCCGTCCGTCCTTGGGGTTGATTGCAAACTGTACATTTGAGCCGCCGGTTTCTACTCCGATCTCCTCCATCACGGTGCGGGACTGATCACGCAAGCGCTGGTATTCGCGATCTGTGAGGGTCATAGCAGGAGCAACGGTGACTGAGTCTCCTGTATGCACTCCCATGGGGTCGATGTTTTCAATGGAACAGATAACGATAAAGTTGTTGTTTTTATCGCGAATTACCTCTAACTCGTATTCTTTCCATCCCAAGATGCTCTCTTCGACGAGAACTTCTGTAGTGGGAGATTGGTCAAGTGCCCACTCGACCATAGTGTCGAAGTCTTCTGGTCGTTCTACGATGCCGCCGCCCTGGCCGCCGAGGGTAAAACTGGGACGTAAAATGATAGGGTAACCAATTTCCTTGGCGATTTCCTGGGCGTCTTTGAGGTTGTTGGCAAATCCTGATTTGCAGGTATTGAGGCCTACCTTATCCATCGCCTCCTTGAAGAGTCGTCGATCTTCGGCTTTGCGAATTGCATCAACCTGAGCCCCGATCAGTTTTACGCCATGTTTTGACAGAACACCTTGATCATGAAGCTCCAAGGTAAGGTTGAGTGCTGTCTGTCCTCCAAGAGTTGGCAGTACAGCATCGGGCCGCTCCCGTTCAATGATAGCCGTGAGATGCGGCACATCTAAGGGCTCGATGTAGGTTCGCCTCACCAACTCAGGATCCGTCATGATTGTTGCGGGATTTGAGTTGACGAGCACGACATCGTAACCCAGTTCCCGGAGCGCTTTGGCTCCTTGGGTTCCTGAGTAGTCGAACTCACACGCCTGCCCGATCACAATCGGGCCAGAGCCAATAAGGAGAATTTTCTTAATATCTTCGCGGGCTGGCACGAGCGCGGCCTAGCACTAATTTCTCAAGGGATCTTGAAGAAATCGGTGTCCTTTGTTCGATCCTGCCCTTCCGTTCAGCAGGGCTTCATGAAGCATTTACGTCACCCCAACTCTCTCTCTGCATGTAGGCGAAAGAAATGAGCTTCTTTCCGCCTTGACGCTCCAGCAACGTTGGGTCATAAGTTGCGCCCCCTGTACCTGCAAAGGTGCATAAAAATTGCCCCAAAGTTTCCAAGTTTCTAGGCGTACCGCAGAGAAACGAAGAACTTACGGGTACTAAGTTCGGCGGCGAGCGGTCAATGAGAATACCGCAGCTGCATTTGAGGAGAAAATCTCATGCCTAAAATGAAGACAAATCGAGGCGCGGCAAAGCGCTTCAAGGTAACCGGAACTGGCCGTATTCGTCGCACAAAAGCCGGCGGACAGCACGGAATGATCGGCAAAGGTCGTAAACAGCGTCGTCGTTTACGCAACAACGACATGGTTGCCAAAGAAACTGAAAAGCGAATCAGGATCCTCCTCCCCTACGCGTGAGTTGAGTCGAACTTTTTCGCCAAACCGTCATCATCAAAGGAATATAGATAAATGTCACGAGTGAAGAGGGGCCCAGTACCCCGCCGTCGCCATAAGCGAGTTCTTAAGCAGACCAAAGGTTTCTACGGAAGCCGAGGTAACCGTTACCGCCAGGCAATTAATTGCCTCTACAAGAGTTGGGTCTACGCCTACGCCGGACGTAAGCTTCGTAAGCGCGACTTTCGTCGCCTGTGGATTCAGCGCATCAATGCCGCATGTCGTGAGAGCGGTACTTCCTACTCACGCTTCATGTGTGCACTGAAAACCGCTGGTATCGAATTGGATCGTAAGGTTCTCTCCGACATCGCAGTTCATGACGCTGCTGCGTTCAAGAAGTTGACTGAGCTCGCAGCTCAGGCTTCTCAGTAATTTACAGAGTCGCCCCGATCCGTGTCCGACGCCGCCGAAGCAATATTCATTGGTCTTGAAGAGATCAAAGGTCGTTTCACCTCTCGCCTTGGGGAGAGCAGTGACGAGTCCTCTCTTCGTGCGGCACGAGCGGAATTTTTGGGAAAAAAGGGGGATCTTACCGCTCTGCTCAAGGGCATGGGAAAGGTCCCCGGCGAGTCCCGGCGAGAGGTTGGCGAGAAGGTCAACGCAGCAAGGGCTGAGCTAGAGGCAGCTTTTCAAGCGAGACTCCAGGAACTCAAGCAGGCTGAACGTGAGGCCGACTTGAACGGAACTCCCTTCGACCTTTCTTTACCGGCACGCCCTCTACCTCATGGGCATCGTCATCCAGTCTCGCTAGTTCGAGACGAAATTTTAGATATTTTCGGATCCTTGGGCTTTCAGCGCTCCTGGGGACCAGAGGTCGAGCTAGAGGTCAACAACTTTGAAAAGTTGGCGTTTCCGGCAGACCACCCTGCAACGGACATGCAGGATACCTTCTGGGTCGATATTGAGGGCGCGCCCGAGCGACTGAAGGCGCTGATGCGCACTCATACAAGTCCCGTGCAAGTTCGCGAGCTTTCGACCCACCGTCCCCCGCTGGCAATCGTCAGTGGTGGTGCCGTCTACCGTCGAGACGATGACGTGACCCACTCCCCGATGTTTCATCAGGTAGAGGGATTTTACGTTGCAAAAGACGTGAGTTTTGCGGAGCTCAAGGGAGTACTCACAGCTTTCGTGCAAAGACTCTACGGTGATTCTATTCCCGTTCGTTTTCGGCCGAGCTACTTTCCTTTTGTGGAGCCTGGCGCCGAAGTTGATGTCAGTTGTGTCTTTTGCGCTCCCGATGACGGAACTCGAGATACCTGCCGTGTTTGTAAGAGCACTGGATGGTTGGAAGTCTTGGGCTGCGGCATGATTCATCCCGACGTTCTTCGCCATTGCAATGTAGATCCGGAGATATATTCCGGCTTTGCATTCGGTCTTGGAGTAGAGCGAGTCGCGATGTTACGTTATGGAATTCCCGATATACGTGTTCTTTTTGAGAACGATCCTCGATTTTTAGCTCAATTCTAGAGATCTTGCCGGGTCGCCCCCCATTCGGGCAGTTCAATTGAGCTTGTTTGAATGACTTCAAACGGGTCAACGAAGGTGAGCGTAGGTTCTATCCGGGCATTGCTGTCAGGGTGTGCCAACGAAGTTGCACCTTCTTATTTATGTGCGTGTGGTCTAGCCATTGCCTCTTCGTCTAGCTGATCTGCGTTGGACCTTGCGTTGGACGATGGGTCCTACCTCTCCGCGTCTCCTCTCGTTCGGCTGATAGAGCGCTGCTTATGTTTTGGCGAAGTTGCGCCGTGCATTGCAAGCGTGGCTTCGTTTTGAGCAGAAAATCGGGATAAGGGGAGGGGCTGAGACGTGGGAATGAGTGGAAGAAAGCGGACGATCGTCCGAAACTGCCCCGCTCGGAGACAAACATCCGGAGAGACACGAGATGATCCGTTCATCTGGATACGAGGCGCAGCGCCGCGAAGGTTCCTCTGCCGGAGGTTACTTGGAGCTACGAGCTTTAAACTAGACTGGAATTCGACATTGGATCGATTCATGCAGACTAGTTCTTGACAATGGCAATTGCGTCCAATGTTTTTTTTCAGAGTGGGAATGAAATCGCGCACCTAGCGGTTCAACCCTTAAGCGACCGGAATTCATCGAACACACAAAACTGAGTAACTCATCAGATCGTCAGCGAGATATTCCAGCCAGCCTTCTTACTAGTCCGACTCTTCTTTTTTTATCAGTGAGCACACTATGACCCAACGACAAGCACTTCGCAAATCAACCGCTCAGTCTCGAGCAGTTTCAGCACCCCTTGCAGGTACCTCCGCCATTCGTGGAGACCTCGGTGTCGCTCGTCCGACCACTGCCCGTGAAGCCCGGCGTGCCTCCAATATTGTACCGTCTCGTCGGGACGAAGAAGGAGGTGACTCCGTTCTCTCTCGTTACTTTCGCGATATGTCCAGCCATCAGGTGATGGGAGCAGACGAGGAATTGAACGCAGCCGAAAGCGTCGAAAATGCTGAAGTAGAGATGTGGAGCACATTGCTCGGCTACACTCCTGCCGTGTCCAGGTTGTTAGACGAATTAGAACCAGACTTGCGCGCATTGTCCGACGATGACCGCCCCGACATGGCCCATGTTGACGGCTTACGTTCTCTCTTAGCTGTTCATGAGCAGGTAGGGACTCTTTCTAAAAAGGAGCAAGACGAGTGGACTGAACATTGTTCCGACCTTGCTCGCAGCTTGCGCATGCCCGATTCAGACCGGTCTTGGATGAGTCGCGCAATTGCGACTGCTAAAGGACTCACCACCGAAGTGGATGGTGGGGTGAATCAACTTCCTGTTATGAAAGAGACAGAGAACTATCGTTCATACATTCAGGACGTGCGGCGTGCTGATGCCAAACAAAGAAACTGTAAAAATAAATTCGTTAAGGCGAATTTGCGATTAGTTGTGAGTATTGCCCGTCGCTACAATCGCGGGCGTCTGCCTTTGATTGACTTAATTCAGGAGGGCAACATCGGCTTGATCAAGGCGGTCGAGCGCTTTGATCATTCAAGAGGTTACCGTTTCTCAACCTACGCTTCATGGTGGATCCGTCACTCCATCAGTCGCGCTCTCGCGGACAAGGGCAGGGCGGTGCGCATTCCCGTGCACATGCTTGATACATACAATCGCGTCAACCGGGCGAAGCAGACTATTACTGCCCGCACAGGACGCGAAGCCACTCCCGAGGAACTCGAGAAAGAGACGGGCATTCCCAGTGAAAAGCTCGAGAAGGTGAAGGACCTCTACGCAGACACTCCTTTTTCTCTCGATCGCCCAGTCGGTGATGACGACGGCCGCAAGTTCATCGATTTTCTTGAGGAAGAAAACATGCCCTCGCCTCACGAAAAGTTAGCATCTGAGCGCTGGAACGAGGAAGTGCGCCGTCTCTTGGCGACTCTTAGTCCCATCGAATCGAGCATTATTCGTTGGAGATTTGGTCTTGATGAAGAGGACGAGCTTACTTTGAAGGAAATTGGCGACAAATATAGCCTCTCGCGGGAGAGAATTCGTCAGTTGCAGGAGCAAGCAATCGGAAAAATCCGCAAGCAAATGCGAGATTTTTAGTCTCGTCATCGTCCCAGAGCTGCACACCGCCGAAAATTCTGCGGGGAGACCAGGTCATACTGTGTTTGCCTCGTAGTTCTTTCACGGAAATACTGAAGCGAGTACCAAGGACCGGAACTTCGTGCCGGATTTGGGTACCGATGGGACAAAAAGTAGTACCGAAGGCAAATTGAGACGAATCAGCGGGTTTCTCCGGCACCCTCACCCTAGTTGGAGGCGGCGAAATCCGGCGGGTTCTGAAGGCCCGAGGCGCTAGAGCGCCGATATTTTGAAGAAAATACGCGGCATTTTGCCCCCCGACAGATTGTAGAGAGTGGTCCCCAATGCCGCACTCGCTCCAATTGTGCCCACTTATCGGCGCTGTAGATGTCCTTCTGGTCGCGATAACCGGCAAACCGGTCGCCGCTCTAGTTCGTGGAGAGTAGGGCATGTAGGCTATAGAACTACCTCAACTTTTGAACTTCAATACGCCAGCTCTTCGATATTTCTTTTTCGAATCTTACGAAAATAGTCCGTTATTTCGCGCAGTTAGATCGAATTTTATCGAAATGGTTTACTTTTCGTGAATTCAGCAGCATAAACGCGCCCGCTACCGAGCAACCTAGTGCGTAGATGAGATCAGTCGAAGGGCGGAGTGGTTCTGCCCACGTCGATTGAGATTATCGTTCTGACTTCACAATCATGTGGGGAACGGCGCCGGGTCCTCAACTGGTTCCCGATACGATGAAGCTCTTCGTCTTCCCCCGCTGGGCAAATAAGACCCGGCAGATCGTGGGCATTGCCCTAGGTGGTGCCCCTATCTATCTGACAGCCTTGGTATGGTACGGCATGTCGCCCGAAACAACGGACGTCGGCTACCAGCCCAAGCAACCGGTTCCCTACAGTCACGCGCTTCATGCGGGTGAGTTGGGTATTGATTGTAAATACTGTCACAACACAGTCGACGAATCGAGCCACGCTGCGATTCCACCGACATCCACCTGCATGAATTGCCATAAGATGGTTCATCCGGAGAGTACGAAATTACTCCCCGTTCGAGAAAGTGCAGCGACGGGAGATCCTGTTGAGTGGGTAAAGGTTCACGACCTTCCCGACTACGTGTACTTCAATCATAGCGCGCATGTGACCCGCGGCGTCGGCTGCGTATCGTGCCATGGACGTGTTGACCAAATGGAAGTCGTTCATCAAGAAAAGACCCTCAGCATGGGATTCTGTCTTGATTGCCATCGTAATCCCGAACCCAATCTTCGCCCCCCCGAGGAAGTCACCAATATGAACTGGAAAGCCCCTGGCGATCCTGCTGCATATGGCGCGACCCTCCGGGAGCAAAACAACATCAACCCTTCGACCGACTGTTCTACATGTCACCGATGAAGCCGAAGAACAACAAGCGTCCGAAATATTGGCGCAGCCTCTCTGAACTCGAGGGAGAGCCTGATTTTCAGGAATTTGTCGAGCGTGAATTTCGCTCACCCACCGAGCAAGCTCCCCTTTCGGCCCAAGGTCGACGGCGTTTCATGCAGTTGATGGGAGCCTCGTTTGCTCTCACTGGCTGTCATTGGAAAGAAGAGAAGCTTCTTCCTTATTCCAAGCGCCCCGATGGTGTCGTTCCAGGCGTGCCGAATCACTACAGCACCATGATGGAGCTCGCTGGAGTTGCCACTGGTCTGATCGTGAAGAGCTTTGACGGTCGTCCCATCAAAGTCGAGGGCAATCCTTCCGACTCGACGACCCAAGGAGGCACGGGCGCTTACCATCAGGCGGCGATCCTCGGTCTCTATGATCCTGATCGTAGTTCCAAGGTGTTGCAGGGTAAGACGGTAACTGGAGCAGAGGCTTTTGATGCAGCACTCCTCGCTGCCTTCGCGGAAGAAAAGGGAGCTGGCTTTGCAGTTCTCAGCGCAGCTTCTTCGTCACCCACTCTCTTGGGACTCAAGGCCAGCCTTCAAAAGCAGGCACCTCAGGCCAAGTGGATGGCCTACGAGCCCACGCATACCTCTGGACCTCTCAAGGGAGCACAGATGGCATTGGGTCAAAGCGTCAAGACTCTGCTTCACCCCGAGAAGGCCGATATATTAGTCGCTCTGGATTCGGACATGCTCTCTTCTGCTACTGAAGGAGCTCTCGGCTACTCTCGCGACGTTGCGAGCCGGCGCAATCCCGACTCCGGAAAAATGAGTCGAATCTACGCCCTGGAGACCAATCTTTCGGAGGTCGGTTGCCTTGCGGATCATCGAGTGGCGGTTCGACCAAGCGCAATTGCTGCGATTGCTGCTTACATTGACGCAAAAGTCAGTGCTGCGAGTAAGGCGGCTGGTGCCCAGAAGCTTCCCTCAGACGCTGCTCTCGGTGGAGCGGAGTCAAAGAAGGTTCTTGATGTGCTCGTAAAGGATCTCCTTGCACATCAGGGAACAGGTTTGGTGACGGTGGGCTCCCAGCATTCTCCCGAGGTACACGCCTTGGTGCACCGCATTAACCATGTTTTGGGCAACCAGGGAAAGACCCTCTCGTATATCAGCGCACCCGCACAAATTTCTGGCGGTGCAGACGAGTTGGCGACCCTCGTGGCCGACATGGATGGCGGCAAAGTACACACTTTGCTTATTCTAGGCGGAAATCCGGTTTACAACGCTCCCGCGGACGTCAACTTCAAGGGCGCGCTCGCCAAAGTAAAATCGACCTTTCATGTCGGTCTCTACAATGACGAAACGGCTCAGCAATGTAGCTGGCATTCCCCCGAGACTCATTTCCTAGAGACTTGGTCAGATGCTCGAGCCGCCGATGGCACGATTCGTATCGGTCAGCCCCTGATTGACCCCGTGCTTGAGGGGCGTAGTTCGTACGAAATTCTAGCGAAGATGTTAGGGCTAGTTCAACGCGACGCTCTTTCATTGGTTCGCAAAAGTACTGGCTTGCTTGACGACAAGGCGTGGCGCAAGGCGGTTCACGACGGCTCTGTAGGACCCAAGTCTCCGTCGCTAACGCTCAATCTTCAGTCTTTGGCTGGCGTGACCCTCGGTGAGTCCAAGGGATTGGATGTTCTTTTTGATGTTGATCCTGCCCTGCACGATGGGCGTTTCGCCAACAACGGTTGGCTGCAGGAACTACCTCATCCCCTCGCGAAGCTCACTTGGGACAACGCCGCATTGATTGCTCCCATCACCGCCAAAGAAAACGGCTTGGGCGATGGCTTCCTTTGCAAGGTGACGGTGGACGGTCGTGAGCTAATATTGCCGTGCCTTTTCACTCCTGGCCAAGCTGAAGGAACAATAGCTCTAGCGCTCGGCTATGGACGTACAGAGGCTGGTGTCGTTGGCGGTTCCTCCAAAAAGGACATTGCTTCGGTCGGCGTCGACGTTTATTCGGTGCGCACCAGCAAGGCGCCTCACTTTGCTTCCGGTGCAAGCGTGGCAAAGGCAGGGGGACGCGTCGAGTTAGCTGTTACTCAGAATCTTTGGATGATCGACGAAGTCGGAAAATCTGGAGAAAAGGCCCGCGAAGATGTTTTGATTCGTGAGGCTACAACCACCGATTACAGCGACTATAAAAAGCACGCTGGGGAAGCCAAAGACCACCATGGTCCCGCGCACCCAGGTGACATCAAGGGTAAGGTTCACCATCCTCCTCTCTTGAACCTCTGGCAGCCACCCGTTTCGTACGATGGGCAAAAGTGGGGCATGGCCGTTGACTTGAATAAGTGTAACGGGTGCAGCGCCTGCATCGTCGCGTGTCAGTCAGAGAATAATATCTCTATTGTTGGCAAAAACGAAGTAGCCATGGGTCGTGAACTCAGCTGGATGCGAGTCGAGCGCTACTACAAGGGCGACGAGAAGGACTCAGAGGTCCGACAGCAGCCCGTTATGTGTCAGCAGTGCGAAAACGCCCCTTGCGAGCAGGTCTGTCCGGTAGGCGCGACTATGCACACTAGCGAGGGACTCAATGACATGGTCTACAACCGTTGTATTGGTACTCGCTATTGTTCCAACAATTGTCCTTACAAAGTACGCCGGTTTAACTACCGTAACTACAATGTCGAGGCATATGGTATGACACCTTACACCGGTACCGACGATCCGAAGGCCAAATTGAAGGCGATGGCTTTCAACCCTGAGGTGACCGTTCGAAGCCGCGGCGTGATGGAGAAATGTACGTTCTGCGTGCAACGTATCCAAAACGTTAAGATTGTCTCAAAAAACAACAAACGTCCGATTGTCGACGGAGAGATAAAGACCGCCTGTGAGCAGTCTTGTCCCACCGGAGCAATCGTCTTTGGGGATCTCAACGATCCCAAGAGTCGCGTTCGCGCCGCGCAGCAGCTTCCACGAGCTTACGAGCTCCTGCAAGAGCTGAATAACCGCCCGCGTGTGAACTACCTCGCCCGCATCTCAAACCCCCATCCGGAGCTTTCGTCGCAAGATGGCCATAGTAGCGAGCACCACTAATCCCTATCAGGGTCCGCTCAAAGGCGACAATCAGTTCGCCAAGATCACGGACAATGTTGCGCGCATTATGGAGGCTCCCAAGCCTCCGCGCGCTTGGTATATAGCAATGGGCTTCGCCCTCACTCTCCTCACAATTTTTGGGGCGAGTTTGGGTTGGGTCGCATGGGAAGGCATTGGCGTTTGGGGACATGTGCATCCCGTCGCTTGGGGCTTTCCCATTGTAAACTTCGTGTTCTGGGTAGGTATCGGTCACGCCGGCACCCTCATCAGCGCGATTCTATTTCTACTGCGGCAGAACTGGCGAACAGCCATCAACCGTTTCGCTGAAGCCATGACCATCTTTGCGGTGATCTGCGCTGCAACGTTTCCGGGTGTGCACATCGGGCGCCCTTGGCTCCCTTACTGGATGTTCCCCATTCCCAATCAAATGGATATGTGGCCCCAGTTCCGCTCTCCGCTCGAGTGGGATGTGTTTGCTGTAGGCACCTACGCGACGGTTTCAATCCTCTTTTGGTACATGGGAATGATTCCCGACTTTGCGACCTTCCGCGATAGGTCGACCAGTGCGATTCGTCGAGTTGCCTACGGATTGCTCGCCATGGGTTGGCGCGGGTCTTCACGCCAATGGCACGTATATGAGCGGGCCTACCTATTACTTGCGGCCCTTGCCACTCCTTTGGTTCTCTCGGTGCACTCGGTCGTATCCTTCGACTTTGCGACCTCGCAGCTACCCGGTTGGCACACAACTATCTTTCCTCCCTACTTCGTAGCGGGCGCAGTTTTTGGTGGTTTCGCAATGGTCTTGGTTCTTGCCATACCAGCGCGTCAGTTCTTTGGGCTCAAGCGCATCATCACGATGAAGCACCTTGAACTCATGGCCAAAGTGATTCTCGGAACAGGAATGCTGGTTGGCTATGCCTATGCGATGGAGATGTTCATTGCTTGGTATTCTGGTTCAATGTTTGAGCAGTTTGCTTTCTTGAATCGTGCATTTGGTAGTTACGCTTGGTCCTATTGGACGATGATTTTCTGCAATGTAATGGCTCCTCAGCTCTTCTGGTTTAAGAAGATGAGAACCAACATTTGGGTCATCTTTATCGTAAGCATTATCGTCAATGTAGGTATGTGGTTCGAACGCTTCGTCATCATCTGTACCTCTCTGACGCGAGACTTTCTTCCTGCCAACTGGGGAGACTTCATTCCAACGGGCATCGACTACGCCACTCTTGGCGGTTCGTTTGGTCTGTTCTTCACCCTCTTCCTCCTCTTTTGTCGCTACCTTCCCATGGTGGCGATGGCAGAAATGAAGGCGTTCATCCCCGAAGGCCATGCTCACGATGACGACGATCATCATTGAGAATGACCTGAGAACAAGCCATGACTGAACTAGAATCACAGGCGGACGCTCCCCTCCACGGGATCTTAGCCGAATACGATACGCCGACAGCGGTCGTAAAAGCCTCCAAAAAGGTGCGTGATGCGGGCTATACCCGTTGGGACACCTACACTCCTTTTCCTATCCATGGCATCGATAAGGCCATGGGAATCAAGATGACCAAGCTACCTTGGCTGGTTATCACGATGGCCATGACGGGGCTCGCTACGGCGATCGTCCTGCAGTGGTGGACAAATGCGGTCGACTATCGTTGGTTAATTTCAGGTAAGCCTTTTTGGAGCTGGCCTGCGAACGTGCCCATCATGTTCGAGCTGACGATCCTCTTCAGTGCGCTCTCCACTTTGGGGGGTATGTTTGCACTCAACAATCTGCCTCTCCCGGCTCACCCTTTGGATTTGAAGGAGCGTTTTCGTCGAGTATCCGACGATAAGTTTTTTCTGTTGATAGAGGCTCGTGACCCAAAGTTCGACGAAAAAGACACCCGTCAACTTTTGGAGGCAACGACTCCAGTTGTTGTCGATGAGGTTCCTGAGGACCGAACATCGTCAGCCCAAGTCCCTCAGTGGATCACCTACGTCGTTATCTTGGCCGCAGTTGGTAGCCTAGTTCCTTTCGCTTTCTTTGCGAAAGCTCGCGCCTCCAAGATGGAGGAGGGTAGGTTGCACGTCATCTGGGATATGGACTTCACACCGAGCTACAAGGCCCAGTCTGACAATCCACTCTTCAGTGACAAACGTGGCATGCGCGCTCCCCCTCAAGGAACGGTGGCTCTTGGCCAACTCAAGGCCGATGACCATATGCACCTAGGAAAAATTCCTTCTGGAGAATGGGCCACTACTTTGCCTCAGGGCATAGCGGCTGACGCCAAAACCATGGCTCAGGGTAAGGTTCAGTTTGAGACCTATTGTGCTCCTTGCCATGGCTTTGCAGGTAAGGGCGACGGCATGGTACATCAACGCGCCTCTGGCTTAGGTCAGGGTTGGGTTCCTCCCACAAATATTCATGAAAAGCGCATCCAAGTCCAGGCAGCTGGCATGCTTTTCAACACAATCACCAACGGTATTCGAAATATGCCGGCGTATGGCTCGCAAATGGACGCTGATGAGCGTTGGGCTGTCGTGCTTTATGTTCGTGCTCTGCAGAAGAGCCAGGCTACCAATGTTGGTGACCTTTCCGATGCTGACCGCGCTCAGCTCAAGTAATCTGCCAAGTTTGAGAACTCGAAATGTCTGACGATAAAAACAAAGACAAGAAGCCAGCCAAGAAAGCCGCTCCCGCTGCGACTCTTGAGGCCAACGGCGATTCGATTCAGCTAAGCGAAAAGGCTGGCGCTACTTCCAACATTGCGTTGGGTGTAGGTATCGTCGGTCTTGGAGCAGCTCTGGCGGCCGGTGGCGGCCTCATGGGTAAGCAGTTTCAGCATTCCTATCTCACCGCCTATATGTGGGCTTTGAGTATCTCCGTCGGAGGTATTTGGTGGGTCACCTTGCAGCATCTCTTTGGTTCACGTGCGAGCGTTGTGATGCGTCGGGTGGGCGAAATCATTGGTGCCAGCGTCTGGGTAATGGTCCTCCTCGCCCTTCCCATTCTCGCTCCCATCTTTATGCACAGCGATGTGCTCTATCCTTGGGTAAGCCACGAGTACATGGCGAGTAACCATGTTCTCGAGAGCAAGGCTGGCTATTTCGGTACCGGCTTTTTCGCTCTACGCATGGTTGCCTACTTTGTTTCGTGGATTGTCATCTCTAAGTTTTGGCTCAAGAAGTCTTTAGCTCAAGACAAGACAAAGGGTGACGTTGGCCGGTACAAGAAACTGCAGGCAAACGCCGCTCCTGCGATGATTGTCTTCGCTCTCACAGTCACATTCTGCGCAATGGACTTCTTGATGACGTTGGACCCCATCTGGTTCTCCACCATCTTCGGCGTCTACTACTTTGCGACTTGTGTCCTTACCTTTCACAGCGTGTTGGCAATCACTCTTATGTGGCTGCAAAAGACCGGGCATCTCCAGAAGAGCGTAACTATCGAGCATTACCACGATGTAGGTAAGATGATGTTCGCGTTTACCGCCTTCTGGACATACATTGGTTTTTCTCAGTTCATGCTTCTTTGGTACGCAAATATCCCCGAAGAAACCCATTGGTTTCACGACCGCATGGTGGGTACCTGGTTGAACGCATCATTGATTCTCACAGCGATTCACTTTGTCATCCCCTTCTTTGGCATGATGTCTCGCTCCATGAAAAGAAACAAAGGACCGCTCCGTTTCTGGGCATTCTATGTTCTCGCTGTCTGCTGGTTCGATATGTATTGGCTGATAGCTCCCAACCTTCACAAAGAGGGTATGTTGATTGGTGCTTCTGATATTGCAGCACTCGTTGGCATGGCAGGAATGGTTGCCTTCGCCATCATCACTGGCGCTAAAAAAGTAACTCTCATCGCAACTGGGGAGCCTCGTCTTGCACGAGCCCTCGCTTTTGAGAACATCTAAGGAGCAAGCGATGTCGAACGAACCCGATGAAGTAAACAGCGGCGCTCTCGCCACCATGATTGTTCTTGTATTTGTTGCAACTTTTGCAGTGGCCTTAGTGGTTACCGCACTGGTACGCGACGAGACGAATAGTCTTCACGCCCGAGGAGATGCGAGTCAGGAACGCGCCTTTCGTCAGTTGCGTGCAGAGCAGAAACTTCTTCTGAATAGCGCGCCCGCTTGGGTCGACAGAGGAGCCGGCGTGACCTCGGTTCCCATCGAAGACGCTATGAAGTCTGTAGCTGAAGCTATTCGAAGCAATCCCTACGCTTTGACGCCAGGGGCCAAATCCGAAGAAGAGAAAAAGGCTGAAGCCGAAGCCGAAGCGAAGCTGAAAGAGGATGCAGAATCGGATGATGCCGAAGATTCTGCGACCGGTGACCTTGCCAAGAAAACTCTAGCACCCGTTGCTCCGGCACCCGCTGCTCCGGCACCCGCTGCTCCGGCACCCGCTGCTCCGGCACCCGCTGCTCCGGCACCCGTTGCTCCGGCACCCGTTGCTCCGGCACATGGAAGTCTAGGCAGTCAATGACAATGAAGGGCTTTCAGAAAGGGTTCAGCAGCGGCGAAGAGATCTCTTCGCTCGGTGCCATGCCCTTGTATTCTGAACGCCCTTGGTTCTCTCCCATGTTCAAATTTGTTTCGCTTCAAATTTTTGTTTTTGCTTTTGTGCTTCTCGCTGAGAGTAGCGCATGGGCAGACACCGTTCCTGACGATGAAATCAAGGATCGCACCGAGAGACTCCCTGAGCGTCTCAAAGGAATTGACGTCGAGGAGCATCTTGAATCGGTGGTGCCTTCAGGTCTCTCCTTCAAGAATGACGCCGGAAAAACAGTCCTTTACGATGAGCTAGTCAAGGGCGATCTCCCCACTATTCTGACGTTAAACTACTCGGACTGTCCGATGCTGTGCAGCTTGATGCTCAATGCTCTTGTAAAGAGTATGCGGCAAGTAGATCTGACATTGGGTAAGGACTACCGCATTGTTACAGTGTCCCTTGACCCTAAGGAGTCCGTCGAGCGAGCGTTAGATACAAAAAACAAGTATTTACGCGCCTACGGCCGTCCCGAAACTCCCCGTAATGGCTGGACCGTGCTCACTGGCAGTGATGCCAATGTGCATGCGGTGGCAAAGTCTCTGGGCTTTACCTACGGGTACAACGAAAAACGTGACGAATACGTTCACCCCGCAGCTTTCGTAATCTCTACGCCGGAGGGCGTAATTGCACGTTATATTTATGGGTTGGAATACCATCCCAAGACCCTCCGCTTGAGTCTTGTTGAGGCTTCGGAGGGCAAGGTCGGCAGTAGTGTCGACCGTCTCATTCTCTACTGTTTTCAGTACGACGCATCTGAGGGTCATTATGCCCCAGTTGCTATGAACATCATGCGTGTGAGTGCGGGTGCCGGGGCGTTAGCTCTTGGTGGTCTACTCACCGGACTCTGGCGCCACGAAAACCGCCGCAAGCGCAAGGCAGCATCCTCAAAGTGATCGCAACATGATTTCCTCTCTCTTAGCCAACATAGCAGTGGACGAGTCCCTGCCAGTAAGTCCACCATCGGACGATTTTTGGATGCCAACGAGTGCATCGACTTTCGCCGAGAATGTTGATGGCCTCTACAGTTTTCTGTACTGGCTTTCAATCATCTCCTGCGGTGGAATTTTCGTCGCAATCGCCTATTTTGTATGGAAATACAAAGCCAAAGGACGTGGAGCCAACGAGGTAGGGGACAATACGTCTCACCACAATACTGCTCTAGAGATCACCTGGTCGGTGATCCCGCTCTTTATCTGTATCTTCATTTTCGTCTGGGGGTTCAGGGGCTACGTTGAGATGCGTACTCCGCCCAAAGATACTTTGGAGATCCACGCTCAAGGGCAAAAGTGGAAGTGGATTTTCACGTACCCGAACGGTCATCGTGACAGCGATTTACACGTACCAGTCGATAAAGACGTTCGTGTCATCATCCAGTCGGTCGATGTATTGCATAGTCTCTACATCCCCGCCTTTCGGACGAAGATGGACGCAGTGCCTGGGCGTTACACTGACTTATGGTTTCACGCGACTAAGCCTGGTGACTATCCGGTATTTTGCGCGGAATATTGCGGAACTGCCCACTCAGACATGCTTGCTCACGCAATTGTGCACGAAGGAGGCGGTTACGAATCATGGTTAGAGGAGATTGGTGAATTGCAGGCTGATGAAGCTGAGAAAGATCCCGTCGCCTACGGCCAGAAAATGTGGTCCAAACAGGGCTGTAAAAACTGTCACTCTGTGGACGGTTCTGTGCTCGTCGGTCCTTCATGGAAGGGCATTTGGGGCACCAACAGAAAGTTTGCCGACGGTTCAACCGCTCAGGTGGACGAAAACTACATTATGAAGTCGCTCAACGATCCTGCTGGTCAGGTCGTCGCGGGATTCACCCCCAGTATGCCTACCTACCAGGGGCAACTGAAGGACTACGAGATCAATGCGATCATCGAGTACATCAAAAGCTTGAAGTGAGAATTTGAAGATGTCTGAACCTTCTACAGTGACTCCCGCAGATCTAGCGGTGATTGAAACTCCTCCCGAGGACAGCTACCTGTCCCATGAAAAGGGATTTATGTCCTGGGCCTTTACGCTGGATCATAAGCGTATCGGTCTGATGTACCTCTGCAGCGTGCTTGCCGCGTTTGCTCTCGGCGGTACGTTCGCTCTCCTTCTCCGTATGGAGTTGTTTACCCCTGGTGAGACCATCATGTCTCATGATCAGTACAATCAGGCGATGACCCTGCATGGCGCGGTCATGGTCTTTTTGGTGATCATTCCAGGGATTCCGGCGGCGCTCGGCAATATCATCATGCCCCTACAGTTGGGGGCAAAAGATGTAGCCTTTCCTCGCTTGAATTTGATGAGCTACCACCTGTGGGTGCTTGGGGCGATTTTCTTTATCTCCTCGCTTGTCATCAGCGCCGCGGATACCGGATGGACGTTTTATGTGCCTTATAGCACCACGACGCCCACTGCGGTTATTCCTGCTGCGTTTGGTGCGTTCATCCTAGGGTTTAGCTCGATCTTTACGGGGCTCAATTTCATCGTCACCGTGCACAAGTTGCGCCCAGCTGGCATGACTTGGTTTCGTATGCCGCTCTTTGTGTGGGCTCTGTATTCCACTGCGGTAATTCAGGTTCTTGCAACCCCAGTAATTGGCATCACGCTACTCATGCTCATCGTAGAGCGTGTGGTTGGTCTTGGTATCTTCGACCCAGCTCTGGGCGGAGATCCTGTCCTCTTTCAGCACTTTTTCTGGTTCTACTCCCATCCGGCTGTGTACATCATGATCGTTCCGGCTTTCGGAGTGATCAGCGAGATCATCAGCGCATTCAGTCGTAAGCAGGTTTTTGGTTACAAGTTCATTGCCATGAGCTCGGTGGCAATTGCCCTTCTTGGATTTCTAGTTTGGGGGCATCATATGTTCACAAGCGGTCAGTCCGTACTTGCTGGCACCATTTTTAGCGCCATCACCTATCTCATCGCCATCCCCACCGCGATCAAGATGTTTAACTGGGTTTCGACCATGTACAAGGGGCGTATCCACTTGGACACTCCCATGCTGTACGCACTGGCGTTCCTTTGGGTATTCGCAATCGGCGGTATCACAGGGGTTTTCCTATCAGCGATGAGTGTTGATGTGCATCTTCATGACACCTACTTCGTCGTTGCCCACTTTCACTATGTAATGATGGGTGGAGCCATCACTGCCTTTATGGGCGGCCTACATTATTGGTGGCCCAAGTTTACCGGCAAAATGTACAACGAGAAATTGGGTCAAATAGGCGCTCTACTCGTATTCGTTGGCCTCAATGTAACATTCTTCCCTCAGTTCGTGATGGGAACTCGAGGAATGCCTCGTCGTTATTACAACTACTTGCCTGAGTTTACCCAGCTACATCAGCTTTCAACTCTTGGTGCATTCACTCTTGGTATGGGGTTCTTGCTCGCGGCTGTTTACCTCATCATGAGTATTCGCAACGGTAAGAATTCAGCGGCAAACCCTTGGGGTGCGACGACCCTTGAGTGGACCATCACTTCACCTCCTCCTTTTTACAACTTCCAAAACACTCCAGAAATCGATCGTGGGCCCTATGAAGGCTACGAGCATCTCTGTTGGGACGAGGAAATTCAGGGCTACGTGCCTGCCAAATAGGCAGATTCTCGTTGGATAACACCATGAGCGATAAAGAACACGAGCAGGCTGGCCACGGCGGCGGACACGGACATGACGGCGAAGCTGTCTATCCCTACACGCCCCATCACTTTGATGATGGCGCAAAGCAACACTTCGAATCCGGTAAGATGGGCGTTTGGCTCTTTCTTGTCACTGAGATCCTCTTCTTTGCGGGGCTCTTTTGTGCCTACACGATCTATCGAGGTCAACATCCCGAAGTTTTCTATTGGGCGCATTTCTACCTCGATACTTTTTGGGGTGCGGTCAATACCGTAGTGCTCATCCTTTCTAGTTTTACCGCTGCTTGGGCTGTGCGAAACGCGCAGCTTGGCCAGACGAGACTATTGAAGATGAACATCATGATCACCATTCTGGGTGCATTCATCTTCATGGGAGTGAAGAGTGTAGAGTACAGCCACAAGTTTCATGATGGGCTTTTGCCAGCGGGTAAGTTTGCTCCAAAACACGAAGTTTGGGATACTCCCGCTTTTCAGAAGCAGCATCCCGAGTCAGCTGCTGCAGCAAAGCGAATTATTGCGGGTATTCTCGAGCGCAAGAATAAGCAAGCTGCGGTTGTCGACGAAGTGCTCGATCAAGGTGAGCGTCTCGCTCTTGTACCCGTGGTCGACACAGGGGAGATCGCCCTCAACAAGGCTTCTGACACTAAGAAAACCGTCGCTCCTCCCAAGGCAGCTGCTCCGAAAGAAATAGCTGCTCCGCTCAGGGCAACTGCTCCGCTCAAGGCAACTGCTCCGCTCAAGGCAACTGCTCCGCAAGAAACAGCTGCTCCAAAAACAGCTGTTTCCGCAAAAGATGCTGAGAGCAAAGCCGCTGCTGATCAGGTGCTTGTCGAGGCCGCGCCCCAGGTGGCTCCGGCACCAGTGGAGACGAAGACTGAAGAGGTGCTCACCGATGACGTTTGGCTCTCTCGCCAAATTCACGCGTTGACTCACGACGAGCGTCATCCTTTGGAACGCGCCGGTATCATCCGAGCTCCCGCTGATGGACCGCTCGAATTCTCACGTCCCGACAAAGCGGGCGTATTCTTCAGTATCTACTTTTTCATGACCGGCCTTCACGGCTTTCACGTTCTCATCGGAATTGGCCTATGGGTATGGATGCTGAGCATCGTGAATCGCCGCAAGATGGGAAAGAAGTACTTTGGGCCTATCGAGTTTACGGCATTGTACTGGCACTTAGTGGATCTGATCTGGATCTACCTCTTTCCAATGCTTTACCTGATTCACTAATCTCTGATTCAACGAAAAGTGAAAACAATGACTGACGAAGAAAAGCGCACCGAAGAAGGGGCGAAAACAAACGCCTCGGAACCTAAGGGCGGATCAGATACCTCAGGCGCAGCAGACCATCACACTGACGGTCACGACTCCGAGCATGTGGGCCATACTGCGCCTATGTCGATCTTGGTAGGCGTATTGGGAGCCCTTATTTTGCTCACCATTTTAACCGTGGCCGTGACAGCTGTCGATTTGGGGAGTTCTGGTAACTTTCTGGTGGCAATGGCGATTGCGACAGTCAAGGCTGTTCTGGTGATGGGGTATTTCATGCATCTCTTTTGGGACAAGAAGTTCAATGTCGTGATCTTTTGCAGCTCCTTTCTTTTTGCAATTCTCTTTTTCTCCATGGCGCTACTCGATAGAGTAGAAACCCAGTCAAGTATTGACCAGTGGGAGATGGATCAGAAGATCAAAGCTCTTCAGTAGCTCCAATCTGCTTCTACGCTGGGGACCCCAGGGGCTTAGCCTCTTGGGGTTTCTTGCGTTGGTGCTTGCTCACTTGCCCGAGGAAGTTCACCACTTGGCGTGTACTACTTTGAGCAAAATGCTTGATGTTTACCCGAAGATTTCAATACTAGAGGTAGGCGCGCTAGGGTGGAGCGTGATTTTGACTCGTGGATCTGCCCTGATATTGGGTTTCTTGACCGTGGCCTGTGGACTTGCAGGTGCACATGCGGTGCGCCCCGCTGGGGATACACTTCAAGCTCCCCCTCCGAACGCTTTGGGCGTCGATGAAGCTGAGAGTGAAAGGACGTTTTCCGAAGAGGCAACTATCGATCTGAGACAGTTCAAACCTCTCTTGGCCTGGGAGCATTTTGGCAAGACGCGAGCTTTTTACGAAAGTGGCGAGCCAGGACTCGCGGCCCGCAGTATGAATTCCTGGTTTGAGGCGGGAGGGCAGAATGCAGTAAACGGAGCACGGGCTCGTTATCTCCAGGGCATTCTTTATTCTGAAGCAGCAGAAATTGAATCGGCTCTCAAGAGTTTCCAGGCTGCCGGCGAAGTCGATTGGCTTCTTAGGGAAGATGCTCTCTTGAAGTCAGCGCTTTATCAGCTGCAACTTGAGCAGCCTGAAGCCGCCCTCGCGAGCTTGAATCAGTTGAAGGAATTGCAATCCTCTTCACGGGCTTGGGGAATTCGAGGGGCCGCTCTCGATCAACTGAATCGTCCGCGAGAAGCGATCGTCTACTGGAAGCGTCTAAACGAGCGAGAGAAAAAGTCTTCAACGTCTCTCGCTTTGAGCGCCTCCCTACTTGCGGCCGCATCAAAGGAGAAAAAGGATGGCGTGGGGCGTATCACGCTGGCGCAGGAAGCCCTCGTGGCCGCCCAGAGCGCAAAGATTGGACTTTCATCAAAAGAAGAAGAGGCCAAGGGAGCAGATGCATTGGTTCAGAGAGCTCTCGCCTTGGGCGCCAAAAATCATTCTCTATCAGCTGATTCTCAGTTGGCTCATTTTAGAGCCCTCGTAAAGAAGAGAAAGTTTGAAGAGGCCGGTGAGGCCGCACTTTTGATCGAAGTACCCAAGAAACCGCGCTATTCGCAGACACGATGTGAATACGATTATCTGCTCGGTAAAGTTTTGGCCGGTAAACGAGAGTGGGGAGCCGCCGCCGACAAAATTGGCTCCAGTGCGAAGAATTGCGTAGGCGATCCTGCGATGCATGCTTGGCTTCTATTTAACGCAGGAAAGTACTCGGCAGCTGACGGACGTCAGACGCAAGCGATTCGTTATTATGCGGATCTCGAGGCGCTCTACCCCAGCAATAGCTTAGCCGATGATGCTCGCTTGCGGGCTGCTCGTAGCTATAAAAAGGCCGGTATTGCGGCACGCTATCTCTCTCTTCTTTCTTCGATGCCAGAAGACTACCCCCAAGGGGATATGACCATGGAGGGCGTGTTAGAACTTGCACTTTTTCGGATAGAACGAGATGACTGGTCAGGTGCTGCTCAGGTGCTGGAGCGAGCTTCTGCACTCGTTCGCAAAAGGGACAGTGCTCGTGGCCATGAGCATTCTGGTACGGAACGCTATTTCTTGGCACGATGTCATCAAGAGCTGCACGAAGAAGAAAAAGCTCTGATAGAATTTGAGTCAATTGTTCGGGAGGTCCCTCTTTCATACTATATGCTTCACGCGTACTCGCGCTTGTTAGAGGCAGATCCTCCGCGCGCCCAAAGAGCGCTTCAAGATGGGCTGAAGAATGCGCGCTCGTCACCCTTTGAATTTCCCCACCGACCCGAATATGACAGGTTGTCCTTTCGGCGCGGGATGGAATTGTTGCGTGTGGGCGACATGGAGCATGGTAAGAATATTCTAGCCAGAATTGGTCTTGGGCATGGAGCCGACGATGCTCTTCTTTGGGGTTTAGCCTTGCTCTACGATCAGGTTGGAGAAGCACATACTTCTCACGGAATTGCTCGTGGGCGTTTATCCGATTGGTTTGCCCACTACCCCGAGGGCGATTGGCAGCGCCCATGGGAAATAGGTTTTCCTCGTCCTTATTTATCGTTTGTCCAAAAGGAAAGTCGCGCCACTGGGGTCCCCGAGTGGTTCATCTATGGAGTGATGCGCGAAGAGTCGACCTTTCGGCCGCGTGTTGTGAGCCATGCCAACGCATATGGGCTCATGCAAATCATACCGGCTACTGCTCGCGGAATAGGGAAGAAAGCCAAACTGCCCTATTCCACCGCAGCGTTGAAGGAGCCGAAGCACAATATCGCTATTGGAAGTCGAGTACTGAAAGAACTTGCTCGGCGCTTTCGAAAAAATCCTTGGCTCGCGATTCCTGGCTACAACGCAGGTCCAGGGCGTCCTGCTCGCTGGTTGCGGCAGAGACCCAATGTTGATTTTGATGTTTGGGTTGAAATGATTCCCTACCGGGAGACACGCCGTTACACCAAGCGGGTGTTGGCCAGCCGAGCGGCCTATGCATTTCTATATTATCGCGAATCCGCGCAAACGGCACTCGTCCTACCTAAGCGACTCACGTCAAAATGACGCGATGGCGAGATTTAGTTGACGCCAGAAAAGGCTCTATTCTTTTTATATCGGCGTTAGGTTTACTCGCCCCGCTTTTATGGCCTCGCCCCCTACAGGCCAGAAACACTGCCGTTGCGGTGATTGACCTTCATGTGGACATCTCCTACCGCTCACTCTTTCAGGGGGCTCAGTTTTCCCGGGGGAGCGGAGAGTTTACTGCCGACTCGTTGATAGCTTCAGGTGTTCGAGGCGTGGTGCTCCCGCTCTTTGTACCCGAAGACGCGGCACCTCAGGGTAGGACTCGGGCTCAGCTGGAGAGATCCTACAATCACGTCTTTCGGTCAATTTTATCAACGAAGCCCTATTCTTTACCTGGTTGCGGGGTGAGTTCCGCAGGAGGGAAGAGGCGTGCGCTTTCTACCTGGCTAGCATTCGAGGGCTCAGCGCCGATTGGAGCGAGTGACTATCAAATCAGAAAGTGGGTCCTGAGGGGAGTACGCTCATTTGGCCTGGTGCACAGTATCGACAACGAATTTTCTACGAGTTCAGGTCGTTCTTGGAAGAGGCGTAAGACAAGTACGGGGCTGAGTACGGCCGGCCGCAAGTTCATGAAGCAGGTCTTTTCAATGGGAGCTCTCATTGATGTCTCGCATGCTTCCGATTTAGCCACGAATGAAGCCATCGATTTGGCGCTTTCTTCGCGCAAGCCCGTCATTGCAACACATTCTAATGCGCGCGCGCTAGCACCCCATCCGCGCAACCTCACCGATGAACAAATTCGTGGAATTGCCCAAAGTGGCGGGGTCATAGGGGTCAACTTTCATCAAGCCTTCTTGGCGCGGCGGCGTTGGCAGGCTGCGGGCTTGCACGATGTTGTCAAACAAATGCTTTACCTACGAAAGCTTGGTGGCATCAAAGTGGTCGCTCTTGGCTCTGACTTCGAGGGGGGGATTACTCCAGTTCCTGAGTTAAAGGACGCGTCTCGCTATCAGCGATTGGCCCAAGAGTTACGTAAGTCCGGTTGGTCGTCGGCGGAGGTCCAGCTGGCATTTTCAGGCAATGCTCGCCGTGTTCTTTGTCCTCACAAAAATTAGAGGGTTTTGCAAAAAAATTCGTTCCTGAGCCGGTCACCCCTCGGTGGAAGTTCCCCGTCGTCTTTGCTAGAGGTTGAAGCTATGAGCGAAAGTGAACTAGATAAACGGGCTTTGAGCCAATTCCCCTCTTGGTTGAAGACTCTTGCTGAAGACGCTCAAGCTGTGTCAGACGTCGTGGCCAACGAGGAGATTCCCGTCGAGGTCCGTACCCCACTAGCAGCTTCTCTCAACTACCTATTTAAGTCATTGGACCTCATTGACGACGGCATCGAAGGTTTAGGTTTTTTGGATGATGCGTTCATTTTGCGGATAGCTGCTGCCGACGCTCAGTCCGCGGGTGATTTACCCGTCTCTCTCGAAGCACTCGCCGCCGAGGCTGTACTAGTGCGCGAGGTATTGGGCGAGCTCGCCGGGCGTCTCGATTCTTTCGTAGAGGGGTTGAACAACGCAGTGGTTCGAGGTCGCTCTGTGAGTGCTATTGTGGAGGAAAGCGCAGTTCGGGCTGAACTTCTCGAAGAAGTGAGGGCTTGGAGCAGTCGTTACGAGCCCCCCCTCTTCGTATTTGACGAGCAGGGTCTGGTCAAGCTCCGCTCGTTTTTGGCCGCTAAGCTTCCCCACACATCGTGAGAGCTGTAGATACATCCATCTAGCTTAGCTATTTATGTAGGGAACCAGGAGGAAGAGCGTACGTTCCCCCTGGTTTTCTGTATCACCTGTCCTAGTTGCTTGCAGTTGCCATGGGGCTTTTCCCCTTTTGCGAGGGGAGGGGGGTGGCTTCGCCCAGTTCGACCAAGAGCTCTCGTACCTCTGGTCTCCCTCGAACACTTGCAACAATGATCTCGGAGGCGCTTTGAAATTGCTTTTCAAAGGCAGCCCCTTCGCGACTTTTGGTCGCGATCTTTTCGCGCCCGCTATTGAGATCGTCCTCGACAGCTCCAGAGTAGCGGGTGAGTTGGCGTCGTAAATCTTCGATCTGACCGCGTAGAGCAGAGGCCGCTTTTTCAGACTCTTGGCAGCCTGCACGACGGTCCTCTACGCGTTTTGACTTCACGTCGATGAGAGCCTTTGCAGCGCCTGCTCGTTCGTAAAGTGTGCGTGACCCTTGCCCGATTTTTTCAGCATGGTCTGCGGCTGCGATGTGCTCGTTCGCCGAATTTTGAGCGATGAGGAGGTCTTTTCGTGCTTCCGCCTCTTCTTCGGTGAAGGTTGCTGTTTTGCGAAGGGCCTTGGACTCATCCTGGGCCAATTCCTCTACTTTTCTTCCGATTTCAGCGCGCAGTGCTCGACCTCTTCGCTCCAACGCCTCCAACTTACGCGTTTGATGGGCAATTTCGCCCTCCAATTTGTTGGCTGACGCTGAAACTCGCCAAACGGTATCGACGGCCTGGGAGACCTCTTTTGCAGCGAGCTCCCCAGGAAAGGCTCGAAAAATGAGCCGAGAGAAGAGGCCAGCTCGTTCGCCCCACTTGGAGACATGAAGGGTTTTGGGGGCTGGTGCGGCGGCTTGCGCCTGAGCCTGTTGAGGAGTCTCGGAGCCATTGCCTTGGCGCCGATTTTCCCACGTTGAAGTACTGGGTAATGAGCGCTGAAAGCGTTTGAGTTCTTCGAGTAAATGATGCCCGTCGCGGTAGCGCTTTGAGGGACTTTTTTCGAGCAAGCGAAGAACGATGTGTCGCGCGTCGTCATGACAATCTTTACGAATACTGCGCGGGTCCGGGGCAGTGGCCGTGCGCTGCAGTTCGAGCAAGGCATCTCTATCGCCGGCTCTAAAAGGAAGTTGTCCGGTGAGCATCTCAAAGAAGAGGACCCCAAGGGCATAGAGATCGGATTGTGGACCGGCCTGTTCGCCCCGGGCCTGCTCTGGGGACATATACTCGGGAGTGCCAAAAACGGCCCCTTTAGGAGCAAGTCGCGGATCGTGCGCGAGTGCCGCAAGTCCGAAGTCGAGAATTTTAACGTAGTCGGGGCGCCCTCCTCTAGCTGTGAGGAGAATGTTATCGCTCTTTAAGTCCCGATGAACCACGCCCAAATCGTGGGCGCGTGAAAGGGCGGCGCCCATTTGCTCAATGATGTCTACTGCACGATGAATCGGCATGGGACCTTTAGAGAGCTCAGTGGAAAGAGGAGTACCAATTAGGTACTCCATGACTAAATAGAGAGCGCCTTCGTCCGTTTCACCAATATCGTGAATATCGATGATATGTGCGTGGTCAACCCGATTGGCGGCGCGCGCCTCGCGCAACATCCAGGCACGTAGATGGGTTTCGCCACGCAAGTCAGGGCGGATTAATTTAACTGCGACAACGCGATCAATGAGGACATGGCGGGCCCGGTACACAATGCCCATACCGCCTTCGCCAATTCTGGCTTCTAGGCGATAACGCCCGGCAATTACCTTACCCAAGGCCGGATCTGAATTTTTCTTCTTATCGCGTGAATGCATAATTTGCGCTATCGGGGAGGATAATCCTCAAAGCCATGGTGAGCAGCCTGTAGAGAGTAGTCGAACGAGAGGTATTCAGAGAGTTAGAACATCAAACTGAATACAGGGACGCGAACAGAAGAGGCGTCCGGGAGGGAGTAAATTTGACGGGCCTGTTTGGAGTAAACAGGGGCAATTTGGATCGCCGGCATTTCTAAACCGAGGTCTCCAAACTCATCAATTCCTACCAAAGAATGAGGGCGATAAACACTGAGCTGTGCCTGCTCTTCCGCTCGGGCTGCAGGGGAAAGGTTATCGTCAACAGAGGGGTTTTGTTGTGGCGAATAGGCCGACGCGCTCAGCACCGCAATCGTGGTAGGAATGGCAAAGACAAGCCCACCGACGAGCAAGCCTGTTGATAGCTCAGCGTTATCGCTTTGATCGATTAGGTAGCCTCCTACGGCTCCGCCGACAGCGCCTAGACCACCGCCAATTGCGTAGGCCCACCATTTCTTAACTCCAAAAGCAGCTTCAACCGCAAGAACCGACTCCGCTCCTAAAAGCCCGAGCCCCACTGTTCCCTTGGCGCCCGAGGGAATCTTTTCTTGACCGACCTCAGCCCTCGCGGCAGGTGAGATCAATGTGCCAGAAAGCAAGAGAGCTAAGGTCGCTGCTCTACCGTGTTTTCGAAAGAGTTCCGGAGAACGAAATAAATCTCTGGTGCCGGTTTGGATTGGTTGGGAGCGAGTTGACGAGGTCATTGCAATTGCTTCTCTATCAATTGTCAGAGGAAGATTCGATCTGTCCCCCAACGCGAGTCGGCGTTCACTATACCAACGGGTGAACTGAGGTGAAACTATAGCCTTGATCTGGCATCCATTTTTTCCCAGATAGTCTCAATTATACAGTGTGCCTATAATATTGCAATCTGATCAAATATACTATTGCTTCTCAGCCCTCTTTCTCCAAATTATGTGTGAAATTAGCTAGTTATCTGATATTTATAGAAGTGAGCGGCAAATCAAGACGATAAAATCGACTCTTTCTTGGTGAGGAATCGCTTTTGCTTCACCTCCAAGAATTGCCGACCTCATTTTCGGGTGTTAGAAGCAACGCCCGGTGCCCCTCGCACCCTTATTGAAGGAGTATTATGTCCCCAGGGCCTTGGCAGATCGCTATTATCGCAGTTGTTATTCTCGTACTTTTTGGAGCTAATCGATTGGGCGACATGGGTAAGGGGTTAGGCGAGGGAATTCGCAACTTCAAGAAGGGAATCGCTGACGATCCCAACGACCCGAAGTCCAAGAAGAATGCCGAAGATTCTTCGGATAAAACAAGCGACGACGATAAGGCTTGAGCATGACTCAGTCTATTTCCCTCGAGTCTGAAGGGACAGCTTTGTCCTCAAACGCGAGTGCCAACCATGAGGCCATCGGTCAGCGTAAAGCTCGGGATGTGCTGCGCGCAATTGTTGAGCTGGCAAAGCCGGGTATTACGCGCATGGTTCTTATAACTACTGCCCTTGGAGTACTCGCTGCTCCAGGTGGTTTTGAGTGGATTGACCTTTTTGCAACTATTGTTGGCACGGGTTTGGTCGTGGCAGGAGCCAATGCTCTCAACATGTTATTGGAGCGTGACAGTGACCGCTACATGAAGCGCACTCAAGGTCGCCCTCTTCCCACGGGACGATTGAACGCAGACGAAGCTTTGGCGTTTGGTGTCTTGGTTTCCATAGCGGGTCTCTTTGTTCTCGCGCAATTTGTTTCAATGGCGGCGGTCGGTCTAGCTGCATTGGCGCTGCTCTCCTACGTTCTTGTCTACACACCTCTCAAGCCAATAAGTTCCATTTCGCTCTACGTGGGCGCCGTCCCCGGAGCGCTACCACCCGCTATCGGTTATGCGGCTCTCACCGGCACGGTGGACGGAATAGGACTCGCGATGTTTTTGATATTGCTGGTGTGGCAAATTCCTCATTTCCTAGCGATCACGCTATTTCGTAGTGAAGAGTACGGGCGCGCAGGTCTCAAAGTCCTCCCCAACGAGCGCGGCGCAGCATTCACTAAAAAGACAGCCTTTGCATTTTCTATCGTTTTGCTCGCTGTGACGATGTTGCCAGCCTTTCGGGCGGATGTATCCGTGGCGTACGGCATTGTAGCTGGAGTCAGCGGCCTTGTTTACGTTTTATGGGCTGCGCGGGGTCTGCGTGCAGACGCTGGGCCTAAGTGGGCCCGTGGGTTCTTCTTCGCATCGATGCCTCATTTGGTCCTTGTTATGACGGCCCTCGTCATTGCAGTCGACTGAACTCATCGACCTCTACTTGACGAGGGCTCCCTTCGACGAGGGCTATGGATCACGCTGTGCTAGCCACGGGCTCGGACGAACGATGAGCTGCAATCACAGCTGAGGTGAAACCGCAGAGGGTAAACCAGGCTGTCACTAAGGGAGTATGAGGAGACACCGCACACAAGGCTATCAAGGCGATGACCATGCGCGATAGAGTTCCCCTTGTACTACTTAAACTCCCTACCAATCCTAAGAGCGCTAAGGAGAGGGCGAGGGGCGCAGAGGGGCCCAACGCCGAGTAAGGAGCGATTTCTGAGAGTGTTCGTCCTAGCAAAACCAGGGCTGGGGCAGCATTGGGATTTGAAGCGATAGGTATTGTTGCCGCGAGGAGAAGCGCGCTACCCAAGAGCACTGCACCCTTCCACGGCGCTCGGCGTTCCGCCCACAAAAGTTGTCCCAACGAGAGGGCAACCGTGGCCCAAATAAGAAAATACTGAGCCCCATGGGCGCTCAACTCTACAAGAGACCAACTAGTTTTTCCGAGGGAGATAGCCCGAAGTGCTGTGGCTAGGAGGGTGAGACCACCCACGAAGATGCTCAGTTGCAGGCTGGCTGCGGTGCGTGCTTGCAAGGCGCAAAGTAACAAACTTGCCCCAGCACACACTATACCAACGGTGCCAAAGAGGTGAAACACTGGCATTTTAGATGCCTGAAATAGGATAATTGCAGGGGGACAAGCAAAGAGGACCGCCACAAGACTTACCAGCAAGCGCGAGCTTGTACGTACGTTCAATAACGCCATATGCACCAGCAGGAGCGAGGTGCCCAAAGCCGCGACTTGTGAGATGGAATTTGCCACATGGTCGACCCGGGCGATCCAGTGTTCGCCACCCACCATGGCTCCTCTTATCGCCCTACTTAGCCCCCCTCCTAACAAGAGACTGAGCAGAGCTGAAAGAGCCCAGAGTTGCAGAGCCCAGACTACAAGGGATAGTTCGGAGGCATCGGATGACTTAGATAGCCTTGGCGCTGCTTGCACGTTTTCTTTCTTGTTGGATGGATCCACTGCGTTCGCCTGACTTTTTCTTTTCTTCGTAGCGAGGCTGAGGGGGCGCTTCAAGATGAGGAGGCGCTGATTTTTGTTCTCTGTTGATGATGTAAGGCTTAGCGAAGTAGGTAGAGCATGCGTAAGCTGGCTTACGATGAAATTCCCAGTGCAAGTAAACATTACCGTCGGAGGAGACAATAGAACCTGGGGGCACGCCGTAAGGGGCTGCTTTTTTTACCGATTCTAGAGCTCCCACATCAAACGCGGTCACCCCACTTGATTTGGTGATGCCCATCTTTACGATTCGACCGTCCTCCCGGCTGAGGGCAATCTCTAGATGCGTGCTCATCTGCTGATTGTTGAGCGGGTGTTTTGGCGGCAGTTGGTCAAGATGTCCTAAGAAGCCATGGGCGAAGACTTCGTGCAGCCTCTGATGAATTTGGTTGAGGTAGCGCGCAAAGGGAACTCGCGCAGTATTGAGTGCCGTTTGATTTCCTGGTTTCACGTTTGCGACGTAATTCTCCAAAGCGGGGCGCCAGCGCTCTAGGCCAACAGATGTCCAAGAGCCTCTGTGCTTGGTGAGACGTCGTTTACCGGTTTTTCTTCGCAGTTGAGCCATCTTGTCGAGACCAACAGCTGCTCGCGCCATTTGTTGATTGATGTTGAGATTGACCCCCCGGTCGGTTGTGCCTTTTGCTCCCAAACCGAGCATGCCTTGGGGTTGGTTCAGCAGGTGGGGGGGAATATGAGCCTGGGTGCGTCTTGCCTGCTGGGCTTTTTGAGCCGCCTCTGCCGCTCGACTCTTTTGCACCGAAAAAGTACCGTGGGAGCTATTCATTGTTGAGGCTACTGCGTCGCGGCCGGCAGCTGCTCTTTTAGCTTCCTGGGGGGACAGGACTGGTGGTGGAGGTTTTGCTCCCGCACTGGGGTTGGTTTTTGAGGCCTGACGAGCTTCTTGTTCTTTTTGGCTCTTGTTGCTCGTCGGTGGAGGAGCGGGAAGAGCGGGCGCTTCGTCTGCGGAGGCGTCGTTTTCGTCACTCTGCGCTACGCGACTTTCGTCGCTATTGCCCGGAGCGGGATCTTCACCCGCAAAGTTCTGACCCAAGGTCGGCTTCTCCGCGTTTTGGTCGGTGGCTGTAATTTGGGCGCGAGTCTGTTCCTTGACGCGGTTGGCGTGTTCGCCCGCGAACTCCGCGTTCGGATTGTCTTCTTGATTTTTGTCCTCGACGTGTTGATCGACAGCCACGCGCCGACTGGATGCAGGAGGTGGGCGCGCAGGGGGGGGCGCTTTTGTGAGCCCCAAATCGGGTTTCTTTTTTTCTTTTTGAGCGACTTTTGACTTCTGTTTTTCGTCTTTCTTTTTTTCTTTGGCCTTGATTGTGAGTGGTGGGTCGGTGTCGGCTGAATCGTTGGAGTTTTCTGGGGGCTCCACCAGTGGCGCAGGAGAGGGCGTCTCTTCAGGAATCAGATCATCAGAAATCATTGAAATTTCGACGGGCCTGCCCACTCCTTGTGCTTGGCGACGAACCGAAGAGGCGAAATCACCGATCTCGAATGTCTCTTCGAGTTGCTCCACGACTTTTGTCACGCTCTCGCCGCCCATTGCGTGCACCACGAGCGCAGCTGCGATCCACAGAAAGAGGGGTATGTTGTTAGATTCGGAGCGCATGGAGCGGGCTGGCAGGCTGGGTCAAAAGACGCGGACCCACTGAGTCCCGACAATACCACGTCGAGGCGAGCTCTTCTCGCTTTGGTTGCAAGTCTTCGAAATTATTGACGATATCAGTAAAGCGCTGAGGGATCAGCGGCGCGATATAGAGCCGTAATTTTCAGCTATCTCTTCGGGAGTCCAAATCCCTTCGTCGCTTTCTTTAATGCGCCCTTGGCTCTCCGCTAGTTCGAAAGTGCTGATGCGTCCCCCAGCAACACTCAAAACGGTACCGCTCAGGTCGCTGGCGAGATCGCTCGCCAGAAAAAGCGCTGCGGGGGCGACGTGGCGCGCACTGAGGGTATCTCCTACTTTTTCAAACATGGGGAGTTTTTCCGTGAGGCGAGTCTTGGCGATGGCCGCGAGCGCATTGACTCGAACGCCGTACTTTTGAAGCTCAATAGAAGCGGTCCGCGTCAGCCCGTAGATTCCTGCCTTTGCACTGGACTCATTGAGCTGCCCCAAATTTCCTAGCATGCCAGAAGTGCTTGTCATGTTGATGATTGAGCCGCCTTGGCGTTTCTTTCGAAGCACGCGGGCAAAAGCTTGAGTGCAAAGAAAAGTAGAGCGCAGGTGAACACGCAATACTTGGTCCCAAGCTTCAACTGAGAGATCGAAAAGATTGCTATCTTGCGCGATTCCAGCGTTGTTGACTAAAATATCGACAGCCCCGATCTCTTGAGGAATTGTCGAAAACAGGCTCTCTACCGCCTGAGAATCACTCATATCGTCACAGTTGGTGAAAACAATGGTCCCCTTGCCTCGTAATTCGTCTGCCGCGGCTTCAACGATTGAAGGGTCTCGGCCCGTACCATCGGCCTCACACCCTAAGTCGTTGAGGATCAGTTGGGCGCCCTGAGCGGCGTAGGCTCGCGCAATTTCAAGACCTACACCCCGGCCTGCACCGGTGATGAGAGCTACACGTCCCTGAAGAAGGCTTGAAGAATCGGAGGCGGGTGCAGGAAGGTCGTCGGCCATGAAGAGCCCTTAACCTATGGCTTGGTCGGGGGCCATAGGCTCTTTCTGCTGGTCTGTGATAATCGCCAAGTATCGTTGTAGGGCGGCGCACTTCCGCTAACCTCTGCCCCCTCATGGCAACTGAAGTCTCCAAACCACGCCGCATTTTAGTAACAAGTGCCCTTCCTTACGCGAACGGCCATATTCATATTGGGCACTTGGTTGAGTACCTGCAAACCGATATCTGGGTAAGATTTCAGAAATTGCGTGGAAATCGAGCACTTTATATGTGTGCAGACGATACCCACGGCACTGCTATCATGATGAGAGCCCAGAAAGAGGGGCGTTCCGAGGAAGAATTCATTGGCGAGATGCAAGGGGCCCACGAAGCGGACTTTGCCGGCTTTGGAATTGAGTTCGATCACTTTGGTAGTACAAATTCCCCAGAAAACAGGCAGCTTTGCGGAGAAGTTTGGGCCTCGTTGCAAGACAAGGGATTGATTGCCGAGAAACAAGTCACGCAATTATTCGATCCTAAAAGTGGCGTTTTTCTGGCGGATAGATTCGTAAAAGGCATCTGCCCAAAGTGCAAAGCTAAAGATCAGTACGGAGACAATTGTGAGGTATGCGGCGCGGCCTATGCTGCGACCGACCTCATTGAGCCCAAAAGCGTGCATACAGGGGCAACCCCCGAGGTAAAAACGGCTCCACACTATTTCGTAAAGATTGAGCAGTTACACGGTTTCTTGAACGAATGGACGCAATCGGGTGAACACCTACAATCGGAGATTGCCAATTACTTAAAGGGACATTTTCTTTCAGAAGAATTGCGCGATTGGGATGTATCGCGCCCAGCTCCCTACTTTGGTTTTGAGATTCCCAATGCTCCCGGTCATTTTTGGTATGTATGGTTTGATGCCCCCATTGGTTATATCGCTTCTACTAAACAATGGTGCGATAAAAACGGCGAGAACTTAGACGATTGGTGGAAGAATCCAGAGTGTGAGATTCGCCATTTTATTGGTAAGGACATCACCTACTTTCACACCCTCTTTTGGCCAGCCATGCTGAAGAGTGCCGGTTACAATTTACCGACTCGCGTGCAAGTTCATGGATTTTTGACAGTGAATGGTGAAAAAATGAGTAAGTCGCGAGGCACAATGGTGCGGGCTTCGACCTATCTCAAACACTTAGATCCTTCATTTCTACGCTATTTTTACGCGAGCAAACTGAGCGATAAGGTGGACGATATTGACCTGAATTTGGAAGAATTCGCCACGAAAGTGAATGCCGATCTAGTGGGCAAGGTTGTGAATCTTGCGAGTCGAACCGCAAAATTCACCCGCAAGTTGTCCAGGGAGTATCCAGAGGACGGAGGACTTTTTGAGAACGCTAAGAATGCAGGCGAAGAGATAGCTGCAGCCTATGAACGCTGCGACTACGCCGGGGCGATGCGACAAATTATGGCCTTAGCAGATCGCGCCAACGAGTACTTAGATCAAGCTCAGCCTTGGAAGGTAAAAAAAGATCCTGAGCGAGGGCAAGAACTGACTGACATCTGCACAATAGCTCTCAACCTTTATCGTCAAATAGTGGTTTATTTGGCTCCCGTATTGCCCCAATTAGCCAAAGACAGCGCCAGCCTCTTGAATACGTCGTTCGATTCTTGGTTGGCGGCACAAGCTCCTTTGCTTGACCAAGAAATAGGAAAATTTTCTCATCTGATGAAGCGAGTTGACCTTAAAAAGGCCGAGAAAATGATCGAAGAAGAAAAAGAAGTGGCCGATGCCGCCGCAGCGGCGGAACCGTTTGTCGAACAAGACTACGGCGATACGAACAAAGCAGTAACAGGCGAACCTTTGGCAGCTACTTGCACTATTGATGACTTCGCGAAGGTTGATTTACGCGTGGCCCGTATTGTGCGTGCGGAGCATGTCAAAGATGCCCGCAAATTGCTCAAATTGACCGTCTCTCTTGGCGGAGAAGAGCGCCATACTATTTTTGCGGGCATCAAGGCCGCGTACCAACCCGAAGATTTGGAGGGGCGTTTGGTCGTTGTGGTGGCAAACTTGGCACCTCGCAAAATGAAATTTGGTTTGAGCGAGGGCATGGTGGTTTGCGCCGGCGAGGGCGGCAGCGATCTCTTTGTCCTCGCTGCTGACAGTGGTGCCAAGGTAGGGCAGCGAGTCGGTTGAAGTCTCACCTAGGTGATGAGTTTTCCGATAGAGAGTGCGGGGGGCGAGATGGTCTTGGAGCGAATGGTAAAACAATCGACTGCGAGTTGGACCTGCTCCTCGTTTTTTTTTCGTACATGCAATAAGGCAAGGGGTTCCCCCCGAGTGATTCGGGTGCCGACAGGGGCGAGTATCTCGATTCCGACGGCTGGATCGACCTTGTCGTGAACCGTTTTTCGCCCTGCTCCCATATCGAGGGCAAGTAGAGCAAGACGACGAGAATCAATTGCGTGCACACAGCCTGAACGAGCAGAGAAAACCCGAAGAACGTATTTTGTATGGGGGAGACGACGAGGGGATTCAATCACTTTTGCGTCTCCCCCATGACAAAGAAGCATTTTGCGAAATACGTCGAGGGCGTCGCCGCTTTTTACAGCCTTTTCGATCTGCTTGCGAGCTGCGGGACGTGTCTTAAAAAGACCACCCAATATTAACATTTCACTTACCAATGAGTAGGTGAGCTGTTGGGTGTCAGTGGGACCCTCCCCTCGCAGCAATTGCATTGATTCGATTATTTCTAGGGAGTTTCCAATGGTGCGCCCCAAGGGAGCCTGCATTCGAGTCAATTGCGCGACGGTTTTTGTTCCCATGGAGCCGGCCACGTCCACCAGGCTGCGGGCTAGGGCACGCGCCTCTTTTTCGGTCTTCATGAATGCGCCATTTCCGACTTTTACGTCGAGCACCAGACCGTGCAAACCCTCAGCGAGTTTCTTTGAAAGAATGCTGGCGACAATCAACGGGCGTGAAGCGACTGTGCCTGTGACATCCCGCAGGGCGTACATTCGTCGATCTGCTGGAGCAATTTCTTTGCTTTGCCCAATGATAGAAGCCCCTGCCTTCTTGATGGCGCGTTCAAATTGCCCCAGGGTGAGGGTGGTGCGGTAACCCGGTATGCTTTCCAGTTTATCGAGGGTGCCTCCGGTATGACCGAGCCCGCGCCCGGCAATCATCGGCACATGGAGGCCGCAAGCCGCCGCAATGGGGGCGAGGGCAATACTTATTTTATCCCCCACGCCCCCCGTTGAATGTTTGTCAATACGAGGGGGACCAGCACTTGTCGCCTGGAGGGTTTGCCCAGAATAAAGCATGGCACGGGTGAGAGCGACGGTTTCTTCGCGGGACAGATCATTCAAATAGACCGCCATGAGCCAGGCGCTCATTTGATAGTCCTGCACCAAACCAGATTGAAACCCTTTGATCCAACGCTCGATGTCCTCGGGGTGATGCCTTTGGCCGTCACGCTTTTCAGCGATGAATGCGCTTGGGTTGAGGGTGAATCTCTTGGTTGTTGTGGGCAGGGAGGCCATGGATCCAGTGTAGCGCGTTTGCTCTTTGGGGAGGATATGCCTCAAATATTGAGGCGGGCCTGTCCTCGGTACTACTTTTTGTCTCATTGGTACCAAAACCGGATTGAATTTTCGGCCTTTGCTACTCGAGGGACGACCGATTTGTCGCTGGTGACGACCTAAGGGACATGAAGAGTGGCGATTACTGGCAATTGGTGGAGTTGGAGGCATTGAGGGCCATCTCCGTAGCTTGTCGGGTGGATAAAATGCCCCCTAATCTATTCAAACTGAGACTCGCTCTAGCGCGCCCTGCTCGGAGTCTGGTATTGATCTGGTTGATGTCGACCTCTGGACGTCCTTCGGGAAAATTCACTCAACACCGTCGTCTTGACCGCTTACGCGAGATCTTGTTACGACATCCTAAAGGTCTCACATTGTATGAGATGGCCGATTCTCTTGAAGTGACTCCGCGTACCATGCGCCGCTACCTCAAAGAGGTAGATAGAGACTTTGAGCTACAGAGTGTGGAGACCAAAGGTGGGGGCGCTCTCCTCTGGAAAATTCGCACGAGTGAACTACCACGTAAGATTGAGCTGCGGCGTACTCAGGCATATGCATTCTTAGCGGCGCGTAGGCTCTTTGAGCCAATGGCAGGCTCCACGCTCTATGAAGAAATCGACATAGCAACGAAGAAGCTCCTGGCTTTTTCTAGGCGTCCAGGGCGGGGACCCAACGCGGGGCGTGCTGATGCTCGCTTAGAAGATAGATTTCTCTATTTACCATTTGCTCCCAAAAATTATTCCGATCGAACCGAAGAATTAGACGATCTCTTTCAGTCAGTGGCTGATTTACGCCCCATGACGATGAAATATCGTTCCGCAGGCAAAACAAAAGAGGAGCGTATAACGATTCACCCCTATGCAATGGTTCTGCATCGAGATTCCATCTATTGCGTGGGGTTTCATACGGCCAAAGAGGAGATGCGCACCTTTGTATTGGACCGCATGCGTGACACTCAGGTCGAATACACCACAACCTTTGATTTACCGGACGATTTTAATATCGATGAGTACTTTCACGGAGAATTTGGTGTTTTTCACAGTGACGTACAGCAAAAAGTGGTCGTTGAATTTGACGCAAAAGGAGCCGAGTACGCGCGCATGAGAAAGGCGCATCCCTCTCAAAAACTCACATCAATAGCCGGCGGTGGAGTGCGACTTACAATGACTATTGGCAATTTAACACCGGTGGTGAGTTGGGTTTTAGAATGGGGCCCCCGCGTGCGAGTCATCGAACCTGTAGAGCTATTGGAACGCGTAAAAAAAGAGCTAGAAGAGGCATTGGCTCTCTATTAGAGACTAGGTAAAGAGTAATATTGAACTATTATTCTATGGTGAGCGCAACGCCTCTATTGGGTATGTGTCTTGACTGAGTAGTGGTAAATTGCACTTTATTTACAATATATGGTTAAAGTAGTGCACTTTGCCACGTATTTCTCTGGCGCATAAATTAGGAATGCTTAGTGTTGAGGGCGAGCTTGCGCGGGGGGAGTGAGCTGAGTCTGCAGGGAGCGATGCGGTCGTGACCTACCTCGCTCCCTGCAGTTCTTCTTGTCGCACGGAGCATTGCAGGCAATGACTGATAGCGTGCAATGAGTCATTGATGATTGTGGCTGATTGGGGCGCCGCGATCTTCAAGTGACAGTGGTGCGGGTTGCTTAGGTTTCAAGAGGGTTTGGCTACTTTATCTCACTTGAAAGCGGGTGTCGGTTGATGCGTTGCCTCTCCTTAGAAGTAGTGAAAGATGCTTTTCTTCGCGCTGGGAGATGAGCTTTCGATTTGTAGAGGGCACGTTGCAAGCCATGGGAACTTTATCCTACGCGCTTCCTAGGCGCTGCTTCTGAGTTCTCTCTGGTCCACTATGAGTTAAGCTTCCAGCAGTGCTTACAGATCAGCTCTCTTTCTATTTTCGACAAGGTTTCAACGGAACACCCTGTCGGCCTACGACATTTTTTACGCAACGCATGCCATGGGTTGCCCTCGGTCTGGTCGCCTTGACTCAGCTTTCTTGCTCCGCTGATTCTAGCCCACTGGGGAGTCTCTCGGCATCGGGTCCTCTGCTTGGCGTAGATTCGCTGGGGCCAAGCGGTCTCCCTCAGTCTACTCTAAAAGAATCTTCGACGGGGAGCGCCGGTTCTTCGTCAAAGGGAGAAAGATCTGTCCCACGGGACCGTCAGGGGGACTCCTTAGTACTTGCTGCTGGTGGGGCAGGGGGCGCAGAGGGCGCAGGGATGTCCCCTTTGAGTGGCGGTGCTGGCGGGTACGTTGAACACTCACCGCCTTCTACGATACCGCTACGCCTTTGTTTTTGGAATATTAAGAAACTGGGACATGGCGAGCTCAAGAACACTCCATTGTTGGCTCAGGTGTTAGAGGAGCAATGCGACGCGACGGTCGTCGTGGAGGTCATGCAGAAACAGAGAGGTAGCCCCGGCTATACGGCGCTGCGGACAGCCCTGGGAGAGTCTTGGACGGCAATTGTTACCGATACACCCAGGCCCAATACGACATCCGGCAATTCAGAGTTTTACGCTATATTCTGGAGAAAAGGCAGGCTCTCACGCTGCGACGGTTGGGAAGAATTACGTTATATCACCGACAATGATGGTTCCTTAGGCGGCGTCGGTGAAAATAGATTTGTGCGAGAGCCTGCCTATGGTTGTTTTGAAATGGTGGGGCCTGAAGGGCGCTTTGATTTCTTGTTGGCGGCCTATCACGCTACCTGGGCCTCTGGCTCCGTTCGTACCATTCAGGCCGAGGTGCAAAATATTGATGGGGCTCTGGCCGAAATGAAAAATTCCAGGCCCGGTGAGAACGATATTTTTATTTTTAGTGACTACAACTTGGTTCCAAAGAAACTGGCAGAAGTCACCACACTCATCGATCACACCGAAGGAACTGGCTCGACGCTCAATTCGCAGGGTGAGCGCACATCAAATCTTTACGATCATCTTCTTGTTTCTAGCCTCGTGACCACCCCTGAGCTTGGTGACAAAGCGGAGGTATTGGATGTGCGAGAAGTATCGGCATCCAATGCAATATTCTTCTCAACGGTCAGTGACCACCTGCCTTTGCGAGTTCTCCTTACCCTTCAAGGCAGGGACGATGATTAGCTTGCAATCGACAACATAGAAGAAAACTCATCTACATGTGTGGGGAATAATAAAGAAAGCGTTCGGGTCGGCACGGTTTTAGGTTCTCTGATCACTGCTGCTTTTTTGAAATAGATTGCTAGATATTAGCTATTTAATCCAGGGGAGGCTCTGTTTTTTTACGAGCAGCTGATTGCTCGCACCAACGTAGCACTCATGCTTTCGGCTATTGTCGTGCCCTTTGCTGCGGGCCGATTAGCGCGCGACTATAGGCATACCCAAGTGCAGGCTGATCTTGTGTAAAAGCTAATGGAGGCAATGGGCTCTGATCGTTTGCAGGGCAATTGGGGGACGCTGCAGGTCGGTGTCATAGCCACCATGGCGGACGAAAACGATTCAGTTTTTGGGCTACGTTTTGAGACCGCTATCGTGGACCTCTTTGATATGGGTACCCAGCTAAAAAGAGAAAGAGCGCCGCTCTCTAGAAAGCGGTATGAGTCAGCTCAAAGCACAGGCTTTTAGTCTCAAAGCAGAGAAAGAGCAGGGGGACGCCGACGTTCGGGATATGAAGAGGGAGCTTTTAGAAACCGAGAAAGAAAAGACTCTACTGAAGAATATTTCTTGGCGTTCAAAGACGCAAAAATAACGACTGAGATATTAGAAAAGAAGGAGAAGCGTTTGAATCAGGAGTTACTCTCCCAACGTAAGACAATTGACAATACCGAGAAACTGCTCGAAGTGACTTCAGCTCAACTGTTCGGAACAGAGTGTTGCCAAAAAAAAGGCCGAAAAGGAGTCAGCTCGCGTAGTGAGCAAGTGGAGCGCGAGCGAAAGTTACTTTTATCGCTCGCGGCTGACAAGAGTGCAGAGATTGATCAATTGCGTCTAGCTCTTAAAAAGGCAAATAGCGGCCTTTCAGAGCAAGCTACAAGCTTCAGAGAGCGAGCTTCGTTCTTTGCAAATAGCTGACGACCGCTTGTCTGCAGCCTCCAGAAGCTCAGCCGACTCTCTCTATGAGAGTGCCCTTTACTATCGAGACGAAGCAAACCTAGTACCTCGTGCCGGAAGTCCGTGCCGGGTTTCACCAGACCCAACTGAAGT